>CAVOGC010000005.1:0-125175 GCA_963695105.1 uncultured Gammaproteobacteria bacterium | reverse complement strand
TCATCCGTAGACGGCCGACATCCTCGCTTAATTCCACCCTCGACACTTGGCCCCGTTCTCTTTTGAGGGGGTAGAGAGGGATTTTTGTAAGTCTTCTCGGGCTGATAATCATAAAGTTGCCATGAAACCCACTCTTCGCAAACGTGTTCTGGTCACCGGCGGCGCCGGGTTCCTCGGCTCCCATCTGTGCGAGCGACTGCTGGCCGCCGGGCACGATGTGCTGTGTGTGGATAATTTCTACACCGGCGCCAAGGACAACTTGTTGCATATCCTGGACAACCCGCATTTCGAGTTGATGCGGCACGACGTCACCTTTCCGCTGTACGTGGAAGTGGACGAGATTTTCAACTTGGCCTGTCCGGCCTCGCCGATTCACTACCAGTTCGATCCGGTGCAGACCACCAAGACCAGCGTGCACGGGGCGATCAACATGCTGGGGCTGGCCAAGCGGGTGAAGGCCAAAATCCTGCAAGCTTCCACCAGCGAAGTGTACGGCGACCCGGAGATGCATCCGCAGCGGGAGGACTATTGGGGCCACGTCAACCCGGTCGGCCAGCGCAGTTGCTACGACGAGGGCAAGCGCTGCGCCGAAACGCTGTTTTTCGACTACCGCCGCCAGCACGGGCTGAACATCAAGGTGGCGCGCATCTTCAACACCTATGGCCCGCGCATGCATCCCAATGATGGCCGGGTGGTCTCCAATTTCATCGTTCAGGCGCTGCGGAACGAGCCACTCACTCTCTACGGCGAGGGCAACCAGACCCGCTCGTTCTGCTTCGTGGACGATCTGATCGAAGGCTTGCTGCGGCTGATGGACACCCCGGACGATTGCACCGGTCCGGTCAATCTGGGCAATCCGGGCGAGTTCACCATCCGGGAACTGGCGGAGAAGGTGATCGAGCTGACCGGCTCGCGTTCGGTGCTGAGCCATCAGCCGCTGCCGAGCGACGACCCACTGCAGCGCAAGCCGGATATCGGTTTGGCGAAGTCGGTGTTGGGCGGTTGGGAGCCGGTGGTTCATCTGGAGGAAGGGCTGCGTCGGACCATCGCCTATTTCGACGCCTTGCTGAGCGGGCGGGTTGAAGGGGCGTGATACGGCCGAGCCGGGACGAGTAGAGGCGAGGGTGGACGTGGCATCCCTGAAAGAGACGCACGATCGGGAGTTACCGGGGTTTCGCGCCGATATCCTGGTACTGACGCAGCGGACATGTGCCGGGCGTTTGGAAACCGATCAAGTCTGACACGCGACGCCCATGTGCGGAATTGCCGGCATTTTCGCCCACCATCAAGCGGCGCCTGACGTGGAGCGGGCGGAACTGCGTTGCATTCGCGATCACATGACAGCGCGCGGGCCGGCCGAGATCGTGGACCAGCCGAGGGCTGGCTTTCAGACCCCGGTGCGGGATTGGCTGGAACGGCTGCCGGTAGCCAGAGCGGTGGTGGCCAGTCGAGGGCACTGGGCGCGGCGCTGGGCGCGGCGGGTGATGGCGTTGTTCGATAATCCTTTGGGAGAAACGTAGTTTGCGCATTCTTGCGTTGGTGCCAGATGCCTTTGGCGGCCACGGCGGCATTGCCCAGTACAATCGAGATTTTCTTACCGCGCTGTGCCAGCATTCGCAAGTTTCGCAAGTAGTGGCGATACCGCGCGTGGCGCCGAAGCCACTGGAACCGCTACCTGAGAAGCTGTTGTTCGATACCTCGGGTCTTGGCGGTTCGATTCGGTATGTGGCAGCAGTTGCTCGCCGGGTGCTGGTCGCCCCCCGCTTTGATCTGGTGTATTGCGGCCATATTCACCTGATGCCCTTGGCTTGGCTGATGGCTTGGCTACTGAAGATCCCGCTTTGGTTGATGATTTATGGCATCGAAGCGTGGCAGCCGACATCCCGGTGGCTGGCGGATAGGCTGTCCTTGAGGGTGAGTCGGGTTATTTCAATCAGTGGTATTACGCAAAAGCGCTTCCTTGCTTGGTGTAGGGTTCCACAGGAGCGGTGTTCGCTGTTGCCTAATGCGATCGATCTATCGGCCTACGGTGTCGGTGACAAGTCCCGTTTTTTGTTGGAGCGCTATGGTCTGACTGGCAAGACTGTGCTGTTGACCTTCGGCAGGTTGGTTTCTGCGGAGCGTGCCAAGGGATTCGATGAGGTGCTGGAGTTATTGCCAGAACTGATTCATGAGATAGCGGACATTGCCTATGTCATCGCTGGTGATGGTGATGACCGGGAGCGGTTACGGGAGAAGGCGCAGGCGCTGGGATTGGCGGAACGGGTGGTGTTCACAGGCTTGGTGGTAGAGCAGGAAAAAGCTGATTTGTACCGATTGGCAGACGCCTATGTAATGCCAAGTCGAGGAGAGGGATTCGGTTTCGTGTTACTGGAGGCGATGGCTTGCGGGGCACCGGTGGTGGCTAGCTGTATTGATGGTGGGCGCGAGGCGGTCCGCGATGGGAAGTTGGGTATTCTGGTGCATCCAAATGATCCTAAGGACATTCGTCGTGGGATTCTGGAAGCGTTAGGGCGTCCACGGGAGATCCCGAGCGGCTTGGAGTATTTTTCCTTCGCAAATTTTACCGAGCGCGTGCATGCCTTGGTCGATACGATTACCGACCGGGAAGCTAGGGTGCGATGAGGACGGCCCTGATCTGCGGAGTTTCAGGGCAGGATGGCACACTGCTGGCGAAATTTCTGCTGGAGCGGGGCTATCGGGTGATTGGAACTTCACGCGATGCTCAGATGACGGGTTTCGGCAACCTGCGGTGGCTTGGGATTTTTGATCAGGTCGAGTGCGTGTCCATGGCGCTCACGGACTTTCGCAGCGTGCTGCAGGTGTTGACCCGGGTAGAGCCAGACGAAATTTATAATTTGGCAGGGCAAAGTTCGGTTGGTTTGTCGTTCGAGCAGCCGGTCGAAACCTTGGAGAGCATCGCGCTGGGGACGCTTAATCTGCTAGAAGCAGTGCGGTTTCTGGGAAAACCTTTGCGTCTTTATCATGCAGCTTCGGGCGAATGTTTTGGGGATACTGGCAAGGCGCCCGCCACCGAAGATACGCCGTTCCGTCCGTGCAGTCCTTATGCGGTCGCCAAGGCGGCGGCGTTTTGGGAGGTGGCGAACTATCGCGAGGCTTATGGGCTCTTTGCCTGTTCCGGGCTGCTGTTCAACCACGAATCGTTCCTGCGCCCGGAGCGTTTCGTGACCCGTAAAATCGTGGCAGCGGCCTGCCGGATCGTGGCGGGTTCAGGCGAGCGGTTGCGGCTTGGCAACTTGGACGTGTGGCGGGATTGGGGTTGGGCGCCGGAGTATATCCGGGCGATGTGGTTGATGCTCCAGCAACCGTCACCCCGCGATTATGTGATCGCAACCGGCGAAAGCGGTGCGTTACGGGATTTTGTCGCCGCCTCGTTCGCAGAATGTGGACTGGATTGGCGGGAGCATGTGGATACCGACCCGGCCCTATTTCGGGCGACCGACATCGCCAACAGCATGGCGAATCCCTCGCGCGCTGAAGCCGAGTTGGGTTGGCGGGCGAAATATCGAATGCAGGACGTAGTACGAAAGATGGTTTCTGCTCAGAAGCGTGAGGGGATGATAAGTTAGGCAAACCTTCGGTATTTCGTCCCCAATTTGGCCAAGGCGGAGCGGTTGCTCGGCTGGCGATCAGTGTTAAAGACGGTGTCCGCCGACTCATCCATTGGGTGCGGGAGAACCAGAGTTTGTTTGACTGG
This sequence comes from uncultured Gammaproteobacteria bacterium, assembly GCA_963695105.1. Taxonomy (GTDB): domain Bacteria; phylum Pseudomonadota; class Gammaproteobacteria; order Competibacterales; family Competibacteraceae; genus Competibacter. Next base: position 121,457 of record CAVOGC010000005.1, on the reverse strand, counting down.
TTGAAGTGAGAAGGATGTGAGGGAGGCAATGTCATGTCGGAAATAGAGGAACGGGTAGACCGGCTGGAAGAGGCTCAGCATGAATTCGTGCTGAGCGTCGGCATTGAATTCAATAAGTTGTACAACTCCCAGATGCGCACGGAGGCGGAGTTGCGTGTATTCAAGGACGAGATGAAAGAATTCAAGGATGAAATGAAAGTGTTCAAAGAGGAAATGAAGGACTTCAAGGATGAGATGAAGGACTTCAAGGACGAGATGAAGGACTTTAAGGACGAGATGAAGGACTTCAAGGATGAATCGCGCCAAGCCAACCGCGAGATGAACCGGCGGTGGGGTGAGTTGGCGAACAAGATGGGAACCCTGGTGGAGGATCTGGTGGCGCCGAGCCTGTCGCGGATCGTGCGGGAACTACTGGGGCAGGAAGTGGTGGATTTATCAGTGCGGCGCAAACGGCGGTTGGCAGACGGGCGGACTTGGGAATTCGACGCGATTGCGGTGACAGCGGGGGACCTGGTGGGCCTGAACAGCACCAAGAGCACCCTGCGAAGCGCGGACGTGGATCATTTCGCGCGGGAAGTGGCGGCGTTTCGGGAATTTTTCCCGGAGTACGCAGCCTGGCCAGTAGTGGGGATTCTGGCCAGCCTGTCGGTGGAGGAAAGCGTGTTGACTTACGCCGAGCGGCAGGGTTTGGTGGTGCTGGGGGTGGGGGAGCAGATCATGGAGATCAAGAACCGGCCCGGTTTCACGCTAAGGTACTGGTAAATCGTGGCCATGAGCCGGCTGTCGGAGACAGTGTCCGTTCGTTGCCTGGCTGGGTAAGCAAGAACATCGTGAACGGTCTGACGGACTCCAATGAACGATCATTCTGAAACTCTTCAAGAGCATTACTTCGGCCACGAGCACCTCACGGTGATCGAACCGCGGCGGCGAGGCTGGCGCACGCTCGATTTGCGGGAGCTATGGGCCTACCGCGAGTTGTTGTGGGTGCTGACCCAGCGCGACATCAAGGTGCGCTACAAGCAAACCGTGTTGGGCGTGGCTTGGGCGGTGATTCAGCCGGTGATGACCATGGTGGTGTTTTCGATCTTTTTCGGCCGGTTGGCGAAGATGCCCTCGGACGGATTCCCGTATCCGGTGTTCGTGTACGCCGCGCTGTTGCCCTGGACTTTTTTCGCCAACGCCATCGGCAATTCCAGCAACTCGCTGGTGGGTTCGGCCAACCTGGTCAGCAAGGTTTATTTCCCGCGATTGATCATCCCGCTGGCGTCAGTGGGGGCGGGGCTGGTGGATTTCGCCATTTCGACGGCGATCCTGCTGCTGCTGATGCTGGCCTACGGGGTGGGGTGGAGCGTGAACCTGCTGCTGGCGCCGATGCTGGCGCTGGCGGTGATCTTCACCGCGCTGGGGGTGGGGACGCTGCTGTCGGCGCTGACCGTGGCCTACCGCGATTTCCGCTACGTGATTCCGTTTCTGATCCAGTTGTGGATGTTCGTGACGCCGGTGGTGTACCCGGCCAGCCTGGTGCCGGAGCGCTGGCAGTGGCTGTTCTATTTGAATCCGATGGCGGGTTTGATCGAAGGGTTCCGGGCGGCTTTTCTGGGTAGGCCGCTCGATGTTGTGGGATTGTCGATTTCCTTTACGGTGGCGGTGGTGTTTTTCCTGGCGGGCGTGTTGTATTTCGAGAAGGTCGAACGGCGGTTTGCGGATATTATTTAAAGTCTAATTCCATTTCCAATTCTATAGTGAAGCTATAATCCAGGGCCAAGCGACGATGGAATGGACGCGATGATGGTCAAGTTCCAGCTCATGGAGCGCCCCTTCCAAATGATTTTCCAGCGCGTCCAGGCTTTCGAAGAGGCGGTTGTGGAAGGATTTCTCCCGTAGGTCATCCCAAAGATGCTCGACCGGATTGAGTTCGGGCGAGTACGGCGGCAGTTTGAGCAAGCGCACATTGGGTGCCAGCGCAAGGGAGTCGCTCCGATGCCAACCGGCGCCATCAAGCACCATGACGATCCGCTCGCCAGGATGGCGGGAGGCGACCTCGTCGAGGAAGAGTTGCATGCATTGGCGATTGACGCGGGGCAGAATCAGGGTATCCAGCTGACCGTCGGCCACCGAGACCGCCGCATAGGCGTATGTGTATTCTTGCACGACCATGGCCTGGCACAGGGGCCGAACGGGCTTGGGGCACCAACAGCGCCGGGTATCCGAGATGCGCCCGAAGCGTGCCTCGTCCTGAAACATCAGCCGGATGGGTCCTTCACTGAGCCACTGGTGGTCGATTTCCGCGAGGACGTCGGGGAGTTTTTTTTCCAGTTCTCTTGCGCGGCCACATTGGCTTTGGGATGTTGCTTGTCTGGAACCAGCTTGCGCCAGCCATGACGGTGCGGCAGGTTGTAGGCGGAGGCCAGCGCGCCCTTGCGCCCCAGGCGGACATCCAGCGCTCGTTTGATCTCGCCGACCACCAGGATGCCACCCCCCTTGGCCTTCTCGAAGAACGGGGCCAGAAAGGCCGCTTCCTCGGCGCGCGTCATGTTCTCGTGCCGGCGCCCGCCTCTCCTCGCCCGACCGCTATCCGGAACGCCGCCGGCGCGGACAAAGCGCGTTCGGAGTTGACAGGCCCAACCCACTGACACACCCATCGCTTGCGCCGTTTGTTCCAGCGACAAGCCCAACGCCAAGGGCAACACCACGGCCTGCGCTTGTCTCAATTCCTCAACCGTCCGTGCCTTCGCCAAGCACGCCTTGGCCTGCTCCAGAAACTCACCACCGCTCGCTCGTCGTCCCATCGCCACACCTCCTTCGCTTGGGGTGTGGTTATTATTTTATGATTGATATGGAAATGGAATAAGATCTGGCGCAGGCGGCGAGCACGGAACGGTTGAATGGCGATGAGTTGCGCCAGGTCGTGACGGCGGCGTTAAGCGGTGGAGGTGAACTGATGATGACGATAGCCGAGCAGTGGGAACAACAGGGCATGGAGAAGGGCATGGAGAAGGGCATTTCGGCGGGTGAAGCAATGCTGTTACGGCGGATGCTGGCCTAGCGATTCGGGCCGTTGCCGGACTGGGTGGAAACGAAACTGGCTGGGGCGGAACAGGCCCGGATCGAGCGGTGGGGGCAAGCGCTGTTGGAGGCGCCGACCTTGGAGGCGGTGTTCGCCGCTCAGTTCGATGAATGAGGTGTCAAGCTTAAACTTAAACTCATGAACACCGTTATCCGTGTCTCCGGCGTGGCATTCGCCTGGCGGCGCTGGCCGGAGTGCGAAATCAGGACCGGCGGCCGAGCACCGACGTGCCGCGGGTCTGCCTGTTTCACGTAACCGACCTGGAGCCGGTGCAGTTGTAGGCCTTGCAAAAACGGGCCAAATCGAGGAGATATGCAATGGAATTTCCAGCAATTCAATATGTTGCCGACCAGCATGGACAGACCACCGGCGTCTTGATCCCGATCAATGTCTGGCGGGAAATCCAGGAAAGGCTGGCGGCAACCGACGACCAATCACCGCAAACCACCGTTTGGGATGTTCTGGACAGCCTTGCCGGGAGTGTCGCTGCCCAGCCGGACTGGGCTGAAGAGCACGACCATTACTTATACGGTACACCGAAACGAGAGGCTTTGGATCATTGATCATGAAGTCAGCGCGACTCTTCCTCGATACTGCTTTCGTCCAGGCACTGCTGAATAGAAATGATCAATACCACAGGATCGCCAAGTCGTGCTTGACCGAACTGCGCACCGCGAAGGAGGTTTGGACAACCGAAGCCATCCTGATTGAAATCGGAAACGCGCTGAGCGCCACTCATCGGGCAGCAGCGGTACGCTTCATCAATCAATGTTATGCCACGCCCAACACCCATGTGGTTTCGGTCGATACAAGATTGCTGAAACGTGCTTTGGGTCTGTATAAGGAGCGTGCCGACAAGGAATGGGGGCTGACGGATTGCATCTCCTTTGTCGTAATGGCGGACCAAAATCTTATGGATGCGATGACCACGGATCAGCATTTTATGCAAGCCGGATTTCGGGCACTGATGCGTGAAATCGGGAACGAGTAGCCCGCGTTCAATTCGAAGCTGTTGTTAACATAACAAAATAAGACTCATGAGCACCGTTATCCGCGTCTCCGGCTTGGGCAAGGAGTACATCATCGGCGGGCGGGAGAAAGGCAACGAGACTTTCCGCGAGATGCTGACCAGCAGTCTGACGGCGCCGTTTCGGCGCTTGCGTAATCTGAAAGGGGCGGTAGCGGAGGAGGAGCGGTTCTGGGCGCTGAAGGAGGTGAGCTTCGAGGTGCAGCGGGGCGAGGTGGTGGGGATCATCGGCCGTAACGGGGCAGGTAAGAGTACGCTACTTAAGATTCTGAGTCGGATTACCGAGCCGACCGAGGGGCGGATCGAGATTCGCGGGCGGGTGGCGAGCCTGCTGGAGGTGGGGACGGGGTTTCATCCAGAGTTGACCGGGAGGGAGAATATTTATCTGAACGGGGCGATTTTGGGGATGAGCCGGGCGGAGATCGCGCGCAAGTTCGATGAGATCGTAGCGTTCGCGGAGGTGGAGAAGTTTTTGGATACGCCTGTGAAGCGCTATTCGTCGGGGATGTACGTGCGATTGGCGTTCGCGGTGGCGGCGCATCTGGAGCCGGAGATTTTGATTGTCGATGAAGTGCTGGCGGTGGGGGATGTTCAATTCCAAAGACGCTGCCTTGGCAAAATGGAGAGCGTTGCTGGGCAGGGTCGCACCGTTCTTTTTGTCAGTCACAACATGATGGCCATATCGACGCTCTGCGCTCGGGCTTTATTATTGAGTCAAGGCCATGTCTGGATCGACGGCCCAGCCGATAAGGCCATTGCCCGCCATCTTGAATCCGTCGAGCGCGAGGCCACGACTCCTGTTTCTGAACGAACCGATCGCATGGGTGATGGGAGGTTACGCTTCACAGATTTTTGGTTGGAAAGTGCCGCCGGCGAGCGCGTTCGATCAGCGATGCTTGGGGCGACGGTGACTGTCTGCATGGCTTATCATGCCGATCAGACCTTGGAGCAGGTATACGTTGCCTTTGATTTTCGGGATCACTTGGGAGAATCCGTAACCAACTGCAACACTGCTGATGTTGGGGCGGATTTTCCGCTAATTGCCGCTGGCAGGGGGGTTTTCCGATGCGCGCTAACGCGCTTTCCCATCCGCGCCGGACGCTATACAGGCAATATTTTCTGTTCCGCGAACGGGCAAATTAGTGACTTTATCAGAGGGGCGATATTGATGGAGGTCGAGGATGGTGATTTCTACGGCACCGGATCGCTGAAGAACTATTGCCGCGTCATGCTCGATCAGCATTGGCGTTGTGATGCTCAAGCAGAACTGCGATGGACGTGACCTCCTCTTTCGAACATGTCAAGGAAACCGGGAGGGTGACACTGGGCGCTTTGTTGCACCATGTGGGCCTATATCATAACCTGCTGCCGGTGCGCCTGCCTCACCCAGCTGGTTGGCGACGCCGGTTGCAGGATTACCTGCGCCATTACTATGAGTCTGCATCCCATGTGGAAGCGGTGCTGGCAATTCCGGAGTTGAGGGTTACGTTCGCTTGCGATCTTAGGGACCACATGCTGCTCTCCTATGTGGAAGGGACAGGACCGCTTTACGAGCAGACCGAGATTGACTACTTCTGCGCCCGCACACGCTCTGGCGATCACATCGTGGACATCGGCGCCAATCACGGCTTCTGGGGGATGTCCTTGGCGCGTGCGGCTGGAACGGGGGCAGTGGCTTATCTATTCGAAGCCAACCCCACCATCCTGCATCGATTGCGTCGCACTGTTCGTCTCAATCCAGATCTGCGCACATGTATCTTGCCATACGCCGTGACCGATGGTAGTTGCGACGCAGTGACCTTCTATCTTCCCAGCGACAATCTGAGCGGTCTTGGTTCCACCGTGCTCCATGAATACGCCACGACCCGTGGTTATTTGAACGAACGACGGCACGTTACCGTACCGACCCGGTCGCTGGATACCTTAATGGAAACTGGTGTCTTGCGCGGCATGGATTTAATGAAGGTGGATGTAGAGCGGGGCGAGGATGCTGTGATAGCGGGCGGCTGCGCGGCGCTGCGCCAGTTCGGTCCTCGCCTGCTGATGGTGGAGACGGCCAAGGGCAGCTTCGCGTATGAGGAATTGATCAAGCTTGGCTACCGGGCCTACTGTCTGGATGATCGCGGATCGGAAATACCGCTTCCCACCGGCAAGTTCTGGGGAAACATCCTATTTGCGCGAGACGGTGGCGCGCCGTGAACGAGTCCGAGCCAGTTCTGTCGGTAGTCATGCCAGTCTACAATCGGGATTGGTGCGTCGCTGCTGCCGTGCAATCGGTCCTTGCCATCTGCCAGCCATCCCTCGAACTGATCATCGTGGATGATGGTAGCACGGATAAGACACCGGCAATTGTGGATGATTTGGCGCGGCGGCACACCGATATCCTGCGGGTGAAGCGCCATCCAGGAGGTGGCAACCGTGGCATTGCCGCCAGCCGTAACCTTGGGATACGCGAGAGTCGAGGACAATATGTAGCTTTCCTCGATTCCGACGACTTTTATTATCCGCACCGGTTCGATTTCGCGCTGCCGTGGCTGGATACCCATTCGGGGATGCTTGCGGCCATCGAACCCTACGATGTGGTGGATTTGAGAAGCGATGCACCACCCTGTTTCATAACCCATCTGACCGGGTATGGCTCAGCCTTGGAGCGGGGTGAGAATCCCTTGCCTCGAGCTATGTTGTGTTCCAGCAATTACTGGAGAATGCCAGTGATCACGGTGAGGCGGGAGGCATTCGCCCAGTTTGGCGGTTGCGATGAACGCCTGCGCTTTGGCGAAGAAACCTCCTTGTGGCTGAAGCTCGCTGCAGCGGGCGTCGTTGGGGTAGCCCAAAGCCATACGGCGGTTGCGAGGGTCCAGCGTCACGGCGATCATTCATGGGATCCGGCAGATATCGTCGCAGATCTTTTGACCCATCTTGCCGTTTTGCTTGAGGCTTACCGTTGGGTGCGTGGGAACTCGGTTTCGCTTGGAGTGCGTGAGCTGTTCGAGGCACGATTGCCGGCCTATCTGGTGGAACTGCTGACGCACGGGGCGCTGGCGCGATCTGTAAAATTGCAATCCTGGTGGCAGGTGGTTGAGGTTTGCCCGGTCGTTCTTTTGCAGCGGCGGGTGAATGCCAATCTGGTTCGAGCTTTGTTGAGGTTCCCCAGAAGACACCGGATATGATCTCGATCAGCATCGTGATTCCCACGCATAAGCACTATCCCTTATGCTGTGTTCTTGTAGGTTTGGTTTTTTCAAAACTGACAAAATAAATGGATACCCGATAAGCGAAGCGACAGTCTTCTGACTTCTGATTTCTCCCAAAAAACAGCACAAACAATCAATTTTCATAAGTCCGTTTGAGTAGAATGAAGAGAAAATATGACTGAACTCGCCCCAATAGTATTATTTGTTTACAAACGCCCGGATCATGTACGCAAGGTATTGGAAAGTCTCTCCATCAATCCGCAGGTAGCCCACTCAAAACTCTACATATTTAGCGATGGTGCCCGAACAGTAGAGGAACAAAAAGCAGTGGATGCAACTCGCGCTCTAGTGCATGGATACTCTTGGCCGGGGACACGGGAGATAATTGAGCAGCCTATTAATGTTGGATTGGCTCGCTCGATTGTTGATGGCATTAATTATGTGCTGAGTCTCCATGATCGGATCATTGTACTAGAAGATGATGTTATGGTTGCCCCACATTTCTTGCACTACATGAATGATGCGCTTGTTCTGTATGCAGAAGAGCCTAGGGTCATGCATGTGGCGGCCTTTATGTTTCCGCTTTCAAAGCAGTTACCAGAGACCTTTTTTTATAATGCTAATAGTTGTTGGGGTTGGGGTACTTGGCGGCGTGCCTGGCATCATTATAATAATGATGCGATACACCTTCTTGAACAGTTACGTCAGCGGATTGGTGTAAACTACTATGATTTCAACAAGGGCCAAGGTAATGCTTTTCTTAACCAATTGATTGCTAACACAGAAGGTAGACTGCTAACTTGGGCAGTAAAATGGCATACTAGTATTTATCTACAGGGTGGGTTTTGCCTGCACCCAAGGCGTTCTCTGGTAAATAATATTGGCTTCGATGGTACTGGGACTCATTGTGGATCACTAGCATGGAATTTTAATTCTCTAACGAATGAACGAATTTTGGTGACACGTCAGTCATTGACTGAATCAGCTGATGCCTTAGAGGCAGTCGCTACATTTTACCAGAAAATGCGAAAGCAACAACCTATTCGACGATCTGTTTGGACCTTTCTAGCTAGCGCTATTGGCAAAGTCACACAGGTAATATCATGATAAGAAAATTCAAAAATTTGTTGCCTTTTTCAGTTCGCAGCTACTTAAAAGCTTTTCTGGATCCTGTATATCGGAATCAATCATTTTATGATCGAGAACTCAATCGACTATCTTTGCTACCCCGTTACGTGTCTGGTCATACAGAACTCCTTGGAAAGACTATTTTTTTTAATGATGGCTGTAGCTTTTTGGCTGATTTTAGGGAGATTTATCAGAATGAAATCTATTTGTTTAAACCTTCTGAGCAGAAAAGACCTCTAATAATAGATTGCGGTGCCAATATTGGTATTAGCACTTTATTCTTTAAAAAGCACTGTCCAGAATCAAGAATCATAGCCTTTGAACCAGATCCTCAGCTTTTTATGAAACTATGCTCGAATATAGAGAGTTTTTGCCTCGACGACATCGAGTTGATACAGAAAGCGGTGGCAAGTTATTCTGGTTATATCGACTTTGTTGTGGAAGGTGCACATTCCGGTCGAGTGCCGAAAACTGGTGATGAAAAAAATAAAATATCAGTAAATTGTGTTCGGCTTCGAGATTATCTTGAAGAGCCCGTGGAGTTTCTTAAGTTAGATATTGAAGGGCAAGAGTATGAAGTACTTAAAGATAGTGCAAACCATCTTAACCAAGTTCGTCACTTGTTTTTGGAGTATCACTCGCATCAAAATGAGAAACAAGTACTGGATGAGATCCTCAAAATAATTCGCGATGCAGGGTTTCGTTACTGTATTCAGGAGGCTTTTGTTAATCAACACCCTTTCATAGAAAGGAATACCTTATTAGGTATGGATCTTCAATTAAATATCTTTAGCTTTCGCATATGACACCTAAATCAGGCAAATCTGATTGTGTAGTACTTATCCCGATTTATCAATCATGTCTGAGCGCTTCCGAATGTCTGTCCCTTGAACAATGTTGTAAAATTCTAATGCATTACCCTCGTTGTCTAGTAGCACCAACTGGGCTAGACTTGATTAATTTTTTAAAGATAGCTAGCGACCTAAAAGTTGAGTTTTTTGATCCTGAATACTTTAAAGGATTTTGTGGCTACAATAAATTGTTGTTGTCTTTAGAATTTTATGAGAGATTTTCTTCTTATTCTTTTGTTTTAATTCATCAGTTAGATGCTTTTGTATTTCGAGATGATTTGGCTGGTTGGTGTGACAGCGGTTACGACTATATAGGAGCACCATGGTTTCCAGGATATTCAGAAAAATTCGATGGCAATCCAGCAAGTTGTGCGGGAAATGGGGGCTTAAGTCTTCGATCCGTTTCCGCAGCATTAAACATCCTTAATAAATGGCAAATCTTGAAAAGACCTAAAAAGATACTTCAAGATTATAATAATTATTATTGGCAAGGCTGGCTTTTACGATTTCCAAAGATTTTTTTGAGAATGTTTGGTTACCAGAATAACTCTAAGTTTTTTTTGAAGCACTACCGAGCTAATGAAGATATCTTCTGGGCTCAAATAGCACCAAATTGGCAAAGCAATTTTAGAGTTCCTGACCCTGATACCGCTGCACGCTTCGCAGTGGAATGTGATCCCCAGTACTGGTACCGTCGTCATGGAAAATTACCCTTTGGCTGCCACGCTTGGCTTCGTTACGATCCAGAATTTTGGAGCAACTTTATTCCTATCAATAGTTCGGACAGTTTTGAGGACCATAAATCAACAGGTTAACCTTCGTAGGCTGGATTAAGCCCTGCTTAAGAAGCCGTTTTAAAAATACCGATCAGGCGGATTTGCGCCTGAAACATGCCCCTGCCTAGTATGCTAAGTTGCTGATTTATAGTTGGCCTGACGACCTAAAAATTAGTTCAAATCGCTCTAAACTACCGGACAGGGTATTTTTAAAACAGCTTCTAAGGGTTTATCCTGAGTTAAATAGAACACTAACTTGATGATTTAAATCATAAATCATCAAGAAGTCGAGTACGTTACATTGAAAAATAAAAAATTGGTGTTTTCCGGAGTGTTAGTGTTTTGGCCTTCTTAACCTATTGATTTTCAAGTCTGAGCGCTCGACTGGTTACGTCCCCATAAAACAGACATTCACGATAATGATACAAGTAAAACCAAGGGCAGAAACATTGAAGCCGACCACTCAATTCTTTGAGCCTTTAATCAGCATCATTGTTCCTTCCTTCAACCAAGCGGGCTATCTGGAGGCCACCCTACACTCCCTACTGGACCAGAACGATGCTGGCCTAGAGATCGTCGTGGTGGATGGCGGGAGCACCGATGGCTCGGTCGAGATCATACGCCGCCATGAGGAGCATCTGGCGTGGTGGGTGAGTGAACCGGATCGTGGCCAGAGCCACGCGCTGAACAAGGGATTCGCCAAGGCTAAGGGGGATTGGCTGGGCTGGCTCAATTCCGATGATTTGTTGTTGCCGGGTGCCCTTATGGCCCTGCGCCAGCATGTGGTACAAGAACCGGCACGGGAATGGTGGATCGGCGGAGGTTATTTCATCGATGACAGGGGACGCCGGTTTCGCGATTACCGTCCGCCGGTGGGCCTGCGGGAGCCGGCCCAACTTGATGATTGGCGCCGCTACTGGTTCGCTCAACCTAGTACTTTTTTTCGTAGAGTGTTGTTTGAACGGGCGGGTGGAGTTATCCGAGAGGATTTACATTATGCAATGGATCTGGATTTGTGGTTGCGGTTTCTTCTAACCTCAGAACCAGGATTTATCAAATCGGAATTATCGATTTATAGACTCCACGCTAAAGGCAAGACCCAATCTCTTGCAATACAGGGCGAAGCAGAAATTGTTCGTGTCTTGATTGAAAATTTAAGTATAGAAGCTGCCATGCAACGTGTTTGCGAGCTTGCAGCAGAACGTGATGCACTACGGTATTATTCCCGGCGTTTGGAGAATCTTATGAAGCCTTTGATAATTACATATAGCACAGCTAAGAAGCTATGGAAAAAGAGATTAAAAATTTGGACTTGATTGGTATTTCTTGAATATATTTCATAATTTTTAAGCGATACATATCTGCGTTTGGCCCCACAAGAACCGACGAAGAACTATATTGAAAGCTATACAGACAATTGCTGGCAATAATGTTGGTTTTCCTGATTGGTTCGCATATTTTGGAAAGCATGCGAGAAAGTGTTATAAAATTCGTATTTCAACATAGCAATAATTGGTGCTGGCGCCTATGGATTGCCATTGACTGCATTTGTCAAAAAACTGGGTCGGCAAGCCATCCATCTTGGATGGCGCCACACAAATCCCTTTTGGAATTCGCGGCAGGTGCTGGGACAGTCGGCTAGAAGTGTCGCTATTCTATAACCCCTATTGGATCAGACCTCTGCCCGAGGAAACCCCGGCAGGCCTTCGAAATATCGAAGGGGGATGTTACTGGTGAGACAGATAGTGAAAGCTATTCTAAACTATCTTTGGTTATTGCGCAGCTATACTGAAAAATCGCTGTCAGTATTGCGAGGTACGCTTTGGCGCCTTTATCCAGGTGTGAAAATGCTCGGTACTTCCCTACTGGTAGGACCACATTGCCGGCTGTGCGTCGAACCCGGTGGAAAACTGTATTTTGGCCGCAATTGCAACTTCGACCGTGACGTAGAAATCGTCGTATACCCAGGTGGCATTCTGGAATTTGGCGATCAAGTCTACGTCGGCCACGGAACCACGATCGCCTGTGCTCAATCCATAACCATCAGTACCGATACTCTGATCGGGGATCTGATTACCATTCGGGATATGAACCATCGCCGCCAATTGGATATACCGCTTCGGCACAGCGGGATCGAGACTTACCCGGTACGAATCGGCCGCAATTGCTGGTTGGGTAGCAAGGTCACCATGACGGCAGGCGCCGAAATTGGCGACGAGGTTACCGTGGCCGCCAACGCCGTGGTTACTGGTCAATTCGGTGATCGGTTGTTGCTTGGCGGAATACCGGCCAAAGTATTACGCATCTTGGAATAAAATCGATGCGATCTAATGAGTGACATCGAACTGAGCGTTGTGCTCTGCGTCCACAACCCCCGTGAGTCGGTAGTTGCGCGAGTGCTGGTAGCGTTGGCGCGGCAAACATTGGCGCTGGAGCGGTGGGAATTGTTGCTGGTGGACAACGCTTCCGATCCACCCTTGACCGAGCGCGGCTGGGCCGTGCCAGACAATACCCGCTGGGTAAGCGAGCCGGTACCAGGACTAACTCAGGCTCGGCTGGCCGGCTTTGGCGCCGCTAGCGGCAACGTATTGGTGCTGATCGACGATGATACCCTGCCGGCGCACGACTACTTGGCCAACGCCCTCAGCCTGCTTCGCCAGCACCCTGAGATCGGCGCCGCGGGAGGGTGCATCCACGGCGAATTCACCTCATCGCCGCCGCCTTGGGCGGATGGCTATCTCGACTGTCTCGCCCTGCGGGATTTTGGGGAACGCCCGATCCGGGCGTTGATCGATAATCAAGCGGGTCCTTGGGAGCCCTGCGGTGCCGGCATGGTCCTGCGCGCGGACGTGGCGCGAGCCTATGTCAGACGGTTGGACGACTCACGTCGACGCAGCCTGGATCGGGTAGGAAATGCCCTCTCTAGTTGCGGAGACAGCGACTTGGCGCGCACGGCGCCCGAACTCGGACTGTATTTGGCCTACGAACCGAGTTTACGGCTGACCCACGTTATCCCTTCCAGCCGGCTGCGCCTCGGTTATCTGGCGTGTTTGGTCTACAGCATTCAACGTGACGGTTGGCTGCTCTACCGGTTGCGCGGCCGGGCTTGCCAGATTGAAGGCTGGCGTCGCTGGGCGCGGCTGCTGCTGTTGCCTTTAAGCAGTTTCGACCCCGATCCGCGCCGTTGGCTACTCCGAGCCGCCTCGTTGTTCGGGCAAATTCGCGGGCGCTCCCTGCCGTTGAGCCGTTGAGGGGCACTGATGGCTCAATGGCCACGCATTACCCTTGTCACACCCTCCTACAATCAGGGGCGCTACCTGGAAGCTGCACTGATTTCAGTACTCGCCCAAAACTACCCCAACCTGGAGTACTTCGTGGTGGATGGGGGCAGCACGGATGACTCGGTGGCAATCCTATCCCGCTATACCGACTGTTTAAGCTGGTGGGTCAGCGAACCGGACGCTGGGCAGAGCGACGCTATCATCAAGGGTTTTTCCCGGGCGACCGGCGAAATTCTGAACTGGCTCAACGCCGACGACCTACTGCGCCCCGGTGCTCTGCAAGCAGTGGCTCGGGCTTGGCGGGACACCAGCGCTGAAGTGATTGCTGGCGGCGACCGCCAGTTTCGCGATGACCCCGAGCAACCCGTTTCCCATTTTCGGCCAGAGGGTTACCAATACCCCGACTGCCTGCGGTTTTGGAGCGGTCGGTTCCGCTACCACCAGCCCTGCACGTTCTTCAGCCACACCCTGTATCTGCGGGTGGGTGGACTGGATCAAGATCTGCACTATGTCATGGATTATGACCTGTATTGCCGGATGCTAGCCGACCCTGCCTGCCGCGTCACTTATCTAGACAAGGAGCTGAGTGCCTTTCGGCTGCACAACGCAGCCAAGACCAGTCGCGCTAAGGCGGCGTTCCTGACCGAACTGCGTCAAGTTTCGCAACGCTATTGGCTGACCGCCGGCCTAGAGCACGACGAACGCCGTGCCATGGATCGCTACAGCGCCGAATGCGCCCTGTTCCAGGGAGTCGAGGCGGCGCGGCGACGCGACTGGCGCCGGCTGGGCGCGGCCTGTGCCGCTGCTTGGCGCTACGCGCCCGATCACGCCGCCAGCTTTGTCTTGCGGCGCTTGTTCAAAGCTGGACGATAGCAATGGACGAACGCTCTCATCTGGCGCTGAGCATCGTCATCCCCACCTACCGCCGCGACCAAGTCCTGATCGACACCGTGCGCGGCCTGCTGGCGCTCGATCATCCGTCGGCCGAAATCCTGGTGCTGGACCAGACCCCGGAGCACGCCCCGGACGTCGCAACCATACTGCGCGGCTGGGACGCCTCCGGTTACATCCGCTGGCTACGCCTGCCCGAACCCTCCATCCCGCGCGCCATGAACCAGGGGCTGCTGGAGGCTGGTCACGACATCATATTATTCCTCGACGACGACATCCGGCCCGAACCAGACCTGCTGGTGGCGCACTTGGTGGCCCACTGGGATACCGGCGCCGCCCTGATTGCCGGCCGGATTCTGCAACCCTGGGACGAGGGCAAAGACTTCTCCGCCGACACTCATTTCCACTTTGCCGCCCTCCAATCCGCCTGGATCGACGAGTTCATGGGTGGCAATTTCTCCGTCCGTCGCGACGTGGCGCTGGCTCTCGGTGGTTTCGACGAGAACTTCGTCAAGGTCGCCTACCGTTTCGAAGCCGAATTCGCGCATCGCCTGCGCCGGGCCGGCCACCGCATTTATTACCAGCCCGCCGCCTGCATCCACCATCTCAAGGTCACCACTGGCGGTACCCGCAGCTACGGCGAACACTTGACCACGTTCAAGCCGGATCACGCCGTCGGCGCCTACTATTACACCCTGCGGACCTGGAACGGCGGAGCCAGCCTGGGCGCATTGCTGGGTCGTCCCCTGCGGGCGGTGATGACCCGCCACCACCTGTGCCGGCCCTGGTGGATTCCCGTGACCCTGATCGCCGAACTGCGTGGCCTGCTGCAGGCGCTGCGCCTGGAGCGACGCGGCCCGCGCTACCTCCGTCGCCCCTCGCCTCAGCCACCTCATCCCTGACGTCTCATCACATCACCGCCATGGCCTATCTCCTGACCGCTCTCGTCCTGCTGCCGGCGCTGGCCGCGACCTTTAGCAACTGGCGTTACGGGCTGTTTGCCTGCGTGCTGGTCGCGATCCTGCAAGATCCATTGCGCAAGCTGGCGCCCGGCGAGCCGGTGTACTACATCCTGCTGACCGGAGTGGTGTTCGGCGCCGCCTTCCTGACGGCCTGGGGCCGGGTGCCGCTCGATCCCAACCGCATCGCCGGTTGGCGACGAAATCTGGGCATGCCCTTCAATCTGTTTCTCCTGTTGCTGGCCGCGCAGGCGGTGAACGCCTACCTGCAATTCGGCAGCCCCATTTTGGTGGGGATCGGCCTGCTGTCCTATCTGGCGCCGCTGCCGGCCCTGGTGCTTGGCTATCACTATGCGAAGCGCGGTGGAATTCGCGGGATCGAACGCTGGCTGTGGTTCTACCTGGTGGCGATTTCTCTCGCCCTGATCAGCGTCTATCTGGAATACGCCGGGGTCTCCTCGCCGATGTTCGGCGAGGTGGGGCCGGGAATCGCCATTTACGACCGCAATCTGGGGCTGTACATCGAAGCCAACTGCGGCCTGTTCCGAGCGTCGGAAGTCGCTGCCTGGCACGCCGGCACCGCCGCCTGCGTCTTGTTCCTGGTCGGTACGGAGCGGCGGCTGACGATCCCACGCATTCTGATCGCCCTGGCGCTGGTGGGATTTCTGGTGGGGGTCGGCCTGCTGACCGGACGCCGGAAGATGCTGGTGGAAATCGGGATTTTCCTGAGCACTTACCTGTTCCTGGTGGCGATGTTCCGCAAGGGGGGGCGCAAACTGGCGGTGGTTGCCGTCCTGTTTGGGGTGCTGAGCTACATCGCCGCGGTCGGCTTGCTCGAACCGGACCCGGCGGAAAAACGCTACCACAGCCAATACCAGCGGCAGGAGTCCTACCTGAGCTACGTGGAACGCGGTAAAACCGTGATCGAGGATATTCCGGAACGCTTGGCGGGGCTGGGTATCGCGCCGATTGCATGGGCGATCAGCCAGTTCGGTCCGTTTGGCGCCGGATTGGGCACGGGCAGTCAGGGCGCCCAGCATTTTGGCGGCGGGGCGGGAGTGTTCGGCGGCGCCGCCGAGGGCGGGCTCGGCAAGATCACCATGGAACTGGGTCTGCCGGGCTTGCTGCTGGTGGCGTGGCTGGCGGTCGCGATGGCGCGACATCTCTGGCGAGTGCTGGGCTTCGTTTCGACCCATTCGCCGCGGTTGGCGCGGCTGTCCTATGGGTTTGTCGCGTTGCTGGTGGCCAACGGCGCGGTGTTCTCCGTTGCCACTCAGGTGTTCGGCGATGTGTTCGTGCTGCTGGTGCTGGGTTTGTGTCTCGGTTTTCTGCTGGCCATGCCGGTGCTGGCCGGGCGCGCGGCGGAGGGCGCGCGGCGTGGCGAGTCAGATGTCGGTCGTGGAGCGTCTGGCCCGGAGCGTCCGGCCTGGGAGCGGGCGTGAGCGGCGGTGGGATGATGGCGCGAGACCGCCGAATCCGCGTGGCGCTGTTCGCCACCCATCCCGTTCAGTACCACGTCCCCTGGTTTCAACAGTTGGCGGCGGCACCCGAACTGGATTTTAAGGTGTTCTTCGGCCTGTTGCCGGACGCGGCGCAGCAGGGGGTCGGCTTCGGAGTTGGCTTTCAATGGGATATCCCACTGCTCGACGGCTACCGCTGGGAGTTGTTGCCCAATGCCGCCAAGACACCGTCGCTGGGGACTTTCGGCGGTTGCGATACGCCGGAGGTCGGGCGGATTCTGCGGGATTGGCGTCCGGACGCGGCCTTGCTGACCGGCTGGCAGTCGCGGATGCTGGTACAGGCGTGGTGGGCCTGTGTGCGTTTGGGCATCCCTCGAATCGTCCGTGGGGAGTCGAATCAACCTGGCGCCGCGCCCTGCCTGGAAACAGTTCGGCCACCGGCTGTGGTTGAAGGGATTCGACCGCTTCCTTGCCATCGGCCAAGCCAACCGCGACGTTCTACCGGGAGGTGGGTATTCCGGCCGGGCGCATCCACGATTGTTCCCTATTTCATCGACAATCAGCGTTTCGTGACCGCCGCCGCCGCACTGCGCTCCCACCGCGCCGAACTGCGCCGGGACTGGGGCATTCCCGCCGAAGCGGTCTGTTTTCTGTTTTCCGGCAAGCTGATCCCGAAGAAGCATCCGCTCGATCTGCTGCACGCGCTGGGTCAGGCGGTACGGTCTGGCGCGCGGGTGCACGTCTTGATGGTGGGTTCGGGGGAGCTGCTGGAACCGGCCCGCGCCTTGGTGGAACGGGAGCGACTGCCGGTCACCTTCGCTGGTTTCCTCAACCAGAGCGAGATCGTCCGCGCCTACGTGGCGGCGGACTGTCTGGTGCTGCCGTCCGATACCGGCGAGACCTGGGGTCTGGTGGTGAACGAGGCCATGGCCTGCGGATTGCCGGCCCTCGTCAGCGATCAGGTCGGCTGCGGGCCGGATTTGATCCGCGAGGGCGAAACCGGCGGTTTGTTCCCGATGGGCGATGTCGCGGTGCTGGCGGCGCGTCTGGCGGAGTTCGCCGCCGATCCGGCGCGGCTGCCGGCAATGGGTGAGCGGGCGCGGCGGCGGGTGCTGGCGGATTATTCGGTGGAACGGGCGGTGGCGGGAACATTGGCGGCGGTGCGAGCGGCGGCGGGCGGCCAGGCATGAGAAACAAACGATCATCTCAAGACAGGCGACGGTGAGCTCGGATGGGTATCCTGAACACCCTGTCCTTCCTGCTGGGCCATCCGCTCAGCCGAGGTCGGAAACTGCAAACCTTGCGCCGCTATCTTGCTTGGCAGGTCGGCGCGCGTTTGGTGCCGGGTCCGGTGGTCTGCGAGTTTGCCAACGGCGCTCGCCTGCTGGTTCGGCCGGGCATGACCGGCGCGACCGGCAACGTCTATGTCGGCCTGCACGAATTCGAGGACATGGCGTTCGTGCTCCACTTCCTGCGCCCAGACGATCTATTCATCGACGTAGGAGCTAACATCGGTTCCTACACCGTACTGGCCACGGCGGGAGCCAAAGCCCAGTGCATCGCCTTCGAACCCGGTACGGCGGCCTTCGCCTGGCTGGAGCGCAATGTCCGGCTCAACGACATCGCCGCCCGAGTTGAACGGCATCAGTGTGCCGTGGGCGCGCGGGCAGGTCCGGTGGCGCTGACCCGCGATGGCGATACCGTCAATCGTGTGGTGACCGACCCGGCAGAAGCGGCGCCGACCGAAACGGTTCTCATGACCACCCTGGATAAGGCGCTGGCCGGCCGTGTTCCGATTCTGCTCAAGATCGACGTGGAAGGTTTCGAAAGCGAGGTCTTGAGCGGTGCCGCCCAAACTCTGGCTGTCCCGACGCTTCGCGGTGTGCTGCTGGAACTCAACGGCAGTGGCCGTCGTTACGGCCATGCCGATGCCGACCTGCGCCGACGATTAGAAGCGCTGGGGTTCGAGGAGTGCGCCTACCGTCCCTTTGAGCGCCGACTGGCGCCTCGTTGCGAGGGGCGACCAGACGCCGCCAACTCCCTCTTCGTGCGCGACCGTGCTTTCGTGGAGGCGCGCCTGCGGGACGCCCCGCCGATCGTTGTGCAGGGTTGGCGGATTTAAACCAAGTGTCGAGCGCAAGGCTTGAGTAGCGAAATCGGACACCGCGCTTATTTGAAACTGCTCCATGTCGTGCCCAGCTACCTGCCGGCTACCCGCTACGGCGGGCCGATCTACTCGGTGCATGGGTTGTGCAAGGCGCTGGCGGCGCGCGGGCATGAAATCCACGTTTTCACCACCAACGTGGACGGGCCGGGCGACAGTCCGGCGCCGCTGGGCCAGCCGGTCGATCTGGATGGGGTGAAGGTCTGGTATTTCCCCTCGCGATGGCTGCGGCGGCTGTACTGGTCGCCGCCGATGATGGAGGCCCTGCGGCGTGAGATCGGTAACTTCGATCGGGTTCACCTGCATTCGGTGTTCCTGTGGCCGACTTGGGCGGCGGCGCGGGCGGCGCGGGCGGCGGGCGTGCCCTATGTGCTGTCACCGCGCGGGATGCTGGTCCAGGATCTGATCCGCCGCAAAAGCCGCTGGCTGAAAACCGCCTGGATCGCGCTGATCGAGCGGCGCAACCTCGAACGGGCCGCCGCGATTCACGTCACGTCCGCGACTGAGGCCGCCGAGTTGCGGCCCTTCGGTTTCCACCTGCCGCCGGTGATCGTCGTCCCCAACGGCATCGAACCGCCGGAGTTCATGCCGGGCCGGCCGGCCAGCGCCGAGGTCGAAGCCATTGTCGCCCGCCAGCCGCTGATCCTGTTCCTCAGCCGCATCCACTGGAAAAAGGGCCTGGATCGGCTGATTCCGGCGCTGGTCGAGGCGCCGGTCGGGCACTTGGCGATCGTGGGCAACGATGAGGAAGGTTATTTGCCGGAACTGCAACGGCTGGCGGCCGCGCATGGGGTGGCGGAGCGAATCACGTTCCTGCCCCGGTCGGTGAGCGGGGCCGACAAGGAACGTCTGTTCGCGGCGGCACAGGTGTTCGTGCTGCCGTCCTACTCCGAGAACTTCGGCAACGTGGTGTTGGAGGCGCTGGCTCGGGGTTGCCCGGCGCTGGTCACGCCGGAAGTGGGGGCGGCGGAGGTGGTGCGGGCGTCGGGCGGAGGCATGGTGGCGGACGGGTGATCCCAAGACATTGGCGCGGGCGCTCGGTGCGTTGATCGAGAATCCGCTGCGGCTGGAGATCGGGCGGCGCGGCCAGCGTCACGTTGCGGCGAATTTCACTTGGAACGATATCGCCGAGCGGATGGAAACGGTTTATCGAGGTCAGGAAGCCGGTTGAAAAGGGTTGATTAAGACGATCTGGCTCTCCTCGAAATCTTTGATGTTGCGGGTGGCAATGGCAAAACCGCGAGCTTTGGCGATCGCGGCGATCTGGCCGTCAGTCGCGCTGATGGGCCGCCCCACCGCTTTGCGGTGTTCCATAATGCCGCCATAGGCGTGCGCCGCGGCTTCGTCGAAGCTTAAAATGCGTTGCTCGAAAGCTTGCGCGACAAACTGTTCGAATCGTTCCGCCAGGAATTGACGACGTCTGCCTTCGGGCAATAAACACAGTCCGTAGCCAATTTCAGCCATGCTGATCGTCGTCAAGTACAGGGATGCGGCATCCCGGGCGTTCAGCCAGTCCAATACGGTGCGGGAGGGCGTGGCTTTCATGATTTCCGCAACCACGTTGGTGTCCAGGATGATCATTCAGAGAAATCCAGCGGCTTATGCGGTGGATGCTCGGGCAGTTCCAGGTCAGCCCCGTGATCGGGACCGAAAAAGCGCAGGGCCATATCGCCAAGCCGATCCGGCGCGGCGACGGCCCGCCTCAGGATTTGACGGGCTTCTTCTTCCATCGAAACACCGTGTTGGGCGGCGCGGATGCGAAGCCGGTTTAGGAGATCATCATCCAATTTTCGCACGCTCAAGTTGGCCAATGCGGATTACCTCGCTGCTTTTTCACAAACCTTGCTCATATGCTAGCAGATGCAGGCAATGCCATCAATTGCGCTCATTACTGGCTAAACGCACGGTGTGGTTTTTGACCCCTGTGTGCGCTGGATCGGTATGGTTCAGCGGCGGTCGCAAGACGGCTTGAGGAATCGTAGGTCGAAGTGTTCACCTGATGCCTGATCAAACGGAAATGCTGAAACGGATCACGCCATTGATCCTGACCTACAACGAAGAGCCGAACATCGAGCGCACCCTTTCCCGGTTGGCTTGGGCGCGGGATATTGTAGTGATCGACAGTTTCAGCACCGATGCCACCCTGGAGATTTGCCGGCGGTTTCCGCGGGTACGGGTGATTCAGCGGGTTTTCGACAGCCATGCCCGGCAGTGGACCTTTGGCCTGTGCGAAAGCAGTATCGCGACCGAGTGGGTGCTGGCACTGGATGCCGATTACGTGCTGTCGGATGAGTTCGTGGTCGAACTGGGCGGGTTGGCACCGGATGCGGAGGTTATGGGTTATCGAGTTGGATTCCGGTATTGCGTGTGGGGCAAGCCTTTGCGGGGCACGCTCTATCCGCCGGTGACGGTGCTATATCGGCGGGAGCGGGCACATTATGCCCAGGATGGACATACCCAGCGGGTGGTAGTGGAGGGAGAAGTGCGACCGTTGCACGGCCGGATTTTTCATGATGACCGCAAGCCACTGTCGCGTTGGTTGCAGGGGCAGGACCGGTATATGCGGCTGGAGGTCGAGCACATTCGGCAAACACCGTGGAAAGTGCTGCGTAATCCAGATCGCCTGCGCCGATTGATTGTGGTTTCGCCGTTTGCGGTATTTCTATATTGCCTGTTTATCAAGAGAGTCATATTCGACGGACGTGCGGGTTGGTATTACGCCCTGCAGCGGATGCTGGCCGAAGCCTTGCTGGCTTTGCGGCTTCTGGAGGGCGACGAGAGCAGAGACGGCGATGAGAATGCGTAAAGATTCCAACTTGGGTGCTCTTGAGTACAGCCACTCCAATCTGACCTGGTCGAATCATTATCTTTGGCCAGTTCTACGACGCATCGTCGAAACGCGGGATTGGCCGGAGCGGCGAGCGTTCGAAATTGGTTGCGGCAACGGCGCCATCGCCAATCTGTTGAGTACGCTGGGCTTCTCAGTTGCGGGTATCGACCCCTCGGAAAGCGGCATCGCGGCTGCTCAGAAGGCGTATCCGCATCTGCGCGTGGCGGTCGGCGATGCTTACGACGATCTTGCTGGTCAGTATGGAAGCTTTCCGCTGGTGGTCAGCCTGGAAGTGATCGAGCATTGTTTCTACCCGCGCAAATTCGCTCGGACGTTTTTCGATTTACTCGAACCGGGAGGGATAGGCGTGTTGTCGACCCCCTATCACGGTTACCTCAAAAATCTGGCGTTGGCGCTGGCGGGAAAGTGGGACGATCACCTCGGCCCCTTGTGGGACGGTGGGCATATCAAGTTCTTCTCGGCGCGGACCTTGCGGGCCTTGCTGGAAGAGGTTGGCTTCCAGCAAATCGAGTTTATCCGGGTGGGTCGGATACCGCCACTGGCCAAGTCCATGATCGCGGTCGTGCGCAAGTGAAGCGTGAGACGCGGCCGGCGAGGGGTTCATGACGTCATGACCGAACACGATCACGGTTACAAGCGGTTGTTCTCCCATCCCGAAATGATCCGGGATTTGCTGGTCGGCTTTGTCCGCCAGGACTGGATCGGCGAGATCGATTTCGGCACGTTGGAGAAATATCCCACCGAGTTCATCGACGACCGGTTGAAGGAGCGGCGCGACGATGTAATCTGGCGGCTGCGGTGGGGGACGGACTGGCTCTATGTCTACATTCTGCTCGAATTCCAGTCCGGTGTGCATCCCTTCATGGCGGCGCGGCTGTTCAATTACGTCAACCTGCTCTACCAGGATTTGATCCGTGGCCGGCAACTTGGGCGCCGCCGTCGTCTGCCCCCGGTATTGCCGGTGGTGCTCTACAACGGCGGACGGCGCTGGACCGCCGCGCGCGAACTGGCTGAATTGATCGATGCCGGTCCAGAGGCGCTGGAACCCTATCAGCCCCGCCTGCGCTACCTGCTGATCGATGAAAGCGCTTACGCCGACGCCGATCTGGCCGCCATGCGCAACCTGGTGGCCGCCTTGTTCCGGTTGGAGAACAGCCACGATCCCCGGCGGGTGCGGGCGGTGCTGGTCGCCCTCGCGGACTGGTTGCGAGATCCCGAACAGATCGAGGTGCGCCGTTCTTTCCTGATCTGGCTCAAGCGGGTGTTTCTCAAGGCCCGCCTGCCCGATGTAGAGTTGCCCGAACTGAACGACTTGGAGGAGATCCACGCCATGCTGTCCGAAAACCTGCGTGAATGGTCGGAGAACTGGAAACGTCAAGGCCTGCAACAGGGCCTGCAACAGGGCCTGCAACAGGGCCTGCAACAGGGCCTGCATTCGGAGCGCAACCTATTGCTGCGACAAACACGGCGTCGCTTCGGCGCGGCGGTGGCGGAGCGGAGTGCCCCTCTACTGGAGAACGTGACGGAGCCGGAAGCGCTGGAACAACTGGGCGAAGTCTTGCTGGAATGTGCTGATGGCGCCGCCTGGTTGGTGGTTCTGGGTGATGCGGCGAGCGAGAGGTGAGGGTCGCCATCGTGTGTAGCTCAGAACCTGGACGGGGAATGGTTTGATGCCCTATTCGATTCTGGTGGCTGGTGGCGCTGGCTACATCGGTTCGCACATGAATCAGATGCTAGCGGACGCCGGGCACCGGGTCGCGGTGTTCGACAGTCTGTCGCGCGGCCATCGCGATGCGGTCGGCGCGGCCGAACTGATCGAGGGCGACCTGCGTTCCGCCGATGATCTTCGCCGCTGTTTCGCCGCGTGTGATTACGACCTGGTGATGCATTTCGCCGCCCTGGCCTATGTCGGCGAGTCGGTCCCGCACCCGGCGCGCTACTACGACAACAACGTCGCCGGTACCCTCAAGCTGTTGGCCGCGATGCGGGCCAGAGGTGTCCGGCGCCTGGTGTTCTCCTCCACCTGCGCCACCTACGGCGAACCCCTGGAGCGGCCGATCACCGAAACCCACCCCCAGCAACCGGTCAATCCCTACGGCCGGACCAAATTGATCGTCGAACAGGTCCTGCGGGACTACGCCCAAGCCTATGGTCTGACCAGCATCAGTCTGCGCTACTTCAACGCCGCCGGCTGCGACCCCGCCGGTCGCCTGGGCGAACGACACGAGCCGGAAACTCACCTGATCCCGCTGGTGTTGCGTGAAGCCGCGCGGGTGCTGGCTGGCGGCGACCCGCGCGAAACGCGGCTGGCGGTGTACGGCGACGATTTCGCCACCCCGGACGGTACCTGCGTGCGCGACTACATCCACGTCACCGATCTGTGCGCCGCTCATCTGCTCGCCGCCGACCGACTGATGACGGATCGAGTGGAGGGCGCCGAAGCCTATAACCTGGGCAACGGCGCCGGCTACTCGGTCAAGGAGGTCATCGAAGCCGCCCGACGGGTGACGGGCGCCGACATCCGCTACCGGATCGACCCGCGCCGGCCCGGCGACCCGGCCTGGCTGGTGGGCAGCGCGACCCGGGCGCGGGACGCACTCGGCTGGCGGCCGGCGATTCCCGCGCTGGAGGAGATCGTCCGCACGGCGTGGGCATGGATGCGGAGCAGGAAAGATCAGGGGTGAGGCGTCTGATCTCTGAACTCTAACCCTTGACTCTTGACTCCCCCGCCCGTGTCTTAAGGAATATCCATCCATGCTGATTCTGGGACTCAACGCCTTTCACGGCGACTCCGCTGCTTGCCTGGTGCGCGATGACCAGCTTATCGCGGCGGCGGAGGAAGAACGCTTTCGCCGCGTCAAGCATTGGGCCGGCTTTCCCAGTGAGGCAATTCGTTACTGTTTGCGGGAAGCGGGAGTCGGACTGGAGACCATCGAGCATATCGCCGTCAATCAGGACCGTGCCGCCCATCTGTGGAAAAAGATTGGCTACACTTTGCTCCACCGCCCCGACCTGGGTCTGGTGCTCGACCGTATTCGCAACAAGCGGGAGCGCGCCGGCATCGCCGAACATCTGGCCCGCGCCTTCCCTGGCCAGCGCTTCACCGGCCAAATCCACGCCGTGGAGCATCATCACGCCCACCTGTCTTCGGCCTTCCACGTCTCGCCCTTTTCGGAGGCGGTCGTGGTGTCGGTGGACGGCTTCGGCGATTTTGCCAGCGCTGCCTGGGGCGTGGGGCGGGGCGGGCGAATCGAGGTCGAGGACCGAATTTATTTTCCGCACTCGCTCGGCATCTTCTATCAGGCGCTGACCCAGTACCTCGGTTTTCCCCACTACGGGGACGAATACAAGGTCATGGGGCTGGCGCCCTACGGCGAACCGCGCCATCTGGAGGCCATGCGCCGCATCGTCGGTCTGGAGCCGGGCGGTGGCTTCCGCCTGAACCTGAACTACTTCCGCCATCACCGCGAGAAGATCGACTACGAGTGGAACGACGGCCCCCCGAGCGTCGGCCGGCTGTACGACCCGGCGCTGGAGCAGCTACTCGGTCCGGCTCGCGCCCCGGACCAGCCGTTGGAGCCGCGCCACCACGACATCGCCCGGTCGGCTCAGGCGATGTACGAAGAAGCATTTTTTCATCTGCTTGACGCGCTGCACGCCCGCCATCGACTCGACGCCGTTGCCATCGCCGGCGGCTGTGGGATGAACTCGGTGGCCAACGGCAAGGTGCGGCGCATGACGCCGTTCCGGCGGGTCTACGTTCAGGCGGCGGCCGGCGACGCGGGCGGCGCCATCGGCGCGGCTTTCGTGACCTGGCGCCGATTACAGGAAGACGGGCCGCGTTTTGTCATGGACCACGCTTACTGGGGACCGTGCTTCAGCGCCGCCGAGCTGGGTGAGTCCCTGGGCGTAAGGAGCGAGGAGCTACAGCGCCAGAACTGCCGGGTGGAACGAATCGCCGACGAGGATGAATTGTGTCGGCTGACCGCGCGGGCAGTGGCCGATGGGCAGGTGGTCGGCTGGTTCCAGGGGCGGATGGAGTGGGGACCACGGGCGCTGGGCAATCGCTCCATCGTCTGCGATCCCCGCCGCGCCGACATGAAGGACATTCTTAACCGCAAAATCAAGCGCCGCGAATCGTTCCGTCCCTTTGCTCCGTCCATCCTGCGCGAAGCAGTGGCCGACTGGTTCGAGGAAGAGGACGAGGTGCCGTTCATGATGCAGGTCTTCCAGATTCGAGAGGAGAAACGCCCGTTGATTCCGGCGGTGACCCATGTCGACGGCTCCGGCCGGTTGCAGACCGTGCACCGCGATGCCAACCCGCGCTACCACCGGCTGATCGAAGCCTTCCGCGACCTGACCGGCGTGCCGATGGTGCTCAACACTTCCTTCAACGAAAACGAACCGGTGGTGTGCAGGCCGGAAGAAGCGCTGGACTGCTTCCTGCGCACCCGCATGGACCTGCTGGTGCTGGGGGAGTGGGTGGTGCGGCGGGAGGAATGAAACATGAGGCAATAGCCCCATGAAGATTTCCGTGATCACGGCCGTCCGCAACAGCCGCGCCACCCTGGCCGACGCCCTCGATTCGGCGCTGGCCCAGGATCATCCAGACATAGAATTGATTGTCATCGATGGCGCCTCCACCGACGGGACTCGGGAGGTGATCCAGCGCTACGCCGGGCGACTGGCTCATGTGGTCAGCGAACCGGACCAGGGGATTTACGACGCCCTCAACAAGGGCCTGCGCCTGGCCAGCGGCGAGGTCGTCGGCTTCCTGCACGCCGATGATCGCTACGCCGACGACCGGGTGCTTTCCCGAGTGGCCGCCGCCCTGGCCGATCCCGCCGTGGATGCCTGCTACGGTGACCTGCTCTACGTTCGTCGCGACGATCCCGGCCGCGTGGTTCGCTGCTGGCGGGCCGGCCCCTACCAGCGGCGCCGTCTCGCCTGGGGCTGGATGCCGCCGCATCCCACCTTCCACGCCCGCCGCGCGGTGTACCAGCGGCTCGGCGGCTTCGATCCCGGCTACCGTATCGCCGCCGACTACGACTGCCTGTTGCGTTTTCTCGGCGCCGGACGGATCGCCTGCGCCTACCTCCCCGAGGTGCTGGTGCATATGCGCACGGGTGGCGCCAGCAACCGCTCTCTAGGCAACCTGTTGCAAAAATCCCGTGAAGATTATCAGGCGCTGCGCCGTAATCGGATTGGCGGCCTCGGCACGTTGCTGTTGAAGAATCTGCAAAAACTGCCACAGTTCTTCATTTCGCCAGGCTAACGGGTTCGAAGCCCGGGGACATTCATGATCCATGGTTCCGATCGCGTTCGTAACGCCCTGTCGGCCTGCCAATCGGCCCTGCCACGCTAGTCACCCCGACTTCGCAAACTCATGAACAAAACCGCCCTGATCACCGGCGTCACCGGCCAGGATGGCGCCTATCTGGCCGAATTCCTGCTTGCCAAGGGCTACATCGTCCACGGCATCAAGCGCCGCAGCTCGCTGTTCAACACCGACCGCATCGACCACCTCTACCAGGACCCGCACGAGCCGGATCGCCGCTTCATCCTCCACCACGGCGACCTGACCGATTCCAGCAGCCTGATTCGCATTATCCAGCAGGTGCGGCCCGACGAACTCTACAACCTCGCCGCCCAGAGCCACGTCGCCGTCTCCTTCGAGGAACCGGAATACACCGCCAACTCCGACGGGCTCGGCGCCTTGCGCCTGCTTGAAGCCATCCGCATCCTGGGGCTGGAGCGGAAAACCCGTTTCTACCAGGCCAGCACCTCCGAACTCTACGGCCTGGTGCGGGAAACCCCTCAGAAGGAAACTACCCCCTTCTATCCGCGTTCGCCCTACGCCGTCGCCAAGCTCTACGCTTATTGGATCACCGTCAACTACCGCGAGGCCTACGGCCTGTACGCCTGCAACGGCATCCTGTTCAACCACGAAAGCCCGGTGCGCGGCGAAACCTTCGTCACCCGCAAGATCACCCGCGCCCTGGCCCGCATCGCCTTCGGCTTGCAGGATTGCCTCTACCTCGGCAACCTGTCGGCCCGGCGCGACTGGGGCCACGCCCGCGATTACGTCGAGATGCAGTGGCTGATGCTGCAACAGGACACGCCCGAGGACTATGTGATCGCCACCGGAGAACAGCACAGCGTGCGCGAGTTCGCCACCCGCGCCGCCGCTGAGCTGGGTCTGACGCTGCGCTGGGCAGGGGAGGGTGCGGCCGAGACCGGCACGGTCGTCGCCGTCGATACCGCCGTCGCGCTGCCCGAAAGCGCTCGGGCGCTGATCGGTAGTAGCGTGGTCCGAATCGATCCACGCTACTACCGCCCGACCGAGGTTGAAACCCTGCTGGGCGATCCGACCAGGGCCCGCGAAAAACTCGGCTGGACTCCGCGCACCTCCTTCGCCGATCTGGTCGCCGAGATGGCGCGCGAAGACCTGCGCCAGGCCCAACGCGACGCTTTGGTCAAATCGGCCGGCTACCGCGCCTTCGATCATCAGGAGTAACGCCATGGAGCGCGATGCCCGCGTCTATGTCGCCGGTCACCGGGGCTTGGTGGGTTCGGCTCTCGTCCGCCGCCTGCAACAGGCCGGTTATTCACAACTCCTCGTCCGCGCCCATGCCGAACTCGATCTGACCGATCCGGCGGCGGTTGAGGCTTTCTTTGCCGCCGAGCGCCCGGACTACGTGTTTCTGGCGGCGGCCAAGGTCGGCGGCATTCACGCCAACGCCAGCTACCCGGCCGAGTTTATCCGCGACAACCTGACGATTCAGACCAGCGTGATCCACGCCGCTTGGCGCCACCGGGTAAAGAAGTTGCTGTTTCTGGGTTCTTCCTGTATTTACCCCAAGATGGCCCCGCAGCCGATCCGCGAGGACAGCCTGCTGACCGGGCCGCTGGAGCCGACCAACGAGTGGTACGCCATCGCCAAGATCGCCGGCATCAAGACCTGCCAGGCCTACCGCCGCCAGTACGGTTTCAACGCTATCAGCCTGATGCCCACCAACCTCTACGGTCCCGGCGATAATTTCGACTTGGCCAACTCTCATGTGCTGCCGGCGCTGATCCGCAAGTTCCACGAGGCCAGAACCGCCAGCGCGCCGAGCGTGATCGTCTGGGGCAGCGGCGCACCTCGCCGTGAGTTCCTGCATGTGGACGACCTGGCTGATGCTGCCCTGTTCCTGATGCGGCACTATGATAGTGAGGGCATCATCAATGTCGGCGTGGGTGAGGATGTCACCATTTGCGAGCTGGCCGAGCTGATCGGCGGCGTTATGGGCTATGCCGGCGCGATCGTCTTCGACCCCAGCCAGCCCGACGGCACGCCGCGCAAGCTGCTCGATGTGTCCAGGCTTCATGCGCTGGGCTGGCAAGCCCGCATCCCCCTGCGCGAAGGCATCGCCGCCACCTGCGCCTGGTATCTGGAACAGCAAGGCGCCGGGCCTTGAAGCATTGACGGTGGCGACAAGTGGAATTTTTTGCGGCGACGGTCAGTTAAATGATGATTGTTCGGCCCGCAACCGTTAAACCGCCACCCCAAAACCTTACCCAGTTATGATCGACTTGCATTGCCATCTGCTACCGGGCATCGACGACGGGGCGCCGGACCTGGAAACCGCGCTGGCCATGGCCCGCATCGCCGTTGCCGATGGCATCGAAGTCATTGCTTGTACGCCACATATCTATCCGGGCTTGTACGAGAACAACGGTCCAGCCATCCGCCGGGCAGTGACGGAACTCCAGCACCGGTTGGTCGAGGCCGCCATTCCGCTGCGGCTCACCTACGGTGCCGATACCCACCTCGCGCGGGATCTGGTGGATGGCTTGCGCTCGGGTCGGGTGCCGTCGCTGCACGGCAGCCGTTATTTCCTGCTGGAACCGCCGCACCATGTAGCGCCGCCGCGCCTGGGGGAAAGCGTGTTCAAATTGCTGGCCGCCGGCTACGTGCCGGTGATCACCCATCCTGAGCGCTTGAGCTGGATCGAAGACCATTACGAAACTTTCGTGGATCTGGCGGGCAAGGGCGCCTGGTTGCAAGTCACCGCCGGCAGTCTGACCGGTCGGTTCGGACCCGCGGCGCAATATTGGGGCGAGCGGCTGCTGGATGAAGGCTGGGTTCACATTCTGGCCACCGATTCCCATGGCAAGGACCGGCGGCCGCCGCTTCTGGCGGAGGGGCAGCGCGCGGCGGAGCGCTGGCTGGACGCGGAAGAGGCGGCTCATCTGGTGCGGACGCGCCCTAAAGGTATACTGGATAATATCGAGCCGGATCGAATGCCGGCGCTGCCGGGGTTGATTTCGACCGTGTCATGGATGCAGTCGGTCAAGACCAAGTTAGGCAAATGGTTGGGTCAGCGCTGAACGGTTTCAAGTCGATGGTCACGAATCAGAGAAGTGCGAGCGTGTGGATTGAGAAAATATTTGCGGGCATGACAATACTCTGGATGGTCTCGCTCGGCATTGCCGGGTGCGCCAGTCCGCCGCCGGCCGTCGATCCGGTCACCCCATCGGTTTCCACGCCCGCCGCGCCGCCCGCCGCCGTCGTGGTTCAACAACCCTCCACCACGTCGGCGGCGGTTGCGGGCGCTCCCACCACGCCGGCGGCCCCGGCCCCGGTCGAGGCCCCGAGCGACTACCTGATCGGCCCGCAGGATTTGCTGAAAATCGAGGTGTTCGGCGTCGAGAGTCTGGACCGTTCGGTTCGGGTCAACTCCCGCGGTCAGATCGCCCTGCCGCTGATCGGCTTGGTGCAGGCGGGAGGACTGACCGGCGAACAACTGGCGACCGATATCGCCGCCCGGCTGGCCAAGGATTATCTGCAAAATCCTCAGGTCACCATTTTTATCGAGGAATTCACCAGCCAGCGGGCCACGGTGGTGGGTTCGGTCAAGAGTCCGGGTGTGTATCCACTCAGAGGGCGAACCACCCTGCTACAGGTGGTGGCCGGCGCCGGCGGCACGACCACCGTGGCCACCGGCGCGGCCACGGTTTTGCGCTCCGAGCCGGACGGCATGCGTAAAATGCTGCAATACGACCTGGAGGCAATTCGCGACGGCAAGGCGCCGGACCCGGAAGTGCTCGGCGAGGATGTCGTCCATGTCGAAACGTCGGGAGTCAAGGCGACCGCCAAGGAAATCATGGAATTTATTCTGCCTTTCCGGCTTTTCGTATTCTGAAATGTATTCCGTCACTGGGTCTGTCGATCGATGAGCGCTCCCGAATTGCCCCAATACCCCGGTTCTGACCCGCAACCACCCGGTCGGGCGCTGGCGGAACGCCAGGCCGGTGTTCCCATGCCGGCCCCGTCGCGGGAATCCCCAGCTTTTGAGGAAGAGCCGGAAGGGGAAGGTCTCAACCTCCGCGAACTGTGGCAGGTCATCCTCAAGCGGCGCTGGACCATCGTTATTTTCACTGGCATCGTGGTCGCGGCGGTGGTGACCGCCACCTACCTGAAAACCCCGATCTACCGCGCCAACCTGACCTTGCAGATCGACCGCGAGGACGTCCGGGTTTTCGAGAACCAGCAGATGGGGTCGGTGGAAAGCCAGAATAATGGCTTGAGCTATGACTATTACCAGACCCAGTACGAACTGCTGAAGAGTCGCAGCCTGGCTTTGCGGGTGGTCAACCAAATGGGTTTGGCCGACCGGCGGGCCGACGCCTCGCCCCCTTCGCTGGGCGCGCAGATCAAGGACTGGCTGGCCGGTTGGCTGCCTGAAACCGGTGATGCCAAGGCGGTGTCCGGGCAACAACAGGACGCGCAATCCTCGCCCGCGGCGGAAACAGCCCGAGTCGAGGGCGCCATCGGCGCTCTCCTGGGTGGCCTGACGGTCGAGCCGGTGCGCAACTCGCGGTTGGTCATCCTGCGCTACGACAGCCCAGACCCCAAACTGGCCGCCGCCATCCTCAATACGCTGGCCAAGACCTATATCAATCTGAACCTGGAGCGGCGCTTCGACGCATCCACCTACGCCCGCAACTTTCTGCAAGAGCGGCTGCAACAGGTCAAGGCCAAACTGGAGGAGTCCGAACGGGAACTGGTCGAATTCTCCCGTCGGGAACAGATTTTCACCGTCGGCGACAAGGAAAGCATCGTCGGCCAGAATCTGGAAGCCACCAATGCCGCCTTGGGTGATGCGGAAAAGCGACGGATCACCGCCGAGGCGGTGTACCGGCAGATGCTGGGCACCCGCGGCCAGGGGTTGAGCCAGATGCTGGACAGCAAGATCATTCAGGATCTCAAGCAGACCAAGGCCAAGCTGGAGGCTCAGTACCAGGACAACCTCAGTATTTACAAGCCGGCCTATCCGACCATGGTGCAACTGCGCAACCAGATCGGTCAGATCGACAGCATGATCGACCTGGAGATCGGCAACATCCGGGCGGCGATCACCGCCAACTACGAAGCGGCCAAGGCCGAGGAAGTGCTGTTGCGCGCCAATCTCGACCGGCTCAAACAGGAGGTGCTGGCGCTGCAGGGCCGCAGTATCCAGTTCAACATTCTGCGCCGCGAGGCCGACACCAACCGCGAGCTGTACGACGGATTGCTGCAGCGCTTCAAGGAAGTCGGGGTGGCGGCCGGCATCGGCACCAACAATATCTCGGTCGTCGACGAAGCCAAGGCGCCGGGCGCGCCGTACACGCCCAACCTGCGCAAAAACGCCTTGTTGGCGCTGATACTGGGCCTGCTGGGCGGCATCGGTCTGGCTTTTCTGTTCGAGCATCTCGACGACACTTTCCGCAAGCCCGAGGATCTGGAGAAGCTGTTGGGCCTGCCGGTGCTGGGCGTGATCCCGATGACCAGGCAGGAACGTGGCGACGACCGTCCCATCGCCCTGATCGGTCACGACGACTCGCGCTCGGCCTTCGCCGAGGCTTACCGCTCGGTGCGTACCGCCCTGCAATTTTCCACCGCCAGCGGCGTGCCCCGGTTGCTGACCGTGACCAGCGCCATGGTCGGCGAGGGCAAGAGCACCACGGCGATCAGCCTGGCCATTCAGTTCGCCCAGGCCGGCAAGCGGACGCTGCTGGTCGAGGCCGATTTGCGCAAGCCCTCGATCCACAAGGCATTGAAGCTCGATAACCAGACCGGGCTGACCAATTATCTGGCCGGCGGGGAGGTGCATCCGGCCGATATTACCCGGCCCACGCTCATCGCCAATCTGTTCGCCATCCCGTCCGGACCGCTGCCGCCCAACCCCGCCGAACTGCTCTCGTCCGGTCGGATGGTGGCACTGTTGACGCTGGCGACCGAGAAATTCGACCAAGTAGTGTTGGACAGCCCACCGTTGCTGGGTCTGGCCGACGCGCTGATCATCGGCAATCTTTGCGAAGGCACCTTGTTGACCGTGGAAATGGGCAGCACGCCGCGCGGTTACGTGCAGGGCGCTTTCAAACGGCTGCGCGGGGCGCGGGTGCATGTACTGGGCACCATCCTGACCAAGCTGGAAGCCCGGCCCGGTGCCTATGGGTATTACCGCAGTTATTACTACTACTATCACACCGACTACTACGGCGAGACCGCGCCCGATGCCAAAAAGCTGTCGGTCGAGGGGATGAAGGCGGGAGCGTGAGGGGCAAGGCGTGACCGATCCCGGTCCCGATATCTTCGATCTGGCGCTGGCCTGCTACCGCGCCCCGCTAACTCATCAAGACCGCCTGGCTTCCGCCGCGCCGCTGCCACCGGGCATGACCCGCCTGCTGTGGCTGGCCAACGGTTCGCCGGAGACGCTGGAGAGCGCCGCTCGTCAGACTGGGGCCAAGGCCGACGAGCTGCGCGCCGCCGCCGGGTTTCTGATCCAGCAGCTTTGCTTCGCCGCCCGCGGCGCCAGTCCTTACCGCGTGTTGGGACTTGAGCCCGGCGCGACGCCTGGGCAGATCAAGGAACACCACAGGCTGCTGATGCGGTTGTTTCACCCCGACCGCACCGGCGGCGAGAGCTGGACCGATCATTTCGCCAGTCGGGTCAACGAAGCCTGGACCGCGCTGTCCCGTCCCCAGCCCCGCGCGGCCTGCGACGCCCGGCGGTCACCATCGTCGTCACGGGTCATCGTCCCGGCCGCCGTCGACCCAACCCAACCCCCCCCAGCGGCGCCGGTTCACGCCCCGAGCCGGCGGCGGCGCATGTCCGGCCGTTCTCGCGCCCGTGCCGCCGCGCCGCACCGTTGGCTGCCGGGTTTGGTGCTGGGCGGGTTTGCCCTGGTGGCGGTGGTGGCGGTGTTGGCGGTTTGGGGGATTTATGAAACTCGACCATATGCCGCCGCGCCCGCCCGTCCCGCGCCTGTCGCCGACCCGGTCGCGGCCGAGCCGGCGCCGTTCGCTGATTCCGCTGACCGCAGCGCTATCGCCGCGCTGCTGACCGCGCCGGACTGGCAGGCGCTGGGGCAGCGCGAACGCCACGCCCGCCAACAGGCCAGTGACAGCCGCGTCGCCCAAGAGCGCCTGGAACAGGCTCACCGGGAGCGGCTGGCCGCGGATGAAGCGCTGTTGGAACAGATGCGGGCGGAGCGGACCCGGTTGGAAGAGCAGTTGCGCGCCGAACAGGCTGGCGCCGAACGCGCCTGGAGCGAGCGGCTGGCGTCCGAGCAGGCGAAACTGGAGCAGTTGAAAGCCGGGCAAGCTCAGGCGAAACAGACGCGGAACGAGCGGCTGGCGACCGAACAGGCGAAACTGGAAGAACTGCGGGCTGAACAGGCCAAAGCCGAAAGGCTGGCCGAAACCTTGCGGACCGAACGGGAACAGACCGAGCGAACCCGGCCCGAACGGGCTCGAACCGAGCCGGATCGACTGGCGAAACCCACGGGCGGATCACGACTGGCCCTCGCCGCGCCAGACGCCGGGATGCTGACCATCCAGGAACTGGACGGATTGATCGGGCGCTATACCGATGCCTACCAGCGCGGCAATCTGGACGGCTTAATGGCTCTATTTGCGGTCGATGCCCACGGCAAGGACGGAAGCAGCCGCGATGGTATCCGCCGGGATTACGCTATGCTGTTCGGCACGCACTGGGTCCAGCGGATGCGTTTGCATGATTTGCGTTGGACGCGCGGTAGCGAATCCGCCAGCGCCGAGGGTCGCTACGAGTTGTGGCTGCGGCGGCGCGACAACGGTGCTTCGACCCAGTTGACAGGTGCCATTCGCTTCGAAGTGCGCAAGCAGGACGGACGGCCAGTCATCGTGGCCATCGATTACGACTGGCCCGGACGTTGAGTGGAAATGGCAACGCGCGACGACTCAAGCAATCCACAGACATGGTAGTGACAAACAAGGGGATCAGGGCGACGGTTCTGACCGTGCTGGGCGTGGTTCTGGCCTGGCGGGTGCTGGTGACCGGGCTGGCCGAGTACTACGCTGACCGAGATACGCCGGAGGCCGACGCTGGCGCTCTGCGCTGGCAGGGTAGCCAGTCGGTAGCGCTGTACCGGCAAGGTCTGGTGCTGGCCGGGCGCGATCCGATCGTCGCCAAGCGGCTGTTACAGGCGGCGGCCTGGGCCAACCCCACCGACGCGCTGGTCTATCTGGCGCTGGCCGAGTTGCAAGCGGAGGCCGGTCAGCCAACGGCCGCTACCGCGCTGGCGGAAACGGCCGATGCACTGGGGCCGATGCGAACGCCGGTGCTGGCCCGTTCGGCGGCGTTCTGGCTGGCCCGAGGCCGGCCGGACCGGGCACTGACGCGCTGGGACATGTTGCTGCGGAACCGGCCGGAAACCGCCGGCCAGTTGTATCCGCTGCTGCTGCGCTGGGTCGAGAGCGCCGAAGCCCGCCCGCTGTTGCGACCGCTGCTGGCCGATCCACCGCAGTGGTGGGATAAATTCTTCGCCTATGTCGCGGCCAAGGCGGCGCGCCTGGAGGCGGTGATCTTTTTGTATCGAAACCGCGAGCGGAGGGGAACTCGCCCCGGCGATGCCGAACAGCAGGTCTACCTCGAGCGGTTGTGGCGGGAAGGACGTTGGCTGGAGACGTATCTGGCCTGGTTGAGCGGGTTGGACGAGCGCCAGCAACAGGGTTTGGGCAACATTTACAACGGCGGGTTTGAGCTGCCGGTTACCGGGCTGGGTTTCGATTGGCGGATCTCGGCGCCGCGCGGGGCGCTGGTCGAACTCGCCGAGACCTACGGCACCCGTGGCGGCAAGGCCCTGCATGTGGCGTTCAACGGCCAGCGAGTGCGGTTCCAGCACGTCCGGCAGCCATTGTATCTGGAGCCGGGTCGCTACCGCTTGCAGGGACGGGTACGCCCGGACGGCCTGCGGGCGGAGCGGGGCCTGCGTTGGACGGTGCACTGTGGCGAGTCGGGCGAACGGCTGCTTGCGGAAGGCCCATCCTTTACCGGTTCCGACGACTGGCAGCTTTTCACCCAGGATTTCACGGTTCCAGAAGCGGACTGCCCGGTGCAATGGCTGCGGCTGGAACTGGAGGGCCGGGCGGAGCTGGACTTCGAGGCTCAGGGCGACATCTGGTTCGACGATCTGGCAATCAGCCGACAGGGTTAATGGCGCTCCTTCCGGTGGGCGCCTCTCGACTCGGCTGCCGCTGGATATTCGAATCGGCCATGTCTTAACGCCAGGTATTAATTTATCGTTTATCATATATGTGTATTCGAAATGTAGTTATGCCGCCTCTCGGGCGGATTTGAGGGCGGTGACGGTCGGAAGCGGGAGGGTTGGCGAATCATGAAAATACAAGCGATGACCGCGAGTCTGGCGCTGGCGCTGGCTTTGGCGGGATATGCCGCCGGTGCCGGCGCGCTGGAGCCTTCGGCCGTGCTGCGGCAGCCGCAGGGGCGGGTGTTCGTCGGCCAAACCACGACGATGGGGCTGGCTCGGGATGGCCTGCCCTTGTATGCCGGTAACCGGGTGGTGGCGGTCGCCGGTGGCCGGGTCGAAGTGGTGTATCCGGATGGTTGCGCGGTGGCGGTGCCGGAAAACGGCTTGCTGGCCGTCGGGGGCGCGGAGCAGTGCCGTAAAGGCCAGGCCCGGGTACGCACCATCGACGGTTTTCAGGATACCCGGATCGGCCAGGCGGGTCCGCTGCCGGCGGCGACGCCCAGCCCCACTCAGGCCAGTCCCCCACCGGCGAGCCCCGGCGGCGGCGATGAGTGGGACGCGCGGCTGGAACAGCCCAAGGGCAAGACCTTTGTGGAGGAACGCGGCGTCCGGGCGCCAGCCCGACAGAACATGGGTGTCCAGAACGACACTCGGTTGATCACCGAGAAGGACAGCGAGGTGACGGTGGTTTTCAAAGGCTGCGAGGTGGAAGTCGGTCCCGGCGAGCGGGTCAAGGTCGAGGAATTGAGAACCCGGTGCGAGGAAGGCATTTTGGATGGCTCCAAAACCGGCAAGGATCTGGTGGCGGGATTGAAGCAGCCGAGGGGCGAGGTGTTCGTCGGCGAGGGAGCTGGCCGGGTGCAAGTGCGTTCGAGAAGGCCCGTTGTGGGCGACGACTTGATCGTCACCGAAGCGAACAGCCGAGTCATTGTCGTGTTCGACGGCTGCCGGACGCGGTTGGGAGAGGATGAACGAGTGCTGGTCGAGGATCTGTCGAGCCTGTGCGTGGCGGGTTTGTGGACGGGCGCGGGAGCCGGGACCGGTGGGACCATCGCCGCCAGTGCCGGGTTTCCCGCCATCAGCGGCGCGACCGTCATCGCCGTGCTGGGCGGTGTGATGGTTGGCGCGGCCATCCTGCATGACAACGATCAAGACGCAGAACCCGCTAGCCCCGCTAGCCTTCGGTAATCACCTTCATCCCGTTGCCTTGAGAACGAACGTGCCGACGGGCTCTGTCACGAACCGCGCCGCCGAAAGTGGCGCGGTTCTGTTTTATGGTCTGGCAGCCCTGCTGGTGTTCGCGCCGCTGTACTGGGGTGGCAACCGGCCGCTGCCGTTGCTGGTCATGGAGTTGACCGCGCTGGCGCTGCTGGTGGGGCTGGCCTGGGGAGGGCCGAAGCCGGTTCAACCCTCGGCGCTGTCCCGACCGGTGCGGGTTTTTCTCGTCGCGCTTTTTCTATTGCCGCTGTTGCAGTTGCTGCCGGCGCCGCTGGTGCTTTGGACCGATTTGCCTGGACGGGATTTCTACGCCAGCGCGCTGCGACTGGCCGGTGTGGGCGATGCCGGTTTTGACTGGCGGGCGATTTCGCTGATTCCGTCCTCGACCGAGGCGGCCTGGTTGGCGATGTTGCCGCCGCTGGCGGTGTTCGTGGTGGCCAGTTGTCTGTCTGGCCGGCAACTGTTGGCGCTGATACAGGTATTCTTGGGAGTCGCTGTGGGCCAGGCGCTGCTGGGCTTGATTCAATACGGCGATGGGCCGGATAGCGCCTTCCGGTTTGGCAATACGCTGATGGGCGGTAGCGCCTCGGGCACCTACGTTAACCGCAACCATCTGGCGGGCCTGCTGGAAATGGCGCTGCCGATCGCCCTGGCGCTGCTGGCGGCCACGGTCGGCCACGGTTTGCCCCGGTATACCGGCCGCAGCCATACCGGCCGCGGCCGACGCAAGCGGACCTTGCGCCAATGGTTGGCGCGCTTTAGCGTAAACCGGATTAACCAGGCGACGCTGTACGGCGCGGCGGCGCTGCTGATCCTGCTGGGGCTGGTGTTCACTCGCTCCCGCGCTGGGGTCAGCCTGGCGATGCTGGGGATTCTGTTATGCGCCGCGTTGTTCTCGACCCGCTTGGGCGGGCGCAACGCCTACGGACTGATGGGGAGTTTCACCGCGGTTGGCGTCGGGCTGGCCGGGCTGATTGGGCTAATGCCGGTATGGAGCCGCTTCGCCTATTCGGATCCGATCGAGGACAGCCGCTGGCGGGTTTTCGACGCCACCCTCCAGGCGGTCGGCGAATTCTTTCCGCTGGGCAGCGGCGGCGGTACCTTCGAGGACGTGCTGCGGCGGTTTCACCCAGTGGATTTTCTGGGGGCGACCATCAACCGGGCCCACAACGATTACCTGGAATGGCTGCTGGAGTTCGGGCTGGCGGCGGCGCTGCTGGTTGCGGTTTGGCTGGTGTTTTATCTGCGCCAGTGGGGGCGGGTATGGCAACGCGGCGAGTGGGCGCCGCTGCGGTTCGCTCAGGCCGGGGCCGGGATCGCGCTGCTGCTGCTGATGTTGCATACGCTGGTGGATTTTAATCTGCGGATACCAGCCAACGCGGTATTCGCGGCCTTGTTGGCGGCGGTGTTTTTCCACCGCCCGGTCGAAGAGGAACGGCAATCCGCGCGCCGGCGGCGGGGAACGGCGGGTGACGGCGGGGGAGAGCCGTCACCCGCGCCAGCTCCGGCCTATGAAATCCCACCGGAGAATCGAACCAACCCGTTTGCATCGTGAAACGGATCTACCAGCGTAGCGCCCGCCGGGCGTGAGGTAGATCCGCCACTGGCAACCGGCCCCGGAGCGTGCTCCCGCCGATAAACGCTTCCAGTGCGCAGACCTGGCAGCGCAGGCCCATATCCAGCACCCAGCGGCCGTCGACCAGTAGCGCGGCGTGGGTTACCCGCAGCGGCGGACCGGCGATCAGCACATATTCCAGCCGATCTGGGTGGTATCCCCGGCGGATCAGGCGGTCGGCCTTGGCGACGGCGTAAGCTTTGCAGTCCCAGGCGGTCAGCCGGTCGAGGTCGGCGGCGTCCGGCCAGTCGGTCAGGCAGAGATCGCCGGGGCAAGGCCGGCCCTGCCGGTTGACGGCGGCGTTGACCCGCGCCAGTTCGGCCGGCGCGACAGGGGGTAAAAGCGAGTCCGGCGGCGTCTGGCAGCCGCCGACAAGCAGCAGGGCAAGCAGGGGCGGGGGTGTGCGGCGACGGAAGCGCGACATGGATGCTAGCATAACAGAATGATCGTGTTCCCCGATGCCTTCGCCGACTCAGTCCCTGCATGAGACTGTCTTTGCCGCATTAGCAAAGGCATCACCCAATAGGAGAAATTTCATGCCCCAGCTTGCTTTCATCACCGGCGCCACCTCCGGGTTCGGCGCCGCCTGCGCCCGCCGCTTCGCCGTTGCCGGCTGGTCGCTGGTTCTGTGCGGCCGGCGCCAGGACCGGTTGGATGCTCTGCGCGCCGAACTGGCCGGTATCCCGGTGTGTGCTTTCCCGCTCGATGTGTGCGACGGCGCAGCCGTCGAGGCCGCCGTTGCCGAACTGTCGCCGGAATTCGCCGAGATCGATGTGCTGGTGAATAACGCCGGTCTGGCGCTGGGTCTGGAGCCGGCCCACCGTTGCGATATGGAGGATTGGGAACGGATGGTGGATACCAACATTAAGGGATTGATGTACTGCACCCGTGCCATCCTGCCCGGTATGGTAGCCCGTGATCGCGGCCACGTAATCAATATCGGCTCGGTGGCCGGTAGCTATCCCTATCCGGGTGGCAATGCCTACGGCGGCACCAAGGCGTTCGTCAAACAGTTTTCCCTGAACCTGCGCGCCGACTTGTTGGGCACCCAGGTGCGGGTGACCAACATCGAACCGGGCTTGGCGGAAAGCGAGTTTTCCCTGGTGCGGTTCAAGGGCGACGATGCTCAGGCCGCCAAGATCTATCAGGGCACCCAACCACTACGGCCGGAGGACATCGCCGACATCGTGTACTGGGCGACAACCCGTCCGGCTCACGTCAATCTCAACAGCATCGAAGTGATGCCGGTGTGCCAGGCGTTCGCGCCGTTCGCGATCAGTCGCGGGGGTTGAGTCGGATCAAGCATGGTCGCTGGCGGCCAGCGGGCTGAATGCCGGCTAGGCCAGATCCGCCGCGGTGTCGTCCCGGCCCGACTTGAACATGGACCCGGCCGCTGCCTGCCGCCGGGTCCAGAGCCGGGTGGTGAGCCGGTAGTACAGCGCGAAAGCGGCGAGGAAGGCATAAAACCGCCAGTGTTCGGGTACCCCCAGCCACCAGGCCAGGACACCGCCGGCGGCGGCGAGCGTGGCGGCGGCCAGCAGGATCGCGCAGACCCGGCCGGTCGCCAGGCCGAGATCGAGCAGCAGGTGGTGAAGGTGCTGGCGGTCGGCGGCGAACGGGCTGCGGCCGGCACGGATGCGGCGGATCATCACCGCGACGGCATCCATCAGCGGCAGGGCCACGATCCAGATCGCGGTGACCGGTGCCATCACCGCCTCTGGACCCTGTGACAGGTAAACCAGGAACCAGCCCAGGACGAAGCCGAGCATGGTGCTGCCGGCGTCGCCCATGAATACACCGGCGCGAGTCCGCCAGGGATGACGCAAGTTGAAGCAGAGGAAGCCGGTGATCACCAGGGCCAGCATCGACAGGGCGCCGGTAGTCGCGCTTCCCCCGGCTGGAGCGAGCAGGTTCAGGATGATCAGGCAGAGGGTGGCGAGCAGCGCCAGCCCGCCGGCCAGGCCATCAATCCCATCGATCATATTGAAAGCGTTGATAACCCCAACCACGGCGAAGAGGGTGAGTGGGATCGTAAAATCGCCGAGCAGGATGTTACCCCACCCGAATAAATCACCCAAGCTGACCAGGGCCACGTCTCCCACCAGCGCCATCAACAGGATGGCGCCGATCTGGAAAAGAAAGCGCAAAGCAGGGCGCAAGGTATACAGGTCGTCATAAAAGCCGACCAGGGTCAACAGGGTCATGCCGGCCAGTAACACCGAAAGGGCGTGGGGCCATTCCACCAGCAGCAGTGCGCTCGCGCAGAACGCCGCGTACATCGCCACTCCACCAACCATGGGGACCGGATCGCGGTGGTGCTTGCGGGCGTCCGGTTGATCGACCCAGCCCAGGACCCGCGCCGGTTTGACCAGCAGGGCGATAAATCCGACGCTGTACAGGAATGCGCTCAAAAGAGACATATATCCCCATAATTGATCCATTTTGGCGTTCGCTCAGGTTCGTAAAAACGATTCGTCGGCCACATTGAAAACTCGTTATCAGTAAAAATTTAGTGATAATCGTATTTTTGTGATCGATTATAAGGATAATCCATGCCTGACTGAGCCTATTATAGGTACGATTCGAAATTTATGGAGAGCAAAAATTTGCACTGTCGTTAAAACCGCCGACCTCGTCACGACTCAATCATACCCTTCAGCATGACCCCTTCCACCCCGACGACACGTAGCCGGGTCCCGAGCCGGACAATCCTGCTCCACCAGGATTTTCCAGGTGCTGTCGTCGACGCGGATCTTGCCGTGGCCGTTGACTACCGGGGCATCCAGGGTGAATACCCGACCGACGTACTGATGGCCGCGGCGGTTGAGCAATGGATCCTCGGTGCGGATCGGATGCCGCCGCAGCCGT
Organism: uncultured Gammaproteobacteria bacterium; assembly: GCA_963695105.1. Lineage (GTDB taxonomy): Bacteria > Pseudomonadota > Gammaproteobacteria > Competibacterales > Competibacteraceae > Competibacter. The sequence goes on along the minus strand of CAVOGC010000005.1, from coordinate 79,549 downwards.
AGCCGCCAGGCGACGATGGAGCCGACCGACAGTAGCGCGAACAGCAGCAACTGATAGGTCCACGCCAGCTCCGGCAACACGGTCAGCACCAGCCCCACCAGCAGCGCCGCTATCCCCATCCACAGAAAGAAGAAGCCGGGAGCGACGGCCTCGATCGTCATCAACACCACTCCCAGCAGCCACCAGTTCCAGTAAGCCGGTTCCAGCAGCCAGCCGCTCACGAGCGTGTCTCCGCCTTGCCCAGCGCCTCTCGCGTCAGTTCGGCCACTCCGGCCAGCGTACCGATCAATCCCGAAGTGTCTAGCGGCATCAGCAGCACTTTCTGGTTCGGCGCCGCCGCCAGTTTCGCCACCGCCTCTACGTATTTCTGCGCCACGAAGTAGTTGATCGCCTGCACGTCACCCTTGCCGATGGCTTCCGACAACATCAGGGTGGCGCGGGCTTCGGCCTGGGCCAGCCGTTCACGGGCTTCGGCGTCGCGGAAGGCGGATTCCTTGCGGCCCTCGGCTTCGAGAATAGCCGCCTGTTTGAGTCCTTCGGCTTCCAGAATAGCGGCCTGGCGCGCACCTTCAGCGGTGAGAATCGACGCCCGCTTGTCCCGTTCGGCCTTCATCTGCCGTGCCATCGAGTCCACCAGATCCTTGGGCGGGGCGATGTCCTTGATTTCGATGCGAGTGACCTTGAGACCCCACGGCGTGGTGGCTTCATCGACCACGGTGAGCAGTCGGGCGTTGATGTCGTCGCGCTTTGACAGCAGTTCGTCCAGATCCATCGAGCCCATCACCGTGCGGATGTTGGTCATGGTGAGGTTGAGGACGGCGAATTCCAGGCTGTTGACTTCGTAGGCGGCCTTGGCGGCGTCCAGCACTTGGTAGAACACCACTCCGTCCACCTGGACCATGGCGTTGTCCTTGGTGATGATCTCCTGCGAGGGGACATCCAGCACCGTTTCCATCATGTTGATTTTATGGCCGATGCGGTCGATGATTGGGATGATAAGGTTCAGGCCGGGCCGCAGGGTTTCGGTATAGCGGCCAAAGCGTTCGACCGTGTATTCCATGCCTTGTTGTACCGACTTGACGCCCAGCACGATCAGGATGACCGCCAATACCGCCAGCGCCACCACAAATACGGAAAAGCCCTCCAGCATGACGATGTTCTCCAGTGTGGGTAGGGTTAAAGGTTAAAGGTTAAAGGTTGGAGGGAAAAGGACCAAATATCGTGATTGGTTGATGGTCCCCTTGCCGCTTGTTCCTGATTCCCGTTACCCGTACCCACCTTCATCCTGGATCGAGCCCGAACGCGCGTCCACCACGACATGCAGGGGGTGGTCTTGGTGGTCCCATGCCACCACCTGCCAGCGCGTTGCGCCGTTCTCGTCCACATAGAGCGAAGCCGAATCCAGGGTGAGGGCGTTGGCGCGGGTGGCCAGCGCCGCCTGGGCCACCGGCAGTACGCGGTCGAGATCGTACAGCCAGGATCCCAGCATCAGTGGGGCCAGCGGCGTGGTTGCGGCCAATTCATCCCATTCGGCTTCGTCGGTCACCTGCTCGGATTCCCGGTCCACGGCGGTGACCGCGAGTTGGCCGGCAGCCGGGTCAAGCAGGATATCGAAGCTGTATAGACGCCGGATGCGTCGTTGCGGCTGGTCATCGCAGCCGCGGAAGGTGTAGCGCAGTTCCCGGACCTGCGTTGCCTCTTCGATACCGCCGTCCAACTCCGCCACCACCGCTTCCAGCACCGCGCGCGGGTCGGTGCGTTGGGCCAATGGCCGAACGACTGGGTAGCCGGCGCGGACGGTGGCAAGCTCGGCTCCGGCCGGCAGCGACTGACGTTCGACCAGGATGGTGGTCGAGCTGCCCGCGAAGGCGGATGTGTCAATGCCGTGGCTGGCCAGCACCCGACGGGCGTGGCGATCGGCGGCGCGCAGGTACAGGCTGGCCAGCGGCCAGGCTTGGCGCCAGACTCCGACCAGCGCCGCCCACGGCCGCAGCCGGGCCGTGCGGCCGTTCCGGTCCGCTCGTAACCAGCCTGCCGCGATCAGAGCCTGAATTTCGCGGGCGTAGCCGTCGGCTAGCAGGCCGGTGGGGTCTTGGGTGGCCCGGATGGCTGGATTTGGGTCCACCGCTTGTGCGAGGGCGGTTACCAGCATGCGGTGCAGGGCGTGCAGCGCGCGTGGGTCCCAGATGTCCTTCAGTTGCAGCCGCGCCATGTAGGTGGGTGGAGGCAAGCTGTAAGGCAGGTTCAGGTTGTTGGTGGCCAGTACCCGACCATCTTGCAATTGGGTCGAGAACTCGACGAGAGCGTGCGGGGGGCGAGAACCGGCCGCAAACTGGATGTAGGCGATCAGGGCGCCGCTGCTCTGCTCCGGCTGCGCCAGCAGCCGAAGCCACAGCGTCGCGCCCTGGATTAGGTCGTCGCCGCGGAAATCGTCGCAGCGGACGAAGCCAGCGGCGGCCAGCGATTCGGTGGCGTCGGTAAGCGTTAGCCAGGCGGCATCGGGTAGCTCCGTTTCCCGAATCGGAACGAAGCGCGGTCGCAGCGGTTGGCGGACGCGCCAAAGCGCCAGCGGCGTCCCGAACAGCAGTTGCAATAACAGAGCGGGTGGGGCGATCAGCCATTTGATCAGGCGAACCAGCAAGACCAGAGCGTAGGATGGCAGCAGTACAACGATGCGCAGCAGGGACAGCAGAAAATGGCGCACCGACAGTCCTTGTCTTAGCTCTCGTCGTCCAGCCGGCCGAGGCTGAAGAACTCGCCCTCGCTCCATACGCCATAATCGCGGCCACCGTTGGCCGCTGGTCGTTCCTCGCCCAGTTCGGCCAGTTCCAGGAACACCGCGCGGGTCAGCATGGCGCGCAACCGGCCGCGCACATGGACGTAGGGCGAGGGTTCGCCGCCGGGGTTGCGGTATTCGACCATCAGCGGGTGGTCGGGACCGGCGTTGACCTGATCACCCAGGTTGGTGGTGAAAAGCAACCGCTGCTCGCGGCCGATGCCGGCGGCGTCCAGCCGCACCGCCAGGAACGGCGCGTCATCGACTTGAATGCGCCATTTTTCCACCGGCGTGACCAGGTAGTAATGACCGTCCGGATCGCATCGCAGGACGGAGGCGAACAGCCGGACCAGGGCCTCGCGCTGGATGGGTGCGCCTTCATGATGCCAGACGCCGTCGCGGGCGATGCGCAGGTCCATTTCGCCGCTGAGCGACGGGTTCCAGCGCTCCACCGGCGGTAGCGACGGTGCGGACGACAGTTGGGAGGCCAGGGTTTCCGGGTCGAGAGCGGTGCGGTGCATAACTGGGTCGGAGATCAGAATGTGGTTTCCCGTTCGCTTTTATTATGCAGGATGAACGGCCGCGCGGTGAATCCTCACTGGCTGGAATCACTGTTTGGCTCTGGGGCAAAGACTGGCGAGCCGAAACGTGCGCGCCCCCTCTCCCGGCTTGGGAAAGGAGGCGCGGCGACTCCTTAATATTATAAGGAGTGCGAAACGGATTCTGTCTCAGCCCTCGACGGTGACCCGTTGCAGACTGCGGTAGATCCGGATGACTTTATCCGGGAAGGATGAGCGCGTGCCCAGGCTGCCGTTGTAGTTGAGCAGCGCTCGGCGCAGGTTGCCGGAATGGTCTGCAAGATATTCCACCAAAATTTGTGAGCCGGTGTGAATGTTCTTGGCGGGGTCGAACAGCGCATGGCTGCCGCCGATTTTCCGAACCTTGCCCTTGTGGGAACCTGGCATCACCTGCATCAGACCACGGGCGCCAACCCGGCTGACAGCGCGCTCTTTAAACGTCGACTCGACGGCGATAATGGCGAGGATGAGTTCCGGGTCCACATCGTGGCGCTTGCCATTGCGAACCGCTTCGTGAACGATCCGCCGCGCCTTGGCTTCTGGGACTCGATACTTGCTTTGAATATGGCTGGAAAGACGAGCGACTTTTCCTTGCTCGGCCGGTCTGAGTTCGGCGGTATCGGTACCGGAATCGGGATTGATAGCCGCGGTGATTGGGTTTGGCTCCTCGCCACGGACTGTCTCCGGCGATTGAGCCAGCGCTGCGGCAGGCACCAAAATGGCCGCGCACAGCAGTCCTGACTTAAGGGTCAGAGTAAGCCTTTCCTTGACGCATTCCGTGAATTCCATACATAACCTCCGTCATTGATCAGCACGAACTGATAGTGCTCGATAGGCCCGTATCCTGAACCGGCGCCGGTCCTTCCTGGACTCGACCGAATGACTCCGGCCGCCGCGTGCCCGACTAAGCAACTCCGGGAATGTTGGCCTGCCAGCCTGGTTTCCGGTGTCGCCTGACGTTCCTAGGCCATTATCTGACTGCGGTGCTTGGCCTATGGCAGGAACATACTGCAATACAGCATTGGCAACTATGAAAGCATGGGACTGAAATATTTTGCAAGTATCAGATTGCCAAATAAATAATTTCTATATGCCGGGTAATTATTTTCTGACCGCTGTTTATTTGTAAAATAAATGTTATAAAACAATAAGTTATATTAAAAGCAATTTTTGCGGCTGATTATAAAAAATACTATTAAAAACAATATGTTATAAAAAATTTGTAAATTGGCAAAAAAGAACGCTTATCAAACGAGAGCAATTCTTTGTTCAGCAACAGGGCTTATTTCATAATGGTGTCACAATGCAATTAAATTATTTGAAATCAATTAGTTAAATTATAATTTTAATGAGTGCTAACCATATAAATTTTTTTATTAACTTTATGAAATATATATATTTTATGCAAAATCATTAAGTCTGGCTCTGGCTTGATATGAAACGGGATTGTTGGTGAACGAAGCCTGAACCGGTTGTTTGCGGCGGGGGGAGCGTACAATGAAGGCAGGTTCCCGGCCCGGGGCTCAGGGTATGTTTAATGATTTGGAGTAAGGCCCGGCGCGCCCCGGGCAGATGGGAAACCGAGGTTCCATGGAACCAGAGATTTGCCAAGTTTGGCCGCGAAAAAATTTTTGTGCGAACGACCGACAGAGGAGTGACGATGGGGAACCGACTTTCCAAAATCTACACGCGCACCGGGGACAAGGGGACCACCGGTTTAGGCAACGGTGATCGGGTTGCCAAGGATTGCCCGCGCATCGAGGCGATCGGCGCGGTCGATGAATTGAACTGCATTATTGGTCGGGTGCTGGTGCATGATCTGCGAGAGCCCATTCGCGACTGCTTGCAGGAGGTGCAGCACAAGCTGTTCGATCTGGGAGGGGAGTTGAGCGTTCCGGGCTACCAGGCCATCAAGGAGGAAGACGTGGAGCGGCTGGAAGCGGCGCTGAACGAATTCAACGGTCAGTTGCCGCCGCTCAAGGAGTTCATACTACCCGGCGGCGGTCGGGCGGCGGCGGATTGCCACATGGCGCGGGCGGTTTGCCGGCGTGCCGAGCGGCGGGTCATATCGCTGGCGCGGACTGAACAAACCAGCGAGGATGTGCAGGTTTACCTGAACCGATTGTCGGATCTGCTGTTCGTGCTGTGCCGGATTCTCGCCCGGGACGAGGGAGGGGTTGAAGTACTGTGGCGCAATCCGGGGCGAGGTCAAGACTGAGGTTAAGGCTCGAAGGTTTTCGTCTTTCCCTTCATTTTTCGAGCACATAGCGACCGGGCGCCGCTTCCAGAGGCGGGTAAGCGGCGCTGCCCGGAGCCGGTGATTCGACCAACGGCCCGCAGCGCTCGCCGAGCCAGCGGCTCCAGTCATCCCACCACGACCCCGCCACCTTGGCGGTGTTGTCCCGCCAGGCTTCCGGATCGTGCCGGCCGCGGGCGTCGCCGACCCAGTAGCGCCGCTTGGGCGGAGTCACCGGCGGGTTGATGATGCCGAGAATGTGCCCGGAGGTGGCCAGGACATAACGCGTCGGACTTCCGGTTAGCCCACAGAGCCGGAAGGTTTGGCGCCAGGGTGCGATGTGGTCCTGCTCGGCGCCAACCGCGTACAACGGCTGGTCGATGAGGCCCAAGTCGAGCCGGCGTCCGCCGATCTCCAGCTCGCCCGGCCGCGCCAGCCGGTTGTTCAGATAAAGCTCCCTCAAATAAAACTCGTGCATCGCCGCCGGCATGCGTGTGGTATCGCAATTCCAGAACAGTACGTCGCTGGGCGGCAGTTCCTCACCATACAGGTAGCTGTGAATCACGTAGTGCCAGATCAGACTGTTGGGCCGCAGCAGCCGGAAAGCGCTGGCCATGTCGGCGCCATCCAGGTAGCCGTCGGCGTTCATGCGCTGCCGCAGGAATTCGAAGCTGTCCTCGCTCAGGAACGCGCCGATTTCGCCGGGGTCCTGAAAGTCCACCAGCGTGGTGAAGGTCGTCCAGTGAGCGACCGGGCTGGCGGCGCGATCGCCGGGATCGGCGTTGAGCCAAGCCAGCAGCATCGCCAGCGCGGTGCCGCCCAGGCAATAGCCGGTGGCGTGGACCTGGGGTACGCCGCGGATGGCGCGGGCCGTTTCCAGCGCCGGCCGCACACCGCGCAGCAGGTAATCGTCCAGCGTCGTCGCCCGCGCTTCGGGAGTTGGATTCTTCCAACTGGTGGCGAACACGGTGAAGCCCCGTTCGACCAGATAACGCACCAGACTGTTGCGTGGGCTGAGATCCATGATGTAGTACTTGTTGATCCACGGTGCGATCAGGACCACTGGTACGGCATGGACCCGTTCGGTGGCGGGTTCGTATTGGATCAGTTCGAGCAAATCGTTGCGCAGCACCACCTGACCGGGGGTGGCTGCCAAGTCGCGCCCCACCGTGAAGGCATCCGGCTCCACCATCCGCACCTCGCCGGCGGCGGTGTCGCGCAGCCAGTTTTGCAGTCCCCATAGCAGACTGTAGCCGTGACTGGCGATGCCGCGCCGCAGGGCTTCGGGGTTGGTCCAGAAAAAGTTGCTGGGCGCGATGGCGTCCAGCCACTGTCGGATCCAGAATGCCGCCCGCTGCCGGCGCGAAGGCTCAACGCCTTCAGTGGCGTAAATGGCGTTTTCCAGCCAGCGGCTATACAGCAGGTACATCTCTTTCAGATAGGCAAAGCCGGGCTGCTCGCTCCAGGCCGGGTCTTGAAAGCGTTCGTCGCGGGGAACGGCGGCCACCGCCGGTTCGCTGGGAATGTTCAGGCTGGTTTGAGTGAAACGCTCGTGGACCCGGTGGCCGTCCAACGCCAGCCCTTGCAGGCTGGCGGCCAAGCGTTCGGGTTGCCGCAACCAGGCCTGCTGTATCGCCAGGCTGGAACCGACAATATCGAACGGATCGAGCATGGATCCGGATCGGGGGGAAGCCGCCTGCTTGCTGGATGTTTGAGCACTCATGTCGGCCCTCCGGCGCCGCGCTTCACGCATTACACTTATTATTATAGTGCCTTTTGTGGCTGGCGGTTCCGCCATTTCATCGCCGCGCGATCCGCCAGCAATGATGGATTTTGGGCTGGCGGGCAAAGTCGGGCGGCAGCGTGCGCCGGCTCCAGTCCTCGATCCGCAGATCGGCCAGGGCCTCCCGGTCCAGTCGGAACGCGCGATGGTTGGTGGAGAAGATCAGCACGCCGTCCGGCGCCAGCAGTCGCAGCGTCTGGCGCAGCAGGCCGACGTGATCCCGTTGCACGTCGAACGATTCCGGCAGCCGCCTGGAGTTGGAAAAAGTCGGCGGGTCGAGAAAAATCAAATCGTAGCGTTCCCGCGCCTGATCCAGCCATTGCCGGCAGTCGGCCCGAATCAAGGTGTGGTGGGGGCCGCGGATGCCGTTCAGCTCCAGGTTGCGTTGGGTCCAGTCCAGATAGGTCGCCGACAGATCCACGGTGGTGGTGCCGGCCGCGCCACCCAGCGCGGCGCAAACGGTCGCCGTGCCGGTATAGCCGAACAGGTTGAGGAAACGCCGCCCGGCCGCCAGTTCGGTCAGCCGTTGCCGGGTGATGCGGTGGTCGAGGAACAGCCCAGTGTCCAGATAATCGGTGAAGTTCACCCAGAAACGGGCTGTTCCTTCTCGAACTTGGTGGAAGCGTCCCTGTTCGGCCCGCTTCTGGTACTGGCTGGCGCCCCGCTGCCGCTGCCGGACCTTGAAGAAAACCTGTTCCGGCGGCAGTTCCAGCAGCGCCGGCAGCACCGCCAGCGCCTGCTCCAGCCGTGCGCGCGCCTTGGCGGGATCGATACTGGATGGCGGTGCGTATTCCTGTACGTGCAGCCATTGTTCGTAACGGTCCACCGCCACCGCGTATTCCGGCAGGTCGGCGTCGTACAAACGGTAGCAGCGCACGCCTTCCCGTTCCGCCCAGTGGCCAAGATGCCGCAGGTTTTTGCGCAGCCGGTTGATGAAATCCTCGGCGCCGCTTTCGAGCGCATGCCGCAGAACCCGGGTTCGGGCGCGCTGATCGGCCGCGTCCCGGTCGACGAAGGAGGTGGGTTCGACCCGGAAGCGCAGCAGCCGGCATTCCAGCGGGCCGTTGTAAAAGACATGGGTTTTTTCGGCGCGCAGCCCCATGCGTTTGCCGAGTTCTGGGTTGCCGGTGAGAATCGCTGCTCGCCAGCCGCCAAAACGCGCTTTCAGTCGCTCGCCGAGTTGGCGGTATAGTGCGGTCAGTTCATCCTGTTCGCCCAGCCGCTCGCCGTAGGGCGGGTTGGCGATCAGCAGCCCCGGCGGGCCATCCGGCGGTTCGATGTCGGCCAGATCCCGCCGCTCGATGTCGATCCGGTTGGCCACCCCGGCGTGGCCGGCGTTGAGCAGCGCTGCCCGCACGGCTTTGGGATCGTGATCGCTGGCCAGAATCGGTGGGATGCGGGTCAGACCGATTTCCCATCGCCGCCGCGCCTCGGCCAGCAGTCGGTTCCACAGCGCCGGCACATGGCCCAGCCAGCCGCTGAAACCCCAGCGCTCGCGCGACAGGCCAGGCGCCCGGTCGCCGGCGATCCAGGCCGCTTCGATGGCCAGTGTGCCGGAGCCGCACAGCGGGTCGAGCAAGGGACCGCCGGCCATGGCGATTTCCGGCCAGCCGGCTTTAAGTAGCAGGGCGGCGGCCAGGGTTTCCTTTAATGGCGCCGCCACCGTGGCCGTGCGGTAACCGCGCCGGTGCAGGCTGTCGCCGGACAGATCAAGGCCGATCAGGGCTTGGCCGTCGCGGGCCTGAACCTGGATGCGCAGGTCCGGCCGCAGCCGGTCGACGCCCGGTCGTCGGCCACAATGCGCCCGAAACCGGTCAACGATGGCGTCCTTGACCCGCTGCGCGCCGTAATGACTGTGATCGATGCCAGCACAGGCGCCGCCGAAATCGACGGCGAGCGTGCCGTCTGGGTCCAGATGTTCCTCCCAGGGCAGGTCATGAATCCCGCGGTAGAGCTCATCGGCGTCGGTGGCGGGGATTTCGGCCAGCACCAGCAACACCCGGCTGGCGGTCCGCGACCACAGGCAGGCGCGGTAGGCGAGTTCCAGCGGTCCCTGAAAACGGATGCCGCCGCGGACGGGCTTGGCCTCCGCCGCGCCCAGTCCGGTCAGTTCCATTGCCAGCAACGGTTCGACGCTGGTAGGCGCGGTGGCGATAAAGGTTGGTTCGTCCATGTGTTAATCCTCGATGGCGACGTTGACCAATACCGGTTGGAGCAGCCGCCGGATATCGGCCGGCGCCAGGCCGACCAGCAGGCCGCGCCTGCCGCCGTTCAGATAGATCAGCGGCAATGCCAGGATGCTTGCCTCCAGATAGACCGGCATCGGCTTGCGGGTGCCGAAGGGCGAGGTTCCACCGACCAGATAACCGCTGTGTTTGTTGGCCGTGGCCGGGTCGCAGGGATGAATGGCCTTGACCCCCAACAGTCGAGCCAGTTCGCGAGTGGATACCTTGCGGTCACCGTGCATCAGTACGATCAACGGTTGCAGCCGATCATTTTCCATGATCAGGGTTTTGATTACGCAGTGTTCGTCCACCCCCAAACAGCGTGCGCTGTGAGCGGCGCCGCCGTGCTCTTCGTAAGAATACGGATGTACGCTGAAGGTAACCTGATGGTCCCGTAGGAACCGAATCGCGGGGGTCATTGAAAATTTAATTTTGCTCATCACAATTTTTCATGGGGACTTGTTGTTTTTTTGTTTATTTAAAAATTGTTGTAAATAAAATAAAAATTGTATTATTTATAATAATTTCCAGTGCGGATGAGTGGTAATGTTAGTATATCTATATGTAAAATATAATTTTTTAAATAGAACTATTTTTATTCGAGATGAGGGCTTCATGGGTTCGATAGTTGGGCGACTAAATTTAAATATTCGAGTTAAGACTGAGAGATCGATATTTGTTGTTTAATGGCAAAAAAATGGTGGTATGTCTGATTCTTGATTTGGCAAACTCGATTTGCTTAGATGAAACGGAAGCTCACCAATAAGTAGTTGCTGGGAGGATTTTACGACAATGAGAACAGACGTAGCGCTTCAACCGAGCAGCGATCACCAGGAGGTTCAGCCTGAACTGGGTAGGCGAGGATTCCTGAAGCTCGCGGCAGGTGGCCTTGGCGCCTTGGCCTTGGCGCCGGCATTGCTCGAGGCGGCCGTCCGGCGCGACCGCTATCTGCTGTTCTACAACCCCAATACCGGCGAGAGTATCCGCCAAGTCTACTGGACTCCCCGGGACGGTTATATCCGCGAAGCCATCGGCGAGGTGAGCTGGGGATTGCGCGACCACCATAACGATCAGGTCAAACTGTTCGATTCCAACGTGTTGGACCAACTTTACGCCTTGCAGGTGCAAGTCAGCCCCGGCAGGCCGGTGCATGTCATCAGCGGCTATCGGTCGCCAAGCACCAACAGCATGTTGCGCTCGCAAAGCCGGCGCGTGGCCCGTAACAGCTACCACATCGAGGCCATGGCGCTCGATATCCGCCTGCCGGGCGGCCGGATATCGGATCTCTATAAGGCGGCCCGTTCCCTGGGCGCGGGAGGGGTCGGCTACTATCCCCGTTCCAACTTCATTCACGTCGACAGCGGCCCGGTGCGTTACTGGAGCTGAGTGGGCGGCGTGGGCGCTGAGTTGCGCCAGATCCTTGCGCTGCTCCATCTGTTCTGAGCAGCACAAAACAAAGAGGCGGCCTAGGCCGCCTCTTTGTGCATCATGACCCAGCCGATGCTTGCCCGCGTTAGAACAGCAACTGAGGCAGGAACAGGCTGATTTGCGGGATATAGGTGACGATGATCAGGAAGCTCAACATCACCATCAGCCAGGGTAAAGCGGCTTTCACCACGTCCCACAATGGCATACCGGTGACGCCGGCGGTCACGAACAGGTTGAGTCCCACCGGCGGCGTGATCATGCCGATTTCCATGTTCACCACCATGATGATGCCCAGGTGGATTGGGTCGATGCCGAGTTGAGTCGCGATGGGGAAGAAGATTGGCGCCAGGATCAGCAGAATCGACGATGGCTCCATGAAGTTGCCGGCAATCAGCAGCACGATGTTGACCACGATCAGGAACTGCCAAGCTGACAGTCCCCAGCCGACGATGGTTTCCGCCATGACCTGCGGAATGCGCTCGGTGGTCAATACATGGGCGAACAGCATGGCGTTGGAAATGATGAACAACAGCATCACCGTGACCTTGCCGGCGTCCGCGAACACTCGGGGTACGTCGCGGAAGCCCATGTCGCGGTGGATGAACAGGGCGACCACGAAGGCGTAGACGGCGGCGACCGCCGCCGCTTCGGTGGCGGTGAAGAAACCGCCGTAGATGCCGCCCAGCACCACGACGATCAGCCCCAGTCCCCACATGGCTTCCCGGCTTGCCACCAGCAGCTCCCGAAACGAGACGCGCGGCTGCAGCGGAATCTTCATCTTCCGCGCGCTGATGAAAATGGCGATCATCAGCATCAGGCCCAGCACGATGCCGGGCACCACTCCCGCCATGAATAACTGACCGACCGAGGTCTCGGTGGCGGCGGCATAGACCACCATCACAATCGACGGCGGAATCAAAATCCCCAAGGTGCCGGCGTTACAGATAATGCCGGCGGCGTATTTCTGTGGATAGCCGCCCTTGACCATGGCGCCGATCACGATGGAGCCAATCGCGGCCACCGTGGCTGGCGACGAGCCCGACACCGCCGCGAACAACATGCAGGCCAGCACCGAGGCGATGGCCATGCCCCCGGTGATGTGGCCGACGGCGGCGATCGCGAAGCGAATCAGCCGCTTGGCCACGCCGCCCGTGGTCAGAAACGCCGAAGCCAGCACAAAATACGGAATCGCCAGCAGGGTGTAATGCTCCATGGTGTCGAACAGCTTCAGCGACATGGAGGCCAGCGAATCGTTGGTGAAGAACAAGATGGTTAGAATACTGGACAGGCCTAGGGAAAAGGCGATGGGGATGCCCATCAGCAGGAAAACGAACAGGATGGTAAACAGGAACAGCGAGGTCATGGCGCTTTCTCCTGACGAGCGGAGCCTGGGGCGGGATGCAGGATCTCGACCGCCTCGACCACTTCAACACCCTCGATCGATTCGATCGCTTCGCGGGCCTCGTCGGCGAGTTGCAGTCCTTCCTGCTGGCCGAGGATGGTGCGCCAGCCGACTTGCAGCAGCCGCAGCAGGGCCAGGGACAGACCGATGGGCAGCATGATAAAAGGCACCCAGCGCGGGATCGGCAAATCCTGGGCCTCGATACCCAGCTCGTAGAGCTTGTAGACATAGCCGGCCGAGCCGACCAGCATGATGATGCAATAAGCGCAACAGGCCAGTACCCCGAAAAACCCAATGGCGCGGCGCAGCTTGTGCGGAAACTGCCGTACCAGCACGTCGATGCCGATGTGCGCGCCGGTCCTGATCCCGTAGGAAACGCCGAACAGCACAAGCCAGGCGAACAGGTAGGTAACCAGTTCCAGTGCCCAGGTAAAGCCGGTGCCCAGTATGTAGCGGTTGATCACCTGAACGAAGGAGATGGTGACCATCAGTGCCAGCAGCAGGGCGATGAACCCTTCTTCCAGATGATGGATGATGCGGACAAACATGGAAAACCCTCCGAACGGAAGCCTGAAAAAACGCACCTCCCGGCGTTGTTCCGAACGCTGGGAGGTGCGGCCGAGGAAGGATTACTTGCTGGCCGCCAAAGCCGCGTCGACGATGTCCTTGCCGATAGCGGGAGTGAATTGGTCGTAGACCGGCTTCATCGCCGTCTTCCAGGCCGCCAGTTCTTCGGGCGTCAGCGCCAGGATTTCAGTCTTGCCGGAGTCCTTGATCTTCTGACGGTCACCATCGCTGAACTCGGTGGCCCACTGGTTGACCTGCACCGTGACTTCGGTGAGGATTTCTTCCAGGGTCTTGCGCACATCCGCCGGCAGACCATCCCAGAACTTGGTGTTGGTCACCAGCATGTAGCCCAGATAGCCGTTGTTGGTCTCGGAAATGTACTTCTGGACCTCGAAGAACTTCTGCGAATAGATGTTCGACCACGGGTTCTCGGCGCCATCGACCACGCCGGTTTCCAGTGCCTGGTAGACTTCCGCGAACGCCAGTTTTTGCGGGAAGGCGCCGACCGCCTCGAACTGGGCTTCGAGAATGTCGGAAGCCTGGATACGGAACTTCATGCCCTTGGCGTCTTCGGGTTTGCGCAACGGCTTGTTGGCCGAAAGTTGCTTCATGCCGTTATCCCAGTAGCCCAGGCCGGTCAGACTCTTCTTTTTCATGGAGGCAAGGATGGCTTGGCCAACTGGCCCGTTCTGGAAACGGTGGACCGCGGCGATGTCCTTGAACAGGAACGGCAGGTCGAACACCTGAACCTGTTTGGTGTAGCGGTCGAACTTCGACAGCGAAGGCGCGATCAGTTGCACGTCCCCGAGCAGCAGCGCTTCCATTTCCTTGCCGTCGCCGAACAGCGAGCTGTTGGGATAGACCTCCACGGTTACTTTACCTTTCAGCCGTTCCTCGGCCAGCTTCTTGAACAGCAGGGCACCCTTGCCCTTGGGGGTGTTCTCGGCGACCACATGCGAGAACTTGATCACGGTTTCCGCATGGGCGATTCCGCCCAGCAGGGCCAGGGTGGCGCCCGTCAGCAGGGCATGAAAGAGGCTTGATTTGCGCATGAGCGGCATTCTCCTTTGGGGGTCAGTCTTTTCTTGGTTCTGGCAGTTGAGGGCTAATCGATGGCATTAGCCCGATCATTCAGGTTCGCGGCGGAACCGGAACCCTAGAAACTAAGCATAGAAAAAAAATAGCGTAATGCGCGGATAACGCGCACAACGGCTATTTGTTGCACCTTAACGGGGAGCGGGGAGTCAACTGCGGATGCCGGTGCCGCGGCGCAGCAGCCACAGGCTGTAGCCGAACAGGACGGCGACGAACAGCAGAATGATGGCGAAAGCGAGGCGGATATCGATGTCGGACACGCCCAGGATGCCGTAACGAAAGGCGTTGATCATGTACAGGATGGGGTTGAACAGGGATGCGGTCTGCCAGAACGGCGACAGCATTTTGATGGAGTAGAAAATGCCGCCCAGATAGATCAGCGGGGTTAGCACAAAAGTTGGAACCACCGAAATGTCGTCGAAGCTCTTGGCGTAGATGCCGTTGATCAACCCGGCCAGGGCGAACAGTACCGAGGTCAGGACGATCACCGCCAGCGTCACCAGTGGATGCCGCCACGGCAGGTCGGCGAAAAACAGCGAGACCGCCGCGACCACGCCGCCCACCGCCAGGCCCCGCGCCACCCCGCCGCCGACGAAGCCCAGCACGATGATGGTGTTGGGCAGGGGCGAGACCAGCATTTCCTCGATGTGCCGTTGAAACTTGGCGCTGAAGAACGAGGACACCACGTTCGAATAGGCATTGGTGATGACCGCCATCATGATCAGCCCCGGCGCGATGTACTGGGGATAGCTCAATCCTTCCACCGGCCCAATTTGAGCCCCGATCAGCTTGCCGAAAATAATGAAATACAAGGTGGTGGTCACCGCCGGCGGCAGGATGGTCTGGATCCAGATACGCAGGAAACGCAGGGTTTCCTTGATCAGAATGGTTTGCAGGGCGACGGACTGGGTACGAATATTCATGGGAGATGGTCGGTTCCGGGTCGCTGGCGCCTGTTCCCTCTGGCAACGGCGCCATACTCTACTAATATTTCAGTTAGTTTTCATGATTCGAACAGCGAGGCGCAAACGTGGCGAAAACGGGGCGTCGGGTGAAGACCGTCAAACAACAGAGGGAAGCCGGCATGTCGGACGAGAACGCGCAAACCGCAACAGAGATGCCTGAGAATTCCGAGCGTGCGCCTTCCCAGGAGCACGACCCCCAGACTGCGAAACTGCCGATGAGCGGTATCCGCGTCATTGACGTGGGCACCTTTCTGGCCGGTCCCTACGCGGCTTCGGTGCTGGGCGAGTTCGGCGCCGAGGTGCTCAAGGTGGAGCATCCACTGGCGGGCGATCCGATGCGGCGCTTCGGCACGGCGACCAAGCGTCACGACGCCACCCTGGCCTGGCTCAGCGAAGGGCGCAACAAAAAATCGGTGCTGATCGACTTGCGCCAAAAAGAGGGAGTGCAACTGTTCCTCAAGCTGGTCGAGAAATCCGACGTGCTCATCGAAAATTTTCGGCCGGGGACGATGGAGGAGTGGGGCATCGGCTGGAAGGAGCTGAGCGAGGTCAATCCCGGTCTGGTTTTTTTGCGGGTGTCGGGCTACGGCCAAACTGGACCCTACCGCCACCGCTCCGGCTTCGCCCACATCGCCCACGCCTTCGGTGGGTTGTCCTATCTGGCCGGTTTTCCGGGCGAGACGCCGGTGGTGCCGGGCACCGCGCCGCTGGGCGATTACCTGTCGAGCTTGTACGGCGCCATCGGCATCATGCTGGCCCTGCGCCACCGGGAGAAAACCGGACGTGGCCAGATTGTCGATATCGGCATTTACGAGGCGGTGTTCCGCCATCTGGATGAAATTTCCGCCTCGTATGGCCTGTTCGGCAAGGTTCGGGAACGCGAGGGCGCCGGTAGTTTCGTCGCGGTGCCGCACGGTCATTTCCGCACCCAGGACGATAAATGGATTGCCATCGCCTGCACCACCGACAAGATGTTCGAGCGCTTGTCCGAGGCGATGGAGCGGCCGGAGCTGGCCTCCTCAACGCTGTACGGCGAACAGCGCAAGCGACTGGCGGCGCGCGATGAAGTCAACCGGGTCGTCATCGAATGGGTGGGTTCCCTCAGTCGGCAGGAGGTGTTGAACCGTTGTCTGGAGAAGGAAGTTCCGATCGGCAAGGTCAACAGCATCGCCGACATCTTCGAGGACGAGCATTTCCAGGCGCGCGAAAATCTGGTCCGGTTGGAAGAACCGGGCCTGGGCGAAGTGGTGGTGCCCGGCGTGACGCCTCGCTTGTCGCTGACGCCCGGTCAGATCAGCAATCTCGGGCCGCCGATGGGCAACGCGACTTACGAGATCATGCGTGAGTTACTCGGCTTGTCGGCCGAGGAAATCAAACAACTGCGCCAGCGCAAAATCATCTAGCGAGCGAGAGCACCATGACGACCGTAACTCCTCAGGCTGAACTGCCGCTCGCCGGCATCCGGGTCATCGATGTGGCCACGGTGATCGCGGCGCCCTATTGCGCGACCATTCTCGGCGAATTCGGCGCCGAAGTGCTCAAGGTGGAACACCCGATTGGCGGTGACGTTTGCCGCAAGTTCGGCACGCCGACCCATCGCGGCGACACGCTGGCCTGGCTCGGCGAGGCCCGCAACAAGAAGTCGGTGACCATCGACCTGCACCGCCCCGATGGGGTCGAGCTGTTCAAGCGCTTGATCGAAAAAGCGGACGTGCTGTGCGAAAACTTCCGGACCGGAACGCTGGAGAAGTGGGGCTTGGGCTGGGAGGTGCTGCAACGGATCAACCCCGGTCTGATCATGTTGCGGGTGACTGGCTACGGCCAGACCGGCCCGTACCGGGACCGGCCCGGCTTTGCCCGTATCGCGCACGCTGTCGGCGGCCTCGCCTTTCTGTCCGGGATGCCCAAGGGCACTCCGGTCACGCCGGGATCGACCACGCTGGGCGATTATCTGACCGGTCTGTACGGTTGCGTGGGCGTGCTGATGGCTTTGCGCTACCGCGAGGAGACCGGTCTGGGCCAGTATGTCGATGCCGCCCTGTACGAGTCGGTGTTCCGTTGCACCGACGAATTGGCGTCGGCCTTTGCCATGTTCGGCACCGTGCGCGAGCGGCACGGGCCGACCCACAACGATTTCGCCTGTCCCTACGGTCATTTTCCGACCAAGGACGGCAAATGGGTGGCCCTCGCCTGTGCGACCGACAAGTTGTTCGGGCGGCTGGCCGAGGCGATGGGGCGGCCGGAGCTGGCTTCCTCGGGTCTTTATGGCGAACAGAAAACCCGACTGGAGAACCGTCATGACGTCAACGAAATCGTGCGGGACTGGTGCGGTTCCCTGACCCGTGAGGAATTGCTCAAGCGCTGTTATGCGACCGGCGCGCCGGCCGGACCGCTGAACAACATCGCCGATATTTACGGCGACCGTCAGTTTCACGCGCGGCGCAATCTGGTGGCCATCGACGACGAGGATTTGGGCGAGACCATCGTCGTGCCCTCGGTCATTCCCCGCCTGTCGGAAACGCCGGGGCAAATCCGTCATCTCGGCCCCAAACTCGGACAGCATACCGAGGAAGTGCTCGGCGAGCTGCTGGGGATGAGCCAAGAGGAAATCGCTGAGCTGAAGAAGAAGCGGGTGATATGAGCGAAGTGAACTTGCAGGACTGGGTGGGCAGAAAGGAAGAAATCCGGGATTGCGTTTATCCCACGCCGGCCAGGGCACTGGCTCTAACCTTAAATGATCGGGATTTTTCCGGCGGAGAAGGCGATCCATTGCCCGAACTTTGGCACTGGCTGTACTTTTTACCACTGGTCGCCCGCGCGGAAATCGGTCCAGACGGTCACCCGAAACGCGGCGGTTTTTTACCGCCGGTTTCCTTGGAACGGCGGATGTGGGCCAGTGGCCAGTTGACGTTTCACCGGAATTTACGGATCGGCGAAGCCGTGACGAAAACCTCCGAAATCCTCAAGGTGGCGGAAAAGGAAGGTAAAGTGGGCCGCATGGTATTTGTCACCGTCAGACACTTGATTGGTTCGAACAGAGGGGTCGCCATCGAGGAACAACAGGATATCGTTTATCTACCGATGCCCAAGACGTTCGTTCCAGCGGCCCCCAACCCCATTCGCCAGGACCTTGAATGGAAAGAATCATACCCCGTCGATCCGGTGTTGCTGTTCCGTTTCTCCGCACTGACCTTCAATTCTCACAAGATTCATTACGATATCAAATACGCCACCGAGGTGGAAAAATATCCGGGCCTGGTGGTGCATGGTCCTTTGCAGGCTATGCTGCTGCTGGAATCGGCGAAGCGCAACAACCCGGATCGACAACCAGCCAGCTACCGCTTTCGCGCGCTGCGGCCCCTTTTCGATTTTGACCAAGTGTCGGTCTGCGGTCGGCCCAACCCGGATGGCGGCCACGAGTTATATACGGCCAACACCGATAACAATATTGGCATGCAGGCCACCCTATCCTGGAGATAACGTCGATGGCGGAGAGACTGGAGCGTTCAATCTTACTGGTGCCGGCTTCCAACTGGAACATGATTCAAAAGACCGCCGCTGCTGGCGCGGATGCGGTTTGCATCGATCTGGAAGACGCGGTGACGGTGGACGAAAAAGAGGCGAGTCGGGCCAACGTGGTTCGTGCATACAAGGAACTGGATTTCGGCAACAAGCTGAGGATGTACCGGATCAACGGACTGGACACCCATTATGCCTACCGGGATCTGATCGAAGTGGTGGAGGCCGCCGGCGATTGCATCGATTTGATCGTGGTGCCCAAAGTGAACCGCCCCGAAGATATTTATGTGGTGGAAACGCTGCTGACGCAAATCGAGAGCTACCGGCAATTCTCGCGCCCCATCGGAATTGAAGCGCTGATCGAGACCGCGGCCGGTTGCGTCAATATCCGGGAAATCGCGGCCTGTTCCACCCGGCTGGAAGGATTTGTGTACGGATCCGGCGATTACGCGGCGTCGGTGCGGATGCCGATGGAATCGATCGGGGAACTGGACGAAAACGACGCGGCTTATCCCGGCCACCGCTGGCACCACATCATGCATTCGATCGTTACCGCCGCCCGCGCCTACAACAAGCGCGCCATCGACGGGCCTTTCGCCGGCATCAAGAATCCCGAAGGTTTGACGCAAGCCTGCAAAATCGGGCGGGCGATGGGTTTCGACGGCAAATGGTGCATTCACCCGAGCCAGATCGAAACGGTCAACCGCACGTTCGTCCCGTCGGCAAAGGATATCGAATGGGCGCAAACCGTGCTGCGCGAGTACGAGGCCGCGCGACGAGAGGGCCGGGGCGCTCTCAGCGTCAAGGGAAAAATGATTGATGTCGCCTCGCTCAGAATCTGCCATACCCTGGTTGAAAGGGCTAGACTGGCGGGACTACTCAACTGAGACGATTTCCATGGTGAAGATTCTGGAAGGATTGCGGGTGGTCGAGGGCACCGCGTTCGTGGCCGCGCCGCTGGCCGGCATGACGCTGGCGCAGATGGGCGCGGATGTGATCCGGTTCGACCGCCTCCGGGGCGGCCTGGACCATCACCGCTGGCCGGTCACCCACGACAACAAAAGCCTGTTCTGGGCGGGTTTGAACAAGGGCAAACGTTCCTTGGCCGTGGATGTCAGCACGCCGCGCGGGCAGGAGATCGTCACTCAGTTGATCTGCGCCCCCGGCCCGAACACGGGCATTTTTCTGACGAATCTTCGGGTGCGCGGCTGGATGGATTACGAGCACCTGAAGCAGCACCGCGAAGACCTGATCATGCTGACCGTGCTGGGCAATCGGGAAGGCGGGCCAGCGGTCGATTACACCATTAATCCCGGGGTAGGTTTTCCCCATGCCACCGGGCCGGAGGGTTCCACCGACCCGGTTTGCCATGTGCTGCCGGCCTGGGATTGCATCACCGGCCAGATGGCGGCGCTGGGCTTGCTGGCGGCCGAGCGGCACCGGCGGCTGACCGGCCAGGGTCAGTCGGTGGAGATTGCCCTGAAGGATGTCGCCCTGGCCATGCTGGGTAATCTGGGGATCATCGGCGAGGTGATGGTCAACGATTTCGATCGTCCCAAGTACGGCAATTATCTGTACGGCGCTTACGGCAACGAATTCGATACCGCCGATGGCCGCAAGGTGATGGTGGTCGGCCTGACCCGGCGGCAGTGGGACGGACTGTGCAAGATCACGGGTCTGAAGGCGGAATTCGACGCTCTGGGCGAGAAGCTCGGTTTGAATCTGAATCAGGAAGGGGATCGTTTCAAGGCCCGTGCCGAGATTACCGCGTTGCTGGCGCCTTGGTTCCGGGCCAGGAAAGTGGAGGAGTTCGCCCAGGCTTTCGATGAGAGCGGGGTCACTTGGTCGGTGTTTCGCAGCTTCAAACAGGCGGTCCAGGAAGAGCCCGATCTGTCAATGCGGCATCCGATGTTCAGCCTGCTCGAACAGCCGGGGATTGGGGAGTATCTGGTGCCGGGTTCCCCGTTCGAGTTCGGCGAGTTCGAGCGCGCTCCCCCCAAGCGGGCTTCCGTGCTGGGTGAACACACCGATGAAATTTTGTCGGGGATTCTCGGTATAAGCGACGCCGAGATTTCCCGTTTGCACGAGGATAAAGTGGTGGCGGGACCACGCCTTTGAGCGTTGTCGCGCCGCCGGTTCAAGCGACCTGCCCGTTCCGGTTCACCAGCCGCACGAACAGTTCTTCCAGCCGGTTGGTCTTGTTGCGCAGGCTGACCACTTCGACGCCCTGCGCCGACAGATCCTGAAACAGACCGTTTAGGCCACGGTCCTTGGAGACGTCGGCCTCCAGAGTCCATTCATCCACTCGCCGCAGTGCGTAGCCGGGCGCGGCCGGGGGTTCGGCCAGCGGCCGGCGCAGGTTCAGCACGAAAGTTTCCAGATGCAGGCGGCCGAGCAGGGCGCTCATCCGGTCGTTTTCGACGATCCGGCCTTGATCGATGATGGCGATATGCCGGCACAGGCTTTCCGCTTCTTCCAGGTAGTGCGTGGTTAGAATGATGGTGACGCCGCGGGCGTTGGTGGCGCGCAGGAAATCCCAGGTCGAGCGGCGAATCTCGATGTCCACCCCGGCGGTCGGCTCGTCCAGGATCAGCAGCTTCGGTTCGTGAACCAGCGCGCGGGCGATCATCAGCCGGCGCTTCATGCCGCCCGACAGCTCTCGCGCCATCACCCGCCGCTTTTCCCATAACCCAAGCTGCTTGAGATAGGTTTCGGCTCGCTGTTGGGCCAGTTCGCGCGGGATGCCGTAATAGCCGGCCTGGTTGACGACGATCTCGACGACCGGCTCGAACTGATTGAAGTTGAACTCCTGTGGCACCAGTCCGATGCAGGCTTTCGCCGCGCTCAACTCACGGTCGAGGTCGTGCCCGAAGACCTGAACGGAACCGCCGGATTTGCGCACCAGCGAGCAGATGATGCCGATCGTGGTGGATTTACCGGCGCCGTTGGGGCCGAGCAGGGCGAAGAACTCCCCTTCGGCGACCTCCAGATCGATGCCGCGCAGGGCTTCAAGGCCATTGGCGTAGGTCTTGCTCAACTGGCGCAGGGTCAGGGCGGGAGCGGTCATGGCGCGGTCGGAGTCCGATGGGAGGTCAGGGTTGTCGGAGCAGCAGATACGGCTCGAATTCAGGGGTGAAGCGTTCCTGAAAGCCGCCGTCGGGGCCGATCAGTATAAAAAAAGCCGCCAGATGGTGTTCGCTGGCCAGTTGGAAACCCAGCTCCGGGCCGGCGGCGAGCAGAGCGGTGGCGGTGGCGTCGGCCGCCGTGGAGCGGTCGCTGATTACCGTCACCGAAGCCAGGGTGTGCGGGACCGGCCAGCCGGTGCGCGGGTTGATGACATGCGAGTAGCGCTGGCCGTTCTGCTCGAAAAAATTGCGGTAGTCACCCGAGGTGGAGACCGCGTGCTCGCCCAAGCGGATCAATCGTTCGACCGTGCGTTGGCCGGCCACCGGCTTTTCGATGGCGATGGTCCAGGGCTCGCCGCGACCGTTGCGGCCCCAGGCGCGGATTTCACCGCCGATGGATACCAGGCAATTCGTGATTCCAGTCGTTTCCACCAGCGCCGTTAACTGATCCACGCCGTAGCCCTTGGCCATGGCGGAAAGATCGACGTACAGGTCGGCGCGGTCCTTTTTCAGCGCCGGCGGCTCGGCGCGGGCGTGCAAGCGCCAGTAGCCGACCCGCTCGCGGGCCTGGGCGATGGCGGCTTCGGAGGGAACTTCGTCGCGGCGCGGTTCCGGTCCGAAGCCCCAGAGATTGACCAGCGGGCCGACGGTGATATCGAACGCGCCGCCGCTGAGTGCGCCGATTCGCAAGCCCTCGGCGATCACCTGCTGCAATTCGGGAGAAACCGCCACCCAGCCGGTGCTGGGGTTCCGATTGAAACGCGACAGTTCCGAATCGGGGTCGTAAGTGGACATTTGCCGGTTGACGCGGGCCAACAGATCCTCGATCCGAGCCTGAAGATCGGCGGGGACGGTCTGCCCCGGCGCCGGCGCCAGCTTAAGTTCGTAGCTGGTGCCCATGGTGGCGCCGGTCAGGCGGACGGTCGGGTCGGGCGGGGAGTTGTCGCAGGCAACCAGCGCCAGCACGGCCAGCAACGACAGGACGCGCGCTGGCCACCGAGGGCGCGGCGGTCTGTAAAAACGGTTCAACATGACGGCGTTGGGAAGAGCGGTTGGCCGGCGGGAGCGCGGGTCGAGGCGAAACCGGCGGCGCCTGCCTGGCGCCGCCGGCTGTTGCGGGGTGTCGTTCAGGCGCCGGTCGCCGCTTCCATCGCGGTAATGGCGTCGGCCATGCTCACCACGCGGCGGGCGCTCTCGACATGAAGGTTCTCGACCAGCCTGCCGTTCACCACCACCACGCCTTCGCCGCGCGCCGCCGCCGCCGCATGGGCCTCGATAATTTGCCGCGACCAGGCCACGTCCTGCGGTTTCGGGGTGAAGACCTGGTTGCAGGGACCCACTTGCTTGGGATGAATCAGCGTCTTGCCGTCGAAGCCGAACTCGCTGCCCTGGCGGCAGGCGAATTCGAAACCGGTGTCGTCGTTCAGATCGAGATACACGCCGTCGAGGATGGCAAGCCCGGCGGCGCGGGCGGCCAGCAGACACAGGCCGAGCGAGGTGACGAACGGCAGGCGTTCGTGGGTGTGAGCGCAGTCCAGCTCCTTGGCCAGATCGGAAGTGCCCATGACCAGGCATTCCATGCGCGATGAGGCGCGGGCGATCCACTGGGATTCGAGAATGCTGCGCGGGGTTTCCATCATCGCCCAGATCGTCATCTCGGCCGGAGCGCCGTTGGCTTCCATGATCGCTTCCATGTGGCGGATGGCGTCGACGCTTTCCACCTTGGGCAGCAGCAGGGCGTCGGCACCCGACTTCGAAGCCATGGCGATGTCTTCGTAGCCCCAGCGGGTGGACAGAGCGTTGACGCGGATGATGATCTCGCGCATACCGAAACCGCCGGCGGCGACCGCCTCGCATACTTGCTTGCGAGCCAGTTCCTTGGCGTCGGGGGCAACGGCGTCTTCCAGATCGAGAATCAGGCCGTCGGCCGGCAGGGCGCGAGCCTTTTCCAGGGCGCGGGCGTTGGAGCCTGGCATGTACAGCACGCTGCGGCGAGGGCGCGCGGATTTGGGCATAACGATTCTCCTTGTGAGGTTTGGGGGCGCGGGCTTGGGTGGCCCGCAAGGTTTGGCAGAGATTAGCGCAACCGGGGCGAGGCTGAAAGCCTATAAAGTTTATATTGTTTTCTCCCATCCAAGGGCGAAGAACAGGTTCGCATTAGTCTTTTTTCGGCGAATTCCGTAATCTACTGCCCTTGTCCTCTTGCGCGTCGCCGGCCGTGAACCCGACACGGCGGCGGCCCGGGCCGCAAGACGTTTCAACTCTCAGTGATCGGAGCAAAGTCCATGATTCCCCAAGTCAAGACCATTTTGTATACCACGGCCCTGGGTAGCCACACGCGGCCGGTGTTCCGGTTCACCGTGGGTCTGGCCAAGCAACTCGGCGCCAGAATCATTCTGCTGCATGTGGTCGAGCCGCTGAGTAATTCGGTGCGGTTTTTGATCGACTCCTATCTGAAGCCGGACGCGGCGAAGGATCTGCACCATCAGGCCAGCGCGGGCATTCTGGAGAAGATCCATCAGCGGATGGAAGCGTTTTGCGCGGAGGAACTCGGCTCCACGCTCGCGCAGACGGAGGTGATCGCGGAAGTTCGCGTCGCCAGCGGCCTGGCGTGCGAGGTTATCCTGTTCGAGGCCGATCGGCACAATGCCGACCTGATCGTCATGGGCACGCATACCGGTTCCGGGATGCGGACCGACTTGCTGGGTTCGACCACCCGTCGGATCACGCTGACGTCGAAGCGTCCGGTGCTGATTGTCCCGGTCGCGGACAGCGACACCAACGGTTGGGCCAAGCCGCTGATCTAATTGGCTGGCGGGCAAGGCGGAGCAAACCCGCCTTGCCACGGGCTTAGAGGCGTTTTTGTACAGCCTCTGGGGATTTAAGGTGTTTAAAATCCTCTCACTCCCAGCCTCTCTCCCAAGGGGAGAAGGGGGGTTGTACAGCTTCTTAATGCCCCAGTCCGTCCAGATACTTGTCGGCGTCCAGCGCGGCCATGCAGCCGCTGCCGGCGGAGGTGATGGCCTGACGGTAGACGTGGTCGGCCACATCGCCGGCGGCGAATACGCCCGGAATGCTGGTGGCGGTGGCGCCGCCCTCGGAGCCGGTTTTGACTAGGATGTAGCCGTTGCGCATCTCCAATTGGCCGGCGAAGATGTCGGTGTTCGGCTTGTGGCCGATGGCGACGAACAGCCCTTGCAGGGCGATCTCCTCGGTCTGGTCGGTTTTGATGTCGCGCACGCGGATTCCGGTCACGCCGCTGTCGTCGCCGAGCACTTCATCCAGCACGCAATCCAGTTGCAGCCGGATCTTGCCGGCGTTCACTTTCTCCATCAGCTTGTCGACCATGATCTTCTCGGCGCGGAACTGCTGGCGGCGATGCACCAGCGTGACCTCGCTGGCGATGTTGGCCAGGTACAGCGCTTCCTCGACCGCCGTGTTGCCGCCGCCGACCACCGCTACTTTCTGATTGCGGTAGAAGAAACCGTCGCAGGTGGCGCAGCCGGACACGCCCTTGCCCATGAACGCCTGCTCCGACGGCAGCCCCAGATACTGGGCCGAGGCGCCGGTGGAGATGATCAAGGCGTCGCAGGTGTAATCGCCGGCATCGCCGCTCAGCCGGAACGGCCGTTGCTCCAGGTGGGCGGTGTGGATGTGATCGAAAATGATCTCGGTGCCGAAGCGTTCGGCGTGCCGGCGCATGCGGTCCATCAAATCCGGCCCCTGCAAGCCCTCGACGTCGCCGGGCCAGTTGTCCACTTCGGTGGTGGTGGTCAATTGCCCGCCCATTTGCAGGCCGGTGACCATGACCGGTTGCAGGTTGGCGCGGGCGGCATAGACCGCCGCCGAGTAGCCGGCCGGGCCGGAGCCCAGAATCAACAGGCGACAATGCTTGGGTGTTTTACTGCTCATCGGTGAGTCTCCCCATCATGCGTGGTGGCGGACAATGCCGGAACGCGAGCGTCCAGGCCGGGCGCTGGCGTGCGGGCACTGCGGCAATTTTCATTTCTGCCGCCCTCAACATCCTCTCCCGCACAGGAGAGGATGTTGAGGAGTCAAAAACTCTCTTCAAGGCTCCCTTTCCCCTTGAGGGAAAAGGTTGGGGTGAGAGGTTGAAACCTACAGCGTGGCGGCGTTCTCGGCCAGGTAGGAGGCCACGCCCTCGGCGGTGGGCTTCATGCCCTTCTGGCCTTTCTTCCAGCCGGCCGGGCAGACTTCACCGTACTGTTCGGTGAACTGCAGGGCTTCGATCAGCCGCACCATCTCGTCCACTTCGCGGCCGAGCGGCAGATTGTTGACGATCTGCGCCTGCACCACGCCCTCCTTGTCGATCAGGAAGGAACCGCGCAGGGCGACGCCGGCCGGATGTTCGATGCCATAGGCCTGGGTAATTTCATGCTTGACGTCGGCAACCATGGGGAACCGCACCGGACCGATGCCGCCCTTTTCGGGGGGCGTGTTGCGCCAGGCGTAGTGCGTGAACTGCGAGTCGATGGATACGCCCACCACTTCCGCCCCCAGTTCCTTGAGCTTGGTGACGCGGTGATCGTGGGCGATGATCTCGGACGGACAGACGAAGGTGAAATCTAGCGGCCAGAAGAACAGCACTACGTATTTGCCGCGCAGGTCGGACAGTTTGAAATCGTCCTTGATCGAACCGTCGGGCATGACGGCGGCGGCGGTGAAGTCCGGGGCGGGCTGGGTGACTAATACGCTCATGTGCGTAGCTCCTTAAGGGTTGCTGAAGGTTGGGATCGATGAACTGGAACGTAGCTTAAGCGAGGATCGCTCATTATGGAAATTGAATCCTGCAAATGTATCGATAGCTATTTACTAATTTATTCGCCGGTCTTGTCACGTTCCTGTCATGAAAGTTCCTTAATAAGGGGACTGCGGTGATCGCTCCGCGGAGAGTTTGGGACGGTTCGAATAAATTCAAGAGGGTTCATGAACGCAAAGCACATTTTAATCGTGGAGGACGAGCAGCCGATCCGGGAGATGATCGCTTTCGCCTTGGCCGGGGTCGGCTACGAGGTGCGGGAAGCCGCCGACGCCCGCCAGGCGCAAGCCGCCATCTCCGAACGCCTGCCCGATCTCATCCTGCTGGACTGGATGCTGCCCGGCATCAGCGGCATCGATTTTGCCAGGCGCTTGAAAAAGGAAGATCTGACGCGCGAACTGCCGATCATCATGTTAACCGCCCGCACCGAGGAGGAAGACAAGGTGCAGGGTCTGGAAAGCGGCGCCGACGACTATATCACCAAGCCCTTTTCCCCGCGTGAGCTGGTGGCCCGCATCCGGGCGGTGCTGCGGCGGGGTGGGCCGGCGGCGGAGGATGAGATTCTGCGCGCCAACGGGCTATCCCTGGATCTGGCCAGTCATCGGGTGAGCGCCGGCGACGCGCTGCTGGAAGTGGGGCCGACCGAATACCGCTTGCTGGAGTTTTTTATGTCCCATCCGGAGCGGGTTTACAGTCGCGGCCAGTTGCTGGATCGCGTATGGGGTAGCAACGTTTATGTCGAGGAGCGCACCGTGGACGTGCATATCCGCCGGCTGCGCAAGGTGCTGGAGCCCTACGGCTACGAAGCGCTGATCCAAACGGTGCGCGGCGCCGGCTACCGATTTTCGACCCGGATTTAGCGTGTCCCGTTCCTGGTGGTCGTTGCTCCGGCGGCAGGCGCTGGTCCTGCTGGGGGCTGCGTGGGTCGGCTGGCTGGCGGGTCATCCGCTAGCCGCTTTGCTGCTGGCCGCACTGGGCTGTCTGGCCTGGCAGATGTGGAAGCTGCGGCAACTGGATTGCTGGCTGCGCGAGGGTCGGGACGCCGGTCCGGCGCCGTTCGGCGGGCTGATGTGGGCCGACATCGGCACCCATATCGCGCGCCTGCGCCGGCAGAGCCGCAAGCGCAAACGCAAGCTCAGCCGGCTGCTGAAACAGTTCCAGCAGGCCACCGCCGCATTGCCGGACGCCGCCGTGGTGTTGAGCGAAGACGACCGGATGTTGTGGTGCAACGGCGCCGCCCATATCCTGCTCGGGCTGTCGCCGCACCGGGATGTCGGATTGCCGATCACGCACTTGCTGCGCCATCCCGACTTCGTGGCGTTTTTGACCCAGCGGCGCTGCCGCGACAGCGTGGAATTTCCCGCGCCGGTGGATGACGGCTTGCTGCTCAGCGCCCGCGTCGTGCCTTACGGCAGGAAGCAGCGGCTGTTGCTGGCGACGGACATCACCCGGGTCCGCCAGTTGGAGCAGATGCGGCGCGATTTCGTCGCCAACGTCTCGCACGAACTGCGAACGCCGCTGACGGTAATCGGCGGCTATCTGGAAACCCTGCTCGACAGCGAAAGCCCGGCGCTGGCGGTGTGGCGGCAGCCGCTGTCGGGCATGCAGCAGCAGTCCAGGCGCATGCTGCACATCGTCGAGGACCTGTTGATGCTGGCGCGACTGGAAACCCAGCGCGAGCGGCCGCCGCGCAAGCCGGTGGCGGTGCCGGCGCTACTGGCGGATATTGCCGGGGACGCGACCGCCCTCAGCGGCGAGCAGGGTCACCAGATCGAGGTCAGCGCCGATCCCAGCTTGTGGCTGTTCGGCTGCGAAAAGGAGTTGCGCAGCGCGTTTTCCAATCTGGCGTTCAACGCGGTGCGCCATACTCCGGCCGGGGGGCGGATCCGGATCCGCTGGTTCGCCGACGCCAGCGGCCTGCATCTGGTGGTTGAGGACAACGGCGAGGGAATTGCCCCCCAGCATATTCCGCGGCTGACCGAGCGCTTCTACCGAATCAACCGCGACCGCTCGCGCGGCAGCGGCGGCACCGGGCTGGGGCTGTCCATCGTCAAGCACGTTCTGAACAACCATGGCGGCCAGTTGCGGATCGCCAGCGAATTGGGCGCGGGCAGCGTGTTTGCCTGCGATTTTCCGGGGGAACTGCGGGTGGAGCCGGCCGTCGTCGCGCCGGCATGCAACGGACCCGCTACCCGATGTTAAACTGACGATGTTATTGCCGAGGAGTGCCCGATGAAATTACTGCTGGTCCGCCATGCCATCGCCGAGGATGCGGAATCGCCCGCCGTTGGAGGCGCCGACGCGCTGCGGCCGCTGACCGAAATCGGCCGCAAGAAGATGCGCAAGGGCGCCAACCGCCTGCGTTCCCAGGTGGACAGGATCGACGTTTTAGCATGCAGCCCGCGGGTGCGGGCGCGCGAAACCGCTGGAATCATCGCCCGCGCTTTTGGCGATTTGCCGGTGCTGGAGCGCCCCGAACTGGATTTTACCCATCCGCCCGAAGCGGCGGCGGCGTGGCTGGGGCAGTACCCGGCTGAGACCGTGCTGGCGGCGGTGGGCCATCAGCCGCATCTGGGTTTGTTGTCCGGCCTGCTGCTGACGGCCGTATCCTGTCCGCTGATCGCCTTTCGCAAGGGTGGGGTGGCGCTGCTTGAATTTCCCGGCCGCGCCGCGCCGGGCGAGGGCGTGTTACACTGGGTTTTGACCGCCGGCCAGTTGCGCGGCCTCAAGCAGGATTGAAGGGAAAGCCCCCGTGTCTACCGACGTCGTCGCCGCCATCGATTTGGGTTCCAACAGCTTTCACCTGATCGTCGCCCGGATCGCCAACGGCCATGTGCAGGTGCTGGACCGGCTGCGCGAGATGGTGCAGTTGGCCGCCGGCCTGGACAACCGCAACCGTCTGTCCGAAGAATCGCAGCAGCGCGCTTTGGACTGTCTGGCGCGCTTCGGCCAGCGCCTGCGTCATCTCGCTCCCGAACAGTTGCGCATCGTCGGCACCAATACCCTGCGCCAGGCCCGCAACAGCGCCTTGTTTCTGAGCCGCGCCGAGCAGGTGCTGGGGCACAACATCGAAATCATCAGCGGTCAGGAAGAGGCGCGGCTGATTTATCTGGGGGTCGCGCACAGCGTCGCCGACGTGGCCGGTCAACGGCTGGTGGTGGATATTGGCGGCGGCAGCACCGAACTGATCGTCGGCGAGAAATTCGACACCCACCGTCTCACCAGCCTGAAAATGGGTTGCGTCAGTCTGAGCCGGGCCTGTTTCGACGACGGGCGGATCAACGAATCCCGCCTGCGCGAGGCGGAACTGCAAGTGCGCTTGAAGCTGGAACCGGTTTGCGAGGAATTCCTGGAGCGGGGCTGGCAGGTGGCGACCGGCGCCTCGGGCTCGATCAAGGCCATTCATGAGGTGATCACGAAGGAAGGGTGGAGCCGCGAGGGGATCACCCTGGAGTCCCTGCGCCGCCTGCGCGCCGCGCTGCTGGAAAGCGGACAGACGGCGGCCGTTGCCGGGCGCTGGCAACTGGAACCCGCCCGCGCCCGGGTGTTCACCGGCGGATTCGTGGTGCTACATGGTTTGTGCGAGGCCTTGGGCGTGACCCGAATGGAGGTGTCCGACGGCGCGTTGCGGGAAGGGGTTATTTACGACCTGCTGGGCCGCATCCGCCATGAGGACGTGCGCGATCGCAGCATCGCCGCGGTCATCGACCGTTATGGCCTGGATCGGGCGCAGGCCGAGCGGGTCAGTGCGACCGCCCGGATGCTGCTCGACCAAGTGCGGGATCGCTGGAGTTTGACGACGGCGGAGCTGACCCACTATCTGGACTGGGCGGCCCGGCTGCATGAGATCGGCCTGCTGCTGACGCATGATCGCCACCACAAACACGGCGCCTATATCCTGCAACATGCCGAGCTGCCGGGGTTCTCGAACAGCGATCAGACGCTGCTGGCGGCGCTGGTCCGCCGCCACCGACGGGGATTTTCGGCAGGTGCGTTCAAGCATTTGCCCAAGGAATCGGCGACGCTGGCCCAGCGTTTGGGTGTGGTGCTGCGGTTGGCGGTGGTGCTGCATCGCAGCCGCAGCCGCCAACCGTTGCCGCCGCTGGAACTGCGCGCCGGCCAGCGTCGCCTGGATTTGCGCTTCCCATCGGGCTGGTTGGACGATCAGCCGCTGACGCGGGCCGATCTGGCGGCGGAAGCGCGCTATCTGAAAAAAGCCGGTTTCCGCCTGGAGTTTGGGTGAGAGGGTTGATCGCGGCGGAGACGCCGTCTACCTGACCGGCGACTCGTCCTCGGCCCGTTGGCCGGGATTCAGGAACGGTTGCAGTAGCAGCCCGTATAGCCCGATGGCCCGCTGGTCGCGAAAGTACTCCAGTCCAATGGTCATGCCGGCATGACCGTCGCGCGGCTGGTCGCGGTAGGTGCCGAACAGCCGGTCCCACCATGGCAGGTTGAAACCGAAGTTGCTGTCGGTTTCCTCCGGTCGGATCGAGTGGTGGACCCGGTGCATGTCGGGCGTGACCAAGACCCAGCGCAACGCTCGATCCAGTCGTCGCGGCAGCCCAACATTGCCGTGATTGAACATGGCGGTGGCGTTCAGGATCACCTCGAACAGCATGACCGCTGCCGGTGGCGCGCCTAGC
The DNA here is from genome assembly GCA_963695105.1 of uncultured Gammaproteobacteria bacterium. Lineage (GTDB taxonomy): Bacteria > Pseudomonadota > Gammaproteobacteria > Competibacterales > Competibacteraceae > Competibacter. Next base: position 48,427 of record CAVOGC010000005.1, on the reverse strand, counting down.
AGTATGACCAGCGCCAGCTTGATCAGCATCGACAGCACGATTTCCAGTGGATGAAAGCGCAGGGCGGTGGTGACGTCGAAATCCAGGTCAGTGTGATGCATTCGGTGCAGCCGCCAGAGCACCGGCACTTTGTGGAAGACGACATGCTGGGTGTAGATCGCCAGATCCAGCATCAGCAGGGAAGCGACCAACGCCAGCCAGAACGGCGCATCCAGCCCGTGGAACAAACCCCAGCCCCGCGCCGCCGCCAGTTCGGCCGCCCCGACCGCCAGCACCGGGAACACCAGTCGCAACATGATGCTGTCCACCACGATGATGCCGAGATTGGCGGGCCAGCGCCGCGCTCGCGGCAGACTCAGGGCGCGGCGCGGTTTTCGCCATTCCCACAGCATCATCGCCAGCAGGACGGTGAAGAAACAGCCCATCCGGAGGATGGACTCGTTACGTAACAGCTCAGTCATGGAAAAACTCCATTGGATACCCGCTCTCCTGGTCAGGGAGAACGGATGAGTTTGGGCTATAGTGCCACGTCCCAATGAACAAGACAGTCGTTTGACCCTCCGCACCGAAGGATATCCCCATGTCCCGATTCACTCAGATCATCCCCGGCCAGTTTCCCGGCGTTCGTCCGCGCCGGATGCGTCGCGACGATTTCTCGCGCCGGCTGGTGCGGGAAACCGTTCTCACTCCCGCCGATCTGATCCAGCCGCTGTTCGTGATCGAGGGCGAGAAGCGGCGCGAGCCGGTCGCCTCGATGCCGGGAGTGGAACGCTTGACCATCGACGAACTGTTGCGCGAGGCCGAGACGCTGGCGACTCTCGGCGTACCGGCGGTGGCGCTGTTTCCGGTGACGCCACCGGCCGCCAAGTCGCTGGACGCCGCCGAAGCGTATAACCCGGACGGCTTGGCGCAGCGGGCGGTGCGGGCGCTCAAGGCGGCGGTCCCGGAACTGGGGATCATCACCGACGTGGCCCTGGACCCGTTCACCAGTCACGGCCAGGACGGGCTGGTGGACGAAACCGGTTATGTGCTGAACGACGAAACGGTGGCGGTGCTGGTGCGGCAGGCGCTGTCGCACGCCGAGGCGGGCGCGGACATCGTGGCGCCCTCGGACATGATGGACGGACGCATTGCCGCCATCCGCGAGGCGCTGGAGTCCAACGATTTCATCCATACCCGGATTCTGGCCTATTCCGCCAAGTACGCCTCCAGCTTTTACGGGCCGTTTCGCGATGCGGTCGGTTCGGCCGGCGCACTCGGCAAGGGCAACAAATACAGCTATCAGATGGACCCGGCCAACAGCGACGAGGCGCTGCGCGAGGTGGCGCTGGATCTGGAAGAGGGCGCCGATATCGTGATGATCAAGCCGGGTCTGCCGTATCTGGACATCGTGCGTCGGGTCAAGGACCAGTTCGCCGTGCCCACCTTCGTTTACCAGGTCAGCGGTGAATACGCCATGCTGCTGGCGGCGGCCCGCAACGGGTGGCTGGACGAGCAGGCGGTGGCGATGGAGTCGCTGCTGGCGATCAAGCGGGCCGGGGCCGACGCGATACTGAGCTACTTTGCCGGGCGGGCGGCGGATTGGCTGCGGCGGGCGGCATGAGGAACTGGAGAGTTTTGCTGCTGGTCGCGGCGGGCGTGACCATGGGCTGGTTTTTTCTGGCGATCATGCGCCCGCCGGGCAACCAAGCCGCCGCGCCCGGACGGGATTTGCCCTGGCAGGTGGAGATCGGCCAGAGCGGCGCCACTTCGACCGTATTCGGCCTGACCCTGGGCAAGAGCACGTTGCGGGATGCGGTGCGAAAGCTGGGCCGGCGCTACGAGATGGGGGTTTTTCGGGATCGGGATCGGCGCTTGAGCCTGGAGGCTTATTTTCGGGATACGGTGGTCGGTGGCTTGAATGCCCGACTGGTGCTGTCGGCGCAATTGCCCGATGAGCGGCTGGACGCTCTCCGCGCTCATGCCGGCGAGGGCCAGTCCATCGCCGGTGGTGGTCGCCGTTATCCGGTGACCGAAGCCGATCACGATCTGGCGCTGGAGGCGGTGGTGACCGCCATCACTTACCTGCCGGTGGTCAAGTTCGACACCGATCTGGTGCGCAAGCGCTTCGGCGAGCCGGCCGAACGTCTGCCGGTCCAGGATGGAACACACTGGTTGTACCCGACCCTGGGGCTGGATCTGTTGCTCGGCGACAATGGCGGGGCGTTGCTGCAATACGTGCCGCCGGCCGAGTTCGAGCAACGGTTGCGGACGCCGTTGCGTAACCGAGAGAACGGAGAACGACCATGACTGCGTTACCGGACCACTATGCCGTGATGGGCAATCCCATCGCCCACAGCAAATCCCCGCGGATTCATGCACTGTTTGCCGCCCAGACTGGCCAGAATCTGGAATACCGCGCCGTTTTGGTTGAACCGGACGGCTTCGCGGCGGCGGCGCGAGCGTTCCGGGAAGCCGGCGGCAAGGGACTGAACGTGACCGTGCCGTTCAAACAGGATGCCTGGGTGTTCGCCGACCTGCTCAGCGCTCGCGCGGAACGGGCCGGAGCGGTGAATACCCTGATCTTCGAACCGGCTGGGGTGCGCGGCGACAATACCGATGGACCGGGTCTGGTCCGCGATCTGACCGTCAATCACGGTGGTCCGCTGGAGGAGAAACGAATTCTCCTGCTGGGGGCGGGCGGCGCGGCGCGCGGAGTATTGCAGCCACTGCTGGCCGAGCGGCCGGCGCATCTGGTGATCGCCAACCGCACGGCGGGCAAGGCGGCGGAGCTGGCCTTGCGCTTCAGCGATCTGGGGCGGGTATCCGGTTGCGGTTTCGCCGATTTGGCCGGACGCCGGTTCGACCTGATCGTAAACGCCACGGCGGCGGGTTTAAGCGATGCCGTGCCGCCGTTGCCGGATGGCGTGCTGGCGGCGGGCGGCTGGTGCTACGACCTGATGTACGGCGGGGAACCGACCGCCTTCGTGCGCTGGGGGTGGACCCATGACGCCGCCCGCTCCCTGGATGGGCTGGGGATGCTGGTGGAACAGGCGGCGGAGTCGTTCCATCTCTGGCGCGGGATCTGGCCGGAGACGAAACCGGTGATCGAGGCGTTGCGAGCGGAGTGAGAATGCCGGGGCGACGGACGCGCTCCAGGACGGCTCGCGCGGAACAGGGTTGGAGCACCCGCCCGTCCCTGGTTCTCGCGGAACGCGCGGTCTATCCTCGCCACCCTCCCGCCAGCGCCGCCGGGGGATCGGCCAGCGACTGGAACCGCGCCAGCCGCACCGCGTTGCGCTGGCGGTGACCCAGCAGCGGCATGATGCCCCGGGCGAGCAGCGCCTGCATGGCCCGTTCGCCCAGCAGGACCTCGGAGCCCGGCTGCATCAGCCGTTCCTCGGCTTCCCCGTACACATGCGCTGGCAGATCGTCCAGTTCCAGTACGTCGCCGGGGCTGAAGTCCCAGCCGTTCTCCGCGAATGCCGCCGCGATCAGCCGCGCGCAAGCGAAGGCCGGATTGCCCCACAAGTAGGCGTCAGGATCGCGGCCCAGCGGCATTTCCTCGAACTCCAGTTGCTCGACCGGCTCGGTCTTGCGACCGTAGGGCAGCCGCAGCAGCACTCGCGGCAGCGCCAGCCCCAGCCAGGGAGCGACCTCGGTTTGGCGCAGCGCCCGCCAGTACTGTTCGGCGGCGGCGGGCAGCGGCGTCCATTGCGCGGGGTCGGCCAGATCGGCGGCGGACGCGCAGCCCAGTACGCCCGGGTCGGCCGCCGCCAGGAACGGACCGCCGGCGTGGGCGGCCACCGATCCCAGCGCCGCCAGCAGGGCGATGTCATCCGGCGTGGCGTCGAACCCGTAGTCTCCCACCAGCAGCGACCAGGGCTGGCTGTCGGGCAACTGAACTTCCCGGTCGATCAGCAGGGTGTAGAGGCTGGTGGCGCGCGGTTGACCGGCGGCGGTGCGCAGGTCGGCCAGCAGCTCCTGCTTGGTGACATCGAGCAGGTCGACGCGCAGCACATCGCTGTCGAGACTGGCGACCAGGCCCTGCACGCCGCGCCAGGCCGCTTCCAGCGCCTGGAACGCCGGTTGGTGCAGGATCGCCCGTAACTGCGCGCCGATCGCCGCGTCCACCGCTTCGACCCAGGTCTCCCGTCGCGGGTCGGTCCGCACGATATGCGGCTGGACCACGGCTTGCAGCAGGGTGTTGATGGTCGCCGTTCCGACATCGGCCGGCCGTGCCGGCGGCGGCTGGTCGGGCGTCTTGCCCAATAGCCGTTCGAGCAGGGCGGAGTCGTTTTCCACGGCGGCCGGTTCCGGCTTGGCGGATTCCTGGGGTGGCGCGGGGCTCAGTTCGGCGACGGCCTGAGCGAAACTGGCCGGATTGAGCAGGCGGGCGCGGCTGCGACGCAGGGATTGAAACAGTTCCAGCCGTTGATAAAGCGCATCGGGATGAAAGTCGTCGATCTGGGCGAAGCCGATCGTCAGCGCCGCGCCGCCGGTCCCGCCGTCCAGCGTTAGCCGCAACTTCGGCGCCAGCCGGGCCATGACCGCGTCGAGATTGTCGGCGTTGGCCGCCAGCAGCGGTCGGCTGGCCAAATCCAGCAGAGTGGAGGGGCTTTCCCGCCGCGCGCGCCCGCTGAAGTCGGCCATGACCAGCACGCGCAGCGGGGTATCGGAATCGCGGCGGCGGGGCCGCGAAGCGGAGCGGGGCAGTTCAAACTGAAATTCCATTCGGCCTGGCATGGCGCGGGCTCTCCGGAACGGTGGCTGATACCGCTAAGTCTAGTGCGGTTTTGGCGGCTTTGGCGATGGGCCGCCCGCTGCTTTTTTGCTCCGGTTTTGCTGCTAAACTCAACAACAGGGCTGCGCCGCGCAGCAGGCTTGTGGAGTTGAGAGTATGGCTACCGCCACGCAAAAACACCGGATGATCGCCGTCAACAGTGTCCTGGGCGAGGATGTCCTGCTGCTCGGACGCATGACCGTCACCGAACAACTGGGCCGGCTGTTCGAGTGCGAGTTGGAACTGTTCAGCGAGAAAACCGATATCAAGCTGGCGGACGTGTTGGGCACCAACATGACGGTCCGTCTGGAACTGCCCTATAAGCAGGGCACCCGCTACTTCAATGGCCTGGTCACCCGCTTCAGTTATATCGGAACCCGGGGCCTGCGCTATGGGGCCTATCGCGCCACGCTTAGCCCCTGGCTGTGGTTTCTGACCCGCACCGCCGACTGCCGAATCTTCCAGAACAAGAAGGTGCCCGACATCATCAAGGACGTGTTCCGGGAGCAAGGGTTTCACCGATTTCAAGGACGCCCTGAGCGGCAGTTACCGCGAATGGGAGTACTGCGTGCAGTACCGGGAGACCGATTTTAATTTCGTCTGCCGGCTGATGGAGCAGGAGGGGATGTACTGCTTTTTCACCCACGAAAACGGCAAACATGTGCTGGTGCTGGCCGACAACTACGGTTCCCACGAAAAATTCCCGAAATACGAAACCGTGCCCTATTTCCCGCCGGACACCCACGATCACCGCGAGCGGGATCATCTGTACGAATGGCACATCGTCCAGAACGTGCAGCCGGGCGCCTGCGCCCTGAACGATTACGATTTCACCACCCCGCGCAAGAACTTGCGTTCGGTGTTGAACAAGCCCAAGAACCACGCCCTGGCGAGCTTCGAGATTTACGACTATCCGGGCGAGTATATCGACCCCGGCGACGGCGGCAACTATTCCAAGATCCGGCTGGAGGAATTTCTGGCCCAGCACGAAGTCGCCCGGGGAGAGGGCAACGCCGCCGGGCTGGCGGCCGGCTACCTGTTCAGTCTGAGCAACTGCTCGCGCGAGGACCAGAACCGCGAGTATTTGATCGTGTCCGCCGTGCATCAGATCGAGTCGGACGAGTTCGAATCCTTCCTGGAAGGCGGGATTTCCGGCAAGCCATACCGGAGCGAGATCACCGCGATCGAGGCCAAGCAGCAGTATCGCGCGCCGCGCGTCACGCCCAAGCCGTTGGTGCAGGGACCGCAAACCGCCACCGTGGTGGGTCCCGGCGGCGAGGAGATCTACACCGATCAGTACGGGCGGGTGAAATGCCAGTTTCACTGGGACCGCTACGGCCAGGCCGATGAGAACAGTTCCTGCTGGATTCGGGTCTCGCAAATGTGGGCGGGCAAGCAATGGGGCGCGATGAACATCCCGCGTATCGGCCAGGAAGTGATCGTGGACTTTCTGGAGGGCGATCCCGACCAGCCGATCGTGACTGGCCGGGTCTACAATGGCATCAACATGCCGCCCTATGGTCTGCCGGCCAAGGCCACCATGTCCACGCTCAAGAGCAATTCCAGCAAGGGCGGCAACGGTTTCAACGAGATCCGGCTGGAAGACGCCAAGGACAGCGAGCAGATGTTCATCCACGCCCAGCGCAACCAGGACATCCGGGTCAAAAAGGACACCTTCGAATGGATCGGCAACGAACGGCATCTGATCGTCAAGGCCGACCAACTGGAAAAAGTGGAAGGCAGCCAGCACCTGACCATCATCGGTGATCAGAAAGCCAAGATCGATGGCACCGCCTCGCTGAAAATCGGCGGCGATCAGAAAGAGGAAATCGGCGGCGATCAGCATCTCAAGGTCGGCAGCCGGCAGAACATCAAGGCGGGCGGCACGATTTCGGTCGATGCCGGCATGGACTTACAGCAGAAAGCCGGCATGAATTGCGCGGTGGAAGCCGGCATGGGAGTCCATATCAAAGGCGGCATGACCGTGGTGATCGAAGCCGGCATGTCGCTGACCATCAAGGTCGGCGGCAACTTCATCAACATCAATCCGGCCGGCGTTTTTATTCAGGGCACACTCGTCATGATCAACAGTGGCGGCGCGGCCGGCGCCGGCGCCGGATGCTCGCCGGCCTCGCCGTCGCCACCGGCCGCGCCCACGGAGCCCAAGGAAGCGGCCACCGCCGAATCCGGTCAGGTCAGCGACGCCCAGGCCGGACCCCAGGCCCAGCAGCAAAGTCAAAGCCCAGATTCGGCCAACATCGGCAATATCGAACTGCAGGATGACGGACTGCCGACCGGGAGCGGATCGTCGGCCGCGCCGCCGGCCGCTGCTTCCAGCCCGCCGCCGCAAACGCCACAAACGCAACAGCAGGCCGCACAAGCCCAGACGGCCCGCAACGCCGGCGACAGCGGTAAGCCTTTTGTTCAGCCACCGCCGCCGGCCCCGCCGCGGGGCGGGAGAACTTCCCATGACTGATGGAATGCCCCTGTTTTCCTGGCGACTGACCGGCCGTCGCCATTGCCGGCGGTGTGCTCCAACCGGTATAGACCGGAACGGCTGACCGTCGCCGGAGACAGCGCGCATGGCCATCTCGAATCCCCTCGATGTTTTGACCCGGCACCTGTTCGCCGATCCCGGCGCACGGGTCTACGCAGTGCTGGACGGCGCCGCCATCCCCGATCTACCGCAGGCGTTGCGGGAGCACCGGATGGATGCGGTGTGTCTCTATCGCGGCGAACTGATCCCCGAACTGGCCCGAGTGGCGCCTTATCAAGTGATTCTGGAACGGGAGTCGCCTTTCACGGCCTGGCTGCTCCAGCAGGGTTGGGGGCGGCATTGGGGCATTTTTGCCCTGAGCCCGGCGGAATGGCGACCGATGCGCGAGCATTTGTGCAGTCTGGTCATGGCTTACGATCCGGACTATCAGCCGCTGTATTTCCGCTACTACGATCCCCGGGTGCTGCGCGTCTATCTGCCGACCTGCGACGCCGACGAGTTGCGGACGCTGTTCGGCCCGATTTCCCGTCTGCTGTGCGAGGACGAGGAGGGCGGCTTGCTGAAGTTCTGGGTTGCCGGCGGTCAGCTCCGCAACGAGCGGATCGAGCTGGGTTCGCCGGCGCGGCTCCAAGCCGGTGAGCCGGGCCAGGATGCGGGGAAGGAGTGAGCGATGCTGGTGATACGCAAGTCGCAGATGAAGGTTTTCGAACAGGTGGCGGCGCAACGCTTCGAGGCCGGCCTGCTGGATCATCTGCGGACTTTTTTTCCGGAACATGCCGCCGCGCTGGGCGCTACCCAATTGGGTCGGGTCGTGCGCTACGGCATGCAGCGGGCCGAAAGCCGGGGGTTGCAAACCGAGCGTGGTCTGTACCTGTACCTCGCCCTGATGTTCATGCTGGGCAGCGCGTTCGACGAAGATCCTCAACTAACCTGGATGCCACCGCTGCAACCGCCCGCGCCGCCGCCCACCGAGGAACCGCAACAACCGGAGTCTCAAATGGAGGCGGCTCCGGCCCCGGCCACCGTGCCGCCGCCCGAGGAAACCGAGCCCGCGCCGCCGCCGGAAACGCCCGACACCCGCATCGTGCCGTTGTACGAACAGGCGATGACGTTTCTGGATCGGACGGTGGGGCCGGACAATGAATTTTTGCGGCAGACGCTGAACGTGCTGCGCCATCCGCGGGTGTTCGAGGGTCTGCCGGCCGCGCCCAGTTTCGGTCACCGCGTGTTGTTGTTGCTGCAAACGCTGGCCCCGGAGAAGTACAAGGCGCTCGGCGAAGGGGCGCTGCGCGCCTTGGTGCGTTCCGGTTACGAAGCCGTCAAGCATCACGGCGTCACCACCGAGTCCGGCATGATGAATTATCTGGCCTTGGTCTTCGTGCTGGGCAGCGGGTTCGATCGAGATCCCCTCTATCCCTGGGCGGTGGCGGTACTAACCGATCCAGCGCTGACCGATCCGGCGCAAAGGGGGACGGCTCTGCGGGAAACGGCCTTGAAGTATCTGGAAAAATGTTTGCCCGGCTGTCCTCGCCGGGCCGAGCAGAGCGCCGCCGCCCTGGCCAAACCGGCCAAACCCTATCGGCGGGTCGTCGAGGAAGCGCCCGATGGGTTCCCGCCGCCCGTCACACCAGCACCTCCACGCACGACGGATGGCTGAGAAACGCGGTCGGGCTGGCGGTCAGCCCATAAGCGCCGGATTGGAACACCACGATTAAATCGCCGACGTCGGCCCGGGACAGTTCCATCCGGTCGGCCAGAATATCCAGCGGCGTACACAGCGGCCCGACCACCGAGACCACCTCCCGTTCGGTTCCGACTACCCGGTTGCCGACCACGACCGGGTAATTCTTGCGGATCAATTGGCCGAAGTTGCCGGATGCCGCCAAGTGATGATGCAAACCGCCATTGGTCACCAGGAAGGTATGGCCGCGCGACACCTTGCGGTCCACCACCTCGGCCACGTAGACGCCGGCCTCGCCGACCAGATAGCGGCCCAGTTCCAGTACGACACGAACCTCCGGTAGTCGCGCCCGCGCCGCCGGCAGCCAACGTTCCAGATTGGCGGCGATCGGCGCCAGATCCAGCGGCCTGTCGCCGGGGAAGTAGGGGATGCCGAAACCGCCGCCGATGTTGAGCAGGCGTACCGGTCCCGGCGCGTCGGCCGCCAGTCGCAGCGCCAGCTCGAAGCTGCGGTCGTGGGCTTCGACGAGGGCCTCGGCGCGCAGGTTCTGCGAGCCGGTGAAAATATGAAAGCCCTGGAAATCCAGCCCCAGTTCGCCGATCCGCCGCAGCAGTACCGGGACCTGCTCGGCGTCCACCCCGAACGGTTTGGGTCCCCCGCCCATCTTCATCCCGGAGGCTTTCAGCTCAAAGTCCGGATTGACCCGCACCGCGACCTGGGGTTGCCGGCCTTGTTCTTGTCCCAGCCGCGCCACCGTTTCCAGTTCGCCGGGCGATTCCAGGTTGATGGTGATGCCGGCGGCGATGGCGGCGGCCAGTTCCGGCGGGCGCTTGCCGGGGCCGGCGAAACTGATCCGGGCCGGGTTCGCCCCGGCGTCCAGCGCGACCCGCAATTCGCCCAGCGAGGCGATATCCAGCCCGTCCACCAGCCCGGCCATATGGCGGACCACCGCCGGCATCGGGTTGGCCTTGACCGCGTAGTGCAGTTCGATGGCCGGTGGCAGCGCGCCGCGCAACAGCGCCACCCTTTGGTCCAACAGGCGGCGGTCGTAGGCATAAAACGGGGTTTGTCCGACCCGCGCCGCGAGTTGGGTCAACGGAATACCGCCTACTCGCAAACAGTCGTTCTCGACCGGAAACTGACTCATCGGCCAGTGGACGGGACGGGTTTTACCCATCGGAGTATACCCTTTTAACCCTCAAACAATCGTTCCGGAAACAGCGCCCGGAACTCCTCGACCAGGCTCTTGCGGTCGATCTTGCCGTTGGGATTGCGCGGCAGATCGGCGCGGCGGACGATCACCCGCAAGGGCACCATGAAGTTGGGCAGGCGCTGTTTGCAGCGAGCGATCAACTCGTTTTCACTGAAATCGTCGCGCAGTGGCTTGACCACCGCGATCACCGCCTGACCGAGCGCCGGATGCGGGATGCCCAGCGCCGCCGCCTCGGCCACCTGGCCGCTGCCGTAGAGGACTTCCTCGACTTCGGTCGGGCTGACCCGGTAGCCGGAGGTCTTGATCATATCGTCCTTGCGGCCGATGAAGTATAGAAAACCCTCTTCGTCCGCGCGCACCGTATCGCCGGACCAGACCGCCAGTTCGGCCACGGGCAGGCCGGGATTCTGGCCGGGCGCCGGGCGGAAGCGTTCGGCGGTCTTGGCCGGATCGTTCCAGTAGCCCAGCGCCACCAGCGCGCCGCGATGCACCAGCTCGCCCGGTTCGCCGGGCGCGCAGGGCGAACCATCCTCGCGCACCACCAGAATTTCGGCATTGGGGATGGCCTTGCCGATGGAGTCCGGCCGGCGCTCGATTTCCGCCGGCGGCAGGTAGGTGGAGCGGAAGGCTTCGGTCAGGCCATACATCAGGAACGGGGTGGTTTTCGGCAAGGCCCGGCGCAGGGCGGTCAGGGTGGCGCGCGGCATGGCGCCGCCCGAGTTGGTCATGTAGCGCAGGCTGTCCACCGCCGCCGCCGGCCATTCCAACTGCGCCAGTTGCACCCACATCGGCGGCACGGCCGCCAGCCCGGTGATGCGCTCGCGGGCGACCGTGTTGACCACGTCGCGCGGCAGTAGATAATCCATCAGCACGACGCGCGCGCCAGCGGTGAAGGCGATGGTCATCTGGCTGAGACCGTAGTCGAAGCTGAACGGCAACAACGCCAGGATGCGGTCGTCGGCCTGGTTGCCCAGGTATTCGGCGACGCTGAAGGCGCCAGCCAGCATGTTGCGATGCGATAGCACCACGCCCTTGGGTTTGCCGGTGCTGCCGGAGGTGTACAGAATGGCGGCCATGTCGATGTCGATCGTTCGCGCCGCCACCCGGCGGGTGTCCGCTTCCAGCAGATCGGACCAGTCGGCGATGTGGATGTGATGCAGTCCATGGCTGGCGGACAGGGTTCCATCGACCAGCACCAGGCTATGCAGATCGGGGCAATCGGCCAGCGCCGGTTCCAGCAGGTCCGCCCGGTCGCGCGCGGTGATCAGGACCCGAACGTTGCAGTCGCGCAGGATATAGGCCACCTGTTCGGCTTTCAGCAAGGGATTGATCGGCACGGACACGCCGCCGGCCAGCGCGATACCGAACAGGGCGGCGACGGTTTCCAGTCGTTTCGGCAAATAGACGGCGACCCGCTCGGCCCGATTCAGGTCGAGCGCCAGCAAGCCGCGAGCCGCGGCCTGAATCATGTCGGCAAGAGCGGCGTAATCCAGGCTGGCTTGCCGGTGAACGACGGCGACGGCGGTGGGCGCGCGCTCCGCCTGTTCGAGAATGAGTTCGTGCAGCAGTCTGGCCATGCGTGTAAGGGGAAGGAACCCGGTCGGCGAATGAATGAATGTAATTATGAATGATAATAGCCGGCGCCGTGGCAGGCGGCGCGGCGGCGAACGCTAGCGGGGTAATTTCCCGGCTGGCTCGGGAGAAAACGCATGAAATCCCAGCAGGGCGAACCGGCCCTGGTGTTGTATACGACAAGCGGTTGTCACCTATGCGAACAAGCCGAGGCGCTGGTCCGCCGGCAAACCGCTCGGGTCGGCACGGTCGAGATTATCGACGATGCGGAGTTGCTGGAACGGTATGGCGTCCGCATTCCGGTCCTGCGTCGCCTGGATACCGGGAACGAGCTGGATTGGCCTTTCGATGCGGCCGAGGTCCAGCGCCTGCTGGCCAAACCGCCCGCTTGATTGACCAGATTTTGCATTTTTTTGGAATGTGTTCGCCGGATAATCAAACGAACGTTTGAAAGAGAGCGAATCTGGATGGAGGAGGATACCCGCCAGCGTCTTTTGGATGCCGCCGAGGCGCTGTTTGCCGAGCATGGATTTGCCGAGACTTCGCTGCGGAAGATCACCGCGCGGGCCAAGGCGAATCTGGCGGCCGTTAGCTATCATTTTGGTTCGAAGGACGAATTGATCCGCGCGGTTTTCGCTCGCCGGTTGGAGCCGTTGACCGAGGAGCGCCTGGCGCGGTTGACGGCGTTGGAAGCCGGCGGCCGGGCGGTGACGGTGGAGGCGGCGCTGGCCGCTTTCATCGAGCCTTCGCTGCGCTTGCGTCGCGAGGGTCCGCACGGCGAGCGCTTCACCCGGCTGCTGGGCCGGGTTCTGATCGAGGTGCCGGACTCGTTGCGCGAACTGCTGCGCCACCATTACGGCCAGTTGCTGGAACGGTTCCAACAGGCGCTGGCGCGGACCCTGCCAAATCTGCCGCTCGATGAACTGCGCTGGCGGTTGCGCTTTACGCTGGGCGTGCTCTCGTTCACCTACATCACCGCGCCGCCGCGGGAGCCTGGAGGGGATCGAACCGCCGGGAGCGAGGAGTGGCTGTTGCAACAACTTATTCGGTTTTTATCCGCCGGGCTTCGCGCTCCGGCGCTCGATGCAAACAAGATGGCCGCCGCCTGATTACCGGTTCCGGCAGGTTTTCGGTCCATCCCGAGGGGTGGGTGGAAAAAGCACGTCAAAACATTTTATCGACAACGAAAAGGGCAAAGCAATGACACATCCAAAGCCACACAGCTCGCTTCTGGTTCTCGGTATCGCCGGGTTATTGACCGTAAGCAGCCAGGTCCATGCTTCCGGTTTCCAGTTGATGGAGCAAAACGCCAGCGGCCTTGGCAACGCTTTCGCCGGATCGGCGGCGGTGGCGGAAGACGCCAGCACCATCTTCTGGAACCCGGCCGGCATGGCCTTTTTGCCCGAAGGGAAGATGCAGGCCGTCGGCGCGTTGAACATTGTTAAACCTTCATCCCAGTTTTCCGACAATGGCTCGGTGATGCCGGCTGGAATTTACGTGCGGGGCGACGACGGCGGCGACAACGGCGGCTGGAATTTTGTGCCGAGCGCCTATTTCGCCATGCCGGTCAACGACCAAATCAGTATCGGTCTCGGCGTCGGCGCACCGTTCGGTCTGGTGACCGAATACGATGACAGCTCGAACTGGATCGGCCGCTTCCGCGCCATCAAGTCCGACATCAAAACGATCAACATCAACCCGTCCATTTCCTACCGGGCCAGCGATACGATCTCGCTGGGCCTGGGCGTGAGCGCGCAGAAACTCGATGCCACATTTACCAATGGCTTCAATGCCAGCGGGGCCTTGTGCGCGGCTCTCGGCGCCGCCCTGTGTCGACCGGGCGCTCCTCTGAGCAATCTGGAAGGCTACGCCGAGGTTACGGGCGACGACTGGGGCTATGGCTATAATCTCGGCGCCATATTCGCGCCTTCGCCGCAGACCCGGATCGGCCTCTCCTACCGTTCGACCATCAAGTACACGGTCACCGGCAATGTTGATTTCACCCGGCCGACGGTGACCACTTTGGGACCCGGCAATGCTCCCGCCAATGCGGCGCTTGCCGCCGCCACCTACAACGGTGGGATCAAGGCGGACGTCGAATTGCCCGACACCGCGATCCTGAGCGCCTGGCACCAGCTCGACGACCGCTGGGAGATCATGGGCGACCTGAGTTGGACCGGCTGGTCGTCGATCCAGTACCTCGACTTTATCCGGACCGACGGACCGGCCATCGGCGAGGTCCTTTCCAGTACCCACGAGAACTGGCGCAATACCTGGCGGGTGGCGGTCGGCGCCAGCTACAGGTACGACGACCAGTGGAAGATCCGTGGTGGTCTCGCCTACGACCAGTCGCCGGTCGATAGCGCCGAATTCCGCACACCGCGACTGCCGGACAGCAACCGCACCTGGCTGTCGCTGGGCGCCCAGTACAAACCGGACAAGGATCTGTGGTTCGACGTCGGCTACACCTATATCTGGGTGCAGGGGATGTCGGTCGACGACAAGGGAGGCAAGTATCCGACGGATGCCGAGAACATCGCCGCCTACGGCTGGTTGAGGGGCAATTACGACAACAACGTCAATATCTTGGCCGCGCAAGTCACTTACAATTTCTAATATCCACGATTAGCCAGATCGAGAAAGCCGGGGCGCCGTCCCCGGCTTTATTTTTAGTGTGACCGTTCACCCCTGATCTCCCCATGGTAGCGGAAGGGTTTGAGGTGAAGGGGTGTTTCGACAGCCTCAGAGGACATCGACAATTATGAGTAACGCAGCAGCGATCCGCCGGGTGGCGGTTCTGGGCGCGGGCGTGATGGGCGCGCAGATTGCCGCCCATCTGGCCAACGCCGACGTGCCGGTGGTGTTGTTCGACCTGCCGGCCAAGGAAGGCGATCCCAACGGGATCGTGACCAAGGCCATCGCCAACATGATCAAGCTCAGCCCGGCGCCGTTCGCCGTCAGGGAACGGGCCGACCTGATCCAGCCGGCCAACTACGATCAGCACCTGGAGGAGTTGCGGAGCTGCGACCTGCTGATCGAAGCCATCGCCGAGCGCCCGGACTGGAAGGCCGACCTGTACCGGCGGATCACGCCGTATCTCAACGAGCGGGCGATTCTGGCCACCAATACCTCCGGCCTGCCACTGAGCCTGTTGGCCGAATCGGTGCCGGAGAACCTGCGCCCGCGCTTCTGCGGCATCCATTTCTTCAATCCGCCGCGCTACATGGCGCTGGTGGAGTTGATTCCCTGCCAGGCCACCGATCCGGCCATTCTCGACCAGTTGGAAACCTTCCTGGTCAGCACCCTGGGCAAGGGCGTGGTCCGCGCCAAGGACACGCCGAACTTTGTCGCCAACCGCATCGGCGTGTTTTCCATGGCGGCGACCATCCATCACACCCAGGTGTTTGGACTGGGACTGGATTTGGTGGATGCGCTGACCGGCCCGGCCATCGGTCGGCCCAAGAGCGCCACCTACCGCACCGCCGACGTGGTGGGCCTGGATACCATGGGCCATGTGTTCAAGGGTTCGGCGCTGGCGCTGCGCGACGATCCGTGGCGGCAGTATTTCAACCCGCCCGCCTGGCTGACCACGCTGATCGACAAGGGCGCGCTGGGTCAAAAGACCAGGGCCGGCATCTACGCCAATAAGGGCAAGCAAGTGCTGGACACGGCAACCAGCGAATATCGGGACGCCGGCGCCCAGCCCGACGAGGCGGTGCGGGCGCTTCTCAAGATCAAAAATCCAGCCGAGAAATTTGCCGCCCTGCGCGCCAGCGAGCATCCGCAAGCCCAGTTCCTGTGGGCGATTCATCGCGATACTTTCCACTATGCGGCGGTGCTGCTGGCGGAAATCGCCGACACCGCCCGCGATGTGGATTTCGCCATCCGCTGGGGTTTCGGCTGGAGCATGGGACCGTTCGAAATCTGGCAGGCGGCCGGCTGGCGGCAGGTGGCGGCCTGGATCGAGGAGGACATCGCCGCCGGCAAGGCCATGACCGCGACGCCACTGCCGGCCTGGGTCAAGCAAGTGGACGGCGTGCATCGGCCCGAAGGCTCCTATTCGGCGGTGGAGGATGCCTACAAGCCACGCTCCACCCTGCCGGTCTACCAGCGCCAGCTTTACCCCGAGCAGGTGCTGGGCGAAGCGCGGCCCCGCTACGGCGAGACGGCGTTCGAAAACAGCGGCGTGCGGCTGTGGAGCAGCGGCGACGCCATCGGCGTCCTGAGCTTCAAGAGCAAGATGCATGTGATCGGCGACGACGTGCTGGACGGGGTGCTGGAGGCCCTGAAGATCGCCGAACGGCAGTTCGATGGGCTGGTCCTGTGGCAGACCGAAGCGCCATTCAGCGCCGGCGCCAATCTGGCGCAGGCGGTGCCAGTGCTGCAAGCCGGCGATTTCGTGACGTTCGAAAACACCGTTGCCAAGTTTCAGCGCACCACCGCCGCGCTGCGCTATGCGGCGATTCCGGTGGTGGCGGCGGCGCAAGGGCTGGCGTTGGGCGGCGGTTGCGAGTTCCTGATGCACTGCGACCGGGTGGTGGCGGTGCTGGAAAGCTACATTGGCCTGGTCGAAGTCGGGGTCGGCCTGATCCCGGCCGGCGGCGGCTGCAAGGAATTCGCCCTGCGCGCCATGACCGAGGCCAAGGGCGGCGATCTGCTGCCCTTCCTGCGTCCGTACTTCGAGGCGATGGCCATGGCCAAGGTCTCGCGCAGCGCCGAGGAGGCCAAGCAACTCGGTTGTCTCAAGTCGTCCGACATAATCGTGTTCAATCCCCACGAACTGTTGTACGTCGCCAAGGCGCAGGCGCGGGCGCTGGCCGAGGCCGGCTATCGGCCACCACAGCCACGCAAGATTCGAGTGGCGGGACGCACCGGCATCGCCGCCTGTCAGATGGCGCTGGTCAACATGCGCGACGGTGGTTTCATCTCGCCTCACGACTATCGACTGGGCCTGAGCATTGCCCACGCCCTGTGCGGCGGCGACGTCGATGCCAATACCCTGGTGGACGAAGAGTGGTTGCTCGGGCTGGAGCGCAAGAACTTCGTCGAGTTGGCCAAGACCCCGCTGACCCAGGCCCGGATCGAGCACACGCTCAAGACCGGCAAGCCGCTGCGCAACTGATTGACGGGAGAAGCTATTGATGAGCAAGCAAATCCAGGACGCTTACATCGTCGCCGCCGCGCGGACGCCAGTCGGCAAGGCGCGCGGCGCGTTTCGCAACACCCGCCCGGACGACCTGCTGGCCCATGTGCTGCGTGGGGTGGTGGATCAATGTTCGGGGCTGGACCCAAAGCTGATTGGCGACGTGATCGTCGGCTGCGCCATGCCGGAAGGCGAGCAGGGCATGAATGTGGCCCGCATCGGCCTGCTGTTGGCCGGATTGCCGGACAGCGTGCCGGGCATGACCATCAACCGCTTTTGCGCGTCCGGCGTGCAGGCGGTGGCGCAGGCCGCCGACCGCATCCGTTTGGGCGAGGCGGACGTGATGCTGGCCGCCGGTACGGAAACCATGACCATGATCCCGATGGGTGGCAACAAGATCGCCCTCAACCCCGAAGTGTTCGCCGGGGATGAGCATGTCGGCATCGCCTACGGCATGGGTTTGACGGCGGAGAAAGTGGCGGAACAGTGGAAGATCGCGCGCGAGGATCAGGACGCTTTTGCCGTGGAGAGCCATCGTCGGGCATCCGCCGCCATCGCCAATGGCGAGTTCCGGCCGGAAATCCTGCCCTACACGGTTGCGGACCGGATGCCGGACAGCCGGACGATGCAAGTGAAAATCCGCAAGCGGGTGGTGGAAAACGACGAAGGTCCGCGCCCCGACAGCAGCTTGCGGGCATTGGCCAAGCTCAAGCCGGTATTTGCCGCCCGGGGCAGCGTTACCGCCGGCAACAGTTCGCAGATGAGCGACGGCGCCGGGGCGGTGCTGCTGATGAGCGAACGGATGGTCAAGCAGTTGAACTTGAAGCCGCTGGCGCGCTTCGTCAGCTACGCCGTGGCTGGCGTGCCGGCGCGGATCATGGGTATCGGCCCAATCGCGGCGATTCCCAAGGCGCTCGACTTGGCTGGACTGCGCAAGAACGATATCGACTGGTTCGAGTTGAACGAGGCCTTCGCCGCCCAAAGTCTGGCGGTGATGCGCGAGCTGGAACTGGACCCAAGCAAGGTCAACCCGCTGGGTGGGGCGATTGCATTGGGTCATCCGCTGGGCGCGACCGGTGCGGTCCGGGTGGCTACCCTGGTGCATGGGATGCGCCGGCGCGGTGGCAAGTACGGCATGGTGACGATGTGCATCGGCACCGGCATGGGCGCGGCGGGGGTGTTCGAGGCGCTCTAACCGATTTTCCCAACGCCCGATGATCGAGCCCGCCGGCGCCAGCCGGCGGGTTTTTTATTGGGAATCTGCCTGGATGAGGGTTGCCGGGCGGCGGCATTTCGTTATGCTGCCAATTTTAGATAAAGCCAACAGAAGGAGATTGCGCATGACTGCGATACGTGCGGACGCCGGCCGGGGTTGGGGTTGGATCGTCGAGGGCTGGCAGCTATTCGTTAAGGCGCCCGGGGTCTGGATCGTGATTTTGGTGATTTATCTGGCCATTAGCGTGGTGCTATCGCTGATCCCGTTCGTCGGTCCGCTGGCCCATGCGCTGCTGAGCCCGGTGCTGGTGGGGGGTATGTTGTTCGGAGCGGCGGCGCTGGCACGGGACGAGACGCTGGAGATCGCCCATCTGTTCCAGGGCTTTCGGGATCAGGAGCGGATGGGGCCGCTGGTGATGCTGGGCCTGATCAGCGTGGCCGGTTACGTGCTGATGGCGCTGGTATTGGTGATGTTCGTGGGGGGCGGCATGATGATGGGCGCGATGATGGACGGCGCGGGCGCGGGCGTGCCGCCCGAGGCGATGGGCGGACTGTTCGTTGGCGCCGGCCTCGTTGCCCTGTTGATCGTGATGACCATCGGTCTGGCGATCGCCATGGCTCTGTTCTACGGCGTTCCCCTGGTCATGCTGGCGGGCCAGAATGCCTGGCCCGCCGTGCAGGCCAGCGTCGCGGCCTGCTGGATCAACATGTTGCCCTTGCTGGTGTTCGGCTTGATCTATCTGGTGCTGGCGGTGGTGGCGGTTATCCCGTTCGGGCTTGGTTTACTCGTGCTGGGACCGGTAACCGCCTGCGCGGTTTACGCCAGCTATCGGGAGATATTCGAAGAAACGCCGTCGCCGGGTATCAGACTGGCCAAATAGTGGGCAGGGGTTTTCGCGGTTCCCCTGCTCGGAAAGGAGATGCGGCGCGCGCCGGGGTGGTTTGAACTCAATTCAGATCAAGAGCGTATTGCTTGAGATCCTTCAGCGAGACCACTTCCAGCGCCGCTTCGTGAGTCGCCGCCAGCAGCACGCGCGGTGCCTTGCCGGCATCCAGCGCTTCCTTCCAGCGGGCGGCGCACAGGCACCAGCGGTCGCCGGGGCGCAGACCGGGGAAGGCGAATTCCGGCACGGGAGTGCTTAGATCGTTGCCGCGCGATTTGCTGAACGCCAGAAACTCGGTGCTGACCTGGGCGCAGATGACGTGGCGGCCTGGATCCTGGGGGCCGGTTTCGCATTTGCCGGTGCGGGTAAAGCCGGTCATTGGGGAAGTGCAGCAGGTTTCCAGTCTGCCGCCGAGCACGTTCTTTGCTGCCGCCATGGAAGCTTCCTACGGTGAAGTGTTGAGACGAAAGAGGTGGAGAAGGGTCGGGATCGCGCCAAGAGCGCATGACGCCGGCCCAGCCTGCGCTTGAGCATAGAACGCAGCGGAAACGAACGCCAATTCCAGGGCGGGAGAGGTCATGATTCCGGCTCAAACTGAACCGATCCAGCTTGATTTGAACTGCGGGGAGCGAGTTGCAACGATGGACTTGGCAGGATCGAGGTGGGCGGCAGCCCGAGCGAGTCAGGCTGCGCCAAGTGGTTTGTCAGTCGAAATGCCGGTGAGGAATAAACGGAGGAGGGGACGGTTAGCCATGACGGCGCCTTCCCCACTTCAGCCGACTCCGGAGAGCAGCGACTTGATCAACCGCTCCCGCAATAGTTGCGCTGCCTCGAAGATTTCCTGCGCGGTTTCCACATACAGCGGTCCCGCTTCATGATAGATGCTGCCTTGGTTGCCCACCAGTTGAACCGCTACCCGGGTTTTCTGCACCATCTTGGTTTGCTGGTTGTCCCAGACCAGCGTTTTGTCGGCTGCAATGGCTAATGACATGATGGCATCCCCTCAGTTTGAGTGATCGAAACCGGCCCGAAACCCCAGTGTTCGGGCCGACCGACGTACAAGCGTCAAACTGATAGAAGCATTATCGATGCCAATAACATAGAGATGCCGGGTCCGCAATGGCTGACGAACCCGGCCGGCTTCAGAATTTGAACTCGTCGATCAGCAGTTGCATTTGCAGCAGCGTCTGCGTGCCGATGTTCTGAATGCGGAAACCCGTGTCGTAGAAATCCGGATTGATGTCCCGACCGCTCCACAGGCTTTCCGCCTCCAGCGGGATGCGTTGCCGCGAGCTGCCTTCCCTGGGGACATCCACCCATAACCGGAAAATTTGGTTGACCGGGATGGGGCGGTCACTGACCAGTCGCATGCCTCCCTTGTTGATGTCCACGATGTGGCCCAATAGCACTTGATCGTCCTGATTGTAGACACGCAGGTACATCACCAGATACCAGCGTTTGAGCCGGCGCTTTTCGGTTCTGGGCGGGTCGGGGGAGCTCATGGCGGCGACCTCTTGGCATGTTTGAAATGCCGTTGCGCCATTCGCTGTAAGCGTCCACGGAGCGCGCAGGCCGTTGGAGGAAAAGATCGTGCCTGGTCGAGAGTGACGTTCATCGTCGGACGTTTCAGGCCGGTACGGCTGGATTAAGACTGTAGGTGACGGTCAAACTGGCTTGATCCAGCACATGTCCGGCGATCGCGGCCAGCACGTCGGGGCCGGTAAAGTCGCCTTCCACCGGACAGCGTTCCACATCGAGCGCGTACAGCGTGAAGATGTAATGATGCACAATGCTGTCGTTCCAGGGCGGGCATGGGCCGTCGTAACCGAAGTAGCGGCCGGCCATGGCGGGGTCGCTGGCGAACCATTCCCGATAGTTGTTAATGCCCTGGCGGGTACCGCGCGGACCGTCCGGTCCCGGCTTGCCGCCGGGCGCGATACCCTCGGAGAATTCTCCGGCCAAAATCTGCGCGGGTTCGGGTGGCAAGTCCACCATGATCCAGTGATGGAAATCGGTGCGCGGCAGACTGGCCGGAACTTCCCGTCCTTCCTGATTGACGTCGTCCGCCTGGGTCGGTACGTCCGGGTCATGGCAGATCAGCACCAGCGAGCGGGTTTCCGGCGGCAGGTCGCTCCACTGGAGCGGGGGATTGGTGTTGGATCCGAGCACGACGTGCTGCTGGGGGTCAGCAACGCCAAAGGCGAATTCGGCGGGGATCGGTTGATGGTCGCGCAAGACGGGGCTGGTCAGTTTCATAAGCTCTTTCCTTCAATCAGAGCGTGGCCGGGAAGAAGTATCGACGCATCGGCCGCGAGACGCGCGACCGATGTATCGGGAGCCGGAATTGCCCTAGCGTTCGACAGGTCAGGGTCACGGTATTAGCTTGACCTGCTTTCGCCGTTCTTAAAGAATTGCCGTGGCTTGTGAAGTATCCGGGTCACGGGTTTGCTTTTCATTTAATCATGATAACGCATACAACATAGCACGTTAATTCGCGACGCCGGCAAGTGGCATTTACCGTCCCCGCCGCGAGACTGCCGGGCGTGTGACCGCCACGGAAGCCATCGCGGGAGCGACAGTCCAGGCGGGTGCTTGGCCGGCTGGGCCGATCCGGCATTTTTGACCGTGGTTTCCGTACCAGAGAATCGAGGCCTATCGGACCTATGAGCGATCGAAGCACGCGCGATGGACTTGGGGGAAGCGCGTTTCCGGATGGCGGTGGTGTCGCCGAATCCGGGGAACGAGTGGAAATCGGACGGCTGGCGGCGGAATCCTCGAAGTCTCCCGGCGATGCGCGACCGGTCGGTTACCCGCGGCGGGCGCCGTTCAGGACGGCGCTGCACATGGTGGGTTTGTTGCTGGTTTTGTTTAGCACCACCATGCTGCCGCCGATCGTGGTGGCGTGGTGGTACGACGACCTCCACGTCGTGATGCCGTTCGCCGAAACCCTGGCCGCCACCTTGGGCCTGGGTTTGCTGTGCTGGTTGCCGGTATGCCGGTTCAAGGTCGACTTGCGCAACCGCGACGGCTTCGTGGTGGTGGTGGCGTTCTGGGTGCTGCTGTCCCTGCTGGGCACGCTGCCGTTCATGCTGGCGGAGCAACCGGATATTTCTTTCCTGGACGCCTGGTTCGAGACCACTTCCGGCCTGACCACCACCGGCGCCACCATCCTGTCCGATCTCGACGCCCTGCCCAAGGCGATTTTGTATTACCGGGCGCAAATGCACTTTTTTGGCGGCATGGGCATCGTGGTGCTGGCGGTGGCGCTGCTGCCGATGCTGGGGATCGGCGGGATGCAGCTCTACAAGGCGGAGACGCCGGGGCCGATGAAGGACGAGAAGCTCACCCCGCGAATCACCGAGACCGCCAAGAATCTGTGGGTGATCTACGTGGGTCTGAACGTAGTCTGCGCGCTGGCGTTCTGGGCGGCGGGAATGAGTCCGTTCGATGCGGTCTGCCATGCGTTCACCACCATCGCGCTGGGCGGTTTTTCCACCCACGACGCCAGCATCGGCTATTACCAGAACCCGGCCATCGAGCTGATCGCGGGGACGTTCGCGTTGATTGCGGCGGTCAATTTCGCCCTGTTTTTCCTGGCGTGGCGCCGGGGCAGCATTTGGGTCATTTTTCGGGACGCCGAATTCCGTTTTTTCATGATGGTGGTCGCCGGAATCGTCGGAATCGCTTGCGTCTACCTGTACCTGGACGACAAATTCCCGCTGCGGGAATCCCTCCAGCACGGCTATTTCCAAAGTGTGATGATCATCACCGGCAACGGTTTGACCACCGCCGGCTACTCGGCTGATTGGCCGGTCTTCGTGCCGCTGCTGCTGTTGCTGGGCAGCTTTTTCGGTGGCTGCGTCGGCTCGACCTGCGGCGGCATCAAGGCGATCCGGTTCCTGCTGTTGTACAAGCAAAGCCTGCGCGAGGCCCGGTTGCTGATCCGACCCACCGCGCAAATCGCGGTTAAGGTGGGCGGTCACCCCGTTTCCGATCGGGTGATGCAGGCGGTGTGGGGGTTTTACTACCTCTACATCTTCTGTTACTGCGCCCTGTCGCTGGCGTTGACCGCGACCGGCGTGGATTTGGTGACGGCGTTTGGTTCGGCGGCGGCCGGTTTGAACAACATGGGGGTCGGTTTGGGCGATACCGCATCCAACTTCAGCCCGCTGAACGACACCGCCACCTTCTTGCTGGCGGTGTCGATGCTGGTCGGCCGGCTGGAGATCTTTCCACTGCTACTGTTGTGTCTGCCAGACTTCTGGAAGTGAGTGGGTATGGAAAAAGTGGAGTACGCCGGCGAACCGCCGCTGGCGGCGGCTGAAAGGGCGCGCTGGACTGGCCAGCGGCGAGCCCCGGTCAGGACGGCGCTGTACATGGTCGGGCTGCTGACGATCCTGTTCAGCGTCACGATGCTGCCGCCGATGGGGGTGGCGTGGTGGTACGACGGGACGCCGGTGGTGGTGCCGTTCGCGAAAGCACTGGGGGCGATGCTGGCCTTGGGCCTGTTGTGCTGGTTGCCGGTGTGCCGATTCAAGATCGACCTGCGCAACCGCGATGGCTTCGTGGTGGTGGTGGCGTTCTGGGTGCTGCTGTCCCTGTTGGGTGCGCTGCCGTTCATGCTGACGGAACATCCGCACATGCGACTGGTGGACGCGGTGTTCGAAACCGCGTCCGGCCTGACCACCACCGGCGCCACCATCCTGTCCGATCTGGACAGATTGCCCAAGGCCATCGTGTATTACCGGGCGCAGCTCAATTTCCTGGGCGGCATGGGCATCGTGGTGCTGGCGGTGGCGCTGCTGCCGATGCTGGGGATCGGCGGGATGCAGCTCTACAAGGCGGAGACGCCGGGGCCGATGAAGGACGAGAAGCTCACCCCGCGCATCACCGAGACCGCCAAGAATCTGTGGTTCATTTACGCCGGCCTGAACGTGGTTTGCACGCTGGCGTTCTGGGCGGCGGGGATGAACTTTTTCGACGCGATCTGCCACAGTTTCGCGACCCTGGCGCTGGGCGGTTTTTCCACCCATGACGCCAGTATCGGTTACTTTCACAGCGCCTCGATCGAACTGATCGCCGGTTTTTTCTCGCTGGTGGCGGCGGTCAACTTCGCTCTGTTTTTCCTGGCGTGGCGCTCCCGTAGCCTGAGGCTGGTGTTTCGCGATGCCGAATTCCAGTTTTGCATGGTGGTCATGGCCGGGATCATCGCGCTCACCTGTGGCTACCTGTATATTTCCGGCAAATTCCCGCTGTGGGAATCGATTTATCACGGTTTTTTCCAGGCCGCCTCGATCATCACCGACAACGGTCTCGTGACCACCGGCTATCCGGGGGACTGGCCGTTCGTCGTACCGCTGCTGCTGCTGTTGGGCAGCTTTTTCGGCGGCTGCGTCGGTTCGACCTGCGGTGGCATCAAGGCGTTCCGGTTTCTGCTGCTGTTCAAGCAGAGCCTGCGCGAACTCCGACTGCTGATCCGCCCCACCGCGCAAATCGCGGTCAAGGTGGGCAATCGACCGATGCCGGACCGAGTGATGCAATCGGTGTGGGGGTTTTATTTCCTGTACATCCTCAGCTACTGCTTTTTTTCCCTGGCGCTGGCGACGACCGGCGTGGATCTGGTGACGGCGTTCGGCTCGGTGGCGGGTTGCCTGAACAACATGGGGGTGGGATTGGGCGAGACGGCGGTCGGTTTTAACCCCCTGAACGATGCCGCCACTTGGCTGCTGTCGGCGTCGATGGTGGTCGGGCGGCTGGAGGTATTCCCGCTGCTATTGCTGTTCCTGCCTGACTTTTGGAAGTGAAGTATGAGCGAGCGGACGGATCGCCCCGAGGCCAGGCCGGGTCCGGCTTCGGGCCAACGTGAACGTGCGGCTGAACCCGACGATTGGTGGGAAGCTGGGCCGGCGCCGCGGACGTCGTGGTCGCGAGCCGGGGAAGAAAATGAGGTTGCCAGTTCTCCCCTGACTCAGGAGACCGGCTGGAACCCGTGGCAAGCCCGCCAGCGGCGGGCGCCGTTCAAGACGGCGCTGTACATGGTCGGGCTGCTGATGGTTCTGTTCAGCGCCACTCTGCTGCCGCCGATCGCGGTGGCGTGGTGGTACGACGGGATGCCGGTGGTGATGCCGTTCGCCGAAACCCTGGCCGCCACCTTGGGGCTGGGTTTGCTGTGCTGGTTGCCGGTATGCCGGTTCAAGATCGACCTGCGCAACCGCGATGGTTTCGTGGTGGTGGTGGCGTTCTGGGTGCTGCTGTCCCTGTTGGGCGCGATACCGTTCATGCTGGCCGAACATCCGCACATGCGACTGGTGGACGCGGTGTTCGAAACCGCGTCCGGCCTAACCACCACCGGCGCCACCATCCTGTCCGATCTCGACGCCCTGCCCAAGGCGATTCTGTACTACCGGGCGCAATTGAATCTGTTGGGCGGCATGGGGGTGGTGGTGTTGGCGGTGGCGCTGCTGCCGATGCTGGGGATCGGCGGGATGCAACTCTACAAGGCGGAGACGCCGGGGCCGATGAAGGACGAGAAGCTCACCCCGCGCATCACCGAGACCGCCAAGAATCTGTGGGTGATCTACTTCGGCCTGAATATGGCCTGTGCACTGGCGTTCTGGGCGGCGGGGATGAGCCCCTTCGACGCCGTTTGCCACAGCTTCTCCACACTGGCGCTGGGCGGTTTTTCCACCCACGACGCCAGCATCGGCTACTTCAACAGTCTACCCATCGAGCTGGTTTCCGGGATTTTCACGCTGATTGCGGCGGTCAATTTCGCCCTGTTTTTCCTGGCATGGCGCCGAGGCAGCTTTCGGGTCGTGTTCCAGGACGCGGAGTTCCGGTTCTTCTTGGTGGTGATCGGCGGGATCGTCGCGCTCACCTGCGCCTACCTGTATTACAGCGGCACGTTTCCACTTTGGGAATCGCTCACCCACGGTTTTTTCCAGAGTCTTTCGATCGTGACCAGCAACGGCCACACGGCGGCCGGCTATTCGGCGGATTGGCCGTTTTTCATTCCCTTGTTCCTGTTGCTGGGCAGTTTTTTCGGCGGCTGCGTCGGTTCGACCTGCGGCGGTATCAAGGCGGTTCGATTCCTGCTGCTGTACAAACAGAGCGTGCGCGAAATCCGCCTGCTGATCCGCCCCACCGCGCAAATCGCGGTCAAGCTGGGCAACCGGCCCATCCAGGACCGGGTGATGCAGGCGGTGTGGGGATTCTACTATCTCTACATTTTCTGCTACTGCGCCCTGTCGCTGGCGCTGGTGGCGACCGGTCTGGACCTGGTGACCGCGTTCGGCTCGGCGGCCGCCGCCTTGAACAACATGGGTGTGGGTCTGGGCGACACCGCGTCCAACTTCAGCCCGCTGGGCGATACCGCCACCGTTTTGCTGACGATGGCCATGGTGGTCGGCCGGTTGGAAGTGTTCCCGGTGTTGCTGCTGCTGCATCCGGATTTCTGGAAAGGGTGATCATGAACCCAACGCAAGGTTATGCCGGCGAGCTGCCGCCGACCCGGTTCAACATGGCGCGCTACTGTCTTCAAGCGGCGGCGCGGACCACGCCGGACAAGGTGGCGCTGGTCGTGGTTTCCGATGCCGACGCGCCGGTCGAGGCGGCCGAGCGCTGGACCTACGCGCAACTGGATCAGGCGGTGCGGTGCACGGCGGCCGGACTGCGCCGCCTGGGTCTGGAGCCGGGCGCGCGGCTGATGATCCGCATGGGTAACACCAGCGATTACGCCCTGCTGTTTTTCGGCGCCATCGCCGCCGGTTGCGTGCCGCTGCCGTCCTCGGCGCAACTGACCGAGGAGGAGGCCGCGTTTCTGCTGGCCGATTCCGGCGCCCGACTGCTGGCCATGGCCGACGAACTGGCAATTCGGCCGCCGCCGGGCGTTCGGGTACTGGGCCTGACCGACGTCGCCGTATTGCGGGTTGGTCACGATCCGCTGGACTATGCCGATACCGCCGCCGAAGACCCAGCATTCCTGATCTACACCTCCGGCACCACCGGTCAGCCCAAGGGGGTGTTGCACGCCCAGCGTTCGGCCTGGGGGCGGCGGCCGATGTACCAGGGTTGGTATGGCATCCGCCCGGACGATGTGATTCTGCACGCTGGGGCGTTCAACTGGACCTATACCCTGGGGGTGGGGCTGACCGACCCCTGGGCCAACGGCGCGACGGCGGTGCTCTACAACGGCCCCCGCGACGTCACGGTTTGGCCGGCGTTGATGGAGAAATACCGGGCAACCCTGTTCGCGGCGGTGCCGGGACTGTACCGGCAAATCCTGAAATACAACGACCTGCGCGCTTATGACCTGTCCAGTCTGCGCCACGGTCTGACCGCCGGCGAAGCGCTGAGCTCCGCCTTGCTGGAACAGTGGCGGACGACGACCGGCAAGGCGTTGTACGAGGCGCTGGGGATGAGCGAGTGCTCCACCTACATTTCCTCGTCGCCCAGCGTGTCGGTGCGGCCGGGCAGCCCCGGCAAGGCTCAGCCGGGTCGCTGCGTGGCGGCGTTGCCGATCGAAGGCGGCGACGAGCCGCTGCCGCCGGGCGAGACCGGGCTGCTGGCGGTGCATCGCGGCGATCCGGGACTCATGCTGGGCTACTGGAACCGGCCGGACGAGGAGGAACTGGTCTACCGGGGCGAGTGGTTCGTCGGCGGCGATCTGGTTCATTTCGACGCCGACGGCTACATGATCTATCACGGCCGCAACGACGATGTGATGAATGCCATGGGCTACCGGGTGTCGCCGCTGGAGGTGGAGCATTGTTTGAGCCGGCATCCGGCGGTGGCGGAGGTGGCGGTAACCGAGCTATTGGTGCGCGAAGGCCTCAGCGTGATCGCCGCCTTCGTGGTGCCGCGCGATCCCGACGAACCCGATGGGATGGACGCCGCGCCGCTGTTGGCCCATGCCCACGCCCATCTGGCGGGCTACAAGTGTCCTCGCGAGATCATTTTCACCGACAGCCTGCCGCGCACCGCCAACGGCAAGGTCCGCCGCCGCGATCTGGCGCGGTGGCGGCGGTGAAGCAGCCTGCTCTCGTGCCGGCTCCGCTACTCCATGGCATCCAGAGCGGTACTCAACGATTTTTTTGGACTTATGAAAAACTGTTGATGTGCTACGACATGGCCAGCATGTGGCTGGAGGAGGAATGCAATCATGTATGCCGAACGCCTGCTGATCGAAACCGACCCAGAGGGCAAACCGCGTCATTTGCCCAAGCTACCGCCGAGCGCTAAAGTCGAATTGATCGTCTTGGTGTTGGAAGAAACCCCAGCATCGCTCCGCCGTCAGCCACCACCCAACATTGCCGGTCAAGGCGAGATTTTTGACGACCTGATCGCCCCAGCCGTTCTCGAAGCCGACTGGGATGCCTTGCGATGATCATTCTGGACACGCATATCTGGTTACGGTGGATCATCCAGAGCGGTCACGGATTACCCGCTGGCATTCTGGCCGCGATTCAATCCGAACCGCGCGTCGCCGTCTCCGCTATCTCCTGTTTTGAGGTTCCCTACCTGCTGAAACGGCGTCGGATCTTGCTTCCCTTGGCGGTTGAAACGTGGTTGCAGGACGCGCTATCGCCAGCAGGCATCGAAAGTCTGCCGGTTTCCTGGGAAATTGCCTTCCGTTCCGCGCAATTGCCGGAATACCATCGCGATCCCGCCGACCGTATCATCATTGCCACGGCGCTGGCATACGATGCCCGCCTGGCCAGCTTGGATGGCGCTTTTCCGCGCTATACGGAATTGGCCGGCCGGTTGATCAGCGCCTAACCCAACCCCACGGAGCAAA
This sequence comes from uncultured Gammaproteobacteria bacterium, assembly GCA_963695105.1. Classification (GTDB taxonomy): domain Bacteria; phylum Pseudomonadota; class Gammaproteobacteria; order Competibacterales; family Competibacteraceae; genus Competibacter. The sequence continues at coordinate 19,664 of CAVOGC010000005.1, read as the reverse complement.
AACCGGCTGGATGGACAACCCGCAAACTGGGCCACCGAAATCTTGTGGAGCATGCTTCACTATGTAGAGCTGATGTTTTATAAATTAAAATACAATTTTTATAATTGCATTTAAACTTCTTGTTATTGATAATTCATGCCCATCTTGGAATCTGGATTTTCATTATGCTCACGGCGGCTCAGTTGAAAGCGGCGCGCGCGCTGTTGGGTATGGACCAGCGAACGCTCGCCGAAACCGCCGGTTTGTCCCTGCCGACCATTCAGCGGATGGAAACCAGCGAAGGCACGATTCGCGGCAATGTGGATTCCCTGGTCAAGCTCATCGCCGCGCTCGACGCCGCCGGCGTGGAACTGATCGGAGAAGGCGCCGCCAGCGAAGGCGGCGGGCGCGGCGTTCGACTGAAGGGCTGAGTCGCCCAAGCAGTCCGTAGTGATGTGGGTCGGAAGGAGTGGAATTCGTCACCATGCCGTTGTCGCTGTTATTGGGCTTGACCATGGCCCTGCTCGCTGTCGGTCTCCATGCGATCACCACATCGCGCCGAGCGGGCTGCACCCGTCAGGTCTATGGGGTCAGTCTAGCCATTTGCATCATCCTGCTGGGGCTGGGGCTGGCACATCTACTGGGCGGCCGAATACCGGCCACCCTGACGCTGCCGCTGGGATTGCCCTGGCTGGGCGCGCATTTCCGTTTGGACGCGCTGTCGGCCTTTTTCCTGATCGTGGTCAATCTTGGCGGTGCGGTGGCCAGCCTGTTCGCCCTGGGCTACGGCCAGCACGAGCAGGCGCCCGAACGGGTGTTGCCGTTTTACCCGGCCTTTCTGGCCGGTATGAACCTGGTGCTGCTGGCCGACGACGCCTTTACTTTCCTGTTCGTTTGGGAATTCATGTCGCTGAGTTCCTGGGCGCTGGTCATGGCCCACCATCGGGAACCGGCCAACGCCCGCGCCGGTTATCTGTATCTGGTCATGGCCTGTTTCGGTACCCTGGCGCTGCTGCTGGCCTTCGGGCTGCTGGCCGGTCCCGACGGCGGTTACGATTTCGCCACCATCCGCGCCGCTCAGGCCACGCCGGGCGCGGCGGCGCTGGTGCTGGCGCTGGTGCTGGCGGGGGCCGGTTCCAAGGCCGGCCTGGTACCGCTGCACGTTTGGTTGCCACTGGCGCATCCGGCCGCACCCAGCCATGTGTCGGCATTGATGAGCGGGGTGATGACCAAGGTGGCGGTGTACGGTTTCATCCGCATCGCCTTCGATTTGCTGGGCGAGCCGGCCTGGTGGTGGGGCGGCTTGGTGCTGGCGCTGGGCGGAATCACCGCCGTGCTGGGCGTGCTGTACGCACTGATGCAGCACGATCTAAAGCGGCTGCTCGCCTATCACACGGTGGAGAACATCGGCATCATCTTCATCGGTCTGGGGCTGGCTCTGGCGTTTCAGACGAATCATATGTACGCGAACGCCGCGCTGGCGCTGACCGCCGCGCTGTTTCACATCTTTAACCATTCGCTGTTCAAAAGCCTGCTGTTTCTCGGCGCCGGCGCGGTGTTGACCGCCACCGGGGAGCGTGACATGGAGCGGTTGGGCGGGCTGATCCACCCGATGCCGTGGACGGCGCTGGCGTTTCTGATCGGCGCGGCGGCGATTTCGGCGCTGCCGCCGCTGAACGGTTTCGTCTCCGAATGGCTGACTTTCCAGGCTATCCTGGCCAGCCCGGAACTGCCGCAATGGCCGCTCAAGTTCCTGGTGCCGGCGGTCGGCGCGTTGCTGGCCCTGTCCGCCGCGCTGGCCGCCACCTGCTTCGTCAAAGCCTTCGGCATCACCTTCCTGGGCCGGCCCCGTTCGCCGGCCGCCACCGGGGCTCGGGAGACCGACCGCTTTTCGCTGACCGCGCTGTTCACCCTGGCGACGCTCTGCCTGCTGGCCGGCATCCTGCCCGGACTGGTGGTGGACGGTCTGTCCCCAGTGGTGGGCATGCTCAATGGCAGCACTCGACTGACGGCGCAGAGCAGCCAACCCTGGTTGACGCTGGTGCCGGTGGTGGATGTCAAAAGCACCTACAACGGCTTGCTGGTGTTGCTGTTCATGGCGTTTTCCGGGACCGTCGCCGCCCTCCTGATCCATCGCTTCGCCTCCGCCACGGCGCGACGCGGCCCGGCCTGGGATTGCGGCTTTCCCGAAGCCAGCCCCGCGACCCAGTATACCGCCGGCAGCTTCGCCCAACCGATCCGCCGGGTGTTCGGCAGCGTGGTGTTCCAGGCGCGGGAACGGGTGTTCATGCCGCCGCCCGGCGACTCGCGGCCGGCGCGGCTGGAGGTCGAACTGCGCGACCCGGTCTGGGAGCGTGGTTATGCCCCGATCGTCGCGGCCGTGGTGGCGCTCTCCAGCCGTTTCAACGCCTTTCAATACCTCACCATCCGCCGTTACCTGAGCCTGGTATTCGGCGCGCTGATCCTGCTATTGCTGGGGATGGTGCTATGGCGCTGACCGCCGACTATCTGGTGCAGGGTTGCCAAATGCTGCTGACGCTGCTGTTGGCCCCGCTGCTCACCGGTTTTGTCCGCACGCTCAAGGCGCGGTTGCTGCGCCGGCGTGGCCCGACCCCGCTGCAACCCTACCGCGATCTGCTCAAGCTGTTGCGCAAGGAGGTCGTGCTGGCCGACTCCGCCTCCTGGCTGTTTCGAGTCGCGCCCTATCTGATCTTCGCCGCGATCTGGGTGGCGGCGTCGCTGGCGCCGACTTTCGCCAGCGGCCTGCCGTTCAGTTGGACGGCCGATTTGATCGCCATCGTCGCGCTGCTCGGCACCGCCCGCTTTTTTCTGGCGTTGGCCGGGCTCGACGTCGGCACCAGCTTCGGCGGCATCGGCGCCAGCAGGGAGATGATGATCGCCTCGCTGGCCGAACCGGCCATGCTGATGATGGTATTCACCCTGTCGCTGCTGGCCGGCACCACCGAACTGTCGGCGGTCGCCCGTTTCATGCTGAATGCCGATGTCGGCCTGCGGGTGTCGCTGGCGCTGGCGCTGCTGGCGTTGATCATGGTGGCGATCGCCGAAAACGCCCGGATTCCGGTGGACAATCCGGCCACCCACCTGGAACTGACCATGGTGCATGAGGCAATGGTGCTGGAATACTCCGGTCGCCATCTGGCGCTGATCGAACTGGCCGCTTCTTTGAAATTGCTGCTCTATCTGTCGCTGACGGCCTGCATCTTCGCGCCCTGGGGCATGGCGACCGCCGGCGCGGGTCCCGTGGATTACCTGGTGGGCGTGGTCGCGTATCTGGCCAAGCTGGCGACGGGCGGCCTGCTGTTGGCGCTGTTCGAAACCAGCATCGCCAAGATGCGAGTGTTCCGCGTCGGCGAATTTCTGGGGGCGGCGCTGATGCTGGGTTTGCTCGGCACCCTGTTGCTGTTCGTGTCCCGGAGCCTGTGATGCACGGTCTGGCTTTCGACATCGCCCATTTCCTGGCGGGCGGCATGGTGCTGGCGAGCTTTTTGCTGCTGTATCAGGATCGTCTGTACGCCCTGATCAGCGTCTTCGCCCTGCACTCGCTGGTGCTGGCGCTGGCGGTCGGCTGGCAGGCCGCCGTTCAGGGCGCGCATCACCTGTACATCACGGCGGGAATCGCGCTGGTGTTCAAGGCGATCGTCATTCCGGTCGCGCTCCACCGAATCGTCCGGCGGCTCGGCATCCATCGCACCCTGGAGGCGGTGGGGGGCGTGGGCCGGGACATGCTGGCCGGCACCGCGCTGGTGGCGCTGGCGATTCTGGTGATGCTGCCGGTGACGGCCACCGCCGACGCGCTGGCGCGCGAAGACCTGGCCTTCGCTCTGGCGGTGGTATTGCTGGGGTTGCTGCTGATGGTCACCCGCCACAACGCGGTCAGCCTGGTGATCGGCTTCATGTCGCTGGAGAACGGGCTGGTGCTGGCCGCCGCCGGGGCGCGCGGCATGCCGCTGGCAGTGGAAATCAGCGTTGCGTTCTCGGTGCTGATCGCGCTGATCGTGATCGGCATTTTTCTGTTCCGCATCCGGGAGCGCTTCGATAGCGTGGACATGCAGGCGATGGATACCTTTCGGGAGGAGCGGCGGCGATGAGCGGCGCGGGTCTTGGTCTCGTGGCGATGGCCGTGCTGCTGGGCGTTCCGGCTGGCGCGGCGCTGCTGCTGGTGCTGGTGTCCGGCTACCGGCTTGGCGCCAGGCTGAACGTCGGCGCGGCGCTGCTGTGCCTGCTGGCCGCCGCCGTCCTGTTTCAGGCGCGACCCGAGGCCAATCTCTACCTGCGGGTGGACGACTTCAACATCTACCTGATCGCGCTGAACAACTGGGTCAGCTTCACCACCAGCGTGTTCAGCGCCGGCTACATCGCCCACGAACTGGAAACCGGCCGGCTGACCCCGGCGTATCTGCGCTTCTATCACGCCATGTATCAGGCGCTGCTTTTCGCCATGAACCTGGCGTTGCTCGCCAACAACATCGGGCTGCTGTGGGTGGCGATCGAGCTGGCGACGCTGGTCACGGTGCTGATGGTCGGTCTCTACCGGACCCACGCCGCGCTGGAAGCCGCCTGGAAATATTTCATCCTGGGCAGCCTCGGTATCGCCCTGGCGTTGTTCGGCACCATTTTGGTGTATCTGGCGGCGCAGCCGGTGATCGGGCAGGGGCTGCCGGCCATGGCCTGGGACCGGCTGCTCGCCCGCGCCGATGCTTTCGATCCGGCGCTGCTCAACCTGGCATTTGTGTTCCTGCTGCTTGGCTACGGCACCAAGGCCGGTCTGGTGCCGTTGCACGCCTGGCTGCCGGACGCGCACGCCGAAGGCCCCACGCCGATCTCGGCGGTGCTGTCCGGTTTACTGCTGAACGTGGCGCTGTATGCGGTGCTGCGCTTCAAGATGCTGATGAGCGCCAATCCGTCCGCGCTGGCGCCGGGGCCGCTGATGGTCATTCTGGGGCTGCTGTCCCTGCTATTCGCCGGCTTGATGCTCTACCGCCGGGGGGATATCAAACGATTGTTCGCCTATTCCTCCATCGAACACATGGGCATCATCACCTTCGCTTTCGGCATGGGTGGACCGCTGGCCAACTTCGCCGGGCTGCTGCACATGACCCTGCACAGCCTGACCAAATCGGCGATTTTCTTCACCGTGGGCCATATTTCCCAAGTCAAGGGCACCCAGCGAATCTCCACCATTCGCGGCCTGACCGTCACCCATCCGACTCTCGGCTGGGGACTGGTGGCGGGCGTGATCGCCATCGCCGGGATGCCGCCGTTCGGGGTGTTTATGAGCGAGTTCCTGGTGGTGAGTTCCACCTTCGCCCGCCAGCCGCTGCTGGCGCTGCCGCTGGTGGTGGGGTTGCTGCTGGCGTTCGGCACCCTGCTGTGGCGGTTGCACGGCGTGGCGTTCGGCCAGCCGGACAGCGCTGCTTTCGTGCCGGTGCGGGCCAGCACCCTGCCGATGACGGTGCATCTGCTGCTGGTGCTGGTCGCCGGGTTCTGGCTGCCCGAACCGCTGGTGGCCTGGTTCCGCCATGTGGCGATCCTGCTGGGTTGAGGGCGATACGATGAGAGCGACGAACGCCAACCCCACCTTGCTCGCCGTGTTGGGCGCCGGCCAGCCGGTCACCGGGCATCGGCCCTGGCCCCGTTTCGTGGTGACCGCCGAAACCTGGAACGTGCTGCTGGCCGGACTGGCGAACGGCGCCTGGACCCTGCTTGGATTATGGGGCGAACCCGGCGTGGCGCATCTGGCGGCGTATGAGTTCGAGACCGGCACGCCGGGCGTTGCCAGCCTGCCCTGTCCAAACGAACAGTTCCCCTCGGTGGGGCGCTTGCATCCACCGGCGCAACGGTTGGAACGCGCTATCGCCGATTTGGTCGGTTTGCAGCCGGCCGGCGGCCCCGATCCCCGCCCCTGGCTGGATCACGGCCGCTGGCCGCTGCGCCATCCCTTGGGTTCCACGACCGCGCCGGCCGAAGCGATGCCGCCCTATCCATTTTTGCCGGCGGAGGGCGAAAGCCTGCACCAGATTCCGGTGGGGCCGGTTCACGCCGGCATCATCGAACCCGGTCATTTTCGCTTTACCGCCAACGGTGAGGCCGTGGTCCGGCTGGAAGAGCGGCTGGGCTATGTTCACAAAGGTATCGAGAGCCTGCTGAACGGCGCATCGCTGGAGCGGGCGGCGCGGCTGGTCGGGCGAGTGTCGGGCGACAGCACGGTAGCCTATGCGCTGGCGTTCGCCCGCGCGGTCGAGGCCGCGACCGAGACCGCCGCGCCCACCCGCGCCCATGGGTTGCGCGCGCTGATGGCCGAACTGGAGCGGCTGGCCAATCACTGCGGCGACATCGGCGCGATCTGCAACGACGCCGCTTTCGCCCTGATGCACGCGCACTGCGCGGTGTTGCGCGAGCGGGTGCTCCGCGCTAGCGCCGCCTGCTTCGGTCATCGTCTGCTGATGGATTGTGTAATTCCGGGAGGGGTGGCCGTCGATTTGCCGGCGGATGGCGTGCCGATCTTGCGAGCCCTGTTGGCCGAGATGCGCCGCGCGTTTCCACCCTTGGTCGAGTTATACGACAACACCGCCTCGCTGCAGGACCGCACCGCCAATACCGGGACGCTCAATCCGACGCTGGTCCAGCAGTTCGGTTGCGGCGGCGTGATCGGCCGCGCCGCCGGCCGTGCCTTCGACGCCCGCCGCACACCGGGTTATCCGCCCTACGACCAGCTTGAGTTCGAGGTGCCGGTGCTGCGCGAAAGCGATGTCAACGCCCGGGTGTGGATTCGCATCCGCGAGGTGGAAGAAAGCCTGAACCTGATCGAACGGATTTTGGAGTGGTTGCCGCCGGGTCCGGTGTGCGGGGAGCTAAACCCTCCCGGCCGGTTGGTCGAGGGCATGGCGCTGGTCGAGGGCTTTCGCGGCGACATCCTGGTCTGGTTGCGCTTGGCCACCGACGGCACGGTGGCGCGCTGTCATCCACGCGATCCTTCCTGGTTTCAGTGGCCGCTGCTGGAAGCCGCCATCGAAGGCAATATCGTGGCGGATTTTCCCTTATGCAACAAATCTTTCAACTGCTCGTATTCGGGCCACGATCTTTAGGCGCCCCGTCATGCGCAAGCTGCTGTTGCAAAATGGGTGGCGGTCGCCGCTGACCCTTTCCGCCCCGGCGCCTTCCGAACAAGCCCTGGCCGAATTGGGCGCGAAGGTCGATCAGGCCGCCCGCCGACGCTTGGGTCGCAGTCTGGCGATCCGCGAGGTGGACGCCGGCTCCTGCAACGGTTGCGAGCTGGAGATCCATGCGCTGAACAACGCCTTCCATGATCTGGAGCGCTTCGGTTTCCACTTCGTCGCTTCGCCGCGCCATGCCGATGTGTTGCTGGTGACCGGGCCGGTGACGGCCAACATGCGTGAGGCGCTGGAGCGCACTTATGCCGCCACGCCCGATCCGAAGTGGGTGGTCGCGGTGGGCGATTGCGGGCGGGACGGCGGGGTGTTCGCCGGCGGCTACGCCTGCGTCGGCGGAGTGGCCGAAGTGATTCCGGTCGATCTGCACATTCCCGGTTGTCCGCCGACTCCACTGCAATTGCTCGAAGGCTTGCTGGCATTGTTGCAGACTCAATGATTGTCCTGAGTAGTCTCTGTAGCCTTCATGAAACCTGATCCACAACATCCTTTATATAGCGTTCCCCTATCGGTAGTGAACGTCCCCCTTGGATAAGGAGGGGTGGCACGCAGCGCCGGGGTGGTTCGAAACGGTGTTCCACCAGTCAGACCGGAGCGCTATATTGCCCATTTATTAGCCGGCGGCATGGTGGTTGTCAGGCCACTGTCGATTAGCCCGCCGCAAGCGTTGGCGCGGTGCGGTATCATTTAAGCGAAACCGCGATCAGCCGGTTTCCGTTGGCCGGGAAGATCGTTTGAAGATCGTTTGCAGAGGAGAACCGCCGATGCTGGTGTTGCCCGACGATTTCGAACCCGGTCTGGTTCGCGCGCCGGCCGCCAGAGAAGCCGGCTGGTGGTTTGTGTTCGGAGGCAGCGAACTGCTGGTGCGATCCGCCGGGGCTGAGGCCGAGTTGCCGGTGGCGGCAACGGACTGGCCGTTCGCCGGCTGGCCGGTCATGCGTCGCCTGTATCTGGGGACGCTACGCGGCCAGCCTTGCCACGCCGTCGAGGTGTCGGATGTGCGACCGCCGCCGGGGATGGCGTTCGAAGGATTGCGCGGTTTGTGGTCGCGGCTGGACGAGGCGCTGCTGGGGGTGGCCAGTCACGCCCTGCAGTTGATCGAATGGGACCGCACCCATCAATACTGTGGCCGTTGCGGCGCGGCCACCCAACGGCGCGACGACGAGCGCGCCCGATCCTGCGCGGCCTGTGGCCTGGCTGCTTATCCGCGGCTGTCGCCGGTGGTGATGGTGCGCGTCAGCCGGGGGCGCGAGATCCTGTTGGCTCGCGCGCCGCGCTTCCTGCCGGGGGTATACAGCGTACTGGCGGGCTTCGTCGAAGCCGGCGAGACGCTGGAGCAGGCCATCCACCGGGAAGTGGCGGAGGAGGTGGGCATTCGGGTCAGCAACCTGCGCTATTTCGCCAGCCAGTCATGGCCGTTTCCGCATTCCCTGATGATCGCCTTCACCGCCGACCATGCCGGAGGCGAATTGCGGGCCGACGGGCGGGAAATCCTGGACGCCCGCTGGTTTGCGCCGAAGAATCTGCCGGGGTTGCCCAGCCCGATGAGCATGGCGCGGCGCCTGATTGAGGACTTTGTGGCGCACGCCGGATAGGGCGCAAGCCACTCTTGGAGGCCAGCGATGTTCGAGCGATCCAGCAATAACGCCGTCGCGCCGGCGGACAACGGCCTGATTCGGGAGCGTGCCCGTTTTGCGGCCTTGTGGGAACGGTGTCTGGGCGGCGACCGCGCGCTGGCGGAAGCGGTTCATGCGCGGTTGGTCAAGCTCTACGAGGAGCCGCATCGCCACTATCATACCCTGGATCATGTTCGGCACTGCCTGGGCGAATTCGACCGGGCGGCGGCGTTGATGGACGATCCCGACGCCGTCGAAATGGCGCTCTGGTTCCACGATGCGGTTTACCGGTCGGGCGCGGTCGATAACGAACGGCGCAGCGCCGACCTGTTCCGGCAATGGTCGGAGACACCGGCGGATGCCGCCTTCCTCCAGCGGGTGGACGATCTGATCATGGCCACCACCCACCGCGACCAGCCCGCCCGGCGGGACGAGCGCTTTATCGTCGATATCGATCTCTCCAGCTTCGGGTTGCCTTGGGAGGCGTTCGAGCGGGACGGCCACCGGATTCGGGCCGAATGCGCGGATATCGGCGACGAGGCGTATTATCCGGGCCAGTTGCGCTTTCTGCGGTCCCTGCAAAGCCGGCCGACTTTTTTCTTTACCGAATTTTTCCAGCGACGTTACGAGCCGATTGCCCGTGACAATATCCGCCGGGTCATTGAAAACTTGCGCGCGCGCGGTTATGGCTGAAACCAGCGCTGGCATTTTCCGGGAGTGCGGGGCATGAAACCGAAATTCGGCAACCTGAAGACGACGCCGGGGGACCAGACGGCATCCCGGCAGCAAGCGGCGGCCATCCTGTTCGCCGACATCTGCGGCAGCACCCGCCTGTTCGAAAAATACGGCGACTGGCGGGCGCGGCAGATCGAAACGCAGGTGTTGGACCTGCTGACGTCGAACACCGTCGCGCATGACGGGGTGGTGATCAAAACCATCGGCGATGAAATCATGAGCCGGTTTTCGAATGCGCAACAGGCGGTGAGCGCCGCCTGCGAGATGCACCGCGCGCTCAAGGAGGATAAGGATCTGGCCGAGTTGAACATCGCGGTCAAGATCGGCCTGCATTACGGGCCGGTCCTGGTCGAAAAAGGCGACCTGTTCGGCGATGCGGTGAACGTCGCCGCCCGGATGGTTTCCCTGGCCAAGGCCGATCAGATCATCACCACGCGGGAAACCGGGGAGTGCCTGCCGGCCGATCTGGCTCAGATGGTTCGCAGTCTTGGGCGGTCGTGGGTGCGGGGCAAGCAGGATGAGATGGACATCGTCGAGATCATCTGGCACGACTCCACCAGCCTGACCCAGATGGCCAGCGATGGCCAGGAGGAGCTGCACAGCCTGCTGTTCACCCGCTTGGTGCTGGACTATCGCGACCGGACCATTGAAGTGGTGCCCGGCTCGCAGACCTTAACCATGGGCCGTGGCGAGCGAAACAATTTGGTGGTGGATCGGGAACTGGTGTCTCGCAGTCACGCCGACATCGAGTTCCGGCATGGCAAGTTTATCCTGGTGGAGCACAGCACCAACGGAACCTACCTGTTGCTGGAAAACGGCGCCCGCTTTTTCGTGCGGCGCGAGGAGTTCGCCCTGCACGATAGCGGGGTGATCTGTCTGGGGCAGGCGGTCGCCGACGACAACCCCGACCTGATCCGCTATCAGTGCGTGCATGGGTGATGCGACATGTTCGCCTCTATTGGGATGGGAATCGGCTATGAATCGACGCAGCATGTCCAGACCAGAGTGCGATTGTTGACCGGCATCGGATAATTCCGCCGAAACCGTAGGCCGTTATCCCGCGCGAGCCGGTCGAGATCGGTGAAGTCCCGAATCCCGCTGGCCGGGTCGCGGTGTTTGAGCAAGTTGTCAAATTCGGCGTTACTGGCGCTGGTATAGCGACCGCCATGGTTGAATGGCCCGTACAGGCAGAACGCTCCACCCGGTTGCAGCACCCGACCGATCCCCTGGAATAAGCCTTCCACCGCGGGCCAATCCATAATATGGGTGGTGTTGGCGGAAAATACGCCCGCCGCTTGGGTGACCGGCCACGGTATGCGGCGGGTGTCCAATTCCAGGGGTTGGCGCAAGTTCGGTAAACCCGCTTCGGCGATCCACAGCCCAATGCCGGGCAGGTAGTCGGCTTGATCGGTCGCTTGCCAGTCCAGATGCGGCAACTCCCGCGCAAAGTGAACGGCGTGTTGCCCAGTACCCGCGCCGATCTCCAGAATCAGGCCCGGCTCGGTAAAAACCTCGCGAAGCACCGCCAGAATCGGCTCCTTATTCTGTTCGCAGGCTTCGGAATAAGGTTTAGCGTAAAGGCTCATGGCGCTTTTCGGTATTAGAGCACCTGCTTCAAGAACGCCTGTGCCCGAGGTTCTTGTGGCGCGGTGAAAAATTGCGCCGGCGGCGCGTCTTCCAGAATGCGGCCAACGTCCATGAACAGCACCCGCTGGGCCACCTCGCGGGCGAAACCCATTTCATGGGTCACCACCGCCATGGTCATCCCTTCGCGGGCCAACTGCTTCATCACGTCCAGCACCTCGCCAACCATTTCCGGGTCCAGCGCGCTGGTCGGTTCGTCGAACAGCATCACCTTGGGGTCCATGGCCAGGGCGCGGGCGATGGCCACCCGCTGCTGCTGGCCGCCGGACAGCCGCGAGGGATACTCGTTCGCCTTCTCGGCGATGCCGACCTTGGTCAGTAGCGCCATGGCTCTTTCATTGGCCTCGCCGGCCTTGCGCTTGCGCACCACCCGTTGCGCCAGGGTGACGTTCTCCAGCACGGTCTTGTGTGGGAACAGGTTGAAGTGCTGGAACACCATCCCCACCTCGCGGCGCACGGCGTTGAGGTTGGTTTTGCTGCCGGCGATGTCGATGCCGTCGATAACGACCTGTCCGTCGTCGAATTCTTCCAGGCCGTTCAGGCAGCGGAGAAAAGTGGATTTGCCCGACCCGGACGGGCCGATGATCACCACCACCTCGCCCTTGGCGATCGCGGTGCTGACATCGTCCACCGCCCGCACCGTCTGGCCGCGCCCCTCGAACACCTTGAGCAGATTTTTGACTTCAATCACTGCGGGCGAACCTCCGTTCCAGCCAGAAGAGCAGTTGCGACAGCACCGAGGTGACCACCAGGTAGAGCAGGGCGACCGTGAACCAGATTTCGAAAGTGGCGAAGCTGGCGGTGATGATCTCCCGCCCGCTCTTGGTCAGGTCGGTGATGGCGATGACCGATACCAGCGAAGAATCCTTGATCAGGCTGATGAACTGTCCGGCCAGTGGCGGCAGCACCCGTTTGAAAGCCTGCGGCAGCACGATGTAGGCCATGTTCTGGAAGGCGCTCATCCCCAGCGAGCGCGCCGCTTCGGTTTGGCCCTTGGGAATGGATTGAATGCCGGCGCGGATGATTTCGGCGATGTAGGCGCCGACGAACAGCGCCAGCGCCCCGATGCCGGCGACCATGCGATCCAGATTCAACACCGTGCCGATGAAGAAATAGAAGATAAAAATCTGCACCAGCAACGGCGTGCCGCGAATCAGTTCGATGTAGAGCACCGCCAGCCCGCGCAGGGCGGGGTTGTCGGAGATGCGGCACAGACCGGTGATCAGGCCGATCAGCAGCCCGACCAGGCCGGACACGAAGGAAATCCAGATGGTGACCCACAGCCCCTGGGTCAGTGGCCCGATCCGCCATTCGTGGTTGTCGCCGACGCTGTCTTCCCGGTCGATGGCGTCGCCGACCGCCACCTGCACGGTTTCCACCGGCAGGACAACCGGAGCGCCGCCGTCGGCGGGCGTGACGACGACCCGGCTTAGCGCCCCGTCGGCCTGGATGGCGCTGACCCGGCCGGCGACCGGCGATTCCTGGGGAACCTCGGCCCGGTAGGCAAAATATTGCGGCACCCGTTCCCAGCGCCACTCATAGTTGACGCGCTTGGTGGCGACCCACAGGCCCGCCGTCAGGCCGATCAGGATGGCGGCGAGCAGGAGGCGCCAAGGCCAGGCGGCGGGCCGATGTTTGAGCGCCACGGCTTACTGCACGTCTTGCAGCCAGTCGGTGCTCTTAAACCACTTCTGGTACAGCTTGTCGTAGGCGCCGTCCTGCTTGACCTTGGCGAGAAAACCGTTGAGCCATTTGATGAATTCGGGGTTGCCTTTGCGCACGCCCCAGCCGAGCGGCTCGTCGGTGAAGGGCTGATCCAGAAAGACCAGTTTGCCCTCGCCGCGCTGGCCGATGGCGACCGCGTTGTAGGGCGAGTCGTAGATGAAGGCATCAGCCTTGCCGTTGACCACTTCCATGACCCCTTCCGCTTCGGTCTCGAAGGACAGATAGGTGGCCTTGGGCAGGTATTTCTTGGCGGCGATTTCGCCGGTGGTGCCGAGCTTGGAGGCGATTTTGTACTTGGGCTTGTTCAGGTCCTTGTAAGACTTCACCTTGCTCTCCAGATCCTTGCGCAGCAGCACGGTCTGGCCGATCACCATGTAGGGCTTCGAAAAGTCGATGGTTTCGGCGCGCTCCTTGGTGATGGTCATCCCGCTCATGATGATGTCGCATTTGCTGGTGATCAGCGCGGGGATGATGCCATCCCAGGCGGTGCTGCTCAGCACCAGTTTGACGCCCAGCGCCTCGGCCATCAGCGCGGCCAGATCGGGATCGAAGCCGATGATCTGGCCGCGTTTGTCGGTGATTTCGAACGGCATGTAGGCCGGTTCCAGACAGACTTTCAGCTCGCCGCGCTCCTTGATTTCGTTAAGCACGTCGGCCCGGGCGGGAGCGCCGGACAGAGTGAGCAGCAGGCCGAGGCTGACACCGAGCGCAACCAGGAATTTTTTCATGGGATCGTGACTCCTTGGATGGTCATTGTTGGGCGCGGCCGGCAAACCCGCGGCCGGGCGCCGGTCATGATATACAAAATTCATCCCACTGTAATATGGCGGTCGGTCGTCGTTCAGGTGGATTTACCCTCGTCGAGCAATTCCCGGATGACCATGCGGATGCCGCATTTGGGGCAGCGCGGCATTTCTTCAATCGGGATGTAGATGATCTCGGTGTAACGGCACTTCGGGCACTCGACCTGCACCGGTTCCGCCTTATCGCGCCGCATGAGTCAACTCCTCGCCCGTGGGGGCGGTTTGGGGGAGCAGTTGGGCGATGGCCCGCTCGAAGCGTCGCAGCCCTTCCTCGATCAGCTCGTCGGGGATGATCAGCGAGGGCGCCAGCCGGATCACGTCCGGTCCGGCCACCAGTACCAGCAGACCCTGATCCAGCGCGGCCTTGATGAAGTCGCGGCTGCGCCCCTGCCAGGCATCGGTCAGCTCGCAACCGATCAGCAGGCCCTTGCCGCGCAGTTCGCGAAATATTCCGAAGCGGTCGTTGAGGCGGCGCAGCCCAGCCATGAACGCAGCGTGCCTGCGATGCACGCCGGCCAGCAGTTCGGGATCGCTGATCAGATCCAGCACCGCGCCGGCGACCGCGCAGCCCAGCGGATTGCCGCCATAGGTGGTGCCGTGGCTGCCGACGTTGAGACTGGCGGCGATGGGCGCGGTGGTCAGCATGGCGCTGATCGGGAAGCCGCCGCCCAGTCCCTTGGCGGTGGTCAGAATGTCAGGCGTTACGCCGTAGCCCATGTAGGCGTAGAGATGGCCGGAACGGCTGTTGCCGCATTGCACCTCATCGAAGATCAGCAGCGCCTGGTGGCGGTCGCACAGTTCGCGGACCCCGCGCAGGAACTCTGGAGTCGCGCCGGTTACGCCACCTTCGCCCTGCACCGGCTCCAAAATCACCGCGCAGCTGCGGTCGGAAATCGTCGCGGCGAAGGCGGCCAGGTCGTTGAACGGGACGTGGGCGATGGCCGGCGGCAGCGGTTCGAAGCCCTCGGTGTACTTGGGCTGGCCGCCGACGGTTACGGTGAACAAAGTGCGGCCGTGGAACGACTGGCTGAAGGCGATGATTTCGCGCTTGTCGGGGCCGAAATGGTCGGCGGCGTATTTGCGGGCCAGTTTAAGCGCCGCTTCGTTGGCCTCGGCGCCGGAGTTGGCGAAGAACACCCGCTGGGCGAAGGTCAGCTCGCACAGCCGACGGGCCAGCTTGAGCGCCGGTTCGTTGGTCAACACGTTGCTGACGTGCCAGAGCTTGCGGGATTGTTCGGCCAGCGCCGCGACCAGCTTCGGGTGAGCGTGGCCCAGCACGTTGACGGCGATGCCTCCGGCGAAGTCGATGTATTCCCGCCCATCCTGATCCCACAGGCGGGAACCCTCGCCGCGCACCGGAATGATCGCTGCCGGGGCGTAGTTGGGGACCATGACGTCGTCGAACACATCGCGGGTGACTGGAGACTGACTCATCGGGGGCGATCCTGAATCGAGGTTGGGCGTGAATACTTGTCGGTGCATATAGCGCTCGCATACCGGTCGTGGAATCTCCCCTCCTTGGACAAGGAGGGGTGGCGCGCAGCGCCGGGGTGGTTCGAAACGGTGATTCCACCCGTCGGACAGGAGCGCTATAGCATACCTTGAATTCGGCTCCGCAAGCCCCGGATTATTGGGCGGTATCCGCGCCAGTTGCGCCTTACAACGCATTCAGCAGTGGCATTAACTTGTATTTACGCTGATGTTTCTCGCGCAGAGCGTCGCGGTAAGCGTGCCATTCGGCTTTCTGGCCGAGCGCTTCATGGGCCTGTTTGGCTTTGCGCAGCCACTGGGCCGCGTCTTCATAGCAGGCTGACTTCGCGCCGTCCATGATCGGTTCCGCCTGCTTGCGGGCCTGGGCGATCACCCATTCCGGCCGTGAGAGGATGGCGGCGTCCATGACCCGCGCCAGGGTTCGGGATGAGACGTAGTGATGCTCGACCACCACGATGGCGTCGTCGATCAGGCTCTCGTACAGAAAAACGTCAACCTTGGTTTCGGTGGCGATGTGAGCCTTGTCGCGCAGAAAATCCAGCAGTTTCGGCTGTTGCTCCGGCCAGCCCGCGCCGGCCAGCGTCTCCACCCGCTGGTAGGCATCCAGGCTGGGCGCGAGCCGAAACGCGATCAGACCTGCCGCCAGCGCCCGTTCGTTCTGTCCGCGCGCGGCGGCCCGGTCGCGCAGCCAGATCGCCAGTTCGGCTTGAGGGTGCGCGTCGTACCGGCCGAATCCCTGGCTGTGCTCCATGAGTTCCGCCAGTTCCGGGTCGTTCGGCGCGGTTGCATCTGGCCGGCGCAGGCCATGTTCGGCAACCTGGAACGCGGCTTCGATGGCGTCACGTTCGTACAATGCCTTGACGAGTTCCAGCATCCCTTGGTCGGAAAGCGGCTGTTCCATTCCGGTGCGCACGGCGTTTTCAACCCGATCCAGCCGCAGCAACTTGAGGGCATATTCATCATAACGATGCTCGGCCTGGGCCAGATGCAGATACGCCTCGTGCTGACCGGTCCGCTCCAGAATCCGCAGCCGCGCCCGGGCGATTCGCGCCCGCTGGTCATGGGGCGGCGGATCGTCGCCCCACAGGCCACCCGGAACCGTTTCCCCGTGCAGGATGCGGGTCAGCGTGGGGTCATCCCAGCCTTGCCGGACCACGGTTTGCAGGAGTTCCAGACTGTCGGCGACGGATTCATCGAAATCGTCCACCCAGTCCCCCAGTCGGTCGGCCCAGTGCCGGCGTTCCTCGGCGCTCAGGTCGGGGTCGAGCAGCGCCTCGCTCCACAGCGCTTGAGTGCTGTCGAAGAAGACGCTGGCGTCCTCGCCGATTTCGTCCAGCATTTCCCAATGCTTGCTAAATTCATCGGTGACGGCTTCCAGAATTGCCAGCGCGGCGCGGCCGTCGCCGGCTTCCAGCGCGGTTTGGGCCTGTTCCGCCAGTTCGACGATGTCATCGACCGCGCCGTAGCCACCCTCGTTATACCCCTCGTCCCATTCGTTGCGGGTGAGTATTGCATTGCGGACGCTTTGCCGCAGCGCGCGAGTGTTCACCAGAACCGGCGCGGCGCGCTGGGTGGAAGCCGTGGTGGAGGAGCTTGCCGAAGCCGTCAGTGCAATGTAGGGCAGGGCGGTTTCGATCATGTCGCTCATGCGCGGGACCCGCTCCGCCAGTTCCAGCAGCAGCGCCTGCAATTGTGCCCGGTCCAGCGCCCCCAGGGTTTCGGCCAGCGACGGGCGGATTTCCACTGCGTCCGGGTGCTCGGCATAGGCCAGCAGCACAGCGACGATGTGCTTGCACCAGCCCTCGTAGTCGTAAGGGCAGGTGCAAGCCGTATTGGCCACACCTTCGGCGTCGAATTCGATCCACACCCGATAGGGGCGGGGGGCGCTGCCCTGGACATCGGCTTCCAGTTCGTCGCCGCGCCACACCAGCGGTCCGACCGCGCCTTCCTGGAAGTATTCCCGGCCCCGTTCGATGGAGCGGTCGGTGGCGTGATCGCGCAACTGGGCGGTATCGAAAACAGGAGTGGGCATCGGGGACGACCTCAATCTCCAAACATGCGTGGCAGCAGTTTGATGAAGTGGAAGAAACCATGCAGGCGATCACCAAATTCACGGCCGTGCAGCAGGCGCAGCGCGCCTTTCAAACCTTCATAAAGTTTAGCGTCATACGGGTGCCAGAACAGGTTGCGTTTGGCGAAGTGCAGCAGATCGGTGGTCACGACTTGCGGCTGAGTCATCTCGTCGAAGCCCAGTTCGCCGTGGCTGCGGCCGATGCCGGATTCCTTGACGCCGCCCCAGGGGGTTTCGGCCATGCCGTGGGTTAGCAGGTGATCGTTGATGGTGATGACCCCGGCGTGGATGCGCCGGCCCAGCGTCACCGCCTCGCGCGTGTGACTGGACCAGACCGAGCCGGTCAGGCCCAGGTGGGAATCGTTGGCCAGGGCAATGGCCTGCTCCATGTCGCCGACCTTCATCACGCCCAATACCGGGCCGAAGGTCTCCTCGCGCATCAGCGCCATGTCGTGATCGACGCCGATCAATACCGTAACCGGATAGAAATTGGCCTTGGCGTGGGCCGGATCGATTTTGACTTGGGCGAGGATGGTTGCGCCCTTGGTCAGGGCGTCGTCCACCTGCCGCTGGATGGTCTTGATCTGGCGCTCGGTGCACATGGCGCCGATATCCATGTCATGGCGAGTGTCTGGACCCTGCCGCAGCGCTTCCACCTTCTGCTTCAGGAGAGCGATAAACGGCTCGTAAACGTCCTGATGAACGTAGATTCGCTCGACTCCGCCGCAGGACTGGCCGCTGTTCTGCAGGCCGGCCCAGATCGCCCCGTTGACCGCGCGCTCCAGGTTGGCGTCGGGGCAGACCAGCATCGGGTCGTTGCCGCCCAGTTCCAGCGAGACCGGAACCAGGCTCTCGGCGGCCTTGGCCATCAAGGTCTTGCCGACCGGCACCGAACCGGTGAAGAACAGCTTGTCCACATGATTGTCCGGTTCCAGCAGGATCTGGCCGATGACGGCGCCGGGAATGTTGAGGTGAATAAACGCATCGGCGGGCAGACCGGCGGCCTGGATCATGGCTTCGATCATGCGCCCGACCATCTGCGTTTCCGGCGCGGTCTTGAAGATCACCGTGTTGCCAGCCAGCAGCGCCGGGACGATCTCGTGCATCGGGATGCCGAGCGGGTAGTTCCACGGCGCGATGATGCCGATCACCCCGAACGGCATGCGAAAAAGCCGGCTGCGCTTGTTCAGAAACAGCAGCGAACCGTTGCGCAGCTTGCGCGGCTTGAGGAAACGCCGGGCGTTTTTGAGGTAGTAATCGGTGGCGAGAGCGCTGGGCAGCACTTCGGTGGCCAGCGCCTCCACCCGGGTCTTGCCGACATCCCGGGCGATGGTGTCGCTGACGGCGTCGGCGTGTTCGACCAGATAATCGCGGATGCGGGCGATGTAGCGTACCCGCTCCGCCAGCGGTAGCGCCGCCCAGGCCGGTTGCGCGGCGCGGGCGCGGTGGAGGGCGTCGCGCGCTTCCTCGGGCGTGTTCATCAGCGAATAACCGACGATGTCGCCGGTGGCGGGATTGACGCAAACGGTTTTGCTGAGTTCCAGGGTCTGGGGGGTGCTCATGGGCGTACCTCGGCAAACGAAACGGGGAAGGGCGCGACCGGCGCTTTGAGGAATCAACGGGAACGAGCCAGGCCGACGGCGCGATCATGACCGTCGGTATAGCGGGGTTAATGCGCTTTTGGCTTGTAAGAGCTGGCTTTGTTGACTGGGAAGCTGGGTTTTTGGGTGCTATGCGGCGGGGAATTTGCTCGCTGTTGCAAACGGGGTTAGATTGCCCGCATTTCCGCCGAACCCCATTCCCATGTCCAAAATCACCAAAAGCATTTACCGCATCCTGTTCGTCAGCCATGGCAAGCTGTACGAGCTGTACGCCCGTGACATCCACCAGGACGAACTGTACGGTTTCATCGAAGTCGAGGAGCTGATCTTCGGCGAGCGTTCCAGCGTGCTGGTCAACCCGGCCGAGGAAAAATTGCAAAACGAATTCGCCGACGTGAAACGCACCTTCATTCCGATTAACGCGGTGATGCGGATCGACGAAGTGGAGCGGGAGGGGATCAGCAAGATTCGTCCGACGGAAGGCGGCGACAACGTGATGCCGTTTCCGCAGCCGGTGATACCGCCCGGCGGCGGGCGCGGCAAGGACTGAGAAGCCGGATTCGAGACAGTTTGGCGATGGGAGGTGACGATGGAAGCGGCATGGTGGGAGATTCTACTGGGCGGCGGCATGGCGCTGCTGGTGATTTTATGGTTCCGGCCGGGCATCAAGGCAGCCATCGAACGCAGCCGCACCGCCAAGAAGGACTGGCCGTCGGCGCTGATCCCGCTGGCGCTGGTGGTGCTGTTTGTGATCCTGCTGACCCAGTTGGTGCGAGGGTGAGTCTGGTGGTTGGGGTGGCCCGCGCCGG
>CAVOGC010000004.1:0-181803 GCA_963695105.1 uncultured Gammaproteobacteria bacterium | reverse complement strand
CGATGGACCGGCGAACCCGTGGAGTGTCTTTATTGACGACTAATGTCATCAAAAAATGACTTTTACTGCTCTCGTCGGGTCACATTGACCCGAGGCGGTGGTGGGGCCGTTCAGCCGAACTTTTGCTGGAAAATCGGACAGCGTTCCGCGTTTGGGGAACCCGGCCAAGGCTCCCCGCCCAGCGCCGGCTAAATGTCCAGATTCAGCACGTCGAGCGCGTTCTGCTCGATGAAATCCCGTCGCGGTTCGACCTGATCGCCCATCAGGGTGGTGAACACCTCGTCGGCGGCGACGGCGTCCTCGATACGCACCTGCAACAGGCGGCGGGTGGCCGGATTCATGGTGGTTTCCCACAACTGGTCCGGGTTCATCTCGCCCAGGCCCTTGTAGCGCTGGATATGCTGGCCGCGTTTGGCTTCTTCCAGCAGCCAGGTCATGGCCTGGCTGAAACTCCGCACCGGCTGGCCGCGCTCGCCACGCCGTACTTCCGCGCCGCGATCGAACCCCCCCGCCAGCCGGGCGCCGAACCGGGCGAGGCTGGCGTATTCGTGAGAGGCGAAGAATTCCCCGGTCAGCGGAATCCGCCGCGCCAGACTGTGGGTGCGGCGGGTGATGGTCACGCCGTGGCACGACTCGTCCTCTTCCGGCGGCTCGATGGCGGCCTCATAAACCGAACGAATGCCCGACCCGTCGTTCAGCCGCGCCACCAGTTTTTCGGCCCATGCCTGCAAGGCGTCACCGTCGCGCAGCCGCTCGCCGTCCAGCGCCGGCTGGTAAACCAGTTGCTCCAGCAGCGCGCCGTCGTAACGGCGGGACAAGCGCTGGATCAGCGCCATGACCCGCATGTGGTCGCGGGCCAGTTCTTCCAGCGCGCCGCCGCCGAGCGGCGGCGCATCCGGCCCGACCACCAGCTCGGCGCCGTCCAGCGCCGTTTGCAACAGGCTGGTCGAGAGTTCCCCCTCGTCCTTGACGTACTGCTCCTGCTTGCCCTTCTTGATCTTGTACAGCGGCGGTTGGGCGATGTAGATATGCCCGCGCTCGATCAACTCCGGCATCTGTCGATAGAAAAACGTCAGCAAAAGGGTGCGGATGTGAGAACCGTCAACATCGGCGTCCGTCATCAAAATCACGCGATGGTAGCGGAGCTTGTCGGGATTGAACTCCTCGCGGCCGATGCCGCAACCCAGCGCGGTGATCAGCGTGCCGACCTCCACCGACGCCAGCATCTTGTCGAAGCGGGCCTTTTCCACGTTCAGAATCTTGCCCTTCAGCGGCAGGATCGCCTGGAAGCGCCGGTCGCGGCCCTGCTTGGCGGAACCGCCGGCGGAATCGCCCTCGACCAGAAACAGTTCCGACAGGGCCGGGTCCTTCTCCTGGCAGTCGGCCAATTTCCCCGGCAGGCCGGCGATGTCCAGCGCGCCCTTGCGCCGGGTCATCTCGCGGGCGCGGCGGGCGGCTTCGCGGGCGCGGGCGGCATCGACGATCTTGCTGGTGATGGCCTTGGCTTCGCCGGGGTTCTCCAGCAGGAACTCCTGCAATTTTTCCGCCACCACCGCCTCGATCACCGGCTTGACCTCGGACGACACCAGCTTGTCCTTGGTCTGCGACGAAAACTTGGGATCGTGCAGCTTGACCGAGAGCACGGCGGTCAGACCCTCGCGGGCGTCGTCGCCGCTGGTTTCGACCTTGGCCTTCTTGAGAATCCCTTCCGCGTCCATGTACTGGTTCAGGGTGCGGGTCAGCGCGCCGCGCAGACCGGCCAGGTGAGCGCCGCCATCGCGCTGCGGAATGTTGTTGGTGAAGCAGAACACGTTTTCCTGGTAGGAATCGTTCCACTGCATCGCCAGCTCGACCTGGATGTCGTCGCGGGCGGTGTTCAGGTAAAACACCTCGTCGTGCAACGGCGTCTTGTTACGGTTCAGGTGTTCGACGAAGGCCTTGATGCCGCCCTGATATTCGAAGCTGTCTTCCTTGCTGGTGCGCTCGTCACGCAGCCGGATGCGGACGCCGGAGTTCAGAAACGACAGCTCGCGCAGGCGCTTGGCCAGCACGTCGTAGTGGAAATCGATGTTGCTGAAAATGGCGCCGGGCTTGAAGCGGATTTCGGTGCCGGTCTGGTCGGTCTCGCCGATCACCCGCAGCGGCGCCAGCGGCACGCCGAGGTGGTAGTCCTGCTGGTGGATTTTGCCGTCGCGGCGGATGGTCAGGCGCAGCGTCTCGGACAGGGCGTTGACCACCGACACGCCGACCCCGTGCAGGCCGCCGGAGACCTTGTAGGAGCGGTCGTCGAACTTGCCGCCGGCGTGCAGCACGGTCATGATCACTTCGGCGGCGGAGCGGCCCTTGGAGTGCTCGTCGGTGGGAACGCCGCGACCGTTGTCCGTCACCGTCACCGCTTCGTCGGCGTGGATGGTCACGCTGATCTCGGTGCAATAGCCGGCCAGCGCCTCGTCGATCGAGTTGTCCACCACCTCGAACACCATATGATGTAAACCAGTGCCATCATCCGTATCGCCGATATACATGCCGGGCCGTTTGCGGACCGCGTCCAGCCCTTCCAGGACCGTGATGCTCGATGAGGTGTACGAATGGTTCATGCTCCCGCTTCCCGAATTCCGCAAAAGACGCGGGATTATATCATTTCGCGCACCTCGCCGCCTGTCAGAGCGAAGGTCTTCGCTTCGCGCCAGGGCGCGATATCCAGCAGTCCCGGCTCGATGGCGGTGACGAACAACTGAGTGTCCAATTCCGCCAGGGCGCGCGACACTCGCGCCCGATTGCCGGGGTCCAGTTCCGCCGGCAGATCGTCGATCAACAGGATGCAGGCTTCGCCGAGGCGGCGGCGGTACAACTCCGCCTGCGCCAGCAGCAGCGCGATCACCAGCAGCTTCTGCTGGCCGCGGGAAAGCGCCGCGCCGGGCGGATGGCCGGCGACCCGGAGGGAGAAATCGGCCCGGTGCGGTCCCAGCCGGGTATGGCTCTGCTGGCGGTCCGAGCCGCGACCCGCCCGCAACCACGCCGCGAAATCCCGTTCCAACGGCTCCAGCGGCCAGCCACGGCGATAATCGACCCCGACCCCTACCTCGCCCAGGGTCCGGGCCGCCAACGGCCCCAGAGCGCCTTCCAGGGCCGTACAGAAGGCATCGCGCAGCCGGTCGAGGATCGCCGCCGCCGCCGCCAGCTCGCCGTCCCAGGCGTCCACCGCCCGGTCGGCGGCGCCGGCCCGCAGGGCGGCGTTGCGGTGGCGCAGGGCCGTCTCGTAGCGCCGCCAGGCGTGGATGAAGGTCGGTTCGGCGTGAAACAGGCCCCAGTCCATGAAGCGCCGCCGCTGGCGCGGCCCGTCTTCCAGCAGCCGGTGGCTGTCCGGATTGAGCAGCAGCACCGGCACCTGCCGGGCCAGATCCGCCAGCGAGCGGGTCGGCGCGCCGTCGATGCGGGCGGCCAGCTCGCGCGGGCCGCGTTCGATGCCGACCGGCCGCCGCCGGCCGTCGCCGCCGTCCAGCGCCGCCGCCACCCGGAACCAGGGCGCGTCGGTCTGAATCAACTCCCGCGGCTGGCGGGCGCGGAACGAACGGCCGCGCCCCAGAACGTACAAGGCCTCCAGCAGGCTGGTCTTGCCGGAGGCATTGGGACCGACCAGCAGGTTCAGGCCGGGCGAACAGTCGATCCGAACCGGTCGCAGGTTGCGAAATCCGGTGATGTCGAGGGTGGCGACCCGCATGGCGGCCTACGCGCCGCCCCTGGTTCGCCGCTCACCGGCCCCTGATCCGCGCCGCGCCGAATCAGAGCCGCATCGGCATGATGACATGCTTGCCGCCGCTGCCGTCGGCCTCCTCGATCAGGCAACTGCTGGCGGAGTCGGAAAAGGACAGCTTGGCCAGCTCGCCACCCAGCGCGCCCAGGGCGTCGAGCAGATAGGTGACGTTGAAACCGACCTCCAACGGGCCGCCGCTGTAGTTGATCTCGACTTCCTCCTCGGCCTCTTCCTGCTCGGAATTTTGCGTCTGCGCCCGCAAAATCCAGTCTTCCAGTTGCAGGCGCACGCCCTGAGTCTTGTCGCTGAGCATGATGCCGGCCCGCGCCAGCGCGCCGCGCAGCACCAGCCGGTCGGCGATCATCACCCGGTCGCCCTCGCGGGGGATCACGCGCTGGTAGTCGGGGAACTTGCCCTCGATCAGCTTGGAGGTCAGGCAGATATCGCCCAGCATCAGCCGGATGTGGTTGGCGCCGACCCGGATCACCGCCTCGACCTCGCTGTCGCCCAGCAGCCGCAGCAACTCCATCACACCCTTGCGCGGCACGATCACCTGGCGGGTTTCCGCCACATCGACTTCGGTGCTCAGTTCCTGGAACGCCAGCCGGTGGCCGTCGGTGGCGACCAGCCGCAGCACGCCGGGGCCGACTTCCAGCAGCAGGCCGTTGAGGTAGTAGCGCACGTCCTGCTGGGCCATGGCGAAATGGGTGCGCTCGATCAGGTTGCGCAGGACGCCCTGCGGCACGCGGATATCGCCTTCGAACGGCAAATCCTCCAGGGTGGGGAAATCGCCGGCCGGCAGGGTGACCAGGGTGAAACGGCTGCGGCCGCAGCGGACGGTGGCCTTGTCGCCCTCGACGCTCAGCGTCACGGTGGCATCGTCCGGCAGGGCGCGCAGGATGTCGTGCAGCTTGCGGGCCGGGAGGGTGATCTCGCCCGGCGTGTCCACTTGCAGTTCGACCCGGACCGACAGTTCCACTTCCAGGTCGGTGGTGGTCAGGGTCAGTTCCCGTTCCCGCGCCGACACCAGCACGTTGGTCAGGATCGGCAGTGTCTGCCGGCGTTCGACCGCGCCGATCACATGCTGCAACGGTTTGAGCAGTTGCTCGCGCTTGGCTTCCAGTTTCATCGAATGTTCTCCGGTATGCCTGTTCGTTCGGTCTTCACCGTGCTTGGGTGGGTAGCCCCAATTTCCTACTTGAGTGTATGGTAAATAAAATTTTGTCTGTCCGCACGACCTGCTTTTCGCGGCGCCTCAACAATAAATAAGATCTTATATATATTTAAAAGATTATTATTATTAGGGAGGGCATTTTCTGTGGATAACTTTTTTTTATTATTTTTAATCAAATAGATACATCGATTTTTCCTGTGGATAAGTCTGTGGATAAAATGTGGATAAGTCGGTTTTCCTGTGGATAACTTTTTGGGGGTCAAAAGTTATCCACAAAGTTATCCACAGATTTTGCCGACTTATCCACAGAAATGGCCGACTTATCCACAAAGTTATCCACAGGCTGTTTTCCGCTTTTATAGGCAGTTCGTGGTGAAATTGTCAGTCATATGGGTTTAATCCAGGAAATAAGTTCTAATAATTTGATTTTTTGAAAATTATTACGAGTAATCATTTAAGTTAACTCACCTGTCGCCGGGCGTTTGAAAGTTATTCAACTTATCCACAGAGGTTATCCACAGGAGTTTTCTAGTTAGTCAGCGTCGATAGCAGGTTAGTGTAATCGTCGCGGATTTCCGAGTCACTGTGCTGGAGTTCCCGCACCCTTCGGCAGGCGTGCAGGACGGTGGTGTGATCCCGCCCGCCGAACGCCTCGCCGATCTCCGGCAGGCTAAGCACGGTCAGTTCCTTGGTCAGCGCCATCGCGATCTGCCGGGGACGGGACAGGACGCGCATCCGGCTGTTGGACAGCAGTTCGCCGATGGTGATTTTGTAGTAATCCGCCACGGTCCGCTGGATGTTTTCAATGGTGACCAGCTTGTCTTGCAGCGTCAGCAGGTCGCTCAGGACTTCCTTGGCGAAGGCCAGGGTAATGGGCCTGCCGGTGAACTGGGCATTGGCGTAAACCCGCCGCAGCGCGCCTTCCAGCTCGCGGACATTGGAGCGGATGCGCTGGGCGATGAAAAAGGCGACTTCGTCGGGCAGGCCGAGTTCGATCTGTTCGGCCTTGCTCTTGAGGATCGCCACCCGGGTCTCCAGTTCCGGCGGTTCGACCGCCACGGTCAGGCCGGAACCGAAGCGCGACTTGAGCCGGTCTTCCAGGCCGGCGACTTCCTTGGGGTAGCGGTCGCAGGTCAGGATCACCTGCTGGCGGCTTTCCAGCAGGCTATTGAACGTGTAGAAAAACTCTTCCTGGGAGCGCTCCTTGCCGGCCAGAAACTGTACGTCGTCGATCAGCAAGGCATCCAATACCCGATAGCGGCGCTTGAACTCGTTGATGGCATTGTGTTGCAGGGAACGCACCATGTCGGCTACGAAATACTCGCAATTTTGGTAGACCACCTGGGCGCTGGCGTCGCGTTCGCGCAGCATGTTGCCGACGGCGTGGATGAGATGGGTCTTGCCCAGGCCGGTGCCGCCGTAGATGAACAGCGGGTTATAGGCCTTGCCGGGGTTTTGAGTGACTTGCAGGCAGGCGGCCCGGGCAATCTGGTTGGAATTGCCCTCGACGAAGGTGGTGAAGGTGAAATCCGGGTTAAGCGCCCCGCTCTTGAGCAGCTCGCTGGCGTCGATGGTCGGTCCGACGGACGGCTCGGTCGGGGGCGCGTCCTCGCCTTGAGCCGCCGGCT
Source organism: uncultured Gammaproteobacteria bacterium (assembly GCA_963695105.1). Taxonomy (GTDB): domain Bacteria; phylum Pseudomonadota; class Gammaproteobacteria; order Competibacterales; family Competibacteraceae; genus Competibacter. The sequence continues at coordinate 175,247 of CAVOGC010000004.1, read as the reverse complement.
CGGCTTGGGCGGCGCCGCTGCCGATTTCCAGCAGCACTTGCGGCGGTTGTTCGGGTCGCAGATGTTCGAGCACGGTCTTGATCTGTGTCAGATGGTGTTTCTTGACCCAGTCGAGCACAAAGCGGTTCGGCGCGAGCAGGCGCAGATCGCCGTTGTCCTCTCGGGCATGCAGCGGTCGAATCCAGGTGTTCAACTGGGGTTCGGATAATTCGCGTTCCAGACATTTCAGGCACGCTTTCCACAACTCACGGTCCACAGGCAGTCCTCCCGGTGGCGCCTTAGGCGGAATCGTTCAGTTTAGTGACTCGCCGATGGGTTATCCATCACTTATCCACAGGCGCGGCACTGATTGCGGCCTGCGTAGTGCTTGACAAATTTATCTCTTGATCAGTAAGTTTCACGTTTGCGGTAAAAACCGCAAACCGGTTTGCCTCGCAAGCATCTTTAAGGAACTACACATGAAGCGGACTTTCCAGCCCAGCAACATCCACCGCAAGCGCACCCACGGGTTTCGCGCCCGCATGGCCACCCGGGGTGGTCGCCAGGTTATCAAGGCGCGTCGCGCCAAGGGTCGCGCCCGGCTGGCGCCCTGAATCCATGGCCGGTGGCGCGCGCTTTCCACGCCGCGCCCGGTTGACCGGCCGGCAAGCCTTTACCGGCGTGTTCGCCCGGCCGGTCAAATCCAGCGACCGTTATTTTACCGTGCTTGCCCGCCCCAACGATTTACCTTATTCCCGCCTGGGTCTGGCCGTCTCCCGTAAGGTCGCCAAATCCGCCGTGGCGCGCAACCGGCTCAAGCGGGCGGTGCGCGAAAGCTTCCGACACCACCAGCAACGGCTCGGCGGGCTGGACTGCGTGGTGATGGGCCGCGCCAGCGCGGTGGAGCAGGGCAACGCGATCCTGTTTGCCTCGCTGCAGCGGCACTGGCGGAGGCTCGCGCGGCCATGCGCGCCATCCTGATCGCCCTGATTCGCGGCTACCAACTCCTGCTCAGCCCGTTGTTGGGCAACCACTGCCGTTTTTATCCGAGCTGCTCCCAGTATGCCCGCGAGGCCATCGAGCGCCATGGCGCCACGCGCGGCGTCTGGCTGGCGATCCGGCGCGTGCTGCGTTGTCATCCCTGGCATCCGGGTGGCGTCGACCCTGTTCCCGAACCTGTCCCGAAGGACCGATGATGGAAAACCAACGTTTGTTGCTGATCGCCGCCATGGCGTTCGTGCTGTTTCTGCTGTGGCAGAACTGGCTGGAATTTCAGGCCAAGAAACATCCGCCGCCGGCTCCGCCGGTCGCTTCGGCGCCGGCCAGTTCAACCGTCCCGGCCGGCCCCTCATCCGCCCTGCCGGCGCTGAAGCCCGGTGAGGACGTGCCGGCCGCCGCGCCGGCGATAAGCGCGGGACCCCAGGCCCTGGGCGGCGGCCAGCGGGTGCGGGTCGTCACCGACGTATTCGAGGCCGAGATCGATACCCTGGGCGGCGACCTGCGCCGGGTCGGGTTGCGTACTTATCCGGAATCGGTGCAGCAGCCGGACCAGCCCTTTCAGTTGCTCAAGGATAGCGGAGCAGACATTTTCATCGCCCAGTCCGGACTGCTGGCGCTGAACGACGCGCCCGCCCCCAATCATTACGCCCAATTCAGCGTCGAGCAGGACGAATACCGGCTGGCGGATGGTCAGGACACGCTGGAAGTGCGGCTGAACTGGTCGGACCCGTCCGGCCTGAAGGTGATCAAGACTTACACGTTCCGTCGCGGCAGCTTCCTGGTGGACCTGAACCAGCGGGTGGAAAACAGCAGCGCCGCCGACTGGCAGGGCAGTCAGTATCGCCAGTTCCAGCGCACCCCGCCGCATGTCAGCCACAGGCTTTTTCGGCAGTGGCGTCATCACCTATACCGGCGCGGTGATTTCCACGCCCGAACAGCGCTACGAAAAAATCTCCTTCGACGATATCGCCAAAAAGGAGCTGAACCAGCCGGTCAAGGATGGCTGGGTGGCCATGATCCAGCATTATTTCCTCGGCGCCTGGGTGCCGAATCCGGGCGAGACCAACGATTTCTACACCCGGGTGGTCGGCGGCAACCGCTATATGGTGGGGATGCGCGGGGCGGCGCAGGCCGTGCCGGCCGGCGCGACCGGCGATTTCCGCACCCGCCTGTACGTGGGTCCCAAGTTGCAGGGTGTGCTGGCGGACATCGCCCCCAACCTGCAATTGACCGTGGACTACGGCATGTTGACCATCATCGCCGAGCCGCTGTTCTGGCTGCTGAAATGGATCCACAATATTGTCGGCAACTGGGGTTGGTCGATCATTATCCTCACCCTGTTGATCAAGCTGGCGTTCTACAAGCTGTCGGAGACCAGCTACCGTTCGATGGCCAACATGCGCCGGTTGGCGCCGGAATTGACCCGGCTCAAGGAACTGTACGGCGACGACAAGCAGAAGATGAACGAAGCGATGATGGGCCTGTACAAAAAGGAAAAGGTCAATCCGCTGGGTGGCTGCCTGCCGATTCTGGTGCAGATTCCGGTGTTCATCGCCCTGTACTGGGTGCTGGTGGAAAGCGTGCAGTTGCGCCAGGCGCCGTTCATGTTCTGGATCAAGGACATGTCGATCCCGGACCCGTTCTACGTGCTGCCGCTGGTCATGGGTGTCACCATGTTCGTCCAGCAGAAACTGAGTCCGGCGCCGCCCGATCCGATCCAGGCCAAGGTGATGATGGCGCTGCCGATCGTGTTTACCTTCATGTTCCTGTGGTTCCCATCCGGTTTGGTGTTGTACTGGGTGGTGAACAACATGCTGTCCATCGCCCAGCAGTGGGTCATCACCAAGCGGGTGGAGTCGGGCGCCGACGCCGCGGCGCTCAAGGCCAAGACCGGATCGGGTCTCGGCGGACAGGCCAAAAAGCTGCTGACGCTCGCTAAGCAGGCCTTGCCCGATTCGAAGAATTCCGGCAAGCGCAAGAAATAGTGCTTACTATTTCGGCAGGGAAGCCGAAGCCGCGCTGGAAGAGATAGAGTTGCCAGATACCATTGCGCCAAGACTGTTTGGTTTCTTCTGCAATAAAATCAGTCGCTTAATGGTATATGAGGGTGGATATGAACAGCAAAAATCAAAGCATTGTGGTCCAAGGCGTTGAAATACACCTTTTTTCTCACAACGAGGATGACTACATTAGCCTGACGGATATGACGCAAGGGTTTGATGGTGCAGAACAACTCATCAAGAACTGGTTGCAAAACAAGAATACTATTGATTTTCTTGGGGTTTGGGAGCGGCTGAATAATCCAAATTTTAATTTGGTGGAATTCCACCAAATTAAAATTGATGTAGGGTTGAACAGTTTTGTTATGTCCGCTAAAAAATGGATACAACGCACAAACGGCATAGGATTGGTTGCCAAGGCGGGGCGCTATGGCGGCACCTTCGCCCACAAGGATATTGCCTTCGAGTTCGGTTCTTGGCTTAGTCCAGAGTTCAAGCTCTATCTCATCAAGGAGTTCCAGCGTCTCAAGGAGCAAGAGATTCAGTCAGGTAAGCTTGAGTGGAATATCCGAAGATCGTTGACGAAATCTCATTATCGCATCCACACGGACGCCATCAAGGAGTACCTGATCCCCCCGCAGCTCTCCAAGGAGCAAACCGGCCACATCTACGCATCCGAAGCCGATTTGCTCAACGTAGCACTGTTTGGGAAAACAGCGAAAGAATGGCGTACAGAATATCCAGACAAAGATGGAAATATCAGAGATTATGCAACCGTAGAACAATTGGTAGTCCTTGCAAGCTTAGAAAGCCAGAACGCACTTCTTATTGAGCAAAAGAAAACCCCAGCCGAACGATTATCGATCCTGAATGCTCTAGCAATAAAACAAATGAAGTCTCTTGTTAATAACCCAGCTATTAAGAAGCTAAGCGATAAGCCTTTGTTGGATAAATAATCAGCTTACTAGGTGCTGCACCGGAACTTGCCATGCAAGCCCAGTGAGCTTATTCGATGGACACCATCGCCGCCATCGCCACCCCGTCCGGCCGGGGTGGCATCGGCGTGATTCGAGTGTCCGGGCCGGCGGTTCCCACAATTGCCTTGGCCGTGTGCGGCATCGTGCCCGCGCCGCGGCAAGCCGCTTTACGCCGCTTCCGCTCGGACGATGGCGCGGTGCTCGATGAAGGTATCGCCCTCTATTTTCCCGCGCCCCATTCCTTTACCGGTGAAGATGTGCTGGAGCTTCAGGGACACGGCGGTCCAGTGGTCCTGGACCTGCTGCTGGCGCGGGTGGTGGAACTGGGCGCTCGTTTGGCCCGGCCGGGGGAATTTTCCGAACGCGCCTTTCTCAACGACAAGCTCGACTTGGCCCAGGCCGAGGCGGTTGCCGATCTGATCGCCTGCGACACCGCCGCCGCCGCCCGCGCCGCCCTGCGTTCGCTGCAAGGCGAGTTTTCCCGGCGGGTGCAAAGCCTGGTCGAGGGCTTGATCGAGTTGCGGATCTATGTCGAGGCGGCGATTGACTTTCCCGAGGAGGAGATCGATTTCCTCGCCGACGGGATCGTCGCCGGGCGCTTGCGGGGTTTGCGGGAGCGCTTGGGCGAGTTGCAAGCCGCCGCCGGCCAGGGCCGCTTGCTGCGCGACGGGATGACCGTGGTGATCGCCGGTCGGCCGAACGCCGGCAAGTCCAGCCTGCTCAATCATCTGGCCGGGCGCGAGGCGGCCATCGTCACCGCCGTGCCCGGCACCACCCGCGACGTGCTGCGCGAGCAGGTCAGCATCGACGGTATGCCGCTGCACGTCATCGACACCGCCGGTTTGCGCGACAGCGACGACCCGGTCGAACGGGAAGGCATCCGCCGCGCCTGGAACGAGATCGCCGCCGCCGACCGGATTCTGATGGTGGTGGATGATCGCCTGGGTCTGGCGACCGAGGAACGAGTGTTGCGGGAGCGGTTGCCGGCGGACACGCCGGTGACGGTGCTTTACAACAAGATCGATCTGAGCGGTCGGCCGCCAGTGGTGCGGGACGGCGAGTGGGGCAGCGAAATCCTGCTGTCGGCCAAGACCGAGGCGGGCCTGGATCTGCTGCGCGAGCACCTCAAGACCTGCATGGGTTATCACGGTGGCGGAGAGGGGACGTTCATGGCCCGTCGCCGTCATCTGGAGGCGCTGGAGCGGGCGGCGGCGGCCTTGGCGCGGGCGGTGGATCAGTTGGAACTCTATCGCGCCGGCGAGCTGGTCGCCGAGGAGTTGCGCGAGGCCCAGAACGCGCTCTCGGAGATTACCGGGGCGTTTACGTCCGAGGATTTGCTGTCGCGGATTTTCAGCAGTTTTTGCATCGGAAAGTAGCGAGACTTCCGAATAGTGCGGAAGCAGTTAGGGGTCCTCTCGGGGAAAAGTCGGAATTGAGTCAGCGGGCACGCGAGCCCTACCCTCTGCGTAAATAACTCACGCATACACCCCTGTATTCCGCTCGGGGTAGCTCTCATACACATGCTCGAACACCGCCGAGCATTTCTGGTTGTAAAGCTCCGGCGTGTAGGCACGCGGTAGCCCCGAGTCCAGCGTGTCTTCGATGGTCAGCTTGAGCTGTGAGCGGGCTGCCGATTTTTGCCGCCAGCTCAACACGAGCAGCGCTTTCAACCGCGCCAACAGCTCCCGCGCCACCTTCTTTACCTCGGCGCGTTCTTCAGGCGATAACTCCGGCGCCGGCCGCGTGAGGATGTCGAAAATGACCAGTTCCTCCTCGCTCATGTTTTCCCGCGCATGCCGTTGCTGCTCGTCGTTCAGGTTGTTGCTGAACTCAAGCAATTCAGCATACAGCGCCTCAATGGTGGCACTGCCGGTGTTGTAGCTTTCGATCAGCGCCTCGAACTTTTCGGCGAAGTCGGCGCGGGTGCGGTTCAACTCGATCATCTTTTCCAGTTGGGTACGGATCGCGGCCTTGAGCACTTCGAGGTCGGTATTTTTGTGCGTGGATTCCTTGAAGCGTTGCGCCAGCGCCTCGAAGTTGATCTTGGAGAGGTCAAGCGCCGGCGGTCCCTGCTCGCGGATTTCGTGGCCGGTGATGGATTCGTCGAGCAGGTCGTTGATCTGCCCCATGATCCGCGAGATGTTCGGCGGGTTCGGGTTCAGCTTGGCACGGATGGCTTCGGCCAGCGTGGTCAGGCAGGCGACGCGGCTGGCGAATTCGAGCACCGCCGGGTCGGGCTTCACGGCGCGGTAAAGCGTGCTGACCAGCCGCTCATGGGCAAGGAAGTCGCGACGCAGCGGTTCAGGGGAGATCAGCGCGTTCATACCGTCCTCGATGCGCGACAGGCGCTCCAGGTTGCCCGCCGCTGTCGCCTCGATCTCGGCCAGTATCACGCCATGCGCGGCGCAGAAGGTCGTGGCATCCACTACCGCCTTGCGCAGTTCCTCCACCAGTTGCTGCTTGTCCTTGACCGGGCTCTTGCCGTTCTTGCCCGCGCCGTAGATGGCCAGCGCCTTTTCCAGCGAGGCGAAGACGTTGGCGTAATCGACGATGACGCCGCTGTGCTTGCCGGGGAAGACGCGGTTGGCGCGGGCGATGGTCTGCATCAGTGAGTGGTTGCGCATCGGCTTGTCGAGATACACCGTCGAGCAGCTCGGCGCGTCGAAGCCGGTCAGCCACATGGCGCAGACGAACACCAGGCGCAGTGGGTCGTCGCTGTCCTTGAACTTCTCGTCCAGCCCCGGCTGCGATTCGTTCATGCGCTTGCGGTGCGGCTCGATGTCGAGGCCCAGCTTCCGCATCTGCTGGATTTCGTTCTGCCCCGGCGAGACGATCACCGCCATGTCGGTGCTGGTCAGCAGCTCCAGCCGTTGTTTCAGCTCGATCCTGCGCAGGTCGCGCCGTGCCTGTTCGGGGGTCATGCCGCCACCGGGCTGGTAGGCCAGCGCACCCAGTTCCGTCCGCGCCCGAGCCGTTTCCGCCGCCCAGTATTTCCGCACCTTGTCGTACATGCGCAGCGCGGTGGCCTTGTCGATGGACACCACCATCGCCTTGCCGACAAATCCTCTACCCAGAAAGTGCCGCACGATGTCCTGCGCCACGGTTTCCAGCCGGTCGTCGCGGGTGATCAGGTGGTATTGCCGCCCCAGCTCGCGTTCCAGCTTGCCTTCCTGTTCCGGGTCGAGGTCGGCGTCCTCGATCAGGCGGTAGATGTCCTCGTTCAGGTCGGGATTGACGAGCTGCAATTCCGGCGTGCGGTTCTCGTAGAACAAGGGCACGGTGGCGCCGTCTTCGACGGACTGCTGGAAGTCGTAGATCGAGACGTAGTCGCCGAAGACTTCCCTGGTGCGCTCCTCGCCCGCGATCAGCGGCGTGCCGGTAAAGGCCAGGAACATCGCTCTGGGCAGCGCGGCGCGCATGTTGAGCGCCAGCGTGTCGTACTGGCTGCGGTGCGCCTCGTCGGTCAGCACGATCACGTCGGAACGGTCGCAGAGCAGTTCCGGTGTCTGGAACTTGTGCACCAGCGTGAAAACGTAGCGGTGGTTGCCGCGCAGCAGTTCGCGCAGGTGGGCGCCGCTGGCGGCGTGGCAGGCATCGCCCTCGGCTTCCGACACCGCGCCGGTGGTCTTGAAGGTCTTGGCGATCTGCTCGTCCAGTTCGACCCGGTCGGTGACCACCACGAACGTCCAGTTGCCGGCGAGCTTTCTCAGCACCTTCTGCGCGAAGAACACCATCGAGAAGCTCTTGCCGCTGCCCTGCGTCTGCCAGAACACGCCGCCGCGCCCGTGGCCTATCTTGCGAGCTTCGAGCATCGAGGCGATGGCGTTGTTGACGCCGAGGTACTGGTGGTTCTGGCCGAGAATCTTCACCAGCCCGGCCTTGTGCTCGGAGAACAGCGTGAAGTTCTCCGTCAGGTCAAGCAGGCGGGCGCGGTCGCAGGCGCCGCGTAGCATCACCTCCAGCGACACGCGGCGCGGTTCGTCCTCGCGCTCGATGCGCTTCCATTCGAAAAAGCGATCCCAATCGGCGGTGAGCGAGCCGACGCGGCTGTCGGTGCCGTTGGAGGCGATGAGCAGCGCATTGCTCCAGAACAATGCTGGAATCTGCTGCTTGTAGTGGGTGAGGTTCTCGTCGAAGGCGGCCCGCGCCGGCACGCCGGGCTTCTTGAGTTCGATCACCACCCAGGGCAGGCCATTGACGAAGCCGACCAGATCGGGCCGGCAGGTGTAGAGCGCTACCGGTGACGCTGAACTGGCTGACCAGCAGGAAGTCGTTATTTTCCGGGTGCTCCCAATCCACCACACGCAGGCGTTCGGTCTTCTGGCCGCCGTGTTCGCGGTCGGGGACGGATACCGTGATGCCTTCCTTGAGCAGCCGATAGACCTCACGGTTGGCGGCTTCCAGGCTCATCGCCGAGCGGTCGCGGGTCAGTTCATCGACGGCATTGCTGATCGCCTCTGGCGGCAGCGCGGGGTTGAATTTGCACAGCGCGGCGCGCAGGCGTTGCACCAGCACCACCTCGCCCTTGGTCTCGCGGCCCAGCGTGCCGCCCGCGCCGAAGGTTTCGTTCAGCGCCGACACCGTTTGCCAGCCCAGTGTGGCGAATAGCCCGATGGCGGGCTGCTCGACGAGCTGGTCTTCGGTGTAGGGGTGGGCGGTCATGGCAAGGAAAGTCCGGCAATCTCGCGCAGCTTGGCTTCAAGCTCGGGCAGGCGTTCCTGACTTGCCGCATCGCCCGGCAAATGGCCCGGCAGCGCATCAATGAATGCAGGCTGCGCCAGCAGCCCGGCAAAGCGCTCACTCAGGTAAGTGCTGAGTTCCGGCGGGCTGCCGCGGCACTCGTCGAGCAGTGTATCGCGGCCATCAACCACCGCCAGCAGGTCGCCGAGGTCGTGGCTGAACAGGAAATCGCCCTGGCCGCGTCCATCAAACGCCTCCAGCTTGGTGGCCAGAAATACCGGCGCCGCGATCAGGCGGACAGGGCGGCCGCTGGGCAGTGCGACCGCAATGGCCGTTTGCAAGGCCAGCGGATACCAGCGGTTGGCAAAGCCGAGAATCTCTTCCAGCGTCGGCATCACATCGACCACCACCGCCCCCACCTGCCAGCGACAGATGGGTGCATTCGGGCGGATATCTTGAACAAAACCGCGAGCACGCAGCACCTTTTCGACACGATGGTAGTCGGCGAGCATAAGGGCCTCGCAGATCAGATCCACGTCATCGGTGGGCCGTATTGCCGGCATCGCCGGATCGGTGATCAGCAAGCCGGCCACCGCGCCGCCAACAAACACCAGTTGCTCGCGCAAATCATCACCCAAGCGCTCGGCGACGACCTCCAGCAGGGCCACGTTGGGATCGTTGGCGTTCATGGTTGCAAGCGTTTTTCCAGAAGTTCGAGCGCCAGTGTGCGTTCGCGGGCACTGCCGCCGCGCACCGCATCGAACAGCACCAGCAGTTCGTACAGCGCTGGGTTGCGCCCGGCCGCCTCGGGTACGCTCGGGTAGAGCGGATAAAGCGCAACCCCGCGCACCGTGCCGTTCTTGTGCGGCCACACTGGCAGTGGGTCGGTGCCTGGCACGATCAAGTCTTTCAAGGGTGGCGCCGCGTAGCCGGTCGGCAGGCCGCGTGTCAGGCTGCCACGGACGGCCGGGAAGCAGTAGCGCGCGCCGTGTTGAACGAACAGGCGCAACGCGGCGAGGATCACCGTCGCCTTGCCGCCCGTGTCCTTGTGGGCGAGCTGGGCGGCCACTGCCCGCTCCACCGCCCCATGCACCTCGGATGCCGTCATGCCCAGTTCGGTCGCCAGCGCCGCATAGGTTGGCGCCGGGCCGCGTTCCAGCGCCAGACGCAGCACCACCACCAGATCTTGTGGACGCAGTACAACTTGCGGGTTGGACTTGGAACGGGCCACCGGGCGACTCCTTCATTCGCTATTCGCGAATAGCGAATATACGCCTCTGGTAAGGAATTAACCACGGTCGCGAAAGCATGGGTCAGCTCATCGACGGCGTTGCTGATCGCCTCTGGCGGCAGCGCGGGGTTGAATTTGCACAGCGCGGCGCGCAGGCGTTGCACCAGCACCACCTCGCTCTTGGTCTCGCGGCCCAGCGTGCCGCCCGCGCCGAAGGTTTCGTTCAGCGCCGACGCCGTTTGCCAGCCCAGTGTGGCGAATAGCCCGATGGCGGGCTGCTCGACGAGCTGATCTTCGGTGTAGGGGTGGTGTGACATGCGGTCCAGTTCCAGCGCTATGCCTTGACTTGCTCGTATTCCGCAAACTTCCTGGATTATCATCGGGATCAGCGGGTTTGATCAAACGCTTTTCGTCGCCTGTCTGTCCTTGACACCTGGGCTCCAGTGCTTGCGGATGCGGCGATTCCGTGTCATCACCGTTCCTTGCCAGCCTAATGTGTTGGTGGCGGCCTCCCGCAGCCGGTTGGGCGCGTCCTTTGCTTTGTTGCAGGCGTTGCGGCACGGACGCTACAAGGCGCTGGTATCAGTACCCTTGATGCTCGAATACGAGGCCGTGCTCCATCGACCGGAGCAGCTTGCCGCCAGCGGGCGCAGCGCCGGGCAGACCGACGCCTTTCTCGATGCCCTTTGTCTGCTGGTCGAGCCGGTGCATCTGCATTATCTGTGGCGACCGCAACTGCGCGATCCGGCTGACGAAATGGTCCTGGAAACCGCCTTGAACGGTCGTGCCGATGCGTTGATTAGCTTGAATGTCGGCGATTTCGCCGTCGCGGCGAGGTTTCGCTTGCCGGTCCTGACGCCCGGTGCGTTCCTGCGCCAACTGCACGAGGAGAAAATCTGATGGCCAACTATGCATTGCGTGTTCCCGAGTCCTTGTTCGCCTACGCCCGTCAGGTCGCCGAGGAGGAGCATGTGTCGATGAACCAGTTTTTCGTCACCGCGATTGCCGAAAAGGTGTCGGCTCTGAAGACCGAGGCCTACTTCCGCGAGCGGCAGGCCCGCGGCGATCTGTCCGCCTTCGACGATTGGCTCGCCGCTAGCCCGGAAGCCGCGCCGATGGAGGGCGATGAGCTGCCTTGAGGGCAATGGGGCAGCCGCCTGCCGCACCAATTGGCCATCCGGCCACGTCGCGGTGCGGGCGCGCAGAGCGTTTTCGGCGAGGGGCGGGGTGATGTCAGGCATGGTCAAGGGCTTCCACGTCGATCTGGCCGGAGAGCAGGCGCGGCAGCAGGAGGTCGCGGGTGAGGCGGAGGTTTTGGATTTGGAGAGAAAGCGCGAGCATCTGCAAAAACATTGGCTCCGCGAGTTGGTGGTAAGCAGACAGCAGATAAGCAGGCGGGCAAATAATTTCCATCGCCTCGAACTTGCCCTTGTTAACGTTGCCCATCGTCGCGCCGTTTGAACCAAGATTTTCGAGCGCCAGCTTTGCATCTTGGAGGCGAAGAAAGAGAAATTCCCTGCTTGCCGGGTTCGACAACACCACTGAATTGATCTGCTGATTGGTTTGACATTCCTCAGTTGTGATTGAGACAACGCCAATCGTTCCGATACAACTCACGCAGATTGATCCGGCAGGTAACGTCTTGTTCGCTTGTGATGCCGCCCCAGACGTTGAGAGACATTCATTCGTTCCAAGTATGAACATGTTGCCATGCATATCTGGCGTCTTGAGGAATTGCACATCATCACCAAAGAAGGCAGCGTTTGCCTTGCTCGGCGTTTTCCCCGTGACGACTTTTCCGAAATGCCGGATCGGCCTGACCTCCCACCCCTGCGGAATCTCGCCGAGGGAGGAAGCGACGCGCGGGTGGTTTTCGTGGCCAGGGAAGCGGAAGTGGACGAACCACTCGCGGTAGAGGGCGCGGGCCATCGATTCCAGAATCTTGATACGCCGCTGGCTGTTCTCGATGAGTTCGTCGTAGGCCGACAGGATGCCCGCGATGCGTTGCTGGACGGGGAGCGGGGGGATACGGAAGTCGAAGGTTAGCAACTTGTCCAGGCTCAGGTTGTCTTGAGTTGTGCCGCGTGACACGCCCTGCATCTGGAGCTTGAGAATCTCCATGTAGTATTTGATGAAGCGGACGTCGGCCTTCTCAGGGTCGGCGACAAATCCAACGACACTATCTGGAAAACATCCCTCGACGCCAAGGATCGCGCTCTCTGCGATGTTCGCCGCAATCGTGATGCACAGTGTTCCCGGTTTCCAGAGCTTGCTTTGCGCCAATCCTGCATCGCTGTAAGTCTGCGAATATTCGGTGATAGAACAGCAATTCTCATTTTGGTGATTTCACCCGGTTTCGGGTTGTAGGGGAGCCGGCTCGAAGCTTTGCAGCATGAACGCCATCAAGGCTTCCCAGCTTTCGAAACACAGGTAACTGGTCAAGGTGCGGATATCACCGAACAAGCGTTGTCGGGAGGGCAGTTTCCGGCGCAGCAATTGGTATTGGTCGTCCATCCACTCCAGCACGGTATGGACCAGAAAGGCCAGGATGATGAGGCTGGCCAACACCGACGACAAATGCCGCTGGCCGTGGCCGTAGTTGTGCTCGAAGTGATAGCCTTTGGTTTTTAAGGTGTTGTTGTTTTCATTTTCGATTTTCCACCGGCTGCGCCCGGCCGCGACGACCTCGGGCACCTGGCGGTCATCGAGTGCCAAGGACGTGGCAAAGCTGTTGTGATACAACACGTTGCCGTTTTCATCGGTGGTGGTGAGCTCACACCAGTTGACCAACAGGGCATCCTCCCCATCGCGCAGGGGAATCGCTTGCACATAGCGATAGGTGTCGATCTCGCGCCGTTGGCCGGTCCACCGCCGGCGGACTACGGTTTTGACGGCGCCGCCCCGCTCCAGAAACGCCAACCACTCAGCGACGATGGCATGGGAATCGGGTTTGCACACCAGGATGAAGTCAAGGCCCCGGTTCACCGCCCAGCAATTCTCATTTTGGCGATGACTCGCTAGAGTAGCCGCCTCCCTTGACTGGAAGTACCTTGATGAGCGTACCGTTTGGTCGCACCGTCCTGACGTTGGACGACATTACGAAACAAATCCGCCGGACCTTCGAGCAGTTTACCGATCCGCGCCGGGGGAAGAACACCCGTTACACGCTGGTGGACGCGGGGTTGAGCGCCTTCTCGGTGTTCTTCATGCAGAGTCCGTCGTTTTTGGAATACCAGCGCAGCCTGGACCAGCGGGTGGGTAAAAATAACGCGCAGACCCTGTTTGGGGTCCATCAAATCCCGTCGGACAATCAGATTCGCCACTTGCTGGACGCCACCGAACCGGGGCAGCAATGCGCGACGGCGCGGTGTGGCGAATCTTCGTTCCGCTGGCTGAACCGCGAATTTGCTGGCGAAGCGCAGCATCACGCCTTCAACCCAGCTTTCGAAACACAGGTAACTGGTCAAGGTGCGGATATCACCGAACAAGCGTTGTCGGGAGGGCAGTTTCCGGCGCAGCAATTGGTATTGGTCGTCCATCCACTCCAGCACGGTATGGACCAGAAAGGCCAGGATGATGAGGCTGGCCAACACCGACGACAAATGCCGCTGGCCGTGGCCGTAGTTGTGCTCGAAGTGATAGCCTTTGGTTTTTAAGGTGTTGTTGTTTTCATTTTCGATTTTCCACCGGCTGCGCCCGGCCGCGACGACCTCGGGCACCTGGCGGTCATCGAGTGCCAAGGACGTGGCAAAGCTGTTGTGATACAACACGTTGCCGTTTTCATCGGTGGTGGTGAGCTCACACCAGTTGACCAACAGGGCATCCTCCCCATCGCGCAGGGGAATCGCTTGCACATAGCGATAGGTGTCGATCTCGCGCCGTTGGCCGGTCCACCGCCGGCGGACTACGGTTTTGACGGCGCCGCCCCGCTCCAGAAACGCCAACCACTCAGCGACGATGGCATGGGAATCGGGTTTGCACACCAGGATGAAGTCAAGGCCCCGGTTCACCGCCTCGCGGCAGAACGGTTCGTGGCAGTACAAATCGTCGCCCAGGAGGGTGATCTTCAACGGGCTATAGTCATCCCCCCATGCGGCCAGCCAGCGCTTGGCGGCGTTGAGTTCGCAGTCTTGCTTCTCCGCGCCGTCCTGCGGACGGACGAATTCCGGCGCCAGCGGAATGACTTTGTCCAGCCCCGGCTTCACCAGGACGGGGGTCAGGGCGGTATGGCTATAGGTCACCGCGCCGTTGGGGTGCTGCCGGACCGCGCACTGCGGGCAATGAACCGCGGCCGAGGAAAAATACTGCACCCCATCGAAGGCCAGCAGCAGGGTCTGGTTCACCGAACGATAAGTGTCCACCACGCCCGCCTGATGCAACGCCTGGAACAGAAAGGAAAACAACGGTGTTACCTGCCCCGGTTCGGTGGCGTCCAGCAAGTGGCGAATCTGATTGTCCGACGGGATTTGATGGACCCCAAACAGGGTCTGCGCGTTATTTTTACCCACCCGCTGGTCCAGGCTGCGCTGGTATTCCAAAAACGACGGACTCTGCATGAAGAACACCGAGAAGGCGCTCAACCCCGCGTCCACCAGCGTGTAACGGGTGTTCTTCCCCCGGCGCGGATCGGTAAACTGCTCGAAGGTCCGGCGGATTTGTTTCGTAATGTCGTCCAACGTCAGGACGGTGCGACCAAACGGTACGCTCATCAAGGTACTTCCAGTCAAGGGAGGCGGCTACTCTAGCGAGTCATCGCCAAAATGAGAATTGCTGTCCTAGGTGAGATAAAAATTGGCGGCCTTGATGTCGCCCGTTTGGAAGAATGGATAGAGCCCGCCGTAAAGGAAAGCAGCGTTTCGCGGTCGATGTCGAGACTTACCACGGCCAACGAAGCCGAGTTCGTCCAGCTTCACGGGTTTCCAGTCAGCCACTGCCATCCTCACGCCCCCAAAATCCCCGCCACATTCGCGGCGATGGTCTGCTCCAGTTCCCGCGCCTGGGCGTTCAGCGATTCCAGTTCCTCGTTCAGCGTTTCGAGCTGTTCCTTGAAGTCCTCGTCGCTGACATCCTCGCCCGGCGCGACGCCGACGTAGCGGCCGGGGTTGAGCGACCAGCCCTGGGCTTCGATCTCGGCCAGCGTCGCCGCCTTGCACAGGCCGGGCACGTCGGCATAGGCGGGCGTGTCGCCGAAGACTTCCTTGAGCTTGGCCGCCGTCTCGCTCGCCGCCGACTGTGGGGTCGAGCGCCTCGCCGCGATAGAGGCGCACCAGATTGGCGATGAAGCCGATCTGCGCCGGTGTCCAGTCGCGGTGGGCGCGATCCACCTGCCGGTAGATGTGGCGAGCGTCGATGAACAGCACGGTGTCGGCACGCTGCGTCTTGGCCTTGCCCTTGTCGAAGAACCACAGCGTGCAGGGCAGCGTGACGGTGTAGAACATGTTGGGGCCGACGGCGACCATCACATCCACCGCCCGCGCTTCGATCAGCTTCTGCCGCAGTTCCTGCTCGGACGAGCGGGCATCGGAGGCCGAGTTGGCCATGACGAAGCCGGCGCGGCCGGTGGCGTTGAGCGCCGAGTAGAAGAGCTGAATCCACAGGTAGTTGGCGTTGTCGGTGCGCGGCAGGCCGAAGGGGAAGCGGCGGCCGGCGCCGACCATGTCCTTCAGCCGTTCCTTGTCCACCGCATTGACGTTGAAGGGCGGATTGGCGAGGACGAAGTCGAACTGGCCGGTGGCGGTGTGCGGGTCGTCGTAGTAGCTGTTGACGTTGCCGCCGTGGTGGATGTCGCCTTCCAGCCCATGCACGGCGAGGTTGAGGCGGCACAGGCGGCCGGTTTCGTCGGTCTTTTCGACGCCGCAGATGGCGAGTTCGGCGGCGGGGTTCTTCTGGTGCTCGGCGACGAAGCGCGCCGACTGCACGAACATGCCGCCGGAGCCGCAGGCGGGGTCGAGGATGCGGCCGTGGAAGGGTTCGATGACTTCGGCCAGCAGCTTGACGATGCTGCTCGGCGTGTAGAACTCGCCGCCCTTCTGGCCCTCGGTGCAGGCGAACTCGCCGAGGAAGTATTCGTAGATGCGGCCGAAGGCGTCGTAATCGACGCGTGGCCGGAATCTCGGAGACCTTCTTCAGCAGTTCCTTGAGCAGGGTGCTGGTGAACAGGTTGTAGGTCTTGGGCAGCACGCCGGCGAGCTGCGGGTTGTGCTTCTCGATCTCGCGCATCGCGGCGTTGACCTTGGCGCCGATGTCGGCCACCTCGGGCAGCGTCAGCAGGGTAGTCGAAGCGCGCCTCGGGGGCGAGGTAGAGGATGCCTTCGGCGTGGTAGGCGGCGGGTTCATCGACCCGGCTGCCGCGCCGGGATGACGCGCTGGCGGCTTCGAGCTTGGCGCGCTGGACGGCAAAGCGCACCTCGGCAAAGCGCAGGAAGATCAGGCCAAGGATGGGGCCGGAGTATTCCTGCGCCTTGAGGCCGGAATTGGCGCGGAACTGGTCGGCGGCATCCCACAGGCGCTTTTCGAGCGAGGTGGTGGCGGTGTCTTTTTCGGAGGGGGCGATCCAAAGCATGAAATGACAATCCGGGGGAAAACGGTATTGTCCGACAAAATCCATCCAGCAATAGAGGAATTATGCAAATTCGGCTGACCGGCGACGATCCGCGCGATTTCGTGGACCGCAAGCTGTTTCCCTACTTCACAGAACAGGTCTTCCTCGACTTCGTGCTCTCCCATTCGTCAATGTCGGCGTGGAAGAACTCGATCCGGCCAAGCTGACGCCGCTGTTGCGCCTGAAGTACCACGACTCGCTTGTGGATGCCGTGGCCGATCTTGGTCGGCCGGATGAGATCGGCAAGGTGTTCAGCAGCTTTCGGAAGTATCTTTATCAGGAAGCCGCGTGCTGATCGAGATTATCCGCAAGGGCCGCTCAATCCTCATCCAAACGCCTCGGCGCGCACCGTGGCCGAGCCGGAGGGCTTGCTGAGCCCAACAAACGATCCCCATGAATTTTGCCCGCTGGAGCGGCTTCAGGGAGCGACTTCGCTCAACGCCGCGAACGCCGCCAGGTCCAGCGTTTCCGGCCGGGCAGTGGGATCGACGCCCGCCGCCTCGATCTGGGCAATGTCCAGCCAGCCGCGCAAGGCGTTGCGCAGGGTCTTCCGGCGCTGGGCGAACGCCCGCCGCACCACCTCGGCGAATAGTCGCTCGTCCCGCACCACGACGGGCGATGTTTCACGTGGAACCAAGCGCACCACCGCCGACCGGACTTTGGGCGGTGGCCGGAACGCCTCCGGTCCAACCGTGAACAGCGGCTCGACCCGGCAGCGGTATTGCAGCATCACCGACAGCCGGCCGTAAGCATCCTCGCCCGGACCGGCCGCCATCCGCTCCACCACGTCCTGTTGCAGCATGAAGTGCAGGTCGCGCAGATGGCTGGACTGATCCAGCAGATGGAAAAGCAGGGGAGTGGAAATGTTGTAGGGCAGGTTGCCGGCCACCCGCAAGCGGGGACCGGTCCCGCGCAGCGCGGCGAAATCGAACTTCAGCGCGTCGGCGTGATGAATCCGCAGCGTGCCGACACCCGCGCAATAATCCCGCAGCGGTTCCAGCAGATCGCGGTCCAGTTCCACCGCATCCAACTCGCCGGCGGCCGCCAGCAATGGGCGGGTCAGCGCCCCCAGGCCGGGGCCAATTTCCACCAAGTGGTCGCCCGGCGCTGGCCGGATCGCCGCGACGATGCGTTCGAGCACGCCGGGGTCGCGCAGGAAATGCTGGCCGAAGCGCTTGCGGGGGCGGTGCGCCAAAGCGGCGCTCATTGCGCTGGCGGGGCCGATTTCTCCTCGGACGCCGCCGTCGCCGTCGGCAGGCGGATCTCCACGTAGGCTTCCTCGCGCAACCGGCGCAAGGTCAGATCCCACTCCTCGTCGGCGCGTCGCCGCAGCAACGCCTCGCGCACCCGGGCGCGTTCGGTTTCGGTCGAAGCCTGGGCCTGACGCCGTTCCTGCACCTGAACGATATGCCAGCCGAACGGCGTCTTGAACGGCGCACTGATTTCCTCGGGCTGTTGCTCGTTCATCGCCTGCTCGAACTGCGGCACCAACATGCCCGGCATCACCCAGCCCAGATCGCCACCGCGCCCGCCGGAAGCGGTATCCTCGGAATTGGCGCGGGCCACCTCCGCGAAATCCTCGCCGTTCTGAATGCGCTGGCGCAGTTGCGCCAAGCGCTGGCGGGCTTCGTCGTCGGACAGTTGCGGCGAGGTTTTAAGCAGAATGTGGCGAGCGCGGGTCTGCGTCACCAGGTTGGAGGGCGCGGCGGGCGAACGCGCTTCGCCGCCACCGCCCCTGACTTCCAGCAGCTTGATAATGTGAAACCCGCTGGGACTGCGGATCAGCTCGCTAAGCTGTCCGGGCCGCAATCTCGGGACCACATCGGCGAACAGGGTGGGCAACTGATCGGCGCGCCGCCAACCCAGATCGCCGCCTTCCAGCGCCTGTCGGCCGGCGGAAACGCTTACCGCCACCTGGCGGAAATCCGCGCCCTGCCGCAGGCGGGCCAGCACCCTGTCGGCCTCGCGCTTTGCGGCTTCGACCTGCTGCGGCGACGCGCTTTCCGGCAGTGCGATCAGAATCTGGGCCAGGTGATATTCACGTTCGCCGCCGCCGGCGCTGTTACCGACGCCGTTGTTGCCGCCGGCGTTGTTGCCGCCGCCAAAACCGCCGCCGCTGGCCAACTGGGCTTGCAGGCTGTCCACATCCTGATCGGAAACCTGGATCTGACTGTCCACCAGCTTCTGGCGCAGCCGCGCCGCCATGATTTCCCGGCGCACGTCATCGCGGAACTTGGCGAAATCGACGCCATCTTTCTCGACCATTTGCCGCAATTGCGTCAGATTCATGTTGTTGCGCCGGGCCAGGGTTTCGATGGCCGTGTTCAAGGTGGCGTCGTCCACGGTGATGCCGTTGCGCTCGGCGGCGCGCAGTTGCAGTTGGGCCAGAATCAATCGCTCCAGCACCTGACTTTCCAGCACCGGATCGGGCGGGATCGGCACCTTCTGCTGTCGCAACTGGATTTTGATCAGGGCCGTCGCCGCCTCCAGTTCCCGGCGGGTGATGACGTCGTCGTTGACCACCGCCGCGATGGCATCCAGCGCGCTGCCCGATCCTTCGGGTCCGGGACCGAACACCAGTTGGGTTTGGCCAGTGGCCGGCAGAACGACCAGCGGCAGGTACAGCAGGAGAGAAAGCAAGCGTTTGTTCATGCGTGTCATCGGAATAAATGCTAGTAACGGATTGGTTGATAGCCGAGGATGGAACTTTGCAGCACGGTCTCCAGACCGCCGCCCAGCCGGGACAGCCCCTTCAGCTCCAGTTCCAGGTAAAAGCCGGTTTGCGCATCGACTTCCAGCGGGCTGTCGCGGTACTGGCGCGCGACCGCGCGCAGCGCCCAGCAGCAATCCTCGTATTCCAGTCCGGCCAGGGTTTCCAGATTGCGGTCGATGTTCAGGGCCTGATTCCAGCGGGCCAGCACCCGCAATTGCGAGTTTAGCGGCCACACCAGCGATGCATCCACCGAGTGGATTTGATCGCTCAACCCGAGGTCGGACGGGTCGCGGTCCCGCAGGTAGGACAGGTTGACGAACCGCCGGGGATTGTCGTAGTAGCGCAGGTCGAGCGCGGTGCGCAGCAGGTCGCTGTTGTCCGGCTCCAGTTGCAAACCGCCCTGCACCGCCCAGCGGGACGACAGGTTCAGCGCCCCTTGGGCGATCAGCCCCGAATTGGCCGCGGTTTGCGGAGGAAGCTCGGGATTCAGGTTCACCCGGCGATCCTCGAAATACTGGATCTGACCGATGCTGGCGCGCAAGCGCTCGCGACCGCTCGGTCCGTCGATCAGCCGGGAGGTCAGCGCGGCGGTCAACTGGTTGGCGTCGCCCAGCCGGTCGGCGCCAGTGAAACGGTTTTGCCGGAACAGCCAGTCGAAATCACGATCCATCCGGTCGCTGTCGAAAATGGGGATGTCGTTCTGGTCGCGATAGGGGACATACAGGTAGAACAGGCGCGGTTCCAGCGTCTGCGTCCCGGCCGTCACCCCCAGCCAGTCGGCCTGCAAGGGCCGCTCGAAGATCAGGCCGCTGTCCAGGCCGAGCACCGGGGCGGCGCGCGAGGGCGCGTCGTTGGCGTCCGGAGCGATGTTGTCGAGCTGGTAGCCGGTGTAGCGAAATCCCGCCTGGGGCTTCAGGTATCCCCAGGGTTTTTCCAGCGTCCAGCCCACGGTCGGCCACAGGTCCATGCGGGCGCCGGTCACCGCTTCGGAGTCGGATTGCTGGAAGCGCACTATTTCGCCGTGCAAACGGTAGTTGAAGCCGCCAGCCCCGGTCGGCCAGGCGCCGTCGAACACCAGTTGCGGCAGACGCTCGTAGGGGTCGCCGGTCAGGTCGAACAGCACTGGATTCAAAATTTGGTAGTTCTGTACCCGCGCCAGCGCCCGCCACCAGTCGCCCTGGTAGCGCACGTCCAGATACCGTTCCAGGTAGTTGACCGTCAGAAAATCCAGGTTGTTGCTTAAATCCCGGATGTAGCTGTCGTCGGAAACGTATTCGAACCGCAGGTTGGTATAGAGGTTGGGCAGCGGCGTGGCGCGGTCGACGATATTGAAGGAGCCGCGGGCGTCGCCGTAACGACGGTCGTAGGGGATGTACTCGGCGTCGATTTCACCCCGCCGGTTGGGGTTCAGATAGCGGTATTCCGCGCCCAGCAGCAGACCGCGCGCGGACATCAGCCGTGGAGTGAAGGTCATATCGCGGTCCGGCGCGATGTTCCAGTAATAGGGAACCGAGAGGTCGAGGCCGGTCTTGCTGTCGTAGCCTTGGCGCGGAAACAGGAACCCGGACTGTCGCTCGTCGGTGATGGGAAACGACAGGTACGGAAAATAGAACACCGGCGTGTCCTTGAACGCCAGCACGATATTGCGGGCCGTGCCGCGACCGCTCGCCGCGTTCAGGTTGAGCCGCCGCGCCCGCAACTCCCACGCTTCCCGGCCGCGCGGGCAGGTTGAATAGGTGGCGTCTTCCAGTTGGCTGCTCTGTTGGGGACGGTTCACTTTCACCACCTCGGCGTAACCCTGGGCGTTGCGCTCCGGCAGATAGTAGTCCGTGTCCTTGAACCAGCCGGTCTCGGCGTTCAGATCCACCTCCGCCTGCGTGCCGCGCAGGGCCTGGTTGGGATCGCCGTAGGTAAATCCACCCTCGATCAGCACCCGGTTGGCCGGGCGCTCCAAGGTCATCCGGTCGGCGCGCAAGCGCTGGTCGCCGCGGGACAGGTTGACGCCGCCTTCCAACACGGACCGGGTCGAGGAAGATTCGATCCAGCCGGCTTCGGCCCGCACCGGCAGATCGCCCGGCGGCGGCGCGTTCGGAGCGGCCGGCACGATCTCTTGAGCCAGTTCGTCGGCTTCGCACTGGAGCCAGGGATTGAAGGTGGATTGCGCCTGGACGTCGGCCAGCGGCAGTACAGCCAGCACGGCGCCGGTCGCCAGCACTCGGAAAAACGGCGTCACGGAGCAGGATTTTACGTGTCGATTAAAGTGCCCTAACATCGCATAGATTGACCATGGCTGCAATCTCACCCAGATGGAGCAAACTTGCTTGAGCGACCGTGAACACCTGTTGCTGGAATGGCTGAACACCGTCCTGCCGGCGGCGCCGGACCGCATGGCGCCGGCGTCCAGCGATGCCAGCTTCCGCCGTTATTTTCGGGTCTGGTACGACGGCCAGACCCGAATCGTAATGGACGCCCCGCCGGACCAGGAGGACTGCCGGCCGTTCGTCGCCATCGGCCAGGCCATGCGCGGTCTAGGCTTGAACGTGCCCGAAGTGCTGGCCGGCGATCTCGACCAGGGACTGTTGCTGTTGACCGATCTTGGCAGCCGCCAGTACCTGGCGGAACTCAACCAGAGCAGTGTGTCCGGGCTGTACGACGACGCGCTGGCGGCACTGGCGCGCCTGCAAACCGGTGGCGATCCCAACGCGCCGCTGTTGCCGCTCTATGACTCGGCGCTGCTGCACCGGGAAATGGATCTGTTCCACGACTGGTTTCTGGAGCGACTGCTTGGCCTGGATTTGCAAGCGGACGAACGGCAAACACTGGTTCGAACCTTCGCCCTGCTGGCCGACAATGCCCTGGAGCAGCCGCGGGTGTGGGTCCATCGCGATTACCATTCCCGCAACCTGATGGTCACCGATCCGGCCAACCCCGGCGTGTTGGACTTTCAGGACGCGGTGGTGGGCGCGGTGACCTACGATCTGGTTTCGCTGCTGCGCGACTGCTATATCGCCTGGCCGCGCGAGCAGGTCGAACGCTGGGTGCTGGATTACCGGGCGCGGCTGCGGACGCTGGGCATGAGCGGGCTGGACGACGCCGGGCAGTTCCTGCGCTGGTTCGATCTGATGGGCGTGCAGCGCCATCTCAAGGCCATCGGCATCTTTGCCCGCCTGAACCTGCGCGACGGCAAGGCCGGCTATCTGCGCGACATTCCCCGGACCCTGGGCTATGTGCTGGAGGTGGCGGACCGCTACGCCGAACTGGCCGGTTTGCGCGAGTTGCTGCGGGCGCGGCGGGTGGATCGCTGGGAGCCCGCGCCTTGAAGGCGATGATTCTCGCCGCCGGGCGCGGCGAACGGATGCGACCGCTGACCGATCACACGCCCAAACCGCTGCTGCCGGTCGCCGGCCGACCGTTGATCGTCCACCAAATGACCGCGCTGCGGGCGGCGGGCATCACCGAGCTGGTCATCAACACCGGCCATTTGGGCGCGCAACTGGCGGCGGCGCTGGGTGACGGCGGGACATGGGGATTGCGCATCGTCTATTCCCCGGAACCGCCCGAGGCGCTGGAAACCGGTGGCGGTATCTTCCAGGCCCTGCCACTGCTGGGTTCGGAGCCGTTCCTGGTGGTCAACGGCGATGTGTGGACCGATTATCCTTTCGCCCGCCCGCCAACCGCGCCCGTTGGGCTGGCGCACCTGGTGCTGGTCGAAAATCCATCGCATCATCCCGCGGGCGACTTTGTCCTGCGGAACGGACAGGTGGGGGAGACCGGCGCGGCGCGGCTGACGTTCAGCGGGATCAGCGTGTTGCGACCGGAACTGTTTGCCGGCTGCGCGCCAGGCCGCTTTCCGCTGGGTCCACTGCTGCGGCGGGCGATGGCGGCCGGGCGGGTGACCGGCGAGCATTATCGCGGTGGCTGGCGGGACATCGGAACGCCGCAACGATTGGCCGAACTGGACGGCGAGTTGCGGCATCAGAACAAGGAACGGCTTCCAAGCTCGTTCCCGACCGGAGACTGAATACCATGGCTTTCGCCTACGCCTTGCACGTTTTGTTTGCCGTCGTCTGGGTCGGCGGCATGATCTTTGCTCAACTGGTGCTGCGGCCGGTGGCGGTGGCGCAGTTGGAACCGCCCCGGCGGATCGCCTTCCTGACGGCGGTGCTCGGTCGCTTCTTCTGGCTGGTCTGGGCCGCGGTCGTTATCCTGCCGCTGACCGGCTTCTGGCTGATCGCCGGTTACGGCGGCATGGCGCGCCTGGGTTGGCATATTCATCTGATGACCGGCGTCGGGATCGCGATGGTATTGATTTACCTGACGCTGTTTCTAGCGGTGTTCCTGCCGTTGCGGCAGGCAGTCGCCGCTGGCGACTGGGCCGTGGCCGGTCGCCGGCTGGAGTGGGCGCGCCGGCTGTTGTGGACTAACCTGCTACTGGGGGTGCTGGTCGTGCTGACCGCGGCCCTGGGCGCCCGTGGCGGACTGTAGACCGGGCAGGGAAGCCGTGCTGGGCATATCATCCTCGCTCAGCCGCGGTGTCGAACATCCTTCCCCTCGACGATATAGATCACGTATTCGGCCAGATTGTCGGCGTGGTCGGCGACCCGTTTGAGGGCCTTGAACGCCAGCACCACGTCGATGATCGTCGCCACCGTTGGCCCGCCCTCCAACGAGAGCACGCTGAGCGAACGCAGGCTGTCCTGAAACGCCTCCTCCACCGGATCTTCCTCCTGACGCACCAGCCACCAGGCCTGCTCGATGTTCAACTGGGCCAGTGCGTCCCGCGCCGCCACGAACCGCTGGATGGCGACCTGGGCCAGGCGGTCCATGTCGTGCGCAACGCCTTGATGCAATTCGCAGCCGCGCGCCTGAATCGCCAGCGCCTTCTCGGCGATGCTCTTGGCTTCGTCGCCGACCCGTTCCAAATCGGCGACGGCCTTGTGCAACGACATCACCAGACGCATGTCGGTGCTGACCGGCTGACGGCGGGCCAACAGGCGGATACAGGCCCGATCGATGTCGAGATCGCGGCGGTTGAGAACGTCGTCTCCGGTCACGACCGCTTGCGCCAGTTCGATATCGCCGGCCCTGAATGCGGTGACCGCCTGCTCGACCTGTTGCCCGGCGGCCCGCCCCATTTCCAGAACCTGTGCGATCAGGCTGTCGATTTCCGAGTCAAAGCGCTTGACGGTATGTCGGCTGTTAGTGAAGGCCATGGCAAATTGCTCTTTTAGGTTGGTCACTCACCGGCCGGCCGCGATGCATGCGCTGTTCGCCCGATGCGCGTCATGGTGGTTTCGACCCAGGTTTCGGTCATCCAGTTGAGTTCCTGCGGCGAACGGCCCTCGCTGGCGATCAGGGGGCCGAACACCACCTGTATGGTGCCCGGGCGCTTGAGAAAGCCACGTCGTGGCCAGAATTCTCCAGCATTGTGGGCCACCGGCAGGATCGGGCAGCGGCTGTGCGCGGCCAGCACCGCACCGCCCATGCCATAGCGTTTGCGGGTACCAGGGGCGGTGCGCGTACCCTCGGGAAAGACCAGGACCCACTGGCCTTGCCGCAAGTGTGCGATACCCTGCCGGATCACCTGCTTGACCGCCGAAGTGCCGGCCCGACGGTCGATGGCGATTGGGCGCAACAATTTCAGCGCCCAGCCAAAAAACGGCAGCCACAGCAGTTCGCGCTTGATCACCCACGCTATCGGTGGCAGGTACTGTTGCAGGAACAGCGTTTCCCAGGTGGACTGGTGCTTGGCCATCACGATGACCGGGCGATCGGGAATATGCTCGGTTCCGCTCACCTGGCAATCGATCCGGCAGGTGACCCGCAACCACCAGATGTTGAAGCGACTCCAGGACTGCGACAGACGGTAGCGCCGGGTGAAAGGCAAGGCAAAGCCGAGGACGATCGCCAGCCCGCACACCCCGGTCGAAAGCAGCATGCCGAGCGAAAAGAGCAGCGAGCGCATCCATAAATGGATCAGCGGAGGGTTGGCCATCGCGCGCGCGGGCAGCGAATCGGATCGGAGGTCATTCATGGTCAGTCGTCAGATACTCGGCCACCGTGGCCAGATCGTCGAACACCAGTACGTTGGCGCAGCTTTCCGCGTCGCGTTCCAGGGTCCGGGCGCCTTTGCCGGTCCGCACCAGCAGTGGCCAGGCATTGGCCGCTCGCGCCGCCCGGATGTCGCGCACGCTGTCGCCCACCACCGGCGCCCCTTGCAGGCTGCATTTCAGCCGCCGGCCGATCTCCAGCAACATGCCGGGGTTGGGTTTGCGAAAGGGGTTGGCTTCATCCACGTCAGGACAGAAGAAAATCGCCTCGATCAAGCCACCGACTTCCTGCACCATCCGATGCATTTTTCGATGGATCTGGTTGAGGGTTTCCAGGTCCAGCAACCCGCGCCCGACCCCGGATTGATTGGTGGCGATCACCACGCGATAGCCGGCGTGATTCAGCCGAGTGATCGCCTCCATGCTGCCGGGAATCGGGTTCCATTCCTCCGGCGATTTGATGTAGGCATCGGAATCTTCGTTGATGACGCCGTCGCGATCCAGAATGATCAGCTTCATGGTGGGTCGTGCTTTTTCACCCGCGCCAGCCAGTGAGTATGTTTCACGTGAAACCATGCGATCGGCTACATTGACCCCGGGTAGCGCCACCGGACGTTGTTTCATGTGAAACAATGATTCGGCTCTCATTCCGGTCATTCCAACCACTTCCGCCATCGGGTTCTGTTTCACATGAAACCTCGCCGGTTTCCGGGCCTTGATGGAAAAGAGCCCGCCCAATATCGTTGTTTGTCGCCGCCGATTTCCATTCTTCTTCAATCCTGCAACCGCGAGAAATCCGCCACACGCAGAAACAGGCTGCCCAATTCGTTCAGCAGGGCGATGCGGTTGTTGCGGACGGCCGGGTCCTCGGCCATCACCAGCACTTGATCGAAAAAGGCATCCACCGGTTCGCGCAGGCTGGCCAGCCGGTTCAGCGCCTCGCCGTACAGACCGGCTTCCATCAGCGGGATCGCCTCGGAGGACAGTTCCACCAAGCGCCCCGCCAGCGCCTGTTCCGCTTCTTCGGTCAGCAGGTCGGGCCGCACCTCAAACGGCAGCACCGTATCCACCCTTCTGAGGATGTTGCGGATACGCTTGTTGGCGGCGGCCAGGCTGGCTGCTTCCGGCCGGTCGCGGAAGGCGCCGACCGCCCGCGCCCGCCGGTCGAAATCCAGCGGCCGGTGCGGGCGGCATTCCAGCACCGCCTCGAAAGTATCCGGGCGCATGCCCTGATCCAGGTAGTAACCGCGCAGCCGCTCCACGATGAAGTCAAAAACCGCTTCCACCGCGTTGTTGGCTCGAATGGCCGGTTCGAACTGGCTGGCGGCGCGCTCCAACAAAGCCAGCAGGTTGAGATCCAGTTCGCCCTCGATCAGGATACGCAGCACTCCCAGCGCGGCGCGGCGCAGCGCGAACGGGTCCTTGGCGCCCGATGGGGCCTGGCCGATGGCGAAGATGCCGAGCAGCGTGTCCAGGCGGTCGGCCAGCGCCAGGTTCTGGCCGGTGGCGGTCGCTGGCAGCCGGTCGCCGGCGAAGCGCGGTAGATACTGTTCCTCCAGGGCTTGGGCCACTTCGGGCGCTTCCCCATCGTGGCGTGCGTAGTAACGGCCCATGATGCCCTGCAATTCCGGAAATTCCTGCACCATCTGGGTCATCAAATCGCACTTGGCCAGTCGCGCCGCCCGTTCGGCCCAGTCCGCGTTACCGTGTCTTTGTTCGGCGATGAAGCGCGCCAGTGTCGCCACCCGCGCGCTCTTGTCGGCCACGGCGCCGAGCCGCTGCTGGAACACCACATGCTTCAATAGATCCAGCCGGGCCGCCAGCGGTTTGCCGCGATCCTGATTCCAGAAAAACTCGGCGTCGCTGAAGCGTGGGCGGATCACCCGTTCGTTGCCGGCCCGCACCTGAGCGGGATCGCGGCTTTCCAGGTTGGCCAGCGTGATGAAATGCGGCAGCAGTCGGCCATGCGCGTCCACCACCGGAAAGTAACGCTGGTTGTCTTGCATGGTGCTGATCAATGCCTCGGCCGGCACGTCCAAAAAACGCCGCTCGAAATTGCCGGCCAGCGCCACCGGCCATTCGACCAGCGCCGTGACCTCGTCCAGCAGCTCGGGCTTGATGACCGCCACGCCCTTCAGTTCGGTCGCCACCGCCTCGGCGCGGGTGCGGACCACGTCGCGACGCTGGTCGAAGTCGACGATCACCTTGCCCTCGTCGGCCAGTTGCCGGGCATAGTCGGCGGGCGCGGTCAACTGGATCGGTTGCGGGTGGTGGAAGCGATGGCCACGGCTCTCCCGGCCGGTACGGACACCCATGATCGTCGCGGGGATCACCTCGGCGCCGAACAGCAGCACCACCCAATGCACCGGCCGCACGAATTCATCGTCGCGATCGCCCCAGCGCATCCGCTTGGGGATGGGCAGGGCCGCGAGCGCGGCCTCGACGATGGGTGGAATCAGATCGGCGGTCGGTGCGCCCGGCTCGGTGCTGACCTGCACCAGCCATGCGCCCTTGTCGGTTTCCTGCCGTTGCAGTTCGGCGACGGTCACGCCGCAGGAGCGGGCGAAACCCTCGGCGGCCTTGGTGGGTTGGCCGTCCGGACCGAAGGCGGCGCCCAGCGCCGGGCCACGTCGTTCGAGCTGGCGGTCGGGTTGCCGCGTGGGTAGCTGATCGATCCGCACCGCCAGGCGGCGCGGCGTGGCGAAGCGGCGAATCGCACCGCCGGCCAGGCCGGCTTTTTCCAGACCGTCGGCGATGCTTCGCTCGAACGCCAGGGACAGGTTGGATAGCGCCTTGGGCGGCAGTTCCTCGGTGCCGATTTCGATCAGCAGGTCGCGGGTATCAGCCATGAGCCACCTCCAGGCGGGCGGCGGCGCGGGCACACATGGGGAAGCCCAGCGCGGCGCGGGTATCATGGTAGGCATGGGCCACCGCTCGCGCCAGGGCGCGGACCCGCAGGATGTAGCGCTGGCGCTCGGTGACGGAGATGGCCTTGCGGGCGTCGAGCAGGTTGAAGGTGTGGGAGGCTTTCAGCGTCATTTCGTAGGCGGGCAGAGGCAGGCCAAGTTCAATCAAGCGCTTGCTTTCCGACTCGCAGGTATCGAACCAGACAAACAGCGCGGTCGTGTCGGCGTGCTCGAAGTTGTAGGTGGACATTTCCACCTCGTTCTGGTGGAACACGTCGCCGTAGCTGACTCGGCCCAACGGCCCGTCGGTCCAGACCAGATCGTAGACGCTTTCCACGCCTTGCAGGTACATGGCGATGCGTTCCAGGCCGTAGGTGATTTCACCGGTGACCGGTTTGCAATCCAGCCCGCCGACCTGCTGGAAATAGGTGAACTGGGTGATTTCCATGCCGTTCAGCCAGACCTCCCAGCCCAGTCCCCAGGCGCCCAGTGTGGGGGATTCCCAGTTGTCCTCGACGAAGCGGATGTCGTGAATCAGGGGGTCGAGGCCGAGATGCTCCAGTGAACCGAGATACAGATCCTGCAAATCGAGCGGCGAAGGTTTGATGACCACCTGATACTGGTAATAGTGCTGCAGGCGGTTGGGGTTTTCGCCGTAGCGGCCGTCGGTGGGCCGGCGGGAAGGCTGCACGTAGGCGGCGCTCCATGGTTCGGGGCCGATGGCGCGCAGGAAAGTGGCGGGGTGGAAAGTTCCCGCGCCCACCTCCATGTCGTAGGGTTGCAGCAGCACGCAGCCTTGGCGGGCCCAGTAATCTTGCAGAGCCAGGATCAACCCCTGGAAGGTTGAGACATCGCGCACGAGCGCCTCCAAAATCCGAAGGGGACGGTAGGCCGTCCCCAAGGTGTTTCTTGATGGGAATGAATGGCTGCTAAGTATACCCGGACGCAAGAGGGGATTCATTGCCCGGGTCCGTCTCAACCGTTCGGGTAGTTCCGGTCTTTTCGCGCGGAGCGGTTACGGTGTCCTGTTCCGTTCCGGATAATTTCCTGCTCGGTAGCGCAAGAGATTCGGACGCGCCTCCGGCTACCCGGACGTTGGGTACAACCCCCGCTATTGACACTATTGTTTCGAGCCCGGATAATCATCGGCCCGCATTTAAATTCTCTTCGCAATGGCTATGTAGCTCAGCCGGTTAGAGCACGGCACTCATAATGCCGGTGTCGGTGGTTCGAGTCCACCCATAGCCACCAAGCATCAATTACTTGCACCGGAGACGGTGCGATCCAGGTATACAAGCGCCGCGGCATTACATCGCGGTTTCGTGGTGCAAGACCCGCGGATTGCCGCGCACAATACCCACTATCGGCGCTCATCCCGGCAGTTTCCTGAGCACCGCCCGCGCGGGTGCGCCTTCGGCGCCGGCCAGCTTGAGCGGCAGGCAAATCAACTCGTAGTTTCCCGGCGCGACCTGAGCCAGATTCAAACCTTCCACGATCACGATCTTGGCGCGCAGCAGGGCCATGTGGGTTTCCGGATCGCCGCGGAAAATCTGAACCGACAGGTAATCGACGCCGATCAGGCGGATACTCCGCTCTACAACCCAATGAGCGGCATCGACGGTCAGGGCCACGAAGTCGGTGTGGAACTCGCGGTCTCCCCGCTGCCAGATCTCGGAATTGCGGGTGCGCAGCAGCAGGCGCCGGGTAGCGGCGGGCAGGTTCAGTGCTTCCAGGTCGCGAGCGGTGATGACATCCACGTCGGGCAGTTCGGCCACGACCGCCGGACCGATCAGCGCCTCCAGCGACAGATGGGTGACATCCGCGCCGTCGGCCAGAAAATGCAGGGGCGCATCGACATGGGTGCCGGTATGAACGCCGCAGACCAGGGTACTGTCGTTGACGGGATCGCCTCGATCCATGTCGCGGCGGCGGCTTAATTCAATGGACGGGCTTCCGGGCCAATGGGGCAGGTCCGGGGAAATCGTCAGCGAGATATCGAGATAATCGGCCACGGCTACTCTCTTGAGGATTGAGAATCGATTATTCGGGGGCGGGCCAGATGGAAAGCATTCAGCAGCGCTTGGCCAGCGCGGACTTATCCGCCGATCTCCGCCAACAACCCTTCCACCGCCGCCGCCCGCGCCTCGGCGTCCGGGAGGTCCTTAACGAAGCGCAACTTGTCCCTGCCGTCCAGCTTGTAAACCCGGGGCTGCGATTGAATCAGCCGCACCAGCTTGGCCGAGTCCACCTTCGGTTCCGGCCCGAACACGATCCGCCCGCCTTTCGGTCCCACCTCGATTTTCTTCACCCCCACCGGGGTTGCCCGCAGCTTTAGCCCGGTCACCCGGAACAGCGTCTTGACCGGCGCCGGCAGCAGCCCGAAGCGGTCGATCATCTCCACCTGCAATTCGCGCAATTCCTCCTCGTCGCGGGCGCTGGCGATGCGCTTGTACAGAATCAGGCGGCTGTGGACATCGGGCAGATAGTCGTTGGGGATCAGCGCCGGGCTTTGCAGTTCGATCTCGGGACCGTGATCCAGCGGCCGGTCCAGCTCCGGCGCCCGTCCGGCCTTGAGCGCCTGTATCGCCCGCTCCAGCAGGTCCATGTACAGGGTAAAACCGACCTCGTGAATCTGGCCGCTTTGCGCCTCGCCCAGCAGTTCGCCGGCGCCGCGAATTTCCAGGTCGTGACTGGCCAGCAGAAAGCCCGCGCCCAGATCTTCCAGCGACTCGATGGCTTCGATTCGCTTGACCGCGTCCGTCGTCATCGCCTTCCGGGGCGGAACGATGAGGTAAGCGTAGGCGCGATGGTGCGAACGCCCTACCCGCCCGCGCAACTGGTGCAACTGCGCCAAACCCAGCTTGTCGGCGCGGTTGATGACGATGGTGTTGGCGCTGGGCACGTCGATGCCCGATTCGATGATGGTGGTGCAGATCAGCAGATTGCAGCGGCGATGATAGAAATCCAGCATCACCTGTTCCAGATCCCGCTCGCGCATCTGGCCGTGGGCGACGGCGATGCGGGCGGACGGCGCCAGTTCCGCCACCTGCGCGGCCATGCGCTGAATGGTCTCCACCTCGTTGTGCAGGAAATAAATCTGCCCGCCGCGCTTCAACTCGCGCTGGCAGGCTTCCTGGATGGTTGCCTTGTTCCACTCGCCGACGAAGGTCTTGACCGCCAGTCGCCCGGTCGGCGGGGTGGCGATGATCGACAGTTCGCGCAAGCCGGCCATCGCCATGTTCAGGGTGCGGGGAATCGGCGTGGCGGTCAGGGTCAGCACGTCCACTTCGGCCCGCAGCGTCTTCAGCCGCTCCTTCTGCCGCACCCCGAAGCGGTGCTCCTCGTCGATGATGACCAGCCCCAACTGTTTGAATTTCACACTGCCCTGCAACAGCTTGTGAGTGCCGATCAGGATGTCCGCCCCGCCGTCGGCCAGCGCTTTCAGCGTCTCGGCCTGCTGCTTGGTCGAGCGGAAGCGGGACAGCAGTTCGACCCGCACCGGCCAGTCGGCGAAGCGGTCGAGAAAGTTTTGATAGTGCTGTTGGGCCAGCAGGGTCGTCGGGGCCAGCACCGCCACCTGCCGGTCGTCCTGCACCGCCACGAAGGCGGCGCGCATCGCCACCTCGGTCTTGCCGAAACCGACGTCGCCGCACACTACCCGGTCCATGGGTTTGCCCGAACGCAGGTCGGCGATCACCGCCTCGATGGCGAGCTGCTGGTCGGGGGTTTCCTCGAACGGGAAGGCGGCGGCGAAGGCGGCGTAATCGGCCTCGGGCAGGGCGAAGGCATGGCCGGGCCGGGCCTCGCGGCGAGCATACAGATCCAGCAGTTCCGCCGCCGCGTCGCTAACCTGTTCGGCGGCCTTGCGCCGGGCTTTTTCCCACTGGCCGCTGCCCAGCCGGTGCAGCGGCGCGTTTTCCGGCGCGGCGCCGGTGTAGCGGCTGAGCAGGTGCAGGGACGCCACCGGCACGTACAGGCGGTCGCCGCCGGCGTATTCCACCACCACGAATTCGCCGTCGATGCCGGCTGCCTCCAGCCGCTCCAGCCCGGCGTAGCGGCCGATGCCGTGCTCCTCGTGAACGACGGGCGCGCCAAGGTTGAGATCGGTGAGGTTGCGAATGATGGCGTCGGGGTCGCGGCTCGGACCGCGCCGGCGCTGCTGGCGCACCCGCTCGCCGTACAACTGCGGCTCGGCGATGACCGCCAGCGGCGGCTCGGTCAGCAGCAGCCCCTGCTCCAGCGGCGCCACCGCCAGCGCCAGCCGCAGATCCTCTCGCGCCAGGAACTCCGTCCATCCCTCGCACACCGCCGGTTGCAGGCCATGGCCGCGCAGCGTGTCCAGCAGCGCCTCACGCCGTCCGGCGGATTCGGCGGCCACCAGCACCCGCCCCGGAAATTCAGCCAGAAACTCGTGCAGCGCGGCGCCGGGTTGCGGGGCGCGCGGCTCGAACGGCAGGACTGGCGGCGGCTCGGTCGGGTAGTTGACCTCGGCGTCTTCCGCCTCCCGCAACTCGATCCGCAAGCGGCACGCCAGTGCGCTTTCCACCTGGGCCGCGTCCAGGAACAGCAACGGTGGCGGCAACAGCGGTCGTTCCGCATCGTGGCGACGCTGTTCGTAGCGCTCCATGAGCTGCTCCTGGAACGCCGCCAGCGCCTGGTCCGTTCCCTCCAGCCGGATCGCCAGGGTATTTTCCGGCAGATAGTCGAACAGCGTGGCGGTCTGCTCGAAAAACAGAGGCAGGTAATACTCAATCCCGCCGGGCGCGTGGCCGGCGCTCACCTCGCGATAGATCGCGCCGCGCTGCGGGTCGCCCTCGAACTGACGGCGATACGCCTGACGGAAGCGGGTCACGCTCTCCTTGTCCAGGGGAAATTCCCGCGCCGGCAGCAGCTCGATGTATTCGGCCTTGGCCACGGACAGTTGGGTGTCCGGGTCAAAATCGCGGATACTTTCCACTTCGTCGTCGAACAGTTCGATCCGGTAGGGTCGCTCGCCGCCCATCGGGAACAGATCGAGGATCGAACCGCGCACCGCGAACTCGCCGTGCTCGACCACCTGCGACACGCAAAGGTAGCCGGCCGCCTCCAGCCGCTGGCGGAACGGCTCCAGATCCAACCGTTCGCCGACCTTGAGCAACAGGGCGTAGCCGTCCAGATAGCCGCGCGGGGCCAAGCGCTGCATCAGCGTCGCCACCGGCACCACCAGCACGCCGCGCCGCCGTTGCGGCAGTCGGTACAGTGTTGCCAGCCGCTGCGACACGATGTCCTGATGCGGCGAAAACAGGTCGTAGGGCAGTGTCTCCCAGTCCGGAAACGCCAGGATGTCCAACTCCGCGCCGCCGAATACCCGCAGCTCCGTTTCCAGCCGCAGCGCGGTTTGGCTGTCCGGGGCGATAGCCAGCACCAGGCCGCGATAACGAGCGGCGGTGGCGGCGATCAGCAGGGCGGGGCTGGCGCCGTGCAATCGCCCCCAACCCAGGGGCCGGCGGTTGTCGGGCGGCAAAACGGGCTGCAACGGTGGAGAGGTTTTGGGTGCTTGCACGGTGGCCGACATGGATTCAGGCAACGGGGATGGTGGGTGGAGAGCGGATTTTACCACCCGTGCCCGCGCCGGGTGGGTGGCGGCGGAATGAAAATTCGGCACAATGCATCGGCTGATGCCGGCGGGCCGACGGCGACGCGGCGCGGGCAACGATCATCGCCGCCGTGAACGAATACACGGCGATGCGACGCCAGCACATTCATGAAGAAACCCACATCCTGTTCCCCAGTGCCAGGCAGATCCTGCCGCCGGAAATCCAGGATACACTGGTCGCGGCGTTCGAGCGTGTCGAGTGGGAAGACATCGGTCCCGACGTCAAACCGAAGTACCGGGCGCTGCTGGAGACACTGGAGCACGAAGTCGGGCCGCGGTAATTTTTTGGATATTCAGTCAGGATTCAGGGCACTGGTGTCTTGATAGTGACCGGGATTCACCTTCAGGAGCGCCGGACCGCCATGATCATCGCATTGGAACACCTTCGATTCGCCAACATGTCCCGGCGGGCCGCTGCCTACCCGCGCTCCTTCATCCCAGGCCTGCTGTTGCTGCTGGCGCTTTGCATGGACGCCGCCGCCGCTGGCACCTTCGCGGCGCTGGCGCGGGAGGCCTTCGAGCGTTCCCAAATGCCCTGGGACCCGCAAATCCCGGTGCCCCTGGTGGAATTCGATCCCCCCGAGGGCGGCGATCCACTCGGGCTGGATTTCGTCGAATACGGCAACCTGACGGGGAAGCCCTTTTACGACGACAGCGTCTGGTGGCTGCGGGCCAGCCCACGCGGCAACTTCGAGAAAGATCTGCTCGACCTGCGGCTGCGCCAGCCCGAACCGGCGGACCTGGCGCCGGTCGCCTACCGCCCGGCGGACTTCAACTACCGCCATCCCGACATTCAGCCGCCGCTGCCGGAGCCCGTTCCCGCCGCCGCCCGCTATCTCAGCGCGGTCGATATCGGTGTCCGCCAGCGCGGCGCGGAGCGCTGGCCGCAGGTGCTCCATCTGGGCGGCAACGGTTATGGCCGGCTGACCGGCTTCTCGCCGCTGGAGTTCGGCACCTCGTTTCGGCTCGGGGTGCGCAACGTGGGCGAACCGACCGAGGATTTCGTCAAGATCCGCAAGCTGTATTTGATGAAAATCAACGACCAGGCGTTCCGGCTGCTGGGCTTGGCGGAATGCGAAGCCTTCACCACGGCGTTCGCGGCCACGCTGCAACCGGGCGACGCCAGCAGCCTGCGGGTCGCCATGAGGATTTTTCCGCGCCTGTCGCTGCGGGTGGCCAGCGAGCCGAGCCTGGGGCCATTGGGCTTGAGTTCGATGTTCTGGAAGGACGAGAATGCCACGCCGGAAGACCCGGCCGATGAAGCCCATGACGCCGATCTGTTCGTTGCCTGGTACGCGGACGGGGCGCAGCGGCGGCAGGCGCTCGCCGTTCCGGCCAGCCCGGCCGAGCCGCCGCTGGCGACCGATTTCGGCGCGGCGACCGATTTCGCCCTGGTCCAGTCGGACCGGAACGCCGGCCACTATCGCCGCTACGAGTCGGTCGATTACGCCAATCGGGCATCGCTGCTGGTCTCGGATATCCAAAGCAGCCTGCCCTACACCGTGGGACTGTGGCAGTCGTACACCGCTTACGAAGGCGCCGACAACATCGCGGTGTTTGTGCGCTTCAACCAGGACATGGACCCGCCGGCTTCGGTTGAGGAGGGCATCGCGTTTTCCTACACTCTAACCGCGCACCGCTGAGCGTGCGCCTCGTCCGGGGTCCGGCCGGATCGCACCACGCCTGCCGCAAGTCCCATATGCCTTGTGGTGGCCTCTTGAATAACAACCCGAGAAAACCATGCGCCATTTTCCCTTGTTCTCCGTAGTCCTGCTGTGTGGCGCCCTGAGCGCCGGCTGCGCCAGTACCCCCGCCGGCGACAAGTCCATGCAGACCGGCTTTCTCAACGATTATGCCAAACTGGAACCCGACACCCTGGATCCCGACGCCCGGATTTATCTGAAGCCCGGTGTGGACTGGAAGAAATACGATAAGATCATGCTGGATCGCATCCAGATTTGGCTCAAGGACGACGCCGACTATAAGGGCATCGATCCCGCCCAGTTGAAAATGCTGACCGATTACTTCCAGCAGGCCATCGTCAAGGCGCTGGCTCCGACCTATCCGGTCGTGACCCAGGCCGGCCCCGACGTGCTGCGGGTGCGGGTGGCCATCACCGACCTGATTCCCACCAAACCCGAATTCAGCGTGGCCACGCTGGTGATACCGTTCGGTTCGGCGGCGGACATCGCCCTGGGCGCGGCGGCCGGCGGCACGCCCTATCTCGGTCAAACCGCCATCGAGGCTGAATTCCTCGACAGCCGGACCAACCAGGTGCTGGCGGCCTACGTAGACCGGGAGATTGGCAAAAAATACGACATCGATCTGAGTCAGGGCGTGGTTTCGGGGGTGGAGAAAGGCGTCTCGTCCTACACCGGCGCCTACAGCACCTGGGCTTATGCCGAAGCCGCGTTCGACGCCTGGGCCAACCGGCTGCGCCAGCGGCTCGACGAGGCGCACGGACGGAAGCCGCCAGCCAGCTAAAGTGGGAACTCTTGAGGCCGGCCCGGTCGCGGCCTGCACGGCGCCAAGCGGCGCCGTGCAGGTCCATGTGCCTCTTCTGTTTGAGGACGAACAAGCGGTGCTTGTTGCGTTTAAGCAGGCCGGCGCATCACATCATTATTTGCCGGCGTCCACGACAACGAAACCCGGCGGCGCCTTATCCCAGGGGTAACCATTGGCCGCCATGTCGTACCCCAATGCATAAAGCTGGCTCATGAATTCGGCGTCGAACTCTTCCTGGCGCGGTGCGTTGAAGCTGGCCTGGATATAAGCCAGATTGAAATCGACGCCGTCGCGCTGAGTCGTCAGATAAATCCGATAGAGATCGCCGAGACCCTGAGTTTGGATCAGCGAGGAAATCGCCCGTCCGGCCAGGATCATGGTCGCCGCGCGCGCGGTCGCGAGCAAGTCTCTCATGGGGTTCTCCCGTCGTTTATCGACAGGTCGGTTGATTTTTACTCATCGTTGCAATCTGCCGGGGCGTCGGTTCACTTCATGCTGGCCAGCAGGTCCGCCAACACCTGATCGAAGCTATCAACCCGGATCAGGCCCAAGCGCGGGTACTCGATGTCGATGATTACGTACACCGCCACCGCCATGACGGCGGCGAAGCCGATCATGTGCAGCCAGTTGCGCGACCTGCCGCCGGCCATGCCGTAGCCAGCCAGCAGCGCGCCGGCCAGCGCCAGCCCGAACAGCAGCGCGAAGATGACCGTGGGCGGGTGCAGTTGGGTCGCCATGGTCCGGGTGGCGGTGATA
The DNA here is from genome assembly GCA_963695105.1 of uncultured Gammaproteobacteria bacterium. Taxonomy (GTDB): domain Bacteria; phylum Pseudomonadota; class Gammaproteobacteria; order Competibacterales; family Competibacteraceae; genus Competibacter. The sequence continues at coordinate 138,215 of CAVOGC010000004.1, read as the reverse complement.
TCGATCATCTGGTTCAGCGCCGGCAGCAGCAACATCGTCGCCGGCGGCGGCGCGCCTTCCATCCGCCCGGCGGCCACCGCCTGGTTCCAGATCTCGCCCTGCAACCCGGTGGCGCGCACCAGCTCCGCCTTGGCGGCCTCGATATCGGGCAGCTTCCGATAGACCTCCAGCCGGGATTCCACATAGCGCCGAAACAGATCGCGCAACGCCGGTTGCGCGTCGGTGGGCAACAGATCGAGCCGCAGGTAGGCGGTGCCGATGGCGTTGGCCTCCTCGACCACCAGATTCCGGCGCACATCGAAACGCGAGGCGGCCCCCGAGAAGGTGAAGGCGATCAACAGGCCCAGCAAGGCGAACACCGCGCCTTCAATCGCGCCGGTACCGGCCCGCGCGCCTTCGGCGTCGCGCGCCAGTCGGCGGTTGCCAAACCGCCGGCCGGCTTCCAGCGAAATCAGCATCCCAAGAAACAAAGCCAGGGTGATCAATGAGGTCAGTGCGTAGTCCATAAGGATTCCCGATGGGACAAGAATGTTGGGGAAAGTTGCCGAACTGTGCGGGATTCCTGGCGTTTGGGCTGGAAGCCCGGCCGGCGGTTTTCGAGAAACCGGCGCGGGTCATCGTTGGAAGCGGCGGTGAAACCCGCGTGGCGGGTTAGAATATCAAACCCATAACCCACCGTCTTCATGATGGACGGGCTATACCGGACCAACCGCGCATTTCGGCCAGGAACCCGTCCGACAGAATAGAGAAGCCTGGCTACTTGAGGCCGGCGGCGAGTGGGCGGGAATGCGAACCATGGTCTTGCTCGAAAAACGCTTAGGCCGCGCCGCTAGTTACGACGCGGCCTAAGCGTTTTTCAGGCAGGGAGGTTCAAGAGATTTTTGTTGTGCCGAACTGAAAGAAACCCAAGTAGAGCGGCAGTTTTTCTTGTGAAATGCCCCGATGGGGTCGCAACCAGGAACGCAACAGCGACCAGAAGCCCTCGGCGGTGTTGACGTGGACCTCGTGAAAGCCGTCCCCGTCTTCGTCGCGGGCGTATTCGCCCCGGCTGTGGCACACCGTCCGGTGGTCAAAACCCCACTCGGGCAGGCGATGGTAAATGTCATACTCGTCGGTATACACCCGGCTCCCCGGAACGATGAACCGCTCGATGAGGGGCCGGATAGTGGTTTGCTGGACGTTCTCCAGCATCCGCACCACCACCGCGCCGCCCCGCTGGATCATCCCGAAAATCGGTGGTTTCTCCTTCTCCAAGGTTCCCCGGCCTCGCGCGCCCTTCAGGCGGCGCCGACGCCCCCGGCGACCTTTTTTTTCACCGCGTCCGGACGACCCTTATGACCGGCGACCCTAGACCTCATCGCATTCCACCTCCCAATTGGTGGTGCCGGGAGAGAGACTCGAACTCTCACGGTATTACTACCGGCGGATTTTGAGTCCGCTGCGTCTACCATTCCGCCACCCCGGCAGGGAGGGAAGAACGATTATAAGGGTTTTCTCCCGCCGGGCAAGCCGCGACCCAGCGGCTCATGTCGAAACCACCCCGGTCGGGTATGATTCCGCCCTTTCCAAGGCCCGGAAGGCGACATGTTGAATTTCAAGAGTCTGAAGGCGGAGTTTCTGCTGCTGCTGACAGCGTTGATCTGGGGGTTCGCCTTCGTCGCCCAGCGGGTCGGTATGGATCATGTCGGTCCCTTCACCTACACCGGGGTACGTTTTCTGCTGGGCGCGTTGTCGCTCCTGCCCCTGCTGCTGATCCGCTCGCGCGCCACCCGCCCGGCCCCGCCGCGAAACTGGCGGATGATCCTCGCCGGCAGCCTGCTGGCCGGGCTGTTTCTGTTCGCGGGCGCCACGCTGCAACAGCTTGGCCTGGTCTATACCACCGCCGGCAAAGCCGGTTTCATCACCGGTCTGTACGTGGTCATCGTGCCGCTGCTGGGTCTGTTGTGGCGGCACCCGACCCCGCCGACCACTTGGGTTGGGGCGGGGCTGGCCGTGGCCGGATTGTACCTGTTGACCATGACCGACGGCCTGACCCTGGCCGAGGGCGACGGGCTGGTGCTGGTCGGGGCCTTTTTCTGGGCGGGCCATGTGCAGGTGATCGGCTGGCTATCCGGGCGGATCGAGCCGGTACTGCTGGCCTGCCTGCAAATCACCGTCTGCGGCGTGCTGAGTCTGGGCGTGGCGCTGGCCATCGAGCCGATCACCCTGCGCGGCCTCCAAGACGCGGCCATACCGATCCTGTACGGCGGCCTGTTCTCGGTCGGCATCGCCTATACCCTGCAAGTGGTGGCCCAGCGCGACGCCCCGCCGTCCCATGCCGCGATCATCCTCAGCCTGGAAACCGTGTTCGCGGCGCTGGGCGGCTGGCTGCTGCTGAACGAAGTATTGTCCGGCCGCGGGCTGCTGGGCTGCGGCCTGATGCTCGCCGGCATGTTGCTGTCGCAACTGGGGCTGGGCAAGGCCGCGCCCACGCCGACCGAGCCGGCGGCGCCCTCCGCAACGCTGGCGGCCGACGAACGCCGCTAGCCGTCCTTACCGGCGTCGTCGTCGGGTTCCCGCAAAGCTCCGGGGTCCGGCGCCGGCGGTTCCGGTTCGCCGTCCTTGGACGGGTCGCCGCCCAACCGTTCCTGGTACCAGCACTGATAACATAGCCGTAACCCGTCCTGGCTCAGAAAACCGGCCGGCGGCCCGAATCGTCCGCACAAATCGCAAATCAGATAACTGCTGACCATCGCCCGCTCCCGTTTCGTTGAGCATCCCAAACACATAGCCGCCATGCCCGCGTTTCTCCACCCGTTGCCAGCCGGTTGCGCGCTCCGCTGTCCCGGTTGCGCCCACCGGACCCTGAGCGCCGCCGCCAGCGAGGCACAAAAAACCGCATGGTTGCGGCGGCAACTGGCGCCCTGGATCGACCGCTTGGCGCCGATGCGGGCGCTGGGTGGCGAGGCCCGCTGGCGCTATCGGCGCAAGGTCTGTCTGTCGGCGCGCTGGAGCGAAGTGGACGGCTGGCATCTCGGCTTGAGGCGGCGCGACCAACTGATCCCGATTCCCGATTGTCCCGTGCATGCCAAACCGGTGCGGGCCACGATCCGTGAGTTACTGCGCGCATTGCCGCCGGCCAGGGATTTTCCGCTGGCGTACTTCATCCAGTCCGGGGCGCAGGCGACATTGATCCTGAAAACCCACCGCGTTCCCGACCTCGCCTGGCTGAACGCGAACCGGCAGGCGGAACTGGCCGCCGGTGGATTGGAGGGTCTATGGCTGCACCTGCATCCGGCGGCCGGACGGCGGCTGTTCGCCCGGTCGGGCTGGCGACTGCCGTGGGGGCAACCCCGCTCGCGGGACGGGTTCGGGCTGGTATACGGGCCGACTGCCTTCCAGCAGCAGATTCCCGAACTGTACCGGCAGGCGCTGGACGCGGCCGAGGATTTTCTCGACCCGCGACCGGGCGACGGCATCGCCGACCTGTACTGTGGCATCGGCGCCAGCCTGGCGCGCTGGACTCGGCGCGACGCCTGCGTCGTCGGCGTGGAACTGAGTGGCGAGGCGGTGGAATGCGCCAGCCTGAACGCGCCGGCCGCAACCGTACTGCGCGGCAAGTGCGCCGAGCGCATCCCGCAACTGCGGGACTGGACATCGGCGATCGGGCGCCGGCTGCTGTTCGTCAACCCACCTCGCACCGGGCTGGAGCCGGCGGTGCTGACCTGGGTGGCGAAGGAATTTCGGCCGGAGCGGCTGGCCTATCTGTCGTGCAGCGCCGGCACGCTGAGCCGGAATCTGGCCGCGTTGGCCACGCACGACTATGCGGTGGATGCACTCATTCCCTACGACTTCTTCCCGCAAACCCATCATGTGGAAACGCTGGCGCTGCTGAGGCGCAAGGGGTGAGAAGCCGTTCTCCTGAACCCTGTTGCTCAGCTCCACAGTTCAGGCAGAAGCAGAATTTCCTGAAGCATTTGGCCATCCGATGAGGTTGAGCGGAAAAAGGGCCGCCCCGGCCGCGAAGCCGGAGCGGGTCCTTCAACTTAATCGGACGTCGTGAAATTCTGATGAACGCGCCGTTCAGGCGAAGGGTTCGGCGAACAGATTGTCGGCCCAGTCAAACATTTTCTCGTAGTTGTCCTTGGTGGCCGCGGGCGCTTCGCCGAAGGACTCCGGCACGACTTCCAACTCGCGCCCGTGTTTGGGTTGTAGGCGAATACCGCCGTCAGCCAGGACGCGGTGTTGGCGGTGATCGGGCTGTGGCAGGCCGAGTTGGTGGTCGGCGCCGGGTCCGGGGCCTCGCCGGCAAAGGTGCGCAGGATGGTGTCGATGCACCTTGGCTTCGGCGTTGCGATATGCCCGGATTTGGGCTGGCCGGTCCCTTGTGCGTCCCCAATGACGTGAATGTCAGACATCTGGGTGGATTCGTAGTTGAGCGGGTTGATCGGCGCCCAGTGCCGAGCCAAGGGAATATCTCTATTGATCATAATCATCATGATCTCACTGAGGCTCGACCGCGTGGTGCGTTGGCGTTTCCGCTCGCCGCTGGTCAAGCGTTGGCGATGCCAGGCCGGGAGAAACAGCCGGCAGAAATCATCGATGTCGCAAAACAGGTCGTCTAAGCTCATGAGGGCGGCTCCTGGAACAGCAGGGGTAATACCGGGAGCCTTAGCCGGTTCCGCTCCAAGGGCCAACTCCCCATCCTTATCTAGAACTCACACTATTTATGGAACCGCCTGCAACCCGACTTTTACAACCCCCTGCCAACTGCTGGCGCTTGGCTCATGCCGAACGCTTGGCGTTTCTCATCGACGGCGCCGCCTATTTTCGCGCCTTCCGGGAAGCGGCATGTCAAGCACGGCACTCGGTGCTGATCCTCAGTTGGGACATCGATACCCGCTTACATCTGATCCGGGACAGTGACCCGGACGCCTTCCCCGAGCCGTTGGGCGACTTCCTCTATGCGTTGGTCCGGGTGCGCCGGGATCTGTGCATTCATGTGCTGAACTGGGATTGGGCACTGCTCTATGCCTTGGAGCGGCAGTGGCTGCCCCTCTACAAACTCCAGTGGCGGCGTCATCCGCGCCTGCGTTTTCACTTGGATGATCAGTATCCGTTTGGTGCCTCGCAACACCAGAAAGTGGTCGTCATCGACGACCGGGTGGCTTTCGTTGGTGGTCTGGACCTGTGCGAGAATCGCTGGGACACCCCTGAGCATGCGCCCGACGATGCACGACGCATCAACGCTGACCACACAGCGTACCGACCGTTTCATGATGTGCAACTCGTCGTCGCGGGCGAGGCCGCCGCTCATCTTGGCGCGCTGGCTCGCGAACGCTGGCGTCGAGCCACTGGCGAAACCCTGGATGCGCCACCAAAGCGGGATGACCTGCCCTGGCCGCAGAGCGTCAAGCCAGATTTGGAGGACCAGGCGGTCGCCATTGCCCGCACCGAGGCGTCCCCCGACGGTCGTGAGACCGTGCGCGAGGTCGAGAGTCTTTATCTGGCAGCGATTGCATCGGCCCGACGCTTTCTTTATATCGAGAACCAGTATCTGAGCGCCTGGCGAATCGGCGAGGCGCTGACCGATCGGTTACGGGAAGCGGAAGGTCCGGAGATCGTGATCGTCCTGCCGCTGAAAACCGGTGACTGGCTGGAGCAACATACGATGGATGTGTTGCGCTCGCGGCTGTTGCGACGCCTGCGGGAAGCCGATCACCATCACCGCTTGCGTGTCTACTATCCCCACCATGAAGCAGCAATTCTCATTTTGGCGATGACTCGCTAGAGTAGCCGCCTCCCTTGACTGGAAGTACCTTGATGAGCGTACCGTTTGGTCGCACCGTCCTGACGTTGGACGACATTACGAAACAAATCCGCCGGACCTTCGAGCAGTTTACCGATCCGCGCCGGGGGAAGAACACCCGTTACACGCTGGTGGACGCGGGGTTGAGCGCCTTCTCGGTGTTCTTCATGCAGAGTCCGTCGTTTTTGGAATACCAGCGCAGCCTGGACCAGCGGGTGGGTAAAAATAACGCGCAGACCCTGTTTGGGGTCCATCAAATCCCGTCGGACAATCAGATTCGCCACTTGCTGGACGCCACCGAACCGGGGCAGGTAACACCGTTGTTTTCCTTTCTGTTCCAGGCGTTGCATCAGGCGGGCGTGGTGGACACTTATCGTTCGGTGAACCAGACCCTGCTGCTGGCCTTCGATGGGGTGCAGTATTTTTCCTCGGCCGCGGTTCATTGCCCGCAGTGCGCGGTCCGGCAGCACCCCAACGGCGCGGTGACCTATAGCCATACCGCCCTGACCCCCGTCCTGGTGAAGCCGGGGCTGGACAAAGTCATTCCGCTGGCGCCGGAATTCGTCCGTCCGCAGGACGGCGCGGAGAAGCAAGACTGCGAACTCAACGCCGCCAAGCGCTGGCTGGCCGCATGGGGGGATGACTATAGCCCGTTGAAGATCACCCTCCTGGGCGACGATTTGTACTGCCACGAACCGTTCTGCCGCGAGGCGGTGAACCGGGGCCTTGACTTCATCCTGGTGTGCAAACCCGATTCCCATGCCATCGTCGCTGAGTGGTTGGCGTTTCTGGAGCGGGGCGGCGCCGTCAAAACCGTAGTCCGCCGGCGGTGGACCGGCCAACGGCGCGAGATCGACACCTATCGCTATGTGCAAGCGATTCCCCTGCGCGATGGGGAGGATGCCCTGTTGGTCAACTGGTGTGAGCTCACCACCACCGATGAAAACGGCAACGTGTTGTATCACAACAGCTTTGCCACGTCCTTGGCACTCGATGACCGCCAGGTGCCCGAGGTCGTCGCGGCCGGGCGCAGCCGGTGGAAAATCGAAAATGAAAACAACAACACCTTAAAAACCAAAGGCTATCACTTCGAGCACAACTACGGCCACGGCCAGCGGCATTTGTCGTCGGTGTTGGCCAGCCTCATCATCCTGGCCTTTCTGGTCCATACCGTGCTGGAGTGGATGGACGACCAATACCAATTGCTGCGCCGGAAACTGCCCTCCCGACAACGCTTGTTCGGTGATATCCGCACCTTGACCAGTTACCTGTGTTTCGAAAGCTGGGAAGCCTTGATGGCGTTCATGCTGCAAAGCTTCGAGCCGGCTCCCCTACAACCCGAAACCGGGTGAAATCACCAAAATGAGAAGGCTCAATATGGATTCTGGACGGTTGAGCACGGTTCGCCCCGACCGGGGTTGATGGGTACACTGAACGGGTTCTGAACCGCCGCGACCCAGATCTCCCGACGATGATCCACCTTCAAAATCTGCTGGACGATGTCAAGTGTTACGAAACCGTTCGCCAGTTGCGTTGGCCCGACGGGGTTCGTTGTCCCCACTGTGGCGCGGCGACGATCACGAAACAGGGTCGAGATACGACCCAACCGGCACGGCAAAAATATCGGTGCGAAGGGTGCCATCGCTATTTTGACGATCTGACCGAGACGGTGTTGGCGGGGCATCATCAACCGTTGCGGGTGTGGATATTATGTTTGTATCTCATGGGGTTGAACCTGTCTAACGCTCAGATTGCCCAGGAGTTGGGGTTGAACCCGGACGATGTGCAGCGAATGACCGAGCAGTTGCGGAACGGGATCGTCGCCCGCCAGCCCGAACCGGGCTTGGGAGAAGAGTACATCTACCTACACAGTAAGCTCATGGCGGTAGATGACACGCTGCTGCTGGTCGGCTCGGCCAACCTCAACAACCGTTCCATGGGCCTTGACAGTGAGTGCAACCTGGCCATCGAGGCGGCGGACAGCCGGTCGCGTCAGCTTGTGGCGGAATTGCGCAACCGGCTTTTGGGTGAGCATCTCGGGGCGGACCCTCGACTCATTGCCGAACACATTGCAAGCACTGGCTCGCTGATCCTGAGCGTGGAAGGTCTGCGCGGCGGTCAACGGTCGCTGGAATCGCTGGAAGGCGCGGTTCCGGATTTTGCCGATGAATTACTTCCTGATCAAGAGGTTGTCGATCCAGAAAAGCCGGTCAAGGTAGAACAGTTGGCGGATCGCCTGATTCCGGAGGAAGAACGGCGTTCGGCGGGACGCCAGATCGCTCCCATCCTGGCGGTGTTGGCTGCTGTGATCGGGCTGGCCGCCGCTTGGCGCTGGACGTCTCTGGGTGATCTACTGAATGCCTCGGCGCTGGTTGCCACCCTCGAAGAATTGGGTAGCCATGCCAGCGCGCCATTCCTGATGATCGCGGCTTACCTGATCGGTGGTTTCATCGCCGTACCCGTGACCCTGCTGATCATCGTCACGGTACTGGCGTTCGGCCCCTGGCTGGGATTTGGCTTGGCGCTGACTGGCGCGGAATTGAGCGCATTGGTCATTTTTTGGGTCGGACACCGGCTGGGGCGTCCCTGGGTACGGCGCTTCGCGGGTAAGCGCATCAATAAGCTGAGCCGCCGCCTAGCTCATCGCGGCATCTTGGCCATGACCACCCTGCGCATTGTGCCGGTGGCGCCTTTCACTGTGGTCAATTTGGTGGCCGGCGCTTCCCATATCCGGTTTCGGGACTTCGCCATTGGCAGCCTGCTGGGATTGCTTCCAGGGACTCTGGCCATAGCATTGTTCACCGACCAGGTGGCCGCCACGATTCGCAAGCCGGATTTACCGGCATTCGCGGTGCTGGCGGCGGTGGTCGGCGGTCTCGTCGTGGGTCTGTGGGCGTTGCGCCGCTGGGTCGAACGCCGCGACAAGGCTTCTCCTTGATTCAAGCAACACACGGATAGCGCCGGCTTATGAATAACGCCCTGGTTCAGAGCGCAGCGTTGACCCTGTGTAGTTACAACATTCATGCCGCCGTCGGTCGCGATGGCTGCTTCGATCCCGACCGTACTCTGAGCGTCATTCGGGAACTGGATGCGGACATCATCGCCTTGCAGGAGGTGCATGGTCTGGACCTGCTGGATTTTCTCGCAAGCCACGCTGGCTTCGACGCCATCGCTGGTCCGACGCTGTTGCGTCAGGACCAGGATTATGGCAACGCTTTGCTGACCCGTCTGCCGGTCCGCCAGGTGGAGCGTCTCGATCTCAGTGTGCCCGACTGGGAGCCGCGCGGCGCGGTAAACGCAATGCTGGACGCAGATGGCCAGCCGTTCCGCGTGCTGGCCACCCATTTTGGGCTGCGCCCCGCGGAGCGTCGCCGTCAGGCTCGCCAAGTACTCCGTCGTCTCAACCAGTGGGACAGGGGTGAAATGACCGCGTTGCTGGGCGATTTCAATGAATGGTTGCCGTGGGGTCGGTCTCTGCGCGGATTGAACGCCTGGTTCGAACGCGCGCCGGTGCCGGCAACCTATCCGGCAAGCTTTCCCCTGCTAAGGCTAGACCGGATCTGGCTGCGGCCACGCCGGCGTCTGTTAGCCATCCATGCCCATCAGAGCCGTCTGGCCCGGTTGGCCTCCGATCATTTGCCGATCGTCGCCACCGTCAATTTCAATCGGGATGAAGGGCTGGAGATGGAGGAAAAGCCATGAACCGCCTTATAAGACCGAAGAGTAACCGCTCAGGTGTCTGTCGCAAAAAATGGCTTGAACAGATGAGCGTACATGGATCGCGGCTTGTTCCATGACGTGCGTGGTTGGCGCCTCCTCCGGTGACACTATAGCGCTCCTGTTTGACGGGTGGAATCACCGTTTCGAACCACCCCGGCGCTACGCGCCACCCCGCCTTATCCAAGGCGGGGAGATTCCACAACCGGCATGGGAGCGCTATATCTCGCAGCGGCGGCCATGCCGGCGGCGGAGATCGCGCGCCTGCAAGCCGAGAATGCAACGCTGCAACGCTTCGTCGCCACCTTGACGGTGCGGGGTGGCGAAATTGGAGCGCCGGCTGGGACTGAACCGTGGCAACAGCGGAAAATTCCCGACCCGTGATGCGCTGAAAAACTGCCGTGGACGAAGAGCTTGCGCGAAACCTCGGGCAAGCCTCCGGCGGACGGCGGAGCCGCCCAAATGAAACCCTGCGCCAAGTCGCCGAGCCGAATCATACCCTCGACCATGATTCGGACCACTGCACGAACCGCACCGCACCGCCGACCCCGGACATAGCCACGACCGTACAGTAGCCGGCGTGCCTTTAACCAACCATCTGGCCGGGCAAGCGGGGAAATGATGAAACCATGCCAGAAAATATCCGGCGGTTTTCGCTCCAAGTAGGGTGCGCATGATTTCGCCGCTATCCGCTCTCTGATCGCGACAGCGAAGACACAAGGTTGGAACATCATCGAAACCCTAACTCAATATCCAAACACCCTCCTCGCCAATCTCCGCTCGCCCAATAATCGCTGGCAAAGTATCTGGACATTTACCCTTGATCTACAATGGCGATCAATTCATCCGCGTGAAATGGCCTCAATACCATGTCCCCGCTGCACCGCTACGCTCTGCTCGGTTGCCTCCTGGTTCCCGTCTGGCTGGCCGCCGAACCCACCGTCCCGTCCTTGCCGTTGCACGATTTCGAGCGCCCCGCCAGCCCCACGGCGGGCGTGACGATGAGCGGCTGGACCACCGCGCCGGACCGTCGCGCCGGCCGGATCGATTACCGACTGGAACCCGCGCAACGGCCGGACCCCGCGGACAGCCGCCGGGCGCTGTATCTCCGCTACCGTTTCACTCCTGACGCAATGGATGACATCGGCTGGCAACTGACCCTGCCTGATTTGGACGCCTCGGCCTACGATCATCTGGAGTTGTGGGTTCGCGGCGACGCCCGCGCCGGCTACGCCGATGCCTTGAAGCTCGAATTCAAGCAGCCGCTGACGGGGGCGCCGCCCGGTCTGTTGCGCCGGGGCAGCGCCGTGATCGACGGCATCACCGACCGCTGGCGGCGTTTCCAGGTGCCCCTGCATCGGATGAACGGCATCGCCGACTGGCGCCATCTGCGCCAACTGGCCCTGGTGTTGCAGCCGCGCCGCTCGTCGGCCACCGGCGCCTACTGGCTGGACGACATCGCCCTGATCAAAACCGGCCAGCCTGGTCCCAGCATCCACGATCCGGTGATTCCACCGAACAAGACCGCCTGGGAAAACCGCCTCGGCGGCAAGGAAGCGGCCCAGCCCCACATCCGTGCCCGGCTGGCCGGCTGGCCGGAACGCCTGCTGGCGAGTCCGGCGGAACTGCCCGTTGACGACCGCGCATTTCTGGAGCGGCTGGCGCGCGATACCTGGCGCGGGCTGGCGGCGTTGAGCGACCGCGAGCATGGCCTGCCGCTCGACACGGTGCGCTTCGCCGGTTCCACCGATCCCGAGCGCGCCTGGGTGGGCGACTACACCAACGTCACCAACATCGGCCTGTATCTGGTCGACGTCGTCGCCGCGCGGGAACTAGGCCTGATCGACCCGGACGCGGCGCGGGCGCGGCTGAGCCGGACGCTGGACACGCTGGAGCGGCTGGAAACCTGGCGGGGGTTTTTCTTCAACTACTACGACACCACCAGCCTGGAACGCACCAGCCATTTTATTTCATTTGTGGATTCGGCCTGGCTGAGCGCCGGGTTGATGGTGGTTCGCAATGCCGTTCCCGAACTGGCGGCGCGCTGCACCCGACTGATCGACCGTGAGGATTACGGCTTTTTCTACGATCCGGTCGAGCAATTGATGATGCACGGCTACTACGTCAACCTGCCCTACCGCTCCGAATACAGCTACGGCCTGTTGTACACCGAATCGCGGCTGGGCAGCCTGATCGCCATCGGCAAGGGCGAGGCGCCGGCGGAACACTGGTACCGCATGGCGCGCACCTTCCCGCGCCAGTTCGACTGGCAATCGCAATCGCCCAAGGGCCGTACCGTCAAGACCGTGAACGGCTATCGCTTTCCCGGTGGTTACTACGTCTGGAAAGGGCTGCGCTACGTGCCGTCCTGGGGCGGCAGCCTGTTCGAGGCGCTGATGCCGCTGCTGGTGCTGGACGAACCGCGCCTCGCGCCCGCCAGCCTGGGCCGCAACGCGTGGGTGCATACCCAGATCCACCGCCGGTTCGCCCTGGAATATCTGGGCTATCCGGTTTGGGGGTTGTCGCCCAGTTCGAAGCCGGACGGTCGCGGTTACGGCGAATACGGGGTTCGCCTGCTGGGGGCGCGTGGCTATGCGGCCGGCGCGGTGACCCCGCACGCGGCGGCGCTGGCCCTGCTGGCGGACCCGGCGGCGGCCGTCGCCAACCTGCGCCAACTGGCGGAACGCTATCCCCTTTACGGCGATTTCGGTTTCTACGACGCCGTGGACCCGCGCGACGGTCAGGTGGCCTACAACTATCTGGCCTTGAACCAGAGCATGATCCTGATCGCGCTGACCAACCATTTGCGGGACGGCGTCATCCAGCGCTATTTCGCCGCCGATCCGATCATGCGGCGGGTGCTGCCGCTGCTCGGCGCGGAACGGTTTTTCGACTGACGGAACCCTCATGGCCAGCGTTGATTTCGAACACATCGATAAAATCTATCCGGGCGGAACCCAGGCGGTCTTCGATTTCAATCTGACCGTTGCCGACGGGGAAGCGCTGGCGCTGGTCGGTCCCTCCGGCTGCGGCAAATCCACCCTGTTACGACTGCTGGCCGGTCTGGAAACCGCCACTCGCGGCATCCTGCGCATCGGTGGGCAAGCGGTCAACGACCAGCCGCCGCAGCGGCGCAACGTGGCGATGGTATTCCAGGACTATGCCCTCTATCCGCACATGACGGTGCGGCGCAACCTGGAGTTTCCGCTGAAGATGCGCGACCTGCCCCGCGCCGACATCGAACGACAGATGCAATGGGCGGCGGAACTGCTGGGTCTTGGCGAGCTGCTCGACCGTTTGCCCCGGCAACTGTCCGGCGGCCAGCGTCAGCGGGTGGCGATGGGTCGGGCGCTGGTGCGGCAACCGACCGTGTTCCTGATGGACGAACCGCTGTCCAATCTGGACGCCCGGCTGCGGATGCAAATCCGCGCCGAATTGAGCGATCTGCTGGAGCGGCTGGCCGCGACCACGATCTACGTCACCCACGACCAGGCCGAGGCGATGACGCTGGGCGACCGGGTGGCGGTGCTCGATCATGGCCGCCTACAACAGGTGGCGCCGCCACGGGAGTTGTACGAGCGGCCGGCCAATACCTTCGTGGCCGGCTTTATCGGCAATCCGCCGATGAACCTGTTCCCGGCGCGGCTGGTTGCCGACGTGGAGGGGTTGCGGCTACGGGTGGGCGAACAAGTGACGTCGCTGGAATTACCCGCCGCCACGACCGAACGTTGGCGGAACTGGCTGGACCAGCCCTTGACCGCCGGCCTTCGCCCCGAACATTTATCCCTCGCCGCCGGAGAGGAGGGATGGCGGGCGACGGTGCACGACGCCGAATATCTGGGTCACGAAACCCTGCTCTATCTGCGACTCGCCGGCCTGGCCGATCCGAATCCGATCCTGGTCGCGCGCCTGCCGGGCATTCGCCCCTTCCACAAGAGCGATGCGGTCCAACTGCGGCTGGATTGCAGCCAATTGCATCTGTTCGGCCCGGATGGTGGGAGAAAATAAGGGACAAGTCGCACGATTTATTCCATTAACGACACTATTCCGGCCAATAATCCTCGCTCAGTAATTGCTCGGCGCTAAAAGGGCAGTGTGGAGGAAACATCTGTTTGTTTTGACCCGTTTCCCTGACCGCCAACAATAAGCTTTTCAAATAAGATTTTTCCATTCGTTCGTTCAGGTTATTGATAAGACTGGGGTTTTCTTCGAGCAATTCCTTGACATCGAATCGCTGTACATCGATGGTATTCCGCCAACTATTGCTACGCAGTTCCGATTGAAATTGCCATTTTAATAGATGGGCCATGAGCAACGCCAACCGGTTGATCAATTCCCAGCAATTCTCATTATGACGATTTCATCCGGTGTCGGGTTGTGGGGGAGCTGGCTCGAAGCTTTGTAGCATGAACGTCATCAAGGCATCCCAGCTCTCGAAGCACAAGTAACTGGTTAAGGTGCGGATGTCGCTGAACAAACGTTGGCGTGACGGCAGTTTCTGGCGGAGCCGTTGGTATTGGTCATTCATCCACTCCAACACCGTATGAATCAGAAAAGCCGGAATGATGAGGCTGGCCAACAGCGACGACAGGTGTTGTTGGCCGTGGCCGTAGTTGTGCTCGAAGTGGTATCCCTTGGTTTTCAAGGTGTTGTTGTTTTCGTTTTCGATTTTCCAGCGGCTGCGCCCGGCCGTGACCACTTCCGGCACCCGGCGGTCATCCAGCGGCAGCGAGGTGGCAAAGGCGTTGTGATACAGCACCTGACCGCGCGCATCGGTGGTGGTTAGTTCGCACCAGTTGACCAACAGGGCGTCATCCCCATCCCGTAGGGGAATTGCTGACGCATGGCGATAGGTGTCGATCTCGCGCCGCTGACCGGTCCAGCGGCGCTGGACCACGGTGTTGATGGCTCCGCCCTGGTCCAGAAAATCCAGCCATTCGGACACGATGGGATGAGAGGCTGGCTTGCAGACCAGGATGAAGTCAAAGTCCCGCTTCAACGCCTCGCGGCAGAACGGTTCGTGGCAGTACAGATCGTCGCCCAGGAGGGTGACTCCCAACGGACTGTAGTCGCCGCCGCAGCCGGCCAGCCAGCGCTTGGCGGCGTTGAGTTCGCAATCTTGTTTGTCCCCGCCGTCCTGAGGGTGGACGAATTCCGGCACCAGCGGGATGACTTTGTCTAAACCCGGCTTCACCAGCACCGGGATTAAGGCGGTATGGCCATAGGTGACCGCGCCGTTGGCGTGGTGTCGGATCGAACAATTCGGACAATGGATCGTAGACGAGGAAAAATACGCCGTGCCATCGAAGGCCAACAGCAGGGTTTGGTTCACTGAGCGGTAGGTCTCGACCACGCCCGCTTGGGTTAACGCGTTGAACAGGTAGGAAAACAACGGTTTCAACTGCTCAGGCTCGGTGGCATCCAGCAGATGACGAATCTGGTTATCCGAGGGAATCTCATGCACCCCAAACAAGGTCTGGGCGTTATTTTTGCCCAACCGCTGGTCCAGGCTGCGCTGGTATTCTAAAAACGACGGACTCTGCATGAAGAACACCGAGAACGCGCTCAGTCCCGCGTCCACCAGCGTGTACCGCGTGTTCTTCCCGCGCCGGGGGTCAGTAAACTGCGCAAAGGTGTTCCGGATCTGCTGCGTGATGTCGTCCATCGTCAAGACAAAGGGGCCAAACGGTAGGCTCATCAGGGGAGTTCCGGTCAGGAGTGTTCCACTACTCTAACCAGCTATCGCCATAATGAGAATTGCTGATCAATTCCCGCCGTTCGCTTGCTCCCATGCTCTCCAACTCCTCGGCAATATGTTCAACATCCGCTTCGGATAAGCGACCCTCCCGTAGCAAGGCCGATTGCTGGAGCGTCCAGGCGTGAAAGTCCCGATCATGTAAAGTTACTGAATTAAACATCGGCCATCACCTGTCGTTAAAGGGAAAACGGGGTCTGTCAGCTCGTCATGCCGAAACACCGTGTTCGTTCAGGCAGCGATTTTCAAAAGACTGATTTCATGCGGACGCACTGGAGATAACTCCAGACCATTAGGCCAGCATAAAAACTCCAGCATCGATAAAAAATCGCTGCAAACTGGCCCAGCCAGACGGCTGTCGGTCTGGAGCGTCAAGCTGGCGGTTTCGGGGAAGCAGCGGGGTCGACCGCCCGTGGGTAGTCGGTCTTCCCCACGCTGCGATTACAGCTCGATCCGAGTGCCCAGCAACTTCAGGAACGCGCTCAGCCAGGCGGGATGAGCGGGCCAGGCCGGCGCGGTGACCAGGTTGCCTTCCACGTGCGCGTCCTCCAAGCCGATATCGGCATAACGACCACCGGCTCGTTCCACGTCGGGGCCGCAGGCCGGATAGGCCGAGCAGGAGCGGCCTTCCAGCACGTCGGCCGCCGTCAGCACCTGCGCTCCGTGGCAGATGGCCGCAATCGGCTTGCTGGCCCCGGCGAAGTGGCGGACGATCTCGATCACCTTCGGATTCAGCCGGATGTACTCCGGCGCCCGCCCGCCGGGGATCACCAGCGCGTCGTAATCCTCGGCCCTGACCTCGGCGAAGGTGGCGTTGAGGGTGAAGTTGTGGCCCGGCTTTTCGCTGTAGGTCTGCGCGCCGTCGAAATCGTGAATCGCGGTGCGGACCTGGTCGCCGGCCTGCTTGTCCGGACAGACCGCCTCGACCGTGTGTCCGACCATTCGCAGGGCCTGAAACGGCACCATGACTTCGTAATCCTCGACGTAATCGCCAACCAGCATCAAGATTCGCTTGGCGCTCATGAAGGTTCTCCTGGGGTTTCGATCGGTGGGTTGCTATCCAGCTTCACCACGACCTGATGGGTGTTGCCGTCCCGAAACAGCGGCACGCAAGCCGTGCCGTCGTCGTCGATCATGCAGGGCACGTCGTCGATTTCCACCGCCGCGACCCGCTCCGCCCGGCCGTTGGGGTTGCAAACCTCGATTTCATACACCGCCTCGCCGTCCGGCAAGCGGTAGCGCAGGCTGAAGCCCGGCCAGCTATCCGGAATGCGGGGTCGCAAGCGCAGGGTATGGCCCTCGGCCAGTTCCAGGCCGAGAATGGATTCCAGCATCACCCGCAGCAGCCAGCCGGCCGAGCCGGTGTACCAGCTCCAGCCGCCACGGCCGACATGGGGCGGAGCGCCGTACACGTCGGCGGCCACCACAAACGGTTCCAGTCGGTAGCGCGCCACCGCCTCGGGGGTCGAGGCGCGGCTGATCGGGCTCAGCATCTCCAATAGTTTTGCGGCCCGGTCGCGCCGGCCCAGCTCCGCCAGCGCCCGCACCACCCACAATGCCGCGTGGGTGTACTGCCCACCATTCTCCCGCACTCCGGCGACGTAGCCCTTGATGTAGCCGGGATCGTGCGGGGTGTGTTCGAACGGCGGCGCCAGCAAGCGGATCAAGCCGTCTTCTTCCGCCACCAGATGGCGCTCGACCGCATCCAGCGCCGCTTCGGCGCGGGCCGGCGGCGCGGCCTGGGAGATCACCGCCCAAGCCTGCGCCAGCGCGTCGATTTGACATTCATCGCTGACGGCCGAGCCCAGCACCGCGCCATTGTCGTACCAGGCGCGGCGGTACCAGTCTCCATCCCAACCGTCCCGATTGAGCGCCTCGGCCAGATGGCGACGAAACGCCGCGTAGCGCCGTGCCCGGTTGTGATCGCCGTGCTGGCCGCACACCCCCACGAACTCACCGAGGATGTGGTAGAGAAAAAAGCCCAGCCAAACGCTTTCGCCGCGCCCTTCCCGGCCGACCCGATTCATACCGTCGTTCCAGTCGCCGCCGCCCATCAGCGGCAGGCCGTGCGCGCCCTGAGTCAGCGAACGATCCAGCGCCCGGCAGCAGTGTTCGTACAGACTGGCCGTTTTGTCCGCCTCGTCCGGTTCCAGGAACGCTTCGTCTTCGCCCGGTTCGAGCAGCCGCGCCTTGATAAAGGGCACCGGTTCGCCGAACAGGCTCCAGTCGCCGGTGTTGCGGGCGTAAAAAGCCGCCAGGCAGGGCAGCCATAACAGATCGTCGCTGAACCGGGTGCGGACGCCCTGTCCCAGCGGCGGATGCCACCAGTGCAGCACATCGCCCTCGACGAACTGATGGGCGGCGTGCAACAACAACTGTCGGCGGGTCAGTTCCGGATCGTGATGGATCAACGCGGCGGCATCCTGCAACTGGTCGCGAAACCCGAAGGCGCCGCCCGATTGATAGAAGGCCGACCGGCCCCAAAGCCGGCAACTCAGCGTCTGGTAAGCCGCCCAGCCGTTGACCAGTAGATCGAGCGCCGGCACTGGCGTTTTAACCTGCACCGCGGACAACCAGTCCCGCCAGAATATCCGGACCTCGGCCAGCGCCGCCGCGACCGCGCCATCTTCGCGGTAGCGGGCCGTCAGCCGGCGCACCTCGTCCCGGCCGCCGGCTTCGCCCAGCAGAAACGCCTGCTCCAGCGTCGCGCCCGGTTCCAGCCGGATCGTGGTTTGCAGCACGAAACAGGGATCGAGATCCGAACCCAGCCGGCCGCTCAGTATCCGGTTGCCCGCCAGCGCCGCCGGGCAGGCGGGGTTGCCGTGACGACCGATAAATTCGGCGCGGTCGCCGGTAAAGTACAGCGGGACGCTGTCGAACGGCGCGATGGCGGCGAAGGCGATCCGGCCGGAGAATTCCCGATTGTGGTTTTCGGCCAGCAGGATACCGGCGGTGGCGTCCCGTTCGATCCGGGTCCGCGCCGCGCCCGGCAGCACGCCCAGCACCAGCCGGGCGTAGGCGAACAGGGACAGTCGGCGCGGCCGGCCGCTGGTATTGCGCAGCCGGGCCCAGGCGATTTTGACCGGGTCCTCGCGCGGCGTGAACAAGCACAATTCCTGTTCCAGCCCCTGGCTGCGATGGCGGTAGCGGCTGTAGCCGAAGCCATGGCGGATTTCGTAGGGCACCGGTTGCGGGATCGGGCCGGGCGCCAGCGACCAGAATACGCCGCTGTCCTCGTCGCGCAGGTACAGCGCCTCGCCGTGCGGGTCCAGCACCGGATCGTTGTACCAGGGGGTCAGCCGGTTCTCGCGGCTGTTCTGGCTCCAGGTGCAGCCGGCGCCGGTTTCGCTGGCGATAAATCCAAACCCCGGGTTGGCGATCACGTTGGTCCAGGGCTGCGGCGGCAGGCGCGATCGACCGCTGGCGTCCGGTTGGAGGCGAATGACGTATTCCGTGCCGTCGGCGCTGAAGCCGCCGTGACCGTTCCAGAACTGAAGCGGTTCCTCGTCGAACGGGGGGTCGGTCGCGGTCGCGGCGGGGAATACCGGCGGCGGGGCGACGGCTTTCGCCGCGATCCGGCGGGTTGACACCGGTTCGGCCGGGCCGCCCGACGCCGCCCGAAACGCCCGTTCGACCGCTGCCGCCGAGGCATGGCGCGCCGCCAGCGCCAGCGCCTGTTCCCGCGTGGCCGCCGCGCCGAGCAGCAAAGTCAGGCGCGTCTCTTCGCCGGGCGCCAATTCCACCGTCCGGCGCAGGCTGACGATCGGGTCCAGCACCTTGCCGACCGTGCCGGACAAGGGTTCGGATTTTACCAAAGCCCACGGCGCGGCCAGCGTGTAGCCCCGGCCGATGAAACGGGCGCGGTCGGTTTCGTAGCGGGGTTCCTCCGCGTCGCCCGCCGCTCCCCGGGAATCGGGTTGAGGCGGGGCATCGGCGGTATCGACGGCCAGGAGCGCATGGACCAGCCAGCATTCCGGTTCGCGCGGCGCGCGCGGCCGGCGCCGGGCCAACAGCGCCCGGTGCTCCGCCACCCATTCGGTCTGGACGAACAGCTTGGAAAAGGCCGGATGCGCGGCGTCGGCGTTCCAGTCGTTCAACACCACTTCGGCGTAACTGGTCAGCTCGATCCGCCGGGGCCGGTCGCCGAGGTTGCGCAGGGTCACCCGCCGCAGTTCCCCGTCGGTGTCGGCCGGCACGCAGGCTTCGAGGCAAGCGTCGATTTCCTCGTGCCGGCACAGCAGTTCGGTCAGGCGGGGACCGAAGCGGCCGGACCGGCGTTCCGCCGTCCCCGCGGTCGGCTGCTGGCCCAGCGACCAGAACGCGCCGCTGTCGAGATCGCGCAGGTATAGAAAGAAACCGTCGCCGTCTTCGATGGGATCGGCGTTCCAGCGGGTCAGCGCCAGTTCGCCCAGCATGGCGCAGCCGGTGCCGCTGGCGGTGAGCAGGGCGGCGTAGCGGCCGTTGGTCAACACCTGCCCGCCGAAAAGCCGGACGGATTGGGATAAGTCGGCGCGCATGAACAATTCTCCAGATTACCCTGAGGCGATGGGGGAAAGTTTAGCTTTATCGGGCGAGGATGCCCGGATAATGCAATTCCACTTCGGCTGGAAACCGGTCGATCCGCACGGTTTCGGCGGGCAAGGTCGGGACCGGCTGGTCGATGCCAGGACGGCAAAAAAAACGGGCGACCCTTGCGAGTCGCCCGTCAGTCTGTGGCTTCTGGGCCGTCCCTGGCCCATCGTCGTTGCTAGGGCTGCGGGCAACCGAGAGTCTTGCCGTTGCCCAGGCAGGTTGCGCAGGATCCAGGTGTTCAGGCCGACTGTTGTTGTCCTTGCCGTTGCCCTGGAGCTGTTCCGCAGTCCGCGAGGTCGTTCATCTCGTTGTCCGAGCAGGAACGATGGAATCGCGAGACTGCCGTCGCTGCCGTCCGTGAACGTGATCAGCAGGTCCACGTCGTTTTTCGCATCGGCCGCCGCGTACCCGTCGAAGTCGACCACGTCGCCATTGACGATGTCCGTGTAGGTCTTCATCAGGTTCTTCGCTCGGGTCATTCGGGTCGTACTTGTCCCGATACTGGTCTGACGGCGCGATGCGGACTTCCCGCAATCCCTGCATCGAACTCGAGCACGATGCCGTCGATCGGCTTCAGGTCGCTACACGGAGCGGGCGGCGCGGGCGGCGGCGCCACCGTCACGGTCAGGCTGTCCGTTGCGGGGCAGCTCTCACCGTTGGCGAGCATCGCGTTCACCGTGACCGTGTTGGTCGTGGTCTGGGTGACCGTGCCTTCCTGGGTGCAGCGCACCGTCTCGCCTGTGGCCAGACTCGAACGGCGAGGCGCAGTCGCCGCCGATCGATGTCACCGAGCTTGTCGTCCACGATCGAGGTCACCGTGACCGCGTCGCCCAGGTTCTTCAGCTCGTAGCCGTACAGCACCGGGGTGCCGCCCGTGGCGCCGTTGAAGCCGACCAGGGTCAGAGGTCCGAACACGTCACCCACCGCCAGCGGTTTCGAGCAGGAGGTATGGATCTTGAGATCCACGCGGTTGCTGCCCTGGCTCAGGCGGAAGTACGAGTCGGACTTGAACTCCTTGCCGTTGAAGGTGACGGTGACACGTGCCGTCGGAGCCACGCGTGGTCGGCACCACCGTGTACACGTCCTTGTTCAGGTCCTGGTTGCCCGCCGCCTGCACGAGCGCCGGCTGCATCGGGTTAAAGGCGCCGGTCTCCGTGCAGGTGACTTTACCCTCCTGCGGGTTGCTGATGGTGCAGAGGCTGTTTCCGGGCTGCACGGTGTACTTGAACACCAGTTCAGTAGGCTTATCCTGGGTTTCGCAGTTCGGCTGGTTCTGCAGAACTGCAGCGCAGGCATCCGCGGTCGGGAACTGAGGTTCCACCGGATCGGAGGTACAGTTGAGTGCCAAGCCGTTGCCGGCCAGACCTTCCAGCGCCCAGGTGTTGAACACCGGCAGGCCCTGCAGCGACGGTGCTGGTGGTCTTGGCGTTCCCCTGGGGCGTGCCGCAGTCCTCGGACCCGTTCATGTCCGGATCCGAGCAGGAGCGATGGAACCGGGAGATGTAGGTGGTCCCGCTGGCCGTGAAGACCCAGTCCACGTCGTTGACGGCGCTGGCCGCCGCGTAGCCCGCGGCGGCGACCTCAGCCCCATCGGCGAACGGACCTTCGAGCGTGTACATCAGGTTCTTCGCCGGGTTGTTCGGGTCGTACTTGTCGCGGTAGACCCGGATGTTGCTCACCGTCTGGCCGCTGCCGTTGATCATGGTCAGCACGTCCAGCGGCTTCGCGTCGCTGCACACGAAGGGCTCGGTCGAGGGCGGCGTCGGGATCACCTCGCAGGTCTTCTGCACCTTCAGGTCGCAGTTCGCCGGCGGGAGCACCAGGCCGAGATCCCAGCTGCGGTCATCGCCGCCAGAGAGCAGCGGTACCGGGCCGGTGTTGCAGAAGCCGTTCGCCGGCAGGCCGTCGCTGTTCACCTGGTACTCGACACCCGGGGCGTTTGGCGTGGTGCAGTTGTAGCCGGCGGGCCGGGTGAACTGGACGCAGTAGCTGCCGCCTGGCTTCAGGTTGTCGAACAGGTACAGGCCACTGACCGTGTCCTGAGCCGGCACTGGATTGCCATTGATGTCGAGCGCGCTGCCACCGGCACAGTCGGTCAGAGTGACGGTGACCGGCTGGGTGAACGTGGGCTCGCCACAGGTCGCGCCGCCGTTCGGGATCACCTGGCCCGGATTGGCCTGAACGACCCCGGAGCAGTTCTGGTCGCCGTCCAGGTTCTCATCCAGCCAGATGCGGTCGCCCAGCTTGGCTGGACAGTAGACGCCGGCGTCCACGGTGAGGTTGGTCTCGCCCGCCGTCAGGGCGATAGGCCCGGTGAGGCCGGTCGTCGGGTCCGCATCGCTGTCCGCTGCGTCGCCGTTCGCGTTCGGCGTGGTGAAGTAGGCATCGACGCCCGGACCGCAGAAGTTCTCAGGCGGCTCGAACTTCACGCAGTAGGTGCCCGGTGTCAGGTTGTCGAACAGGTAGAAGCCATTCGTGTCTGTTAACAACGTGTTACTGACTGAGTTCCCGTCGCAATCCGTCAGGGTCACCTTACCGCATCGGGCACGCCCTCGCCGCACTCTGGCCCGGTGTCCCCGGCGTCACCGAGGATGCCGTTGTTGTTGGTGTCGGTGCAGTCCTGGATGCCGTTACCGTTGAGGTCTTTCCACACCCGGTCGCCCAGCTTCGCCGTGGGCGGCGGAGTACCGCACCGCACCAGGTTCAGGTCGTCGAAGAACACGAACTTGTCTCCGGAACCATTCCCATCTGTGTCAGCGTCGGCCTCGGCTTCGGCGTCGTTGCGGACGATGCCGCTGGTTCGAGCAGGACCGTAGGTGCTGCAGATGTCGATGAAGTTCGACGAGGCGGGATTGATGGGATCGTTCGCGAAGCTCGCGCTCGTCACCGTCACCGACTGACCCGGCGTCAGTTTATTCGTGACGATCCTCTGCGGACTCGCCGGGATCATGCGCGGCTGCTCGCAATTACCTTCGCCGCCGGCTCCGACGCCACCCACCAGAAAGCCGTCCACGCCGACCGACCGCTTGTCGATGCAGTCATCGAGGCGCACGTTGTACAGGTCGACGGTGCCGCAGTTGGTGATCTCGAACTGATAGAAGACCGGCTTACCGCCGAAGAAAGCCGTGGGAATGTTGACCGAATCGGCGGGGACGTTACCCGTGCCAGGTATTGAAGCGATCAGCGGGTTGGCAGCGTTCATGTCGGGGTTGACCGACGTGATACTGTTTCTCACGAAGGGACCGCCGGGGCCGTTGACACTGACCGCTTTTTTCAGGTCGATACAGGGACCGGTGGCGGAAACTTCCGGCGTAAACATCACGTCGCGGAAGTAGTTGGCGTTATTGCCGGACACTGTCGCTGGGAATGCCGAGGGGCTGTCGCTGAAGACGCCTTGGATTCCTGTCAGGTTCCCGTTCGTTACCGGCAAGCCGCTGTTAGTCGTTGCTCCATAGCAACCGAACTCATCGACGGCGACGACGTAGACTGTATTGGGAGTGATCGAGACGGGTGTGGTCAGCGCCTGCTCCTGCCAGCCCGTCACATTGGATGCGGGGATGGCGACGCTCGCGAGCTGAGTCCCGAATGCGTTGTAGAGGTAGCCGGTATGCGCACCGGTATCGCAGCCATCCGCCGCCCGATAGAAGCGGATCGCGCTGATCTGCCCCGCAACATTGCTGCTGAACCGGAGGCCCAACTGCCTTGGTGTATCGGAAAATGAGACTGTGGGAGTTAAATCTCCAAAAATGGTCTGGCCCATCGTTGCCGCCGCCAGCGCCGGCAACCCGGGCAGGAACAGGATCAGGAACAGCAGCGGCGCCAGCGGGGATGCCAGGAACTGCCGGCCTCTTTTCGGGGGGGATAGCGCGGTGGGCCTGGGGCCGCCGTGGAAGTTGGGTGGGTCTTGTTTGGATGGCTTCATGTGTGGTTTCCTTATTTTCGCATGATCGTTTGGCGGTCCTAAGCAAGCGTTTGTATCCTTACCCCTGATACTTCCTGTCACAGTAAAGACCAGAATTGAAAATAAGCAAGGGGCTCTTTTTGTGACAAGAATCGCCATAGCAATGATCATGCCCTGATACAAACTGTCATAAAAATACCTTAAAACCACTGTCAATCAAGCGCCACTCACTTGTCGTGGCGACTGCGGCGGTTTGAGCAGACCGTTCTCGGCACACCTTCCCCATCGAGCTGACAATTTTTTGCTGATTTTGGAATTAATATTTTCCATATGTGACACAAACTGGTCCAGGGCGGGCCATTTTGGCCCGCTCCCGCCAACCGGGTCACCAACGACGCAAACCCGGCTTGATGAGGTCAAGGATCGGACCATCGAGGGAACGCCCGGAAAATTGATCGAGTCAGTCGTCGGCCATCGGGCCATCGAACCAGCAGGCCGATACCGAACCCCGTTCGTCCGCAGTCTGTTGGGGCACCCCATCGCCGTCGATGGAACGGAAGAACACATCACCGCGCGAAGCTAGCGGAGACCATCGACGACAATTTCATTTCGATACAGAACAATGCCTGCTCTCGCTACCTCGGAAATTATCGACGACCATCCCCGTATCGCTTCCAGGCAGCGAGTTGCTGGCGATGACTGGACCCAGAGGTGCGTACTGGAATTCGATCTCGGCGGGAAACTGGTTCAGGGTCAAGGCGGTTGCGGTGAAGGTCGTCACTTCCCGATTGTTGACCGTTACGCCTCGCACCGGCCGGTCGAGCGGTGAGTGTAAAATGATACAACCCGGCGGCACGACCACATCGCCGCTCAAGCGCACCCGCAGCGTATCCGGACCGTTCATCGCCATCCGATAATTCAGGGTGCCGTGCCAGGTGGGCAGGCGCTTGACCGTCACCCCTTCCGGGCTGGTCGCCCAGGCGGGCGGAATGCCGGCGCCGATCACCAGCGCCTGATCGGCCTCGCGTTCGTAGGCGAACAGGGAACGTGCCGCGCGAATGAAATCGGAGCCGATCCAGGTGTGCGGCATGTCGCCGATGAAGCGCGGTTTGCGGGGTTCGCGCCACACCACTTCCGCCCAGTGGTTCCAGGCCGCCGGCCGCTGGCCTTCGAAAAAGAACGCCAGTTGCCGCAGCGCCTGGTCGCGCTGGCCCAGTCGGATCATGGTGCCGACCACCCGCAGCTCGTAGGGCGTGTACGCTTCCCAGGCGGGGTCCTCAAGACGCTGGCGGAAAAATTCGTCGTAGCGCTCGAAGGTGCGGTCCAGCGCCGGTTGCGGCAGCCAGCCCAACTCGCCGCCCGGATCGACGGCGATGGTGGTCGCGGTGGGGTCGAAGTCGCCCAGTTCGACCGCGCCGGGAATGAAGTCGATCCAGTGCAACTTCATGGCTTCGGAGATGGAAGCGTACAGGTCCTTGCGGAACGCCCGATGCATCGCCGCGAGCCGTTCCGCCTCGGCGTCCTCGCCCAGCACCGCCGCCATGGCGGCCGCATCCTTGAGGCCGCGCAGCACGAAGAAATTGTCCCAGTAGGAATGGCGCGGCTGGCTGGCGTAGCCCTCGTGGCTGATCGATTCCGGCACCAGCCCCCGATAGGGCACATAGTCGGGATCGGTCCGATACTTTTCGGTCAGGCGCTGCTGGCGCAGCGAGTCGATATAGCCGACCGTTCTGATCACATATGGCCACATCTCGCGCAGGAAGCCGACATCGCGGGTGTAGCGGTAGTATTCCATCACCGCGAAAATGAATTCGCCGTGGCTGTCGTGTTCGGGGACCGGGTCGGCGCCGCGCTGGTCCACGCAGCAGGGAATCCGGCCGTCGGCGGCCTGATGAGGCGCGTACCATTGCAGAAATGCCCGCACCTCCTCGGTATAACCCATCCCCAGCAGCGCCGCCGAAGTAAGCGCGCCGTCGCGGATCCAGGAGCGGGCGTAGGCGCGCGAGCCCGGCTGGATGGCGGGGCCGTCGCGGTTGATCAGGATATAGGCCAGATTGCTCTTGATGCTGTCGGCCAGCCGCCGGGCGACCAGCGGCAGATCCAGTTCGACCCGGTCCAGCCGCGCTTCCCACTCCCGCCGGGTTTGCTCCAGCAACTGGTTGGCGCGGGCGGAGGCATCGGCGTCGGTCGGCGCCGGCGGGTCGACCTCGGCCGCGTGGAACGGAATGCGCAGGTAGACCTCGCGCCCCTCGCCGGGCCGCAAATCCCAGCCGTACTCCAGCGCGCCGGAGGCATAGCCGAAAGCGTCGTCCACCGCGGTGTGGTCGGGCAGCTTGCCGGCCGCCAGATAATCGACGATCGACCCCTGGTCGAAGGTGGCGGCGCGAAAGCGGTCGGGTTCGGTCAGCACGGCGATCGCCTGGTCGGTCCGATTCACCCGGATCGCGCGGTCGGCGTAGCTCAGCTCGCGAATGGGGGAAACGCCGCCCTGCATGTTCAACGATTGCCAGGGCGGGTTGACCTGAAACGGCCGTACCGCCAGAAACAGGGTGACATGGCGGGTTTCGGCGCTCAGGTTTTCCAGCCGGTAGCGGGCGTACAGGGCCGACTCGCCCGGCTGGCCGGCGGCGAAAACGGTGATCGCCAGCCAGAAATGCTCGTGTTCCCAGCGCACGCTGGGGATGGGCAGGTAGCCGTTGGCCAGATCCTGGACCGGCTCCACGTCGGCCCAGGTCAGCAGCCGGCCGTCGGCGAACAGGAACGGCGCGATGGTGAAACCGCCTTTGTCCATCTCCAGCGTGCCGTCTTCGTCGAACAGCGCCTCCTTGCCGTCGCCGCTTACCCCCACCACGGTCCAATAGCACTGTTCGCCCTGGAAGTAGCGCGGGTAGTAGCCGCGCGGGTTGTCGCGGGCGATGGCCTCGAAAAAGTGGTTGGGAGAACTGGAAAACTCGTAGGACTGCACCTGAATACGGCCAATGCCGTAGCCGCGCCGCCGGCTGCTGCGTTGCAGGTTCAGGCGCAGGTAGCGCGATTCGGCGTCGGGCAGGTACAGATAATCGCGCCGGCCGTTACCGTCGCGCACGGTGTAAACCGTTTGCCAGTCGCCGCCGTCGTCGGAAACCTGCACCTGATAATCGGTGGCGTAATCGTCCGGGTCCCAGTCGATCACCAGGCCGCCGTACTCGCGCGGGATCAGAAAATCCAGCAACAGCCACTGGTCCTCGGCCAAGGCGCCGCTGTGCCAGCTTGTGGCCGGGTCGGCGTCGAACACCGCCGTCGGTGGATGGTCCGCGGTCGCGGTGGAGGCGCTGGCCACCGGTTGCAGCGTGTAGGCATGGGTCGGCTCGCGCTGTTCGAACGTCAAATCGTCGATCCAGACCGAGCCCTTGCCGTGGCCCTGCGCGCCCGGCAGGATGGCGAACTCGACCACGGCCACCTCTTCCAGCGGGCCGCCGGGACCCCAGGCCAGGCTGAGATGGCGCTTCTTGACGGTGATTGATTGCCAATCGTCGGGAAAGGCGTAGTCGCGCTGCTTGGACCACCAGACGTTCTGCTTCGGATCGACCAGCTTGAACTCGAAATCGCCGACCGGCGCCTCGCCGCGCAAATGGAAGTGAAACGCGAAGTTGTCGGGCAGGCGCAGGCGAAATTCCTTGCGGGCGATCGCCCAGCCGGCGCCATCCTGAAACTCGAAATCCAGCCGCATGCCGCGACCGGTACGGCCGGCGTCCCGCGCGATCTCCAGCCGGGTGCCGGGCGCCGCGGCGACGCTCCAGCCGTTCAGATTCTCGAAATCGTCGAGCGGCACGGTTCTTCGCTCGCCCGCGCCACCGGGCGGCGCGGGCGAAACCGCCAGGATGGAGGTGGGTAGCACGGTCAGGATCGTCATGAGAATCAGGGCGGGCAGGGCGCGGACTGGCGGCATGGGCGCGGACACTCGTCGGGAAATTTTTCGTATTGTGTGAGCGTTCCGGGACGGGCGGTCTGGTTGGAATCGGCAACATGGACACGACCCGCGACGGGACCCCTTCAACTGTAGCGCGAGTCTTCCAGCGCCGCGCGGCTTCAGAAATCCTTGCGCAAATCCATTCCCGCATACAGGCCGGCGACCTGCTCGGCGTAGCCGTTGAACGGCAGGGTGTCGCGCCGGAAGAATTCGCCGACGCGCCGCTCCTTTTTCTGGCTCCAGCGCGGGTGATCAACCTCCGGGTTGACGTTGGCGTAAAACCCGTATTCACCGGGGTTTTCGCTGGCCCAGGTGGTGCGCGGCCGCTGTTCGGTGAAGCGAATCTTGACGATGGACTTGACGCTTTTGAAGCCGTACTTCCACGGCGCCACCAGCCGCAGCGGCGCGCCGTTCTGATTGGGCAGTTCCTTGCCGTACAGCCCGGTCGCCAGCAGGGTCAGCGGATGCATCGCCTCATCCATCCGCAAGCCCTCCACATAGGGCCAATCCAGCAGCCGGGTCCGTTGTCCCGGCATTTGCGCCGGATCGAGCAACGTGGTGAGTTCGACATATTTCGCGCTGGCGGTCGGCTGGAATCGCGGCAGGATCTGGCCAAGCGGAATCCCCAGCCACGGCACCACCATCGACCACGCTTCCACGCAGCGCAGGCGGTAAATGCGTTCCTCGGGCGGGTGCGGGGCCAGAAAATCCTCCAGCGCGTACTGACCGGGTTTTTCGCAGTGACCCTCGACTGTCACCGACCAGGGACTGGTTTTCAGGCTGCCGGCGTTCTCGGCCGGGGCGGTTTTGCTTGGCCCAAATTCGTAAAAATTGTTGTAGGAAGTGATGTCCTTGTAGGGGGTCGGCTTGAGATCGTCGTCCGCCGCCCAGGCGAGGTCGCCGCGCAGCGCCGGCGGCAGCAGCGCGGCGGCGCCCAATACGGCGGCGCTTTTCAAAAACTCGCGGCGGCGGGCGTACCACTCGGGCGGAGTGATCTCGGACGGGCGGATATCGGCGGGTTTCTTGATCAGCATGACGCGGCGCTCCGGCGGTGGGCTCTGTCCGTTGTGACCGGCGATGTCCGTGCGAGTTGCGTTTGCGGGCTGGGACTTGACGGCCTGTCCCGGAATGCGCTCTATTTCCGCATTTGAACACGGTTAAGAAGCATTTAACCGCCAGACTGTATAATCTTCCGCCCGAAGCAGGGTTTTCGCCCTGGGGATATCCAACCTTCCGGTTCGCTTCGGCGGATGTTTGCGCCGGATAACCGTCAACTTGGCAGGACAAGACCGGCATGAATCCATTGGTGGGCTTGATCATGGGCTCCAAATCCGACTGGAGCACCCTGGAACACGCGGCGAACACGCTGGACGCGCTCGGCGTGCCGCATGAAGTGCGAGTGGTGTCGGCCCACCGCACGCCCGATCTGCTGTTCGAGTACGCCGCCGGCGCCGAGGCGCGCGGGTTTGGAGGTCATTATCGCCGGAGCCGGCGGCGCCGCCCACCTGCCGGGCATGGTCGCCGCCAAAACGGTGTTGCCGGTGCTGGGCGTGCCGGTGCAGTCGCAGGCGCTCAACGGCCTGGATTCGCTGCTGTCGATCGTGCAGATGCCGGGCGGCATTCCGGTCGGCGCCCTGGCGATCGGCAAGGCCGGCGCGATCAACGCCGCCCTGCTGGCCGCCGCGCTGCTTGGCAATAAATACCCCGCCATCCGTGCCGCCGTGCGTGCGTTTCGCGAGCGGCAGACCGCGAACGTGCTGGCCGAACCCGATCCGCGGAATCCGCAACCATGAAGATCAGCATTGTCGGTGGCGGCCAGTTGGCGCGGATGCTGGCGCTGGCCGGCTTCCCGCTGGGCCTGCGGTTTCAGGTGCTCGATCCGGCCGCCGATGCCTGCGCCGGCCAGGTCGCGCCTCTGATTCAGGGCGATTACGACGACGAGACCCGGCTCCGGCAACTGGCCGATGAGGCCGAGGTGGTGACCTTCGACTTCGAGAACGTGCCGGCGGCGGCGGCCCGCGCGCTGGAACGACAGGCCGTGAGTTTTCACCCTCCAGCCAGAGCGCTGGCGGTGGCGCAGGACCGGCTGTATGAAAAGACCCTGTTCTGGGAACTGGGCATTCCGACGCCGCCCTTCGCCACGGTCGACAGCCTGGAGGAATTGCACGCCGCCACGGCGCGGGTGGAACTGCCGGCGGTGCTGAAAACCCGCCGGCTGGGCTACGACGGCAAGGGCCAGCGGGTGCTGCGCGCGCCCGAGGACATCGAACCCGCCTGGCGGGCGCTGGGCGGCGCGCCACTGCTGCTGGAGGGCTTCGTGCCTTTCCAGCGGGAAGTGTCGGTGCTGGCGGCGCGTGGCCGCGACGGCGCGACCATATTCTACCCGCTGGTGGAGAATCACCATCGCGACGGCATCCTGCGGCTGTCGCGGGCGCCGTTGGCCGCGCCGGAACTGGAGGGTGAAGGATGGGGCTACGCCCGCCGCTTGCTGGAGCGGCTGAACTACGTCGGGCTGCTGGCGATCGAGTTCTTCGTTCAGGACGGCCGGCTGATCGCCAACGAAATGGCCCCGCGCGTCCACAACTCCGGGCACTGGACCATCGAAGGCGCGACAACCAGCCAGTTCGAAAACCACCTTCGAGCGATTCTCGGTTTGCCGCTGGGCTCGACCGCCGCCGTCGGCCATTCCGTCATGCTGAACTGCATCGGCGCAATGCCCGAGCGGGCGGCGGTGCTGGCCGTGCCCGGCGCGCATTATCACGCTTACGGCAAAGCGCCGCTTCCTGGCCGCAAGGTCGGGCATCTAACCCTGCGGGCGGACCAATCCGAGGCCCTGAAAGCCGGTCTTGACCGGCTGCTGCCGCTGGTCGGCTTCGAAGTCAGTGAATTTGGCTGAAGCCGCTGGCGGGCGCCAAACGCGGGTCTATCGGTTGCTGGGGCTCAATCGGGGGCCTGCCCGCCCCGCCTCCTTTATTCCAGCAAGCGTACCGCCTCGCCCAGCGGGCAGGCGCGGATGGCCTCGGCCAGCAAGGCGATCACGCGCTGGCGCGGGAAGCTTTTGCGCCAGGCCAGCGCCACCATCCGGGTGGGCGCCGGGTCCTCGAACGGCCGGACGCTGAGCAGATCGCTGGGATAGGCGTAGCCGCTGACCGAGGTGTAGGGCAGCACCGTGACGCCGATCCCGGTGGCCACCATCAGCCGGATGGTTTCCAGCGAGCTGCCCTCCAGGGTTCTCTGCATGTTGTCCGAGGTCACGCTCAGCCGGTTGCATTCCGGACAGAACCGCAACACCTGGTCGCGGAAACAGTGGCCGGGACCCAGCAGCAGCAGATCCTGCCGGGCCAGGGTGGCGGCATCGACCTGCGTCACCTCCTCCAGCGGGTGGCCGAGCGGCATCAGCACCACGAACGGTTCCTCGTACACCGCTAGCGTCGCCACCCCCGGCTCGTCGAACGGCAGCGACAGGATCAGCACGTCCAACTCGCCGGCCTTGAGCCGCTCGCCCAGCAGCGCCGTGTAGCTTTCCTCGATTTGCAGGGGCATGTTGGGCGCGCGGCGATGCAGCCGGGGGATCAGGTGCGGCAGCAGGTAGGGACCGATGGTGTAGATAACCCCCAGCCGCAGCATTCCGGCCAGCTCGTCCTGGCCCTGGCTGGCGAGCTGTCTGATGACGGCGGCTTCCTCCAGCACCCGCTGGGCCTGCTCGACGATGCGCCGGCCGATTGGAGTCACCGTCATTTCGCCGGGACCCCGTTCGAACAGGGTCACGCCCAGTTCGTCCTCCAGCTTGCGCACCGCCACGCTCAGCGTGGGCTGGCTGATGTGGCAGGATTCGGCGGCGTGGCCGAAATGCCGTTCGCGGGCGACCGCGACGATGTAGCGCAGTTCGTTCAGAGTCATGGCGATAACACTCGCGGCGGCCGGCGGCCGGACGGGACTCAACCCTCGGTCGTCATGGACATAAGTCGTGATTACGTGTAGCTTAAGCGCGTTTTTTCGCGCCCCGCGCGGGGTGCCGCGCACCCCAGCGTTCAACGCCTCGGTGGAAACCAAAACGAGAAGGAGGGTCCATGGCCTACCAGCATATCCGCATTCCCACAAGCGGTGAAAAGATCACCGTCACGGATGGCAAGCTGCACGTACCCGATCAGCCGATCATCGGCTATGTGGAAGGCGACGGCATCGGTCCTGACATCACCAAGGCCTCCCTGCGGGTCTGGGACGCGGCGGTCGAGGAAGCCTACGGCGGCCAGCGCAAGATTCACTGGTGCGAAATCTTCCTGGGCGAGAAGGCCGCCGAGATTTACGACGGCAACTATTTCCCCGAGGAAACCCTGGAAGCGATCAAAGATCTGGTCGTCGCCATCAAGGGTCCCCTGACCACGCCGGTCGGCGGTGGCTTTCGCTCGCTGAACGTGGCGTTGCGCCAGGATCTGGACCTGTACGCCTGCGTCCGGCCGGTGCGTTACTACCCCGGCGTGCCCTCGCCGGTGCGTTATCCCGAGAAGGTGGACGTCATCATCTTCCGCGAGAACACCGAGGATGTCTACGCCGGCATCGAGTACCAGTCCGGCTCGCCCGAGAACGTCAAACTGGCCAAGTTCCTGCGCGAGGAATTGGGCGCCAACTTCTTCGACGCCGCCGGCCTGGGCGTCAAGCCGATCTCGCCGTTCGCCTCCAAACGCCTGGTGCGCAAGGCCATCCAGTACGCGATCGACCACGACCGCGACAGCGTGACCCTGGTCCACAAGGGCAACATCATGAAGTTCACGGAAGGCGCCTTCCGGAACTGGGGCTACGAACTGGCGCGCGACGAGTTCCCGGATCAGACCATCACCGAGAACGACCTGTACAGCGTTTACGGCGGCAAGCAGCCCCCCGGCAAGGTGGTGATCAAGGACCGCATCGCCGACATCATCTTCCAGCTTCTGCAACTGCGGCCGGAAGAGTTCTCGGTGCTGGCCACCATGAACCTGAACGGCGATTACCTCTCCGACGCGGTGGCGGCGGAAGTGGGCGGCATCGGCATCGCGCCGGGCGCCAACATGGCCGACCACGTCGCCGTGTTCGAGGCCACCCACGGCACCGCGCCCAAGTACGCCAATCTGGACAAGGTCAACCCCGGCTCGCTGATGCTGTCCGGCGTGATGATGCTGCAATACATGGGCTGGAAGGAAGCCGCCGACCTGATCGAAACCGCGCTGACCCAGGTCATCGCCGACAAGACCGTCACCTACGATTTTGCCCGGCAGATGGATGGCGCCACCGAGGTACCGACCAGCAAGTTCGGCGACCTGATCATCGCCAAGATCAAGGCGCACGGCGCCACCCTGCGTACCGAGGCCGAACAGCGCCGTCGGGAACTCGAAGCCGAGCGCCGCGCCCTGGAAGCACAGCGCGTGGCCGATCCGTTGCAGGCGATGCTCGCTTCCGGCCGCATGCCGACCACGGTGGGCGGCATCATGTCGCCGGTGGTCAAGGTCAGGAACGAAGAACTGGTCAACGTCGCCATGCACCAGATGATCGAAAAGGGCGTGAACGCGGTCATGGTCGAGCCCGATGCCAGCGGCCAGTGGGGCATCATGACCGACCGCGACGTGCTCAAGAAGGTCATCAGCGCCAACCGCTCGCCGGCGCGTACCCAGGTCGGTGAAATCGCCACCCGGCCGCTGGTGACGGTCAAGCGCGAAATGTCGCTGTCCGATGCCTCGCAGCGCATGGCCGAAGCCAACGTGCGCCGAGTGGTGGTCGAGATGGACGGCAAACCGGTCGGCATGGTGACCGACAGCGATCTGTTCCGCACCGTGGAAGTATTTGGCTGGGCTGAGGCCTGATCGCGGCCGGCTGACACGCCGGAACCAACGGCGGCGCTCGCGCCACGATCCACGGGTCGGGCGCGAGCGCCGTTTTCAATTTGGGTATTGGGGAACGGCATGATGCTTGTCCCCTGCCCCCTGTTCCTTCATCGCACGCATGACTCTCAGCCTGCTCTTTGGCCTGATCGTCGGTTTTTCCCTGGGCCTGACCGGCGGTGGCGGTTCCGTGTTTGCCGTGCCGTTGCTGGTGTACGGCATGCAGGTACCGGCGCACGCGGCGGTGGTGATCTCGCTGGCGGCGGTCGGCGCGACCGCGCTGGGCGGTGGGCTGGCGCGGCTGCGCGACGGCGAGGCCGAACTACGCACCGCGCTCATCTTCGGCTTGTCCGGAATCGTCGGTGCGCCGCTGGGCGCCTGGCTGAGCCCAAGATTTCCCGAGGCGGCGCTGCTGGCCGGGTTTGCTCTGCTGATGCTGGCGGTGGCGTTTCGCATGTGGCGGCAGGCCAGCCGCCGGCCGGAGGAAACCCGCATCGTTCGCGCGGGTCCCGATCCGGGCGGCGATACCGCCGGACCCGCCTGCCGTTACGATCCCGGCGGCCAGTTGCAATTCACTTCGCGCTGCGCGGTGCGGCTGGCGGCGGCCGGTTCCGCGACCGGCTTGCTGTCCGGGCTGTTCGGCGTCGGCGGGGGCTTTCTGATCGTGCCGGCGCTGGTGCTGATCGCCTCGCTGCCGATGCGACGGGCGGTCGCCACCTCGCTGTGGGTGATCGCCATCATCAGCGCCATCGGCTTGCTGTCCCATGTCATGGCCGGCCACCGATTGGATATCGGGATCACGACCGGCTTCGTGCTGGGCGGGCTGGCGGGCATGGTGCTGGGCATCGCGATGGGTAAACGCATCGCCGGCCCAACCCTGCAAAAGCTGTTTGCCGGCATGATCGTGGCGGTGGCGATGTTTATGTTGATGAAAATGCTTCTTCGTTGAAATACCTGCTCAAGCCACATCACCCAACAAATCCGACCACATGGATCGGCGGTGGTATTTGTTAGAGGTTCTGAAACCGGGCGTCGTTGGCCAGATCGTCTTTTGCGGTTGGATCGTTTTTGATCGCTTGTTCCAATGCGGCTTTGCACAGGTCGATTCGACCGAGTCGCCGATAGGCTTCGGCCAGATCGAAATAGCCTTCCTTAGCGTCGGCATGGCGGATCGTGGCTTCCTTGAAGGCGGCAATAGCGGCGTGTAGGTCGTCTTGATCCAGATAGGCATAGCCCAGGGCGTTGTAGCCGTTGAAGCTATCGGGATCGGCGTCGATAGCGGATTTCAGCAGGGCGATCCGCTGCATGGGATCGGCCATGCCGTAACTGGCAATGATGCGTTGCTGTGCCTTTTGAGCGCGGAACAGCCGTTGACGTAGTTCGATTTGGAACAGTTGGAGTTCCTGGCGCAGGGTTTTAAGCTGGCTAAACTCCCAATACGCCAGTACGCCGACCAGCACAGTGCTGATCGTCACCAACAGCGTAAAAGCAACCAGGGTATCGTTGACGGTCATGACGGCATTCTCCTCTCAAGCTACATCGCTCGCGAAATCCGGTCGCGCAAATCGGGCGGCGGGCTGGCGTTCAAATACTGTCTTCCTTCCCGCGTTAAACTCCGTCCCGCCGACGAGGTTTCGATCAAACCCAGGCGCACCAGATATTCCGCCGTTTCCACGAAATCCTGTCGGTGCGTCAAACCCAGCGCCTGACTCAAGGTGGCTTCCGAAACCGCACCGTGCTGTTTGAGATAATGCAGGAAGCGACGGGCCACATCGTCGAGGCCGTTGTAGTCGATACCCTGGGATTCGTAGAACGCCGCGATGTCTTCCGGAGTCATCAATTCGGCGGCTTGCCGTAGCGACGGAGTTCCGTCCATTTGCTGCCCCGCACAATGAAAGAAATGTGGGCGCAACGCTTCGCTCAGGTCGCGGACGCTGCGGCGCGGGTTGCAGCGCGCTCGGGCAGCAATTTCGTAACAGGCTTCCCGCGACAGCTCCGCCTTGTCCAGGCAATCCTTGCCATGCAGCCAGATGATGCCGGCCAATTCGTGCAGTGTGTAGGAACGCAACCAGGTTTTGTTGGGCCGGCTTTGGAAAGCCTCCGACAACTTGCCCTGATCCGTGGTCGCCAGCAGGAACACCACCCGGTTGAAATCGTAAAGACCACCCTCGATGGACGTAATTCGGCGATCATCCATGGCGCTCAGAAGCGCGGTAGCCACAGATGCCGAAATGCCATGTACTTCATCGATGAAAATCAGGCATGGCTCGATACGTATCGTTCCAACTCCAGATGCGGCCGGAACCAACTCTTCCTGCGTTAGCCGTTCCAGCAAATCGCTCGGACGGCGCAAATCGGAACCGCTGAAGAACAAGGGTTCCCGATTCAGCAGCAGTGCGCCAATGCTCCGTGCCAGGGTGCTTTTACCCACGCCGGCGGGACCCACCAGCAGCTTGTCGGGAAAGCGTTCGCCGAGCGCTTTGGAGAGCTGGGCCTGTTTGACCAGCAGATCAACCGCCTGATATTGGCCGATCATGCCCAAGGCATTGACCGGGGGTGGCCAGATTTGCCCGGTTGCCGGATTGGATGGAGCGATAGGCGCTGCCGCCGTCTGTACGCGATCAGGGACCGGGGCAGGTGGAGGAGTCAGCGGCTGTGCGCTGAATTCCTCGGGTGATGAAACGGGATCGGATACCGCCGATGCCGGGGATGATTCCGAGGCAGTGGTCGTCTCGATTGCGGAGACAAGGCGAGCGGGCGTAATGGCAGCGGGCGCGGAGGGTTCCCAGTTCAACAGGTTGTCGACTTCCGGCAGACCGAGTATTCGATGAATGACCGGCCATTGAATCGCCGGTTTCAGGGATTCCGCAACTCCTACCGCTTCCCGGCGTAAGAGCACGCTGATCACATCGCCGCTGATCTGGACATGCGGCATCTTTCCTGCTTCCACGGTGAACAGTTCCACCAGCCAGCCACCCCAGCGCAGCCGGTTGACGCGATCCATCGCTCCGTCGCTGGAACGCGCCTGCGCGGCGCGGGCCAGTGTTTGTTTCAACATTTCGCAACGGGGGATGGAGAGCGGGGAGCGCGGCTGGAGCGACGCGGCGGCGAGCCCGTCTTCCACTGCCTCCAAGGTGTTGCCGATCTGTTCCACGGCATGAGCCAAGCGGGCGGTCTCGATCTGATCGTTGTTCGACGCCTTGACCTCCACCGCGATTAGATGGAACGCCGCCGCCGTTTCGTCTTTCCACAAGACCAGCAAATCACAACGATTCTCCAGCGCCCGCTTCCCCGTCCGCAGCCAGAGCCGCGCCAGCGGGTGATCGACGGAGAGTATCAGCGCGCCCGGATAACGGCGCTGCAAGTCGCGGGCGGCGAACAGCAGACCGGCGAAGCCGATGACCTTCTTCTGATCGGGTTGCCCGTCCTGCTTTCTGATGATGTCCAGCACCCCGCTGCCCAACAGCCGTGCGCCCTGATGCAGTAAACGGCTCATGTGTTCCGGGGTCACCGTCAGGTTGAGCGGGTGGGCGAATACAGGCCGAATCAGGCGGGCCAGCGGGCCAAAATCCCGCGCTGCCAGGAAGGTGTCGCGCATCCCTTCGCGTCGCTCCCAGATCCGTACTGAACGCATCCCGGCTTCGGATGGCAGCGCCCGGTCGGCGAGAAACAGCCAGCGGGCGGCGGGATGATCGCCTTGCAGAATTTCATCGGCAGTCTGGGCCAGCGCTTCGGCGTCGGCGTAGGCATGGGGAGTCACGTCCCGCTGATTGCCCTCCAATTCGTTCATCAACAGCAGGAATTCGCTGAACGGCGATTCACCCGGTTGCGGGCGCAGTTCGATACGACCGGAACGGCGGTCCAGTTGCACGTCGTAGCGGATGCAGAACGGACTCATCGGCAAATTCCGCCCCGCGCCTCGCTGGCGCAGGCGGATGGTGGATTCGTCGAAAATCGCCGCGACGTGGCAGGGCCGCGCCTTGATCCGGTTCACGATGTCGCCCAGGTGCGGCGGTTCATCGCTCAGACAGGTTTCGTCCAAATGCAGATGAAGGCGGTCGGCGGCGATTTTTTCCTGTACCTCGTCCTCCTTGCGGGTATCGCTGAAACTCAATGCGGCGCGCAGGCGATCCGCGTGTTGGCCAGTGGCATAGATTGCCGCATCGACCGCCGGCAGCTTCTGCCCGCCCCGATAGCGCGGATCGTTGAGCAGTCGCACCAGTTCCATCATCAAATTTTCGGGCTGCGGCGGGTTGATCAGGGCCACGCGCAGCGGATAGGGATGGTTTGGGTGCAGAATGATGTACTGATCCAGTGCCTGATGCAGGGCGCGGGCGCCATCGGCCCCCGAGCAGGCATTGATCAGGTTCTCGAATACCGGCAAACCTTCGACCTGGCTGGCGAGCGGGAGTAACTGGTTCAAACCGTGCCCCGCCGGCAGGCTGCCCAGCCGTACCACGGACAGGAATTGTTCCGGGCGCTCCAGTTCTCTGCGCACTACCTCACGGTCGCCAGTGTCCAGGGAAGTGCTTTTGGTGAGACCGCGCAATAGAGTCGAGAGCCATTCGTTGCGCCACAGGTAAAGAGGATGGGTTGGCAACAGCACCGCCTTGGCGGCCAGTTTGCCGTTGGGCAAATGGACCCGCACCTGCACGATATCCAACGCCAGGAGCGCTTCCAGCGCCGACCGTGCCCAATCGGGGCTGCTCGAAGCCATGACGTCATAGTTTTCCTGGGTTTCGCGGTACAGGATGGCGGCCAGTTCGAGATAGCGGCGAACTTTCGTTAGTATCTCGGGCCGTCCGTCCAGCCAGGAGCGGGCGTGATAGATCAGCTTGCCGAGATGCGGCAATAGAGTGGCACGCACTGCCTGAAATTCTCGCCAGGTCGCGGCCAGTTGGGTGTGGCGCCCGATCAATCCCGGCAGATCCTCATCCCAGGCCGCCAATAGTGCCTCCAGCGAAAGCACCTCACCCTCGATGGTCACGACCCGATCCGGGTGCACAAAAATCGGAGAACGATCCGCCGCACCGGCCAGTGCGACTGGCAGAAACGTTTCCGAGGTGTCCAGAAATCCGCCCCAATTTTCCTGGCTACAAAAAGCTTGTACCCAATCCAGCACTTTGCGGTCGACCGCTGTCGTTCCGGTCACCTCACGCTGACTGGACGGCAGCGTGACTGGAATTTCGATATCCTCGCTGGGAGCCTCATCGAAGGCTGTCCAGGCTTCATCAATGGCATCGGCAATGGCGGCCAAATCCTCGTCGCGTCCATCGAGGAGCGCGTCGGAAGATTCATCAGCCAAGGAAGGCGGATCGCTTGGGTTGGGATCAGGGGTGGGGTCAGGCGTGGGGAGATTCTTGTCCTCTTCGGGCTCATCCTTCGGCGGACGGGCCACGACCAGCGCCTTGGCAAGACTTAGCGTATCTTCGACACCGCGCTGGATCGCGTCCATATACGACTCCACGGCGACTACCGCTTCGGTCATTTCCGCTTGCCGCGCGGGATTTTGGTAGTGCCGCCGCGCCCGGACGCGAAGGTCGGATGCCCGGAGGGTTTTCACTTGCCGGACGGTGGCCAGGTTCAGGGCAAGCCGTTTGCTGACGTGATCCGGGCCGAACAAATTTTCATCCACCAAGAGTCCGAGAGCAGGCAAGGCCAGCCATGGAGCGCGATTGCCTTGTTCCGGTCGCAGGGTGTCCAAATTTACCAGAGCCATTAAATTACTCGTCGCTGCAAATGCTTGTTGAGAATTAGAGGCTCAACTCGCCCATTCGAGAAAACAAAAGATAAGGTATTGTAGTCAAAATGCGCTTCTGCGGAATGAATCGCACGATGTAAATTGGGTGACAACAAGACCATGTTTTTCAATACATCATCCCCACCCCGAGACCGATAAATAATATGATGAGCTTCTGCAGTTGGTACACCGTAAAGCAATGGGCTATCATGTCCAGTAACTTGGCATCTTCCCGAATAAAGCTTATAAAGCTCCTGAACTAATTGACGATTTCTCTCGCGTGATTGCCGGAGTCGATTTTTATGGGATTCTGTGTAAGTAATAGCAGGTGATTCAAGGATCAAATTTAATTGTGATGGTTCATTTGCATAGAGTGCTTGCTCGAATTTTTCTTCATCTGGAACCGCTTTTGCTCGCGGCTCATTTTGAAGAGATTCCGCGAATGATTCTAAAAGAGTGCTTGCCGATGACCGTAGCGCACGAATTGTTTGGCAGGCTTGGGCAAGAGATATACGGTTTTTATCACGTAGACTTGTGCCATCAAAATTCAATAATCTAAGCAACTCAAAAATATCGTCTTTTTGAACTTGTGTAACCTTGAAATAACGCGAAGATACCGTATCGCCCCACACACGATAAGGTCCGTATTGATAATCGAGGGCGTTGATCGTTTTTGCGACCACATTCAACCGTGCCAGCAGCCGATACTCACTTCGTCCTGTATTCACAACCCTGGTGAATAACCAAAGACGCTCACCGATATGAATCGCAGTATGCAATCGCGATTGATTGGAATTAAAATTAAATCCCGCCCCCTCATCAAGGTCTCGGAGATAGTTGTCATATCTCCAGTAAGCGAGTAAATCCATTGTTTTAATTTAATGATATAGATTCAGTTTGGCATTGCCAAATTTTTGTGGTCGCAACAGTTGCGAAGAGATGCCGGAATACAAGCTGCGATAGTCGTCGGCGATTTGCGGCGAGAACAGCAACAGCGCTGCCAGCTTACCGCTGAGCACATGCTGGTAGGGCGGAATTGCGCCGCAGGTGCTGATTTCCAGCATATTGATTCCAGCATATCGGCTCTTCAGCGCCGCCAAAACGGTTTGAAGCGCGATGCCCACATCCTCGCGCGCCAGTACTGCATCGATCTGGCTCGGGTCGAACAGCGCCGCTCGTTGTTCGCGCAGGGTCAGGTGGGCATGCAGTAATTCCGCCAGCAAACCCGCCCGCTTGCGGGCCACCAGATGACGACGCGCTTTCTGCATGGTGGGATTAGCCGAGGGTTTGAGTTCCAACCGCAACATCTCCTCGTCCACCGGTGGATGATCGTCACTGACATCCTCTATTTCGGCCACAAGTATGGGTACATCTCCGCCGGAGCGCGCCCTTACCAATTCCCGCAACGTCTCATCCCGCAGCGTGTCGAATTCCTGTGCTTGCCGACGCAACCTCGCAATCATCTCGCGGTCCGGATTAGCCAACTCTTCCGGCATCGCCAGCGCGGTAGGATCGACATCGTCAACAGCCGCCGCAATTTGTGTTTCCATCCATTCATATTCGGCAGTAAGGCATTCGGGCGAGTCGGCGGCGCGCAACCGCTCACTCAAGGCGCGCAAGCTCCAACCCAAGTGATATTCCCGATCCTCGCCCATTTGCAGGGCGCCATTATTCAACCCGATGATGCCCATGACCGCATGACAGGGATGGGCGGCATCCCGCACCAGATAAAGCAGTTGCCTGCCTGGCGTGGCAAATTGGGGAATGGACCAGGAAAAACGGAAATAACGCCAGATTTCCCGAAGCGAATGCCCGGTGAATTCGTCGATACCGTCCGGAGTGACCCACTGCAGATAGGGACGGATAGCGGTCGCGAGCGGATCGTCGCCACCGTCAGGGTTTCGTCGGGCGGCAAGCAGACGGGCATGAAGTTCACCGCCGTCGGCCACCAGACACGCTATCGGTTTCTTCCCGGATCGGGATAGTGGATTTTCCAGGCGTCGCGCCAACTCATTGACCGCCGGTTCACTTAACTGCGCCTCCACAATAGGCCGAAACAGCTCCCGAGTCTGGCGTTTTTCCGCCAGGATTTGCTCCGGGGTCAACCGGCCGAGACGCGGGCGTTCGGCCACCAGTTCGATACCGTACCCCTCTTCCCGTATCCGCCAGCCGAGCCGAACCAGATCGAGCAACACGCGCGCCGCCGCTTCATAAGCGGAAATTTGTCCCTCGTCAACACAACGAGCAGATGCCCAGCGCAGTTCCTCATCCATAAGCACGCGCAAATCGCTTTCGCTGTTGCGCTGGCGGGCGTTGCTCAAGGATCGAGCCAAGGCCAGGAAACGGTCGGCGGCGGCGCCTTCCAAGGGTGGACAAATCGGAACGATCATGGTGGTTGGGACGTTGAAAGCCGTGTGGAAACTGTCACATTATCACAAAAATGTGGGTCTTTGGCGCACCGAAACATCGTCAGTAAAGCGCCCGAGATGTCCGTCGGCGGCGGGCTGGCGGGCATGGCTGGGGATCGCGGCGGGAAAACGCATCGCCGGCCCAACCTTACAAAAGCGGTTCGCCGGCATGGCCGCGGCGGTGGCGATGTTTATGCTGGTGCGGCTGGCGCTCTTTTGAAGAGTGGGCCGCGCCGCATGACTCGCACGATGCGATTACGCTAGTTGAGAGGACCGGTTTCCACATGGCGGCTACAGACTGTGGAGCCGTACAACCGGAGTATCGTCGGCGGTCTTGGCGGTATTTTTCCAGCGGGTACGGAGGCTGGGCCGGTGAAACTCCGCGCCCGCCGCCTAAACGTTGAAGCGGAAGTGCATGACGTCGCCTTCCTGGACGATGTAATCCTTGCCCTCCAATCGCCACTTGCCCGCCTCCCGGGCGCCGGATTCGCCCCCGCAGGCGATATAGTCGGCATAGGCGATCACTTCGGCGCGGATGAAACCGTGCTCGAAGTCGCTGTGAATCACGCCGGCCGCTTGCGGCGCGGTGGCGCCGGCTCGAACGGTCCAGGCCCGTACTTCCTTGGGACCAGCGGTAAAGTAGGTTTCCAGCCCCAGCAGCTTATAGGCGGCGTGGATCACCCGATCCAGACCCGGTTCGGACAGGCCATAGTCGGCCAGAAACTCGGCCTTGTCGGCTTCGTCCAGCTCCGCCAGCTCCGCTTCGATCGCCGCGCACGCCGGCACCACCTCGGCCCCTTCCCGCTCCGCGATGCCCCTGACCTGGTCCAGTAACGGGTTGCCGGCGAAGCCGTCTTCGGCGATGTTGGCGATGTACAGCACCGGCTTGGCGGTCAGCAGAAACAACTCCCGCAGTTGCTCGCGTTCCGTTGCGGCCAGCGCCAGGGTCCGCAGCGGTGCGCCCGTATCCAGATGGGCTTGCACCCGGTTCAGCAGCGCCTTGCGTTCCAGCGCCTCCCGGCCGCCGGCCTTGGCCATTTTCTCGGCGCGCAACAGCGCTTTTTCCACCGCCGCCAAATCGGCCAGCGCCAGCTCGGTATTGATGGTCTCGATATCCTCGCGCGGGTCGACCCGCCCGGACACATGAATCACGTCGTCGTTTGCGAAGCAGCGCACCACTTGGGCGATAGCGTCGGTCTCGCGGATGTGGGCCAGAAACTGGTTGCCCAACCCTTCGCCCTTGGAGGCGCCGGCCACCAATCCGGCGATATCGACGAACTCGACCGTGGCCGGCAGGATCTTCTGTGGTTTCACGATGGCGGCCAGGGCGTCCAGCCGCGGATCGGGCACCGGCACTACCCCGACATTGGGATCGATGGTGCAGAACGGATAATTCTCGGCTTGGATACCCGCTTTGGTGAGCGCGTTGAATAGCGTGGATTTGCCGACGTTTGGCAAACCGACAATACCGCATTTGAGAGACATAATAACCTTTTAATTGAATTTCTTATGGCGGATTCGCCAAATGCTCGTCCGCGTGCCCGGTGGGCGGCTTCATCCCGTTGACCAGATCAATTGATGCCCAAACGACGATTGAAGAATAATTCGGCATCTGGCGCCATCCCCGCTGCCGCGGGGGCATCATGATAAGGCTTTTGTGTTGTCGGCAAACGAGGAAAAATACGCCGGACCCGATTTTCCGGGCACTCAAATCGGGACAAGCCGATCCGCATCCGCGCCATCCTCATGCTCCGATAGACCGACTGCGTCTCCCTCCAGTGCGCGCGCCGGCCCGGCCATGGCGCGACCTCGCCGGTTTGGTCCACGCTGGCGGCCTACGGTGAATTACCGTATGATCTTGAACCTCATGGAAAACCGATCATCGCTTTGAATCCATGCGCGGCCCCGACGACAGGAGGCGATCCAAATGAGCAGGGTAGACGAAAAACGGGATATTTTGAGCGAGGGTGAAATTCTGCACGCCAACGAGCGGCCCAGCGAGGAAATGCAGCGTTGTCTGGATGAAGTTATGACGACACTGCGCAAGTACAACGTCGGCGTCACGCTCTGTCTGGCCAACGATCGGGAATC
Source organism: uncultured Gammaproteobacteria bacterium (assembly GCA_963695105.1). GTDB lineage: Bacteria > Pseudomonadota > Gammaproteobacteria > Competibacterales > Competibacteraceae > Competibacter. The sequence goes on along the minus strand of CAVOGC010000004.1, from coordinate 94,442 downwards.
GATGCTGATGTACCGCATTCCCGAATGGTGCGCGGTCATGCTGGGCGAGGGTGGCCCTGAAGTCAACCCGGACAAACTGTGGCAGTCCAACAACCTGGAACAACTGTTATCCCGCACCTACCGGCTGGCGACCGCCCTGCGCCATATGAACGAACACCTGCATGCCGAATCGTCGCGGCTGGAAGATTTCGTCAGGGATCTGGGGCAACACATGCTCGACCCCAACCGCAAGAGCCATTGACCACCTCCCCCGGACGAGACACTCAGTTCCGTTGAGAAATCCGGGCGTTGGCCTGCCGCCAGTCGCTAGCCAGTTGCCTGGCGCGCGCCAGATCTCTTTCGTTTAACTGGCGGGCAATGGAATCCAGCGGTCGAGCCGCGCCCACGTAACCGGCCGAAACCGCCAGATCCAACCATAGATGAGCCTTGACCTCATCCCGTCCGATCCCTCGGCCATCGTTGTACATCATTCCCAGGCCGTACTGGGCCAACGGCAGCCCACTGTTGGCGGCCTGCTCGAACCAACTGACTGCCTGCGAGTCGTCACGGGGCACACCACGCCCGGTCGCGTAGGCCAAGCCAAGCAGCAATTGCGCCAGGGGCAGTTCCCGCGCCGCGGCCTTGCGGTACCAGGCCACGGCTTGAGCTTCGTTGCGCGGCACCCCGCCCTGGCCTCCCGCGTACAGCAAGCCCAGATTCAGTTCCGCCGCGGCAAGGCCCTGCTCGGCCGCCTTGCGGTACCAGACCATGGCTTGCGCTTCGTCGCGCGGGGTTCCCTGGCCCGTGGCGTACAGCACCCCAAGGTTGAATCTCGCCGCCGCATCGCCCTGCTCGGCGGCCTTGCGAAACCATTGCAGCGCCTGTCGGGCGTCCTGCGACACACCAATGCCGCGAGCGTACATTTCGGCCAGCCGGGACTGGCTGGCGGCATCGCCCTGCTCGGCCGCCTTGCGGTACCAGGTTGCCGACTGCGCCTCGTCACGCTCGATGGCTCCACCTTCGGCGTAGATCTGCCCCAACCGCCGTTGGGCTTCGGTATGCCCCTGCTCGGCCGCCTTGCGCAGCCAGTCCACGCCAAGCCGGCCGTCGCGTTGCACGCCGCGGCCATTGAGATAGCGCTCGGCCATCCGCACCTGGGCTTCGAGGTTGCCACCCTTGGCCGCCTGCTCCAACAGTTGCACGCCCTTGGCTTCGTCCAGCACTATCCCGCGGCCGCTCATATAATTATCGGCCAATTCCAGTTGCGCCAGCGGCAGGTTCTGGTCGGCGGCACGGCGGAACCAGAGCAGCGCCGCGCGCTCGTCGCGCGGCAGCCCGCCGCGACCCGCGACGTACATTCGTCCCAGGTAGTACTGCGCCAGCGGCAGGTTCTGGTCGGCGGCCAGCCGGTACCACCTCACCGCCTCGGTATCGTTGCGGGCCGTGCCCTGACCGTCAGTGTACATCCGCCCCAGTTCCTGTTGCGCCAGCCCCAAGCCCTGTTCGGCCGCCTTGCGAAACCAGTTGAACGCATCCACCGTGGAGAGCTGTACGCCGCGGCCGCTCAAATAGCGCACCGCCAGGTTGTACTGCGCCTCGGCATGACCTTGTTCAGCCGCCTTGCGATACCAGCGCACGGCATCCTGATCGCTGTCGACTACACCGCGACCGCTGGCGTACATCGCGCCCAAGGCAAACTGAGCGTCCGGGTACCCCTGCTCCGCCGCTTGCCGGTACCAGCGCACGGACTCCTTGTCGTTGCGCGACACCCCGCGGCCGCTGGCATAGGCATTCCCCAGTTCGAACAGGGCGCTGGGGTGGCCCTGCCGGGCCGCCTGCTGGTACCAGTTGACCGCTTCCCGGTGATCCTGACTCACGCCCTGGCCGGCGGCGTAGCGGCCGGCCAGGGCGTATTGCGCGTCGGCGTTGCCGTGTACCGCCGACCGGCTCAGCCACAGCAGTGCTTCCCGCTCGCTGGGCGCCAGCTCGGGATTGGCGATATACAGCATCGATAATTGGAACTGCGCTTCGTCGTTGCCCTGCAGGGCGGCCTTGCGCAGCCACTCGAGGGCGCTGCGCTGGCTCTGCGCCGCGCCCTCGCCGCGCAGGTACATCAAACCGATCATGGTCTGCGCCTTGGGATCGCCCTGCTTGGCCCAGACCATGTATTCTTCGAAGGCGGTGCCGTGATCGCCGCGCCGATAGGCTTCGGCGGCGCTGTTGGTGGCGGCGTCGGGCGCCGTGGGGCGAGAGTCGCCGTAATGCCAGATCCCCTTGTTATCCCGCCACTTCTGGATGCCGGAATCGGGCGGCGTGGCCCCGACCGCGCTGGTCAGGACAGCGAGCAGCAATAATGCGAGCGCGCGCATGACTACCTCCTACGGAACTTTTCAAGCCCTCTTGAATTCTCGCGAACCCGTCTCAATGTAGTGTAGTGGTTGCTGGTGCCTTCGGGGCAGCCGCCAGCCCGCCGCGCCATCGATCCGCCGGCGGCTACACTTGACCTGAAACGGATTGCGGTCATCATTCACTTGTTACCCCCACAATGCAACGAGGAAATCGGAATGGCCATCAACCTGCAAAAAGGCCAGCGCATCAGTCTGGAGAAAGAGGCCGGACGCGGTTTAAGCCAGGTCGTCATGGGCTTGGGCTGGGGCATGAAGCAAGTCCAGACCCGCGGCTTCCTGGGCTTCGGTGCCGGCGAGCGCCAGACGGCGGTGGACCTGGACGCGTCCTGCCTGCTGTTCGACGCCAGCGGCAATCTAGTGGATACCGTATGGTTCAGACAACTGAAAAGCCGTTGCGGCTCCATCCGCCACAGCGGCGATGATCGCTCCGGTGGCGGGGAGTCCGGCTCCGAAAACGAGCGAATTACCATTGACCTGAACCAGGTTCCGGCGGCGGTGCAGGTTCTGATTTTTACCGTCAACAGCTTCAGCGGCGAGGACTTCACCGGCATTCCCAACGCATTCTGCCGACTGGTGGACGGAGCCAACGACGGCGAGATCGCCCGCTTCGATCTGTCGCTGGAAGGCGGCCAACATACCGGTCTGATCATGACCAAGCTGTACCGTCACAACAATGAGTGGAAAATGCAGGCCATCGGCGAACAGGCCGACGGCCGCACCTTCCACGACCTGTTGCCGGCGCTTCGCCCCTACCTGTAAAACCCGTTGGGGGACTCCGTCATGGATTTACAGCCCGGCCAGAACTTTTCCATCACCCAACAAAGCCCCGCGACGACCGCGGTCGAGATCGCGCTCGACTGGCAGCCGGCCAACACCCCGCTGACCATCGATTCCAGCGCCTTCGCGCTAACCGCGCAGGGCAAGGTGCGCGGTGACGGCGATTTCATCTTCTACAACCAGGCGACGCTGGCCGGCGGCGGCATCCAGCGCGCCAGCGACGGCCGGACTTTTACCGTCAATTTCGCTGCGTTGCCGGCGGCCATCGAACGGATCGTCATCGCCCTGACCATCGACCAGGGCCAGAAGCGCGGCCAATCGTTCGGCCAACTGAGCCAGGTACGGGCGGAGATTCGCGCCGCCGGCAACCAGACGCCGCTGGCGGTCTTTCCTCTGACCACCAAAACGATGCCGGAAACGGCGCTCGTCGCCGGTGAGTTGTATCGGCGCGGCGGCGAATGGAAGTTTCGCGCGGTAGGCCAGGGCTTCGTTGGCGGGCTGGGGCCACTGGCCAAGCAGTACGGCGTGGACGTGGCCGACGATCCCGACGCTGGTGCCGCGCCGTCGCCATCCCCGGCCACCGCCCGGCCCGCGCCGTCGCCATCCCCGGCCGCCGCCCGGCCCGCGCCGTCGCCATCCCCGGCCGCGCCGCCGGCCAAACCGATCCGGCTGGAAAAAATCACGCTGGAGAAAAAGGGCAGCAGCATTTCGCTGGAGAAAGCCGGCCAAGGCTTCGGCGAGCTGGTCGTCAACCTGAACTGGCATCAGGGCGGCGGTGGCAAGGGCTTCTTCGGTCGGCTGACCAGCCGCAAGATCGATCTCGACCTGGGGTGCCTGTTCCGGCTGCGGGATGGCCGGGCCGGCGCGGTGCAGGCGCTGGGCGACAGTTTCGGCAGCCTGCTGGAACCGCCCTACATCCAGCTCATGGGCGACGACCGCAGCGGCACCAGCGCCCAGGGCGAGTTCCTGCGCATCAACGGCCAGCACTGGGACCAACTGGACCGAGTGGCTGTTTTCGCCTTCATCTACGAAGGGGCGCCCAATTGGTCGGAGACCGATGCGGTGGTCACCATTCAAACCCCCAACCAGCCGACCCTGGAGATCCGGCTCGACAGCCACGGTACCAACCAGCGCATGTGCGCCCTGGCCATGTTGGAAAACCAGGGTGGTAACATCAAGGTCACAAAGCTGGTTGAATATTTTCAGGATCACCGCGTCCTGGACCAGGCCTATGGCTTCGGCCTACGCTGGGTCGCCGGGTCCAAGGATTAATTTCGTCCGCGTTTTTCGCCTATAACTGGAGGAATCCACTCATGGCTCTTGAATGGTTGAAACAGCGTTACAGCGAAGTCTCCGCCAACCTGAAATCCGAAGTGACCAAACTGCGTAACAAGAGTTTTCTGGAAGCGGTGGTGGCCGGCTGCGCACTGGTGGCTAATGCCGACGGTGTGGTCCGGCCCGAGGAAAAACAGAAGATGATGGGCTTCCTGCGCAATTCCGAGGTGCTGTCGGTGTTCAGCACCGAGGAGGTCATCACCATCTTTGACAAGTACGCCAAGCAGTTCGAGTTCGACCACCAGATCGGCCAGGCCAGCGCGCTGCAGGCGGTCGCCAAACTGAAGGACAAGGAAGCCGATTCGCGGCTGATGGTGCGGGTCTGCTGCGCCATCGGCGCCGCCGACGGCAATTTCGACGACGATGAAAAGGCGATTGTTCGCAAAATCTGCGCCGAACTTGGCCTGAATCCCAAGGACTTCGATCTGGTCTGAGATCGCGGAGCGTCGTGGATTTCCGCCCGGCGCTGATTAAAGAAGCGCCACCATTGCTGACGGTGCGCGCATGTATGGCAACACAGGGGAGGATCGACGTATGGCTATTTCCCTCAACAAAGGCGGCCGGCTGTCCCTGAGTAAGGAGGCGCCGGACCTCAAGAAAGCGCTGATCGGTTTGGGCTGGGACCCCCGCGCCACCGACGGCGCCGCTTTCGACCTGGACGCCTCGGCGTTCCTGCTGGGCGCCGACGGCAAAGCCCGCTCGGAGGCCGATTTCATCTTTTACAACCAATTGAAATCCACCTGCGGTTCGGTGCAGCACACCGGCGATAACCTCACCGGCGCCGGCGAGGGCGACGACGAGGTGATCATGGTGGACCTGGCGCGCGTGCCGGCGGACGTGCAGAAAATCGCCTTCACCGTCACCATCCACGAGGCTGAGCAGCGCCGGCAGAATTTCGGCCAAGTCGGCAACGCCTACATCCGCGTGGTCAACGCCGAAACCAACAACGAAGTCGCCCGCTACGACCTGGCCGAGGACGCCTCGACCGAGACGGCGATGATTTTCGGCGAACTCTACCGGCATAGCGGCGAGTGGCGCTTCACCGCGGTCGGCCAAGGCTACGCCGGCGGACTGGCGGCGATGTGCCGTCAATACGGCGTCAATATCTAAGCCAGCGCTTCGCGCTGCCCCTCCCTGGCCAAGGAGGGGATACCGGTATCCAACACAGAGGAGATTGAAGAAATGGCTGTATCCCTGCAAAAAGGCGGCAACGTTTCGCTGAGCAAGCAAGCGCCCGGCCTGAAGAAGATACGCTTCGGCCTGGGCTGGAATGCGCGCAAGACCGACGGCGTCGATTTCGACCTGGACGCCTCCGCCTTCGTGCTGGGCGGTGGCGGCAAGGTGCTCAGCGACCAGCACTTCGTGTTTTACAACAACGCCCTGGACCCGTCGGGCGCGGTCTCCCACAAGGGTGATAACCGCACCGGCGAGGGCGAAGGCGACGACGAGGTGATCGAAATCGATCTGGGCCTGATGACCCCTGACGTCGCCAAGGTGGCGTTCGTGGTCACCATTCACGACGCCGAGGCGCGTAAGCAGAATTTCGGCCAGGTCGGCGATGCCTACATCCGGGCGCTGAACGCCGACGGCGATCAGGAAATCGCCCGCTACGATCTGTCCGAAGATGCCTCGACCGAGACGGCGATGATCTTCGGCGAGCTTTACCGCAATAACGACGAGTGGAAGTTCAAGGCCATCGGTCAGGGCTACGCCGGCGGGCTGGCGGCGGTCGCCCGCGATTTCGGCGTTAATCTCGGTTAAAATCAACGGCGCTTCGCGCGCCGCACTGGCCACACCCGGCCCGCCAATGCACCGGCGGGCCTTTATTTTTCCGCAAAGAGAATCTTATGAGCGAATCCGTCAAATATCTGCTCGACGAGAGTCGAATGCCAAAATATTGGTACAATTTAGTGGCCGATCTGCCGACGCCGCCGCCGCCGGTACTGCATCCCGGCACCTTGCAGCCGATTGGCCCGGACGATCTGGCGCCGCTGTTCCCCATGGCGCTGATCCAGCAGGAAGTCGCCACCGAACGGGATATCGAGATCCCGCAACCGGTGCGGGAAATCTACCGGCAATGGCGACCTAGCCCGCTGTACCGCGCCCGCAGGCTGGAAAAGGCGCTCGGCACCCCGGCGCGCATCTACTACAAATACGAGGGCGTCAGCCCGGCCGGCAGCCACAAGCCCAACACCGCCGTCGCTCAGGCGTTCTACAACAAGGAAGCCGGGATCACGCGCATCGCCACCGAAACCGGCGCCGGGCAATGGGGGTCCTCGCTGGCTTTCGCCGGCGCACTGTTCGGCATCGACGTGCAGGTGTTCATGGTGCGGGTTTCGTACAACCAGAAACCCTACCGTCGGGCGCTGATGGAAACCTACGGGGCGCGCTGCGTGGCCTCGCCGTCCGAGGAAACCGCCTCCGGCCGGGCGATTCTGGCTCGGCGGGCGGATCACCCCGGAAGCCTGGGCATCGCGATTTCCGAAGCGGTGGAAGTCGCCGCGCAACGCGACGACACCAAGTACGCGCTGGGCTCGGTGCTGAACCATGTGTTGCTGCATCAGACCGTGGTCGGCCTGGAAGCCCTGGAGCAACTGGAGATGGCCGACGACTATCCCGACGTGGTGGTCGGCTGCACCGGTGGCGGTTCCAACTTCGCCGGCATCGCCTTCCCGTTCCTGGGCGCGCAACTGCGCGGCGGCCGGAAGGTCCGCGTTGTCGCCGTCGAGCCGGCGGCCTGTCCCAGCCTGACCCGCGGCCCCTATGCCTACGATTTCGGCGACACCGCTCATCTGACCCCGCTGACCAAGATGCACACCCTGGGCTCAACTTTCACCCCGCCCGGTTTCCACGCTGGCGGCCTGCGCTATCACGGCATGGCGCCGCTGGTCAGCCACGTCAAGGAACTGGACCTGATCGAGGCCCGCGCCTACCACCAGCTTGGCTGCTTCGAAGCCGGGGTGCTGTTCGCTCGTGCCGAGGGCATCCTGCCAGCCCCGGAAGCCAACCACGCGGTCAAGGGGGCGATCGACGAGGCGCTGCGTTGCAAGGAGGAAGGCGTCAGCCGGGCAATCCTGTTCAATCTCTGCGGCCACGGCCACTTCGACATGCAGGCCTATATGGACTACTTCGCCGGCAAGCTGACCGATCAGGAGTACGACGAGGCCGAACTGGCGATGGCGCTATCCGGCTTGCCGTCGGTGGCGGCGGTTTGAACCCGCTCCGTCGCTGAGAGCGTGGGGCGAGGGTGTCGGAGCCGGCGGCAAGAGCTGGAATCAGGCCAGGTGTTTCAACCAGAACACCATCGGTTTGGGGGATTCGGCGTCCTCGTCAAGGTCCCGCCACGAAAACGTGGTCCGCAATTCCGGGTGTTTGACGAAGCCGTACCGGGTCCAGAACGCATCCAGCGGCCTGTATCCCGCCGGCCGGCGTGGATGGTCGGCGGGCCGCTCCACCGCGCAGAAGCAGGCGAGGTCGAAGCGGCCCAAGCCGCGGACGTGCGCTTCCCGCTCTTCGAAAAACCGTTTTCCCAGCCCCCGGCCCCGGTATTCGGGCAGCAGCACCGACTCGCCGTAATAGAAAATCCGTCGCGGATCGTAGCCGTGCATCGCGAACGGCTCGATCACCTCCGGCGGTTCGGCCGTCAGCGGCAGGCCGCTGGACGCGCCCGCCACCCGTTCCCCGTCTCGAATCAGCACCATCACGCTATCCGGCGCGCCGACATAGGTTTTCAGGTATTTTTCCTCATAGGCCGCGCTGCCCTGATACAGATATGGAAACTCGCGGAACACCTGGATGCGCAGCCGGGCCAGTTCGGGCAGACAGGGGGCAATGGCGTTGCCGGACAAGCGTTGAACGTGCGGGGCTGATGTGGACATTGGGGAAGAGGCCCAGGGTTGCGGCCGTGGCCGGAAGGAGCGGAAGATTAGCCCATGTCCGGCGGTGGTCGCCACGGCGCCGGACATGGGGATCGAACGATGGGCGTTGCGACTTGTCCAGCGAGGAGACGAACATGTTCAGTCGGAGCAAGACCATGCTGATCGCGGGCAGACAGGGGTTGTGGGTTCTACTGGGTTTGTTGCTGCTGTGGCAGCCCGTTCGGGTCGTGCTGGCCGAGGGGGAGGTCTACACCTGGAAAGACGCCACCGGTCGCGTGCACTACGGCAGCCGGCCGCCCGAAGGCCAGGCCGCCGAGCCGGTCCCGCTTAATGCCAGGCCTCTTTCGGTTCAGTCCGCCGAACGGATCTATAGCTGGACCGATGCCGAGGGAGCGATACATTATGGTGCGCGACCGCCACCCGATACCGAGGCCAGGGAACTCAAGGAAGAGGACAGTTCGTTATCCACCATTCGCTCCGGCAAGCTGCGACCCGGCGAGCAACAATTGCTGCGGGAACTGCCGAGTCGCGAATGAACGCCGATCACGCCTCGACCTCGGATCGTTGCGGAAATGCGCCGGAGGCATTGCGGTCCGGCATCATTCGTTATTTCATTTCCAGGCGTCCGGCCAGCGGCGCTGCAATTCGACCAGCCACAGGCCGCGCAAGTGCTGACGTGTTGCGTCAGGCGCCCCTTGCAATACGGCGCGATAGTATCGATAGGACGCACGCGTCACTGCCTGTTCGGATTGATGAAGTTTGTTGATATCACGCATAGTCATCATGGCAAGCCTCCTGCCCTGTGAAAATGACAAAGCCTAAGTAATCTTGGGCAAGATTCATGCCTTTTCTACCGGATAGCGCTCTCAATGACCCCGGAAGATTATTGTCATAACCTGGCCGCCCCGCGGGGCTCGGATTTCCGCTACAGTCTACTCGGTTTACCGCTCGCGCGGCGTCAAGCCTTGTGCGCGATCCAGGCTTTTTGCCTGGAAACCGCGCAAGTGGTCGCGGAATGCCGGGATCCGGGTGTCGCCCAGACCAAACTGGACTGGTGGCGCGCCGAATTGGACAGTCTGTTCGTCGGTGAATCGCGGCACCCGGTCACGCGCGCCCTACGGCCCCACTTGCGCGTCTTTAACCTGCCCGAGGAATACTTTAGGGAAATCCTCGATGGGGTCGCCATGGATCTTGACTACGACGCCTACCCCACGTTCAACGAACTCACGCTCTACATCCATCGCCGCGGCAGCATGGCGGCGCTGCTGGCCGCCGAAGTATCGGGCTATCGTGACCGGCGCGCCACTCCCCGCTTCGCGCATGAAGCCGGCGCGGCGCTGTTGCTGTTCGAGCAACTCCACGATGTGCGCCGGCACGCCCAGCACGGCCGCTTTTATGTCCCCGAGGACGAAATGCGTCAGTTCGGCGCCCATCCGGGCGACTTGCTGGCCGTGCAAACCACGGACCGGGTCCGGCAACTGTTCGCCTTCCAGGCCGAGCGGATCCAGGAATACCGTCGCCGGGCGCTGGAATACCTGCCGGCCGTGGACCGTCTGGACCAATGCGCCCTGCTGGTTCGTCTGGAACTGGCGATGGCGCTGCTGGCGGAAATCGCCGAGGAAGGTTACCGGCTGCTGGAGCAGCGCACCCACCTGACGCCGCTGCGCAAGCTGTGGTTGGCCTGGCGGCGGCGGCGCGGCGAACGACGCCGCTTTCGACGCCTGCCGGCAAGAGAGTAAACTATATTCAGTTCAACCCTGCCGGACACACTCGCCATGAAGGATTACCAACCCGCCGCCGATCTGCTGAAAGACCGGGTCATTCTGGTGACCGGCGCCGGGGACGGCATCGGTCGCGCCGCCGCCCGTCGGCTGGGCATGCACGGCGCCACCGTGATCCTGCTCGGACGCACCATCCGCAAGCTGGAGCAGACTTACGACGAACTCGAACAGGTGGGCGCCCCCAAGCCGGCCATTTACCCGATGAACCTGGAAGGGGCCACCCCCAAGGATTACACCGATCTGGCGCAGGTGCTGGAAACCGAGTTCGGCCGCCTGGATGGGCTGCTGCACAATGCCGCTCTGTTCGAGGGGTTGACGCCGATCGCCAATTTCGACATCGAACTCTGGTACCGGATTCTGCAAGTCAACCTCAATGCCCCGTTCATGCTGACTCAGGCGGTGTTGGGCGTATTGAACCGTTCCGCCGATGCTTCGGTGGTCTTCACCGCCGACCGGGTCAGCGAGAGCGGCCAGGCTTATTGGGGCGCCTATGCGGCGGCCAAGGGCGGCGCCCAGACCTTGATGAAACTGCTGGCCAGCGAGCTGGAAACCAACACGCCGATCCGGGTCAACAGCGTCGATCCGGGTCGGGTGCGCACCGCGATGACCCTCAAGGTCTATCCGGGCCGCGAACCGGAGGAATGGCCCACGCCGGACACGGTACTGGACGCTTACCTCTATCTGCTGGGTCCGGACAGCAAGGGTGTCACCGGTCAGACTTTCCAGGCCCAGGATTAGGCGCTTGGCGCGACTACCGGATTCATTCCACGGCGGCCAGAGAGAGGGCCACCGGCGGCAGCGCCTTCAACGCCAAGGCCAAATCGCGGCGCTTGAGCAGCTTTACGGCCGACGAGATGGCGGCGCTATCCGCCGAGCACACCGCCGGGACCGGCGCCAGGAGGAAACCTGACGCGGCCGGCGCGTCACCGGTCAAACCGTCCCGGTTTCGGCGGACGACGCTGACCGGACACCGGGCCACGCCCGCCGCCGCGCGGCCGATCCGGCCAGATCCGCCCGGAGGCCGAGGGCCGACGCGGTGCCGGTTTGGGTGTGGGCCGGGGCGCGTAACCCGCGGCTTGCAGCAGCTCCGCCATCCGCGCCTCGTCCAGTTCGTCCCACTGCCCCGGATGCAGGCCCCGCCGCAAGGTCACCGGCCCGAAACGCACCCGCGTCAGCCGGCTGACCGTGACGCCCTGCGATTCCCACAACCGTCGCACCTCGCGGTTGCGTCCCTCCCGCAAGATAACGTGATACCAGCGGTTCGCACCCTCGCCGCCCGCTTCCCGGATTTCGTCGAAGCGCGCCAGCCCATCCTCCAGCGACACGCCTTCCCGCAACCGCTTCAACATGTCCGGTGTGACCTCGCCCAGCACCCGTACCGCGTATTCCCGCTCGACTTGGGACGAAGGATGCATCAACCGGTTGGCCAGTTCGCCGTCGTTGGTCACCAGCAGCAATCCCTGCGTGGTGAGGTCGAGCCGTCCCACCACGATCCAGCGCCCATCGCGCAAGGGCGGGAGCTGCTCGAAGATCGTGGTCCGGCCTTCGGGGTCGTGACGGCTGGCGATTTCGCCGACCGGTTTGTAATAGGCCAATACCCGCCGCTGTTGCCCGAAGGCGCGCACCTGGATCAGCTTGCCGTCGATCCCGATCTTCTCCGCGCCGTTGACCGACGCGCCCAGTTGCGCCGGCACACCGTTCACGGTAATGCGGCCCTGACGAATCCAGTCCTCGATCTGGCGGCGGGAGCCCAGTCCCATGCGGGCGAGAAATTTCTGCAGGCGTTCAGCCATCGGGCGATTCCGTTGAAGTGGTGGAGTCCGAGGGCAAGAAAGCGGTGCGGCGCGCCAATTCGGCGCCAATCGCGTCCAGATCGCGCGGGGGCGCCAACGTCGGCAGCTCGCTCAGGCTCTTGAGGTTGAAATAATCCAGGAAGGCGCGAGTGGTGGCGTACAGAGCCGGACGGCCGGGCACCTCCCGGTGGCCGACCACCTTGATCCAGTCGCGTTCCTGGAGAGTTTTCATGATGCTGCTGCTCACGCTGACGCCGCGCACCTCCTCGATTTCACCGCGAGTGACCGGCTGGCGGTAGGCAACCAGCGCCAGGGTTTCCAGCAGCGCGCGCGAGTAGGTGGTGGCCCGTTCTTCCCACAGCCGCGACACCCAGGGCGAGAAAGCGCCGGGCACCTGCACGCGGAAACCGCTGGCGACTTCGATCAGCTCCAGCCCGCGCCCGGCATAATCGATCGTCAGTTCGGCCAGCGCGGCGCGCAACACTTCCCGCTCGGGCCGTTCCGCCTCCGGAAAAACCCCCTGCAACCGTTCCAGCGAAAGTGGTTCGCCAGCGGCCAGCAGCACCGCTTCCAGGATGGTTTTCAGCGCCGGCATCGCGTTCGCTCAACCCTGCCGGCGGAGATAGATCGGCGCGAACGGTTCGGACTGCACCAGTTCCAAAACCGCCTCGCGCATCAGCTCCAGCACCGCCAGAAACGTCACCACGATGCCCATCCGGCCCTCTTCCGGCCGGAACAGTTCGGTGAAGGCGGTAAACCGCAGCGCATCCAGCCGTTCCAGTATCTGGCTCATCCGTTCGCGCACTGACAAGGTTTCACGCCGGATCGGGTGGCGATCGAACAGTTCAGCACGGGCCAGCACTTCGCGCAGGGCGTTCAGCAGATCGGCCAGGCCGACCGGCGGCGGCGGGCGAACGGTTTCCCGGCAGGGCGGTTCGGCGCCGGCGACAAAGGTTTCGCGCTCCAGCCGTGGCAAGGCATCCAGCGCCCTGGCCGCCTGCTGAAAGCGTTCGTACTCTCGTAGGCGGCGCACCAGTTCGGCGCGCGGGTCTTCTTCCTCCGCTTCGGCCAGGGTCGGTTTCGGCAGCAGCAGGCGCGATTTGATCTCCGCCAGCCAGGCCGCCATCAGCAAATACTCCGCCGCCAGTTCCAGCCGCATTTCCCGCATTAGCGCCAGATAGTCCATGTACTGCCGGGTGACGTCGGCGATGGGAATGTCCAGGATGTTGAGATTCTGCCGTCGGATCAAATACAGCAGTAAATCCAGCGGTCCCTCGAAGGTCTCCAGAAAGACTTCCAGGGCGTCCGGCGGGATATAGAGATCCCGCGGCAACTGGGTGTAGGGTTCGCCGCCGACTCGGGCGGGTGGCGACTGGGCGATGGTATCCATTCAACAGGTCAACTGGGGATCGGCGGCGATCCGCCGGAGCGCGGCATGGCGCGCCTCTACCTTTGATCCAACGGCAGGATACCGATGGCGCGCCGCAGTTCGTGCAGGAACGGCACGCTGTGCTCGCGCGCCCGCGCCGCGCCGCGCTTGAGGATCTGCTCGATGTGAGCGGGCGCTTGCAACAATTCCTGGTAGCGCTGGCGCGGTTCGCTCAGCCGGGTATTCAGATATTCGAACAGGAACTGCTTCATTTCGCCCCAGCCGATACCCTGAGCGTAGCGGGCGCGTATCGCCGCCGCTTCCTCCGCCGTGGCAAAGGACTGGTAGATCTGGAACAGCGTGCAGGTGTCGGGGTCTTTCGGCGCTTCCGGCGGCAGCGAATTGGTCTTGATCCGCATGATCAGTTTGCGCAGGGCCTTTTCCGGCTCGAACAGCGGGATGGTGTTGCCGTAGCTCTTGCTCATCTTGCGCCCGTCCAGCCCGACCAGAACCGCCGTCTTCTCGTCCACCACCGCCTCGGGCAAGACGAAATGCTCGCCGTACAGGTGGTTGAAGCGGGCGGCGATGTCGCGGGCCATTTCCAGATGCTGGATTTGGTCCTTGCCCACCGGCACCTTGCTGGCCTTGAACATGAGGATGTCGGCCGCCATCAGGATCGGGTAGCAGAACAGCCCCATGCTTATGCCCTTGTCGGGGTCTTTGTCGGGATCGGCCATGTTGTCGGCCACCGCCGCCTTGTAGGCGTGGGCGCGGTTCATCAATCCCTTGGCGGTCACGCAGGTGATGATCCAGGTCAGTTCCAGGATTTCCGGGATGTCGGTCTGGGCGTAGAAGATGACGTTCTCGACATCCAGTCCCAGCGCCAGCCAGGTGGCGGCGACCTCCAGCCGGGAACGATGCACCAGCGCCGGGTCCTGGCACTTGACCAGGGCATGATAGTCGGCCAGGAAGTAAAACGATTGCACGTCCCGCCGGCTGCTGGCCTCGATGGCGGGCAGAATCGCGCCGACGTAGTTGCCAAGATGCGGGGCGCCGGTGGTGGTGATGCCAGTCAGGGTGATTTCCATGATGACCGCGAAGTTTTTGGTTCGGAATTAGAAGAAGAACAGGCTCAGAATGAGGTGGCGAATACTGTTGACGATGGGCATCAGCACGTTGAACAGGCCAGCCACCAGTAACAACACCAGAATGATCAAGCCATAAGGTTCGATCCGGGCCATGGCCAGACCGAAACGGTCCGGCAGCACGCCGGCCAGCACCCGCGAACCGTCCAGCGGCGGAATCGGCAGCAGATTGAGCACACCCAGCATGATGTTGATATTGATCCCGTAGCCCCCCATCAGCAACAGTGGCTCCCCCAGCCATGGGATTCCGGCTTGCAGGTGGTAACCGATCACCATCATGAGTCCCCAGCCCAGGGCCATGAGCAGATTGGCGCCCGGCCCGGCCAGCGCCACCAGCGCCATGTCGCGCTTGGGCTGGCGCAGGCGGTGGTAGTTGACCGGCACCGGCTTGGCCCAGCCGAAGATGAAGCCGCCGAACACCGCCAGCAGCGCCGGGACCAGCACCGTGCCGACCGGGTCGATATGCCGCAGCGGGTTCAGGCTGAGCCGGCCCTGGGCCTTGGCGGTGGTGTCGCCGCAGCGCGACGCTACCCAGCCGTGCGCCACCTCGTGCAGGGTGATGGCCAGCAGCAACGGCGGCGCCAGTACGATGAGCAGTTGAACCGTGGTCAATTCTTGCATGGCCCGATTATACGCAGCCTGTCCGGGTACCGACTAGAGAAACGGGCTGGCGTCGCCCAGCCCCTGGCGGCTCAGTTGCGGCGTCTCTTCGGTCAGGTCGAGCACGGTGGTCGGCTCGCGCTGGCCGGGACCACCGTCGATGATCAGATCAACCTGGTTGGCCAGGCGTTCCTCGATCTCTTCGGGGTCGGACAGTGGCCAGTCGTCGCCGGGCAGGATCAGCGTGCAGCTCATGATCGGCTCGCCCAACTCGGTCAGCAGGGCGCTGACGATGGCGTTGTTCGGCACCCGGATGCCAATGGTCTTGCGGCGGGGATGCTGCAAGCGGCGCGGCACCTCGTGGGTGGCCTGCAGGATAAAGGTAAACGCTCCCGGCGTGATGGCTTTGAGCAGGCGATAGCGCTGGTTGTCCACCTTGGCGTAAGTGGCGATTTCGGATAAATCGCGGCAGACCAGGGTGAAGTTGTGACGGCGGTCGGTCTGGCGGATGGCGCGGATGCGTTCCGCCGCCGCCTTGTCGCCCAGTTGGCAACCCAGCGCATAGCTGGAGTCGGTGGGATAGACGATCACGTCGCCTTCGCGCAGTCGCGCCACCGCCTGCGCGATCAGACGCGGTTGCGGGTTGGCGGGATGGATTTGTAAAACGCGGCTCATGGCCCTACTATTCCTAGATTGTGGATAATACCCGGTCAGGCAACTTGCCAGCCCGGCGTTGTCCGGTCAAGATGGCGGCGGTGAAGCCGTCTCTTTTTTTGCCCCTCACCGCCGCTGCCCGCACTCAATGGAACCTCGCTGCCGGCATGAAACTGCTATTCGATTTTCTGCCCATCCTACTGTTCTTCGTCGCCTACAAGCTGACGGATATCTATGTCGCCACCGGCGTGCTGATCGGCGTCACCCTGGCCCAGGTCGGCTGGATCTGGCTGCGGCAACGCCGGGTTGAGAAACTGCCGCTGTTCACCGCCGGACTGGTGCTGGTGCTGGGTGGCCTGACGCTGGCCCTGCACGATCCGGTCTTCGTTAAATGGAAACCCACGGTGGTGAACTGGCTGTTCGCCCTGGCCTTTGTCGGTAGCCGCTTTATCGGCCGGCAAACCCTGCTGGAGCGAATGTTGGGCGGTCAAATGGAACTTCCGGCCCGAATCTGGATCAACCTGACGTTTATGTGGGCTATTTTTTTCTTCGTCATGGGCGTGGTCAATCTGTACGTGGCGTTCACGTTCGACGAAAACACCTGGGTCAATTTCAAACTGTTCGGGATGTTGGGCCTGACTCTGGTGTTCGTGCTGGCGCAGGCGGCCTACATGAGCCGTCATCTCAAAACCGACGATACCCCATCAAAGGAGTCCTGATCCATGCTATACGCCATCATCGGCCGCGACGTGCCGGGCACTCTGGAACAGCGGTTGGCGGCTCGTCCCGCTCATCTGGAACGCCTTAACGCCCTGCTGGCCGAGGGCCGGCTGGTTTTGGCCGGACCGCTGCCGGCCATCGACAGCCCCGATCCCGGTCCAGCCGGCTTTCAGGGCAGCCTGGTGGTCGCCGAATTCGCCGCGCTGGAAGAAGCCCGGGCCTGGGCCGACGCCGATCCCTACGTGGCCGCCGGCGTGTACGCGGCGGTCGAGATTTACCCCTTCCGCAAGGCGCTGCCGGCATGACCGATCGCGTTGCCTTGATCGAGGAACGGTTGCGTAGCGCGTTGGCGCCCGAACGCCTGCAAATCATCGACGACAGCGCCGCCCATGCCGGTCACGCCGGTGCGCGCGAGGGCGGCCATTTCACTATCCACATGGTTGCGTCGGCCTTTACCGGCAAGACCCTGATTCAGCGTCACCGCCTCATCAACGCGGCGGTGGCCGACCTGATGCGCCGGGAGATCCACGCCTTGAGCATCAAAACCGCGCTTTCTCCAGCAGAGCAAGGTTTGCATTAACCTCAAGGCACGCGGTCCCGGCTGAATAGTCCCCCTGGAAACCACCTAACCTCTGGAAACAACCCAATGAATAAACCAAATAAGCTGACTCTCCCGCTGCTGGCGCTGTCCTCCAGCCTGCTGCTGTCCGGCGCGGTGCTGGCCGCCGACGATAAAAAAGCCGAACCGGCGTCCGCCGCCCCCGCGCCCGCCGCCGTCAAGGCCGCCCCCGCCGCCCCCGCCTCGCCCGCCGCCGTCAAGGCCGCCCCCGCCGCCCCCGCCGCCCCCGCCGCCGCGCAGGCTGAGTTCACCATCCCCGATCCAGTCGCGGTGATCAACGGCAAGCCAATCTCCAAGGCGGCCTTCGATCAATATGCCCAGCAGTTGCGCGGCAAGACCAAGGTCGATTCGCCGGAAGCCAGCAAGTCGCTGGTCGACCAACTGGTCATGGAAGAACTGCTGGTGCAGCAAGCTACCCAACAGAAGCTGGAAGACGACCCACAGATCAAGCAGCAGATGGAAATGATCCAGCGCAGCCTGCTGGCCAGCACCGTGGTGCGGCGGATGTTGAGCGAAAATGCTCCCAGCGAAGACGCCATCAAGAAAGAATATGAAACCGCCGTCGCGGCGATGAAGGGCAAGGAGTACAAGGCCAGCCACATCCTGGTGGACTCCGAGGACAAGGCCAAGGAGATCGTCGCCGAACTTAAGAAAGGCGGCGATTTCGCCGAACTGGCCAAGACCAAATCCAGCGACAGTTCCGCGGCCAACGGCGGCGATCTGGGCTGGTTCACGCCGAGCATGATGGTGCCGCCGTTCGCGCAGGCGGTGGCCAAGATGGAAAAGGGCAAGTACAGCGAGGAGCCGGTGCAGACGCCGTTCGGCTGGCACGTCATCCTGCTGGATGATGTCCGCGACGCCAAGCCGCCGACCCTGGACGAACTGCGGCCACAGATCGCTCAAATGTTGCAGAGCCGGATGGTGAACGACTATCTGGAAAAACTGCGCGCCGGCGCCAAGATCGAAATCAAGGAAATCCAGGTCAGCGCGGCCGAGCCCACCAAGGCCGAGCCCGCCAAGGCCGAGCCCGCCGAGCCCGCCAAGGCCGAGAAGAAGTAACTGGTAGGCAACCCTTGAAGTAGCAGCCAGCTTACCGGTTGCTACTTCTCCATCAACTCCAGCAGTCCCGCCTCGTCCAGCACTTGCACCCCCAATTCCCGCGCTTTGTCCAATTTGGAACCAGCGTCGTGGCCCGCCACCACGTAATCGGTTTTCTTCGATACGCTGCCCGCCACCTTGGCGCCCAGCGCCCGCAACCGTTCGGATGCCTGGTCGCGAGTCAGCGATTCCAAGGTACCAGTCAGCACGAAGGTCTTGCCCGCAAGAGGTTGATTTTCTTGATCAGGGGCAATTGGGATAGATGTTTGATCCCGCACGTCCCATAGTTCTGGCTGTTTCTTTGCGGTAAGTTGATGATTTCTGTTTAGTGCATCAGCGAGATGATGCTTGGCTTTTTCCATGGCTTCCTGCGCGACCATGTTTTGCTTACTTGCCTCAATATATTTTTCATACAACTCAGAGAGATCAGAATTTTTTATCCATTCCAGCGCACCCAATATATCTTCCCTGAGAACCAACTATATTGGTTACATCTCCTTCTAAAATTGCAAGTCTATGCTTACATAATTGCCCAAACTTGGCTGCTTTACATCCACAAATGATAGAAACTGTATTGTTGATCCGATCTACGATCAAATCGTATGGTATGGATGTTGAGCCTAAAATTTTTAGATTAGTTTGCTGCTTTTCAATTGAATTAAGTCGATCCATTTGGTTAACGCCATCCCAATTTATTCCAAACATTTTGAGTTGATTTTCAATAGATCTAGCAGTGATCTGTGCTGATTCTGAATGCAATCGCTCCACTAGAGAGTTAGCTAAGATTGAATTAATTTTTCTTTTTGAAATGCTGTCAAATGCTAAAATAACCTCTTTAACATTCGCAGATAATAATCTATCAAGAGAACCAAAGAATGTTGCTAACTTATCACAACTTTTGCTGCCTAAATCTTTCAGGTCACCTGCAAGATGTGAAATTAGTTTAGAAAGAGTTGGTGTAACACTTAAACGAACAGGACCATAGCTCTCATTCGTAATTATTACCCCATTCTTTAGTAATTGATCAATTATTGATTTATTTTTTGAATTAGAAAAAAATTTTGAAATGCTATTCGCTATCTCTAAACCGATTCCTGAAATATGGCTAACAATAAAGGGATGAGCAATTCGAATACAAGCCAATGTTCCAAATGCTTTAGCAAGATCGTTTGCTACTGATTCACCAACGTCAGTTATACCAAGCCCGAACAAAAAACGTGACAAAGTAACTGACTTAGATTCCTGAATGGATGATAAAAGATTTTTAGTGGATATATCAGCAAAACCTTCCAAATTTCTTAACTCTTTCGTAATCAAGTAAAAAAATATCTGCTGGCGATCGAACCAATTTAAGTTCAACAAGCTGGGCGGCAACACTCTCGCCTAAGCCATCAATATCAAAACACTTACGAGAAGCAAAATGAATAAGTGCTTGTTCCAATTGAGCTGGGCAGGTCAATTGGCCAGTACAGCGAAATATAGCTTGAGAAATAGTTCGGGTGCCAAGCTTTTTTAAATTGATCTTCTTAATTATTCGTTCGATCTTTGATCCACATACCGGACAGGTGGCTGGCATCATAAACGGTTGCGTGTCGGGCGGACGGCGCTCCAGCACCACGCCGACCACTTCGGGAATGACATCGCCGGCCCGGCGCACGATGACGGTATCGCCCACCCGCACATCCTTGCGCGCCACCTCATCGGCGTTGTGCAGCGTCGCATTGGTGACGGTGACGCCGCCGACGAACACCGGTTTGAGCCGTGCCACCGGAGTGATCGCGCCGGTGCGGCCAACCTGTACCTCGATGGCCTCGACCACGGTCAGTTCTTCTTGGGCTGGAAATTTGTGCGCCACCGCCCAGCGCGGTTCGCGGGTGCGAAAACCCAGTTGCTGCTGCCAGACCAGGCGGTTGACCTTGTACACCACGCCGTCGATGTCGAAGGGCAACGCATCGCGCTTCCCGGCGATGGCGCGGTGAAACTCGACCAGGCCATCCGCGCCCCGCGTCACCGCGCGCTCCTCGCAAACCGGCAGTCCCAGCGCGGCCAGCGCGTCAAGCACCGCGCCATGGGTGGTCGGGAATTCCCAGCCCCGCACCTCGCCCAGCCCGTAGGCAAAAAAGGACAGCGGTCGTTTCGCGGCCAGATTCGGGTCGAGTTGTCGGATGCTGCCCGCCGCGCCGTTACGGGGGTTGACCAAGGTGGGCAACCCCGCGGCGCGCTGCCGGTTGTTGTAGCGCTCGAAATCCGCGCGGCTCATGTACGCTTCGCCGCGCACTTCCAGAATCTCGGGCGCGGCGCCTTGCAGCCGGAGCGGCACGGCCCTGATGGTGCGCACGTTTTGGGTGACATCCTCGCCGGTTTCACCGTCGCCGCGGGTGGCCGCCAGTACCAGTACGCCCTTTTCGTAGCGCAGGCTGATGGCCAAGCCGTCAAATTTCAACTCGCAGGCGTACTCGACCGGTTCCGTATCGTCGCCCAGGCCCAGTTCGCGCCGTACCTGGGCATCAAAGGCTACCGCGCCGTCCGGGCCGGTGTCGGTTTCGGTACGGATGGACAGCATCGGAATCCGGTGCCGCACCGGTACAAACGCCTCCAGCGGCTTGCCGCCCACCCGTCGGGTCGGAGAATCGACGGCGAGCAGCTCCGGATGGGCGGCTTCCAGCTCCTGAAGTTCCCGAAACAGCCGGTCGTACTCGGCGTCGGGAATTTCCGGGTCGTCCAGCACGTAATAGCGATAGCCATGCCAGTTGAGTTGCTCGCGCAGCCAGGCGGCCCGGTGTTGCGGATCAGTGGTGGAAAGCGCCATGTCGCCCTCGCGCCATCAGGGCGACTGTGCCCGCCGTCGCTCCAGTTCGGCGACTTCGTCGCGCAAGCGCGCGAGCGCCTGGTTGGTCATCCGGTTGCCTTGCTCGTCGCAGATTAGCCCGCCCAGCTTCTGCGCCAGTTGGTCGGCGGTGATCACCAGCCGGTCCAGTGCCTTCATTTCCTCGAGCGGGCCGGGGAGCTTCATGAACAGCAGCAGGCCCGGCGTATGCAGTTTTTGTAAGATTTGCGGTTCGAACGAGCCGGGCTTGCGCAGATGGGCCAAGCCAAGGATCGGGACGTCAGCGGTTTCCGTCTCCGGGAACAGTTCGTACAGCCCTTCGGTATTCAAGCGGAATTTCAGCGTCTCGGCCACGACCTGGATTCGAGGCCCGTGAAAGAGTTGGTGGCGCGGCGCCATTACGGTCAACACCAGTGTCGTTTTTGGCGGGGGCGGCGCGGTGGGTTTCCGCTGAGGTTCGCGCGGGGGCGCTGGCGCGGTGGGTTTCCGCTGAGGTTCGCGCGGGGGCGCTGGCGCGGTGGGTGGGCGCGCCGCGCCGCCGCCTGTTGGGGTGTCCGTCCCGACCGCCGCGGTGGACTCCTGGCGATTGATGGGCCGGATTTCCACATCCACCAGCACCTTGTCGGCCAGATGGTGATCAGGGGTGATGCGGCCCAGTTCGCCAAAATCATGCCCGTCGGCCTCTTCATCCGACGATGACACTTGCGTGTCGCCCAGCACCGGCTCCTTGGAGAGCCGATGCCGGCGTTTACCGATTTCTTCCCTCAGGTGCGAGCGGATGCCCCAGAGGTAAATCAGGATAACGACGACAGCCCCAATGCCCGCCAGTAACCACTGTAATTGTGTTTTGTCCAATTCCATGAATCGAAAGCCTCAGATTGCGCCCGTCGCAATAATGAGATTATGTTGCGGTAAGAGCCCACAATGTCAAACCCCCATTACCACCGTCGGCGGGTTGGGGGTTGCAATCATCGTTTATACTGTAATCCCCGCGCTTTCACAAATGACATCCGCCGTTACCCGGGCCGAGCGCAACCCGCGCGCCGAACGGCTAACCGGCCACCGCCAGCCGCGCCGCCGCCTCGACATCGACCGCAACCAGCCGCGATACCCCAGGTTCCTGCATGGTCACACCCGCCAAGTGCTGGGCGATCTCCATGGTCGCCTTGTTGTGGGTGATGAAAACGAACTGCACCTGCATCGACATATCGCGGACCAGCGCGCCGAACCGGCCGACGTTAGCTTCATCCAGCGGTGCGTCCACCTCGTCCAATAGACAAAAGGGAGCCGGGTTGAGCTGAAAAATAGCGAACACCAGGGCGACCGCGGCCAATGCCTTTTCGCCGCCGGACAGAAGGCTGATC
The DNA here is from genome assembly GCA_963695105.1 of uncultured Gammaproteobacteria bacterium. GTDB lineage: Bacteria > Pseudomonadota > Gammaproteobacteria > Competibacterales > Competibacteraceae > Competibacter. The sequence continues at coordinate 72,095 of CAVOGC010000004.1, read as the reverse complement.
GACCCGACTCGTTTGCCCGGCGGCTTGGCCATGATCGCCACGCCGGCATCCAGCACATCCTCGCCGGTCAGTTCCAGATGGGCTTGGCCACCACCGAACAGCCGGGGAAACAGTTCGCTCAAACCGGCGTTAACCCGTTCGAAGGTTTCCTGGAAGCGGGCGCGGGTCTCGCGGTCGATTTTGCGAATGGCGTTTTCCAGAGTGGTCAGCGCTTCCAGTAGATCGGCGTTCTGGGCGTCGAGGTACTGCTTGCGCTCGGACAGTTGGGCAAACTCCTCGATGGCCGCCAGATTGATGGGACCCAGCCGCTGGATGCGCCGCTCCATTTGCTCCAGCCGCGCTAGCCAGTCGCTTTCGGTCGCGGCTTCCGGCAGGGTGGGCAGCACCGCTTCCGGTTCGGTGGCCAGTTCGTGCAACTGCTCGCGCAGATTCTGTTGGCGCACCCGCGCCTCGCTCAGCGCCAGCCGCTGCTCCTCGATCCGTTGGCGCTGGGTTGCGGCCTGTCGCTCGCGGTGGGTGCGGGCCTGTTCGCCGGCTTCCATTGCCGCGTCCTGGGCTTCGAGGGCGTGGCGGGCTTCGCGTAGTTCCGCCTCGACCGCGAGCCGGGTTTCCAGCCAGCCCGTCAGTTCGTCCTCGATGGCGGCCCGCGCCGTGGTGTCGTCGCCGGCGCGTTCCTCGACCAACCGCGCCCGCCGCGCCTGCAACTGTTGCCGCTGGGCGTCCAGTCTGTCCATGGCCTGGCCGGCGGCGCTGGCCCGCACCCCTTGAGTTTCGATGGCCGCCGCCTGGTGGGCCGCCTTCTGGCGGGCGGTATCCATTCGGGCACGGCAGTGTTGGAGTTGCTCACGCCGCCGTTCCCGATCTCCGCTCAGCTCCACCTGTTCGCCTCGCAGGCTCTCCAGCGCCAGTAGCGCCTCCTCCAGTCGCAGCCGGGCCAGTTGCACCTGCTCTCGATTCTGCTCGTGCTGATCATTCAGTTCGGCGAGTTCCTCGGCCAGCGCGGTACGGCGGGCGCGGGCTTGCTCCCAGCGCGCCCGTGTAGTGTTGCATTCTCCCTGCAAGCGCGCATGGTCGCGATGATCCTGATTGACGGCCTGCTGCAGATCGTGGCGCTCGCGTTCGAGTTCGCGCCGCCGGGCACGGAGTTGCTCCAAATGCGTGGTTTGCCGTTCCAGCACCGCCGCGTCCGCGTCGAGCGCGGCGGCAAGTCGGTGGATTTCCCGCTCGCGGGCCAGTACCCCGTCGCCGTTCCCCCGCGCCAGGCGCAGCCAGCGGCGCCCGCACAGTATGCCATCCGGCGTCACCAGAGCCTCGCCGTCGCGCAGCTTCGCGCGGCGCGCCAGCGCTTCCGTGAGGGTGGCGGCGGTATCGACTCCAAGCAGGCCGGCGAGCGGCCACGGCGCGCGCACCCGCGCGGCCAATCCCTCCGGCGGGGCTTCGTCCCCGAGTTCGGCCGGGAAGGTTTCCAACAGGGTCAACCGGCCTTGCGGCAATTCGGCGGCGGCGTGCGCCAGCGGGTCCAGGTTAGGCAGGCAGACCGCATCCAGCCAGCCGGCCAGCACCGTTTCCACCGCCGCTTCCCAGCCGGGCTCCACTTCCAATCGCTCCGCCAGTCGCGGCGCCTCGGCCAGTCCCTGGGCGCGCAGCCAGGTATCCGGCCCGCTTTCATGCCGGCCCAGCGCCGCTTCCTGCAAGGTTTGCAGCGAGGCCAGCCGGCCGCGTCCGGCCAGCAGCCGCTCCTGCAATTCCCGCAGCGGCGGTTCGGCCAGTTGCTGGGCTTCGCGGTTGGCGGCCAAGTCGGCCTCGACTTGCGCCAGTTGCTCCTGACGGCGTTTCAGTTCGGCGGCGGCGGCCTGTTCGTCCGACCGCAATTCGGCAAGTTCCGCGTGCAGGTCGGCCTCGGCCAGTTGTTCCCGTTCGAACCGCAGCCGCTCCAGCCGCCGCTCGTTCTGAAGCAGTTGCCGCTCCAGATGTTCGATCCGGGTCCGTTCCACTTCGGTCTGCCGCAGCACTTCGCCGTGGCGCCGGTTGAAGGTTTCCCAGGCTGCTTGCCCCTCGCGCAGCGCGGCCTCGGCGGCGGTCAGCGCGGCGGCGGCGTCCGCCTCTTCGGTCAGCAGCCGCGTTAATTCCGGTTCGGCGGCGGCCAGCGCCAGCGTCAGTTCGTCCCGCTGCTCCTGGTCCAGTCGCCATTGTTCGTCCACCCGCGCCAGCGCCGCCGCGACCTGGTCCCATTCCTCCTCGCGCCGCTGGCTCAATTCACGTTGGTGTTGCAACGCCTGTTCGAGCCGGCTGATTTCCGCGCCGGCCTGGTAGTAGCGGCCCTGGCGGTCGTTGAACGCGTCGTTCAACTCCAGGCGCCGGGCGCGGCCGGCCTCCAACTGGGCTTCCAGTTGGCGCTGCTCGGCCAGCAGCGCCTCCAGCGCGGTTTCCTCCCGGCGCAGCGCGTGTTCGCGGTCGCGGCTGTCGGTTTGCAGGTTGCGCCAGCGCAGCGCCAGCAGTTCGGCGCGGAGCCGGCGCTCCTCGGCGCGGTAGCCGCGATATTGCTCGGCGGCCCGGGCCTGCCGCTGCAAGTGGTGCAGTTGCCGTTCCAACTCCTCGCGCACGTCGGCGAGCCGGTCGAGGTTCTCGCGGGTATGGCGGATGCGGGTTTCGGTCTCGCGGCGACGTTCCTTGTATTTGGAAATGCCGGCCGCTTCCTCCAGGAAGATGCGCAATTCGTCGGGCTTGGACTCGATCACCCGCGAAATCATGCCCTGTTCGATGATGGCGTAGCTGCGCGGCCCCAGTCCGGTGCCGAGGAAGATGTCGGCGATGTCCCGGCGGCGGCAGCGCGTGCCGTTGAGGAAGTAGCTGGATTGGCCATCGCGGCCGACCAGCCGCTTGATCGCGATCTCGCCGTAGCTGGCCCAGGGTCCGCCCAGGCGGCCCTGGCTGTTGTCGAACACCAGCTCGACGGCGGCCTGTCCGACCGGTTTGCGGCTGGCCGAGCCGTTGAAGATCACGTCGCTCATGCTCTCGCCGCGCAGGCTGCGGGCCGAGCTTTCCCCCATCACCCAGCGCACCGCGTCGATGATGTTGGATTTGCCGCAACCGTTGGGGCCGACCACGCCCAGCAGGTTGCCGTGCAAATGCAGTATCGTGGGGTCCACGAACGACTTGAACCCCGCCAGTTTGATCTTGCTTAGCCGCATGGGCGCGTCGGACGCGGGCTCCGCATCGGTCAGGCCCGGCGGACCAGCGGTTGCAGCACCGCCTCGATGGCGTCCAGATCCGGAATGACGATCGGCTGGTCCTGATAGCGCGCCCAACACAGGGCGCCCGGTCGGCGCAGATCGTCCGCCGAAACCTCCGGGTCCAGTTTGATGTCGTGGCGCACCAGGTTGAGCGGTCTGGGCGCCGCGGTGCCCAGAATGCCGAAATACGGCAGTTTGGTGTCGGTGCCCAGGGTGTTCAGGATGATGATGCGGGAATTGAGATCGGCCTCGGGCGCCACCCGGAAAATCAGTCGCCCCAGGCTGATCAGCGGCGTGGTCAGATTCCGCCACAACATGGCGCCGACCACCCAGTGCGGCGCCGTTTCGATCCGCAAGGGCGTGGCGAACGGCAGGACTTCGACCACGAGGCTGTTCGGCAAGAGGACCTGGCCGCCCTGCAGGGCGACCAACAAGCAACGCAGGTTTGCGGAGGCTTCTTCCATTACGGTATCCATGCAAGGTGCCGAGGCGATCGGATCTTGTCCGTGCCCTTCAGCTTCAGGTAATCATCTCCAGGGCGTGCTCGCCGAGAATCTTGCGGATCGACTTCATCAACTGTTCTTCTTGATACGGTTTGGTCAGGTAGTCGCTGACCCCCAGCTTCATCGCTCGCTCGCGATGCTTCTGGCCGCCGCGCGAGGTGACCATGATGATGGGCAGTTGTTGCAGGCGCGCCTGATTGCGGATGTGGGCGAGTACTTCAAAGCCGTCCATGCGCGGCATCTCGATGTCGAGGATCGCCAGATCCGGCACTTGGGTCTGCAGCATTGCCACTGCGTCCAGACCATCCTTGGCGGTGAATACCTGAATGTTGTGGCGCTCCAGGATGCGCGCGGTGACCTTGCGCATGGTGATCGAGTCGTCGATGACCATGATGCTGATCTTCTCCTGCCGGGTTTCCTGCCGCGCCATCCGCAGGGCACGGCTTTCCGCCTGCTTCTGCTGTTGCGAGCCGATATTGCGCACCAGCGCCGCCAGATCCAGCACCACCACCACTCGGCCATCGCCCAGCACGGTGGCTCCAGAAATACCCGGCACGTTGTTGAACTGTGGGCTGACCGGTTTGACGATGATTTCCTGGTTGCCCAGCACGGCCTCGACCTGCAGGGCGGCACTGGCCTCGGCGCTGCGGAACAGCAGGGTCGGCGGTCGGCGATCCTTGACTTCCTCGAAAGGCAGCACCTGCTCGCTGCCGGTCAGGATGCCCAGATTATGGACCGGGTAGCCGCGCTCGTTGCGTCGGTACTGCACCTGCTCGCCAGCCAGATAGGTCTGGAACGCGCTCTCTTCGAGCCGGGTCACCAATTCGATGCTCAGCAGGGGAATGGCGAAAATGGCGTCGCCGGCCTTGGCCAGCAGCGCCTGGGTGACCGACAGCGAAAACGGCAGGCGGACGATAAAGCGCGATCCCTGGCCCGGTTCGGTCTGGATCAGCAAGGCGCCGCGCATGGTTCGAATCGCCGCGTTGACCACGTCCATGCCGACGCCGCGCCCGGAAATCTGGGTGACCGCCTTGGCGGTGGAAAAGCCGGGGCGCAGCAGCAGCGCGATCAGGTCTTCCTGGCTGGCTGGCTGACCGGGCAGCAAAAAGCCTTTTTCTTCGCCCTTGGCGCGGATGGCCTCGAAATTGAGGCCGGCGCCGTCGTCGCTCAGTTCCAGCACCAGTTCCGCGCCTTCCCGGTGCAGGCTCAGGGTGATGGTGCCGATTTCGGATTTCCCGGCCGCCCGGCGCTGCTCCGGCGCCTCGATGCCGTGCGCCAGCGAATTGCGCAGCATGTGTTCCAACGGGGCGACCATGTTTTCCAGCACGGTACGGTCGACTTCCGCCTCCTCGCCGCCGACCAGCAACTCCGCCCGCTTGCCCAACTCCTGGGCCGCCTGCCGCACCACTCGCCGCAGCCGCGGGACGATGCTGCCGAACCGCACCATGCCGGTGCGCATCAATCCCTGTTGGATTTCCTTGTTGACCTTGGCCTGCTGATCCAGCAGCGAGCCTACGTCGCGAGCATGTTCGCCCAAGGTGTTGCCAACGTTGCCCAAGTCATCGGCAATTTCCATCAGCGAGCGGCTGAGCTGCTGCAACTCGGTAAAACGATCCAGTTCCAGCGGATCGAATTCCATCTGGTGCGCTTTGGCGTTCTGATCCTGCCGCGACTGGATGCGGGCTTCGGCCTGCGTGGCGAGATGGGAGACATGCCGGCGCAGCCGGATGATCGTTTGCTCCAACTCGTTGAGGTTGAAGCTCATCGCGTTGACGCCCTGGTCGATCCGGGCGCGGAAGATGCTGCTCTCGCCCATCTGATTGACCAGGGTGTTGAGCAGCGCGGCGCTGACGCGAATACTGTCGGTGGGCGCGGCGGCGGCCGGTTTTTCCGCGGGCTGTGCCAGCGCCGCGACCCGGGCGGCGGCAATGGCGGCGGCAAGAGGTTTGGGCGGCGCTGCTGGCTTGCCGCCCAGCACGCCGTGCAGTTCGTCGATCAGGCTCGTCGCGTCCGGCGCTGGTTCGCTACCCCGCAACATGCGGTGCAGGCCGTCCAGGGCGTGCTGGATGGCGTCCAGGATCGGCGGCGCGGCTTTCAGCGTTCCCTTGCCGAGCGCGTCCAGCACCGATTCGGCGGCGTGGGCCAGGTCGCCGACCGTCATGAAGCCGGCCATGCGCGAGCTGCCCTTGAGCGTATGCATTTCCCGGCGCAGGTCGTTCAGCAGTTCGGTACTATCCGGTTCGCCGCGCAACTGCCGCAGGATGGCATCGCTGGAGTCGAGAATTTCGCTCGCTTCGGATTGGAAAACCTGCGCCAGTTCCTGATCCAGCTCGGTCATGGCCTTGAGCACGCTGGGTTCCGGCGCCGCGCTCGGCTCCTGGGCGGCAGCGTCCGGCACCCGCGGCAGAACCTCGACCGGCTGGCCGGCGGCGGCGGCTTCGGCCAGATGATGCAAATCGCCGATCAAATCGGTCGCGGGGGCCGGGTCCAAGCCGCTGCCAGCCTCGGCCAGCATCCGATTCAGCCGATCCAGGGCCTGCTGCAGGGTATCCAATACGACCGGCGTCGTGCTCCCCGCTCCCTTGCCAAGCACGTCCAGCACCGATTCGGCGGCGTGAGCCAAGTCGCCGACCGTCATGAAGCCGGCCATGCGCGAGCTGCCCTTGAGCGTATGCATGCCCCGGCGCAGGTCGTTCAGTAGGCCGGGCTGCTCGGACCCGCTACCCAATCGCTGCAGGATGACATCGCTGGCATCGAGAATTTCGGTGGCTTCGTACTGGAAGACCTGGGCCAGTTCCAAATCCACCGCCGGGGGCGCACCCGGCTCCAGCCCGGCGGCGGGCTCGACCGGCGCCGGGGGTTGGGCCGCGAGCGGCGGCAACTCGACCCTGATCGGTTCGGCCGGCGCGGCCGCAACCGGCGGCGGTGGCTCGACCTCGACCGGCTTGGCCACAATCGGAGCGGCTTGTTCCGGCACGCCCTGCAAGAGCGTATCGACGCGCGCCGCCAGCGCCGCCAGCGCCGCCAGCGCTTCTTCCGTTACCGGCGTTTCGCCGATCAGCGGTTCCAGCGCCCTGGCGGCTTCGTCGACCAGTTCGGCCATGGCCAGGGACGCCGATGCCTTGTTGTTAAGTACGCGGGTCAGCAGATCCTCAAAGCACCAGGCGAAATCGCCGACCGCGGTTGCGCCGACCACGCGCCCGCTGCCCTTGAGGGTGTGGAAAGCCCGACGCAGAGTGGCCAGTGCCTGACGGTCGGCCAGATTTCGTTTCCAGAGGACCAGGTGCTCGCGAATAGCGGCCAGTTCGCCGTGCGCTTCCTCGAGAAACACCTCCATGAATTCCGGATCGATGGCCGACATGGCCGCGCGCTCCGACGGTGGCGCGGTGACCGGCTCCACCCGGAACGACGACGGTGGCGCGGTGACCGGCTCCACCCGGAACGACGCGGTGGCGCGGTGACCGGCTCCACCCGGAACGACGGTGGCGCGGTGATCGGCTCCACCCGGAACGATGGCAGTCCGGTGACTGGTTCCACCCGGAACGACGGTGGCGCGGTGACCGGTTCTTCGGCTTCGATTTCGACTTCTGGTTTGGTGGCCAAGGTCCGTGCCCGGGTCACCAGGGCCGGCAAAACGTCCAGCTCGTCCCCTCGCGGTGGGGTTTCACCCACCAGCGGCTCCAGCGCCGCCACCGCCGCGGCAATCGCCGAAATGATGGCCTGGCTGGGCGGTACCTTGTCGGCCAGCACCTGATTCAGCAGGTTTTCATATTCCCAGGCGAAATCGCCGATCACCATCACGCCGACCATGCGGCCGCTGCCCTTGAGGGTGTGGAAGGCCCGGCGGATGATGGCCAGCGCGTCACGGTCCCGCAAATTTTCCTGCCAGCGGAGCAATTGCTCTCGCACGGCGGCCAGCTCGCCGCGCGCTTCCTCGAGAAAGACCTCGATGAATTCGGGGTCGATGTCCGTCAGTCCGAGCAGGCTCTCAAGTCCGGCCGCGATTCCCGGCGTGGGCGGCGCGATCGGATCGAGCTGGGACAGGGACAAGTTCGCGTTCCGGTTCGCATCCGGCACGGTCGGTGTGGATTCGGGGCGGGGCGCCGGCGCCGGCGGTGCTTCAGTCAATGCTGGCAAATTGAGCAGGGCATCCATTTGGGCCAGGTGTTCTTCCGCCGCGCGCAGAACCACCGCCGGCGCCGGCGCCCCGCCGCTCAAGGGCTCAAGGCAATGGCCGATTCCGGTCAGAATCTCGGCGCAAGCCCCGTTAACCAATGGGCCGTAGTGCTCGGCGGCGCCGGCGGCCAGAGCCTCGACGATCCGGTTCAAGCGACCGAGGACCGCGGTGGCGCGAGTCCATTTTCGCTCGTCCAGTACCTGATGAAGCGTCCGCAGGTCGTCCCGCAGTGCCGCCCAGGACTCCGGCTGGTCGGCGGCGTTTTGCAGTTCGGCGGCGACGGTTTGCCGCAGTCGTTTCAGGATGTCCATGATCGCGTGCTGGGCCGTGCGCGCTTCCATGGGATCGGCGGTCGGTTCGGCGGCTTCTTCGACCGGTCCGCTCGAGCGGCGGGCCAGTCGCAGTTTATCCGCCATCTCCACCAATTCGTCGTCCGGGCGCCGGCTACCGGGAGACAGGCAGGCCTCCAGATAGCCGTTCAGGTGTTCGGTGGCCTGCCGCAGTGTCGCGAGATCGCGGGGCTGGAAGGTTCCCTCCATCAGCGCCAAACCCGTCGAACGCACCTCGTCCAACAGGGCGACCGCCTCACGGTGCTCCAGCACCGCCAGCGGGCCGCGGATTTGATCGATGGCGTCGACCATCGCTTCCAGCGGCGCTGGATCGGTGCAACCCTCGTCATACATGTCCAGATTGAGCCGGATCTGGCTCAGGGCGAGCAGCAGGTCATCCTTGAGCGGACCCAACGGGTTGCCGGCTTCGCGTTGCGAGACCATCACGCCGCCTCCGCGCCGGATAGCCGGCCCGCCCACCCGCCGTCACTCGGACCCAAATTTTTCGGGACAACCACGCGCTTTTGCATCCCCGAACCCCGCTTTACCACCCTCACCTTCAACCAGGGAGTCTGAACCCGGCCACCGATTGCCGCAATTCTTGCGCCAGTTGATTCAGTTTTCCGATGGCGGACGCGGTTGCCACGCTGCTCTCGGCGGTCTGCCCGGTAATTTCGTTGATGGACGTCATCGCGCCCGACACCCGCGAGGCCATCTCCGAAACCCGGCCGGCGGACTTGGAGATTTCGTCGATCAGCTCGGCCAGGTTGGCGGACACCTTTTCGATCTCTTCCAGCGCTTCGCCGGCCTTTTCCGCCAGCCCCGCGCCGCCGACCACCTCGGTGGTGCTCTTCTCCATGGAGATAACCGCCTCGTTGGTGTCGGCCTGAATGGTCTTGACCAGGGTTTCGATGCGTTTGGTGGCGTTGCTGGAGCGCTCCGCCAGCCGCTGTACTTCGTCGGCGACCACCGCAAAGCCGCGGCCGGCATCGCCCGCCGCCGAGGCCTGAATCGCGGCATTCAGCGCCAGGATATTCGTCTGGTCGGCGATGTCGTTGATCAGCGCCACGATGTCACCGATCTCCTGCGAGGATTCGCCCAATCGCTTGATCCGCTTTGAGGTGTCCTGGATGTGCTCGCGGATCGTGTTCATGCCGTTGATGGTGCGTCGCACCCGGTCACCGCCTTCGTGAGCGATGCCCACCGATTTCTCGGCCACTTCGGCGGAGGCGGCGGTCTTCGACGATACCTCGTCCATGGATTGCGCCATCTGCATCACCGTGGCGCTGGCATTCTCGATTTGCCGGGCCTGGATTTCGCTGGACTTGGCCAGCCGGTCGGCGATGGCGCTGGTTTCCTGCACGGCGGCGGCGACCAGCCCCGAGGTGCTGTTGATGGTGGACACCAGGTCGCGCAAAGCCTCGATGGCGTAGTTGACCGAATCGGCGATGGCGCCAGTGATGTCTTCGGTCACGCTGGCCTGCACGGTCAGGTCGCCTTCGGCCAGATTACCCAATTCGTCGAGCAGCCGCAGGATGGCATCCTGGTTGCGGCGGTTTTGCTCCTCGGTCTCCTGCTTGCGCAGTTCGGCCTCGATCAAACGGCCTCGACTCTGACGGTTTTGGACGTAGAACAGCACGATCAGCAACACCAGGGCGATCACCCCGAGCGCGTAGGCGACCTTGTAGCTGAGGGGGATTCCGAACAGATGCGCCTGGCGGCTGTCGCCGGCATAAGCTTCGAGCAGCTTGCTGGCCGCTTCCAGCAAGGCATCGCCCTTGTCGGCGATGCCTTGCGCGGCGCTCTGGACCTTCACCAGTTCCGAGGCTTTTTCGATGATGCGCGTGGTTTCGGTTTCGATCGTTTTAAACAGATCGGCCAACTCGGTCAGCTTGCCGGCACTATCGGGGATGTTCACGCGCTCGACCCCAATTCGGGTATCGCCTTCCCGCATGCCCTTGAGGACCCGGCCAAACAAGTTCACGTTACGGCTGAACCGGTCGGCGGTGGCGGCGGCGCTCAAGCCGCCCTCGGTCAGCATGCGCTTGAGGTCGCTTTCGATCCGCTGCCCCAGTTGTAGTTGGTTGGTGGCCCAATAGACCTGCCGGGGGTCAACCCGGCTGTTGGCCAGACTTTTAGCGATCTCATCGGACAGGGTGATCATCTGAGCCAGGGAGCTTTCCAGCAAGGGCTGAAAATTGCTGACCGATATCACCGACTCGCGCCCGCCAAGAATGGTGTCGCACTCACTCCTGACCGGATTCCAGCGGTTGCTCAGATCCTCCAAAAACGGCTTGAGTTCGGCCGGCGGTGGCGGCAAGCTCAAGGTTTCGCTGCCGCTTTTCTGCGCGTTGAGTATCTGATCGAAGCGGTCCCGGCTTTGCTTGAGCTTGGCGAACGCGGCTTCCTTGCCGCGGGCGGCCTCCAGGGCCTCCGTTACGATCGAGCGCGACAGCAGGCGCTGTTCGCCAGCCAGTTGCAACTGGGTTTCGTTATGCTCGTCCTGCCGCTCCAGCAGGGCCAGAACCACACCCATCAACACGACGGACAGCACCAACGCGCCCAGCAGCGCCAGGTAGGTGGCGGGAAACTCTTTTAGCGCCGAATGATCTCGCGAATCACGCATTTTTATTTCTCGTTGAGCTGAATCCTGACCGGCCCCGTTCGATCTTGCCGCGGGGAAACTCTCGAAAGCCTAGCTGGCCGCATTCAGAAATCCGGGGTCCGCCAGCAGCTTGCCGGTGTCGAAAACCAGCCAGTGCTGGTTGTTGTTCAAAAACCCCTCGGAAACATAAGGCTGCAACCCCTTATCGAGGTTATCCAGCGAGGGCAAACGGTGCTGCGGGCCGAAATGCCGCATTCCGATAATTTCATCGGCCAGCAATCCATAGTCCCATTCTCCGGCGCGCACGACGACGATTTGGCTACCCGGCAGTCGCGTGGTGGATCGGCCGGTTAGAAAATCCCTTAAATCCGTCACCGAGATGACCTTGCCGCGCAGGTTGGCGATCCCCAGTAACCAGCGCTTGACGCCGGGCACCCAGGTAATATGGGGGACTGGGAGAATTTCGGCTACATCGTCCATGGAGAATAGCAGGTTCCACTCACCGAGGCGCAGCGCCAGCCGTCCGCGAATTTCCGCTTGTTGCCCGCCGGTCGCCACGACCGGCGCACGCTCGCGGATACGCTTGTCGAGCTGTAGCAAAACGTCGAACGGATGCAACGGATGAGGGGGTGCCGCGGGGGTGGTTACTGCCGCATCTGCCACAGGATGGTCCTCTAAGCGGGATCGGAGCCGGACGGCCTCGCGCGGTTCGGATCGCCGGATCGGCGTGATTCGACATCAGTCCGGGACGGCGCGCCCGGTCGCACCGTAAGACGTTAGTTTTTTTATTGTGATTTTTAGCATACTAAAGATTGTGATGCCATGACAGAATCCGTATTTAACCCTATTCGCGCCCCGCGCAACTTCACGGACCTGCCGGCCATGACGATCAAGCTCGGCGTGGTGATGGACCCCATCGCCACCATCACCATTAAGAAAGACACCACCTTCGCGATGCTGCTGGCCGCCCAAGCCCGCGGCTGGGAGTTGCATTACTTCGAACAGGTCGATCTGTACGCCCGCGCCGACACCGCGTTCGGCCGCGCCCGTCTGCTGAGCGTGCGGGACGATAAAAACGGCTGGTTTTCCTTCCACGGCGAGCGGGAGTTGCCGCTGGCGCAACTGGACGTCATCCTGATGCGCAAGGACCCGCCGTTCGACATGGAGTACATCTACACCACCTACCTGCTGGAACTGGCGGAAACGGCCGGGACGCTGGTGGTCAACAAGCCGCGCAGCCTGCGTGACGCCAACGAAAAATTCTTCGCCCTGAATTTCCCGCGATGCTGTCCGCCGACCCTGGTCAGCCGGGACCCGGCCCGGCTCAAGGCGTTCCTGAGCGAGCATGCCGACATTGTGGTCAAGCCGCTGGACGGCATGGGCGGCGCCTCGGTGTTCCGTCTGCGGCAAGACGACCCCAATCTTAATGTGATTCTGGAAACCCTCACCGCCCACGGCCAGCGGCTGACCATGGCGCAGCGCTATCTACCGGAGATAGCGGCCGGCGACAAGCGCATTCTGCTGATCGACGGCGAGCCGGTGCCGTATGCGCTAGCGCGAATCCCACAAGCCGGCGAGACTCGCGCCAACCTGGCGGCTGGTGGTCGCGGCGAGGGCATGCCGCTTAGCGACCGCGACCGCTGGATCTGCGCGCAGGTCGCCCCGCGCCTGCGCGAAATGGGCCTGCTGTTCGTCGGTCTGGACGTGATCGGCGACTCTCTGACCGAGATCAACGTCACCAGCCCGACCTGCGCGCGGGAACTGGACACCCAGTTCGGACTGGATATCGGCGGCGATCTGATGGCCGCCATCGAACGGCAATTGCGGCGCTGACTGCCGCTGGCAATGAATGAGCGAGATCACGCACGACACAGAGGTCACCGGCCGGCTGCTGCTGGCGCTGCTGCTGGCGTCCGGCCTGCATGCCGCCCTGCTGTTCGGCGTGCCGGCCGAGTGGTGGGCGATGAGCTATCCCAAACCGCCCCGCTTCGATGTGATGTTGCTGCCGCGGGCTCCGGCTCCGGCTCCGGTGGAACCGGCGGAACCCGCCAAGGGGATTCCTGTCCCGGAGCCCGCCGCCCCGCCCCCGATCGCTCAACCCTCGGAGCCCGCCGTCCCCGCCGAGACACCGCCGCCCGTATCGAAACCGGCGCCCAAGCCGGTTGAGCCGGCTCGGCCCACTACCCCAGTAACCAGGGCCAAACCCGCCGCTGTCACCGTCGCCAAACCGGCCACGCCACCCAAGCCGCGCCCGCCACCCAAGCCAAAGCCGGTTCGGCCAGCAGCGACAAAACCGCCCGTTAAACCGATTCAACCCCCCCAACCGCCAGCGGCGAAACCCGCCGCGCCGGAACCGACCCGCTCGGCCCGCCTTTCCGAACGCCTCCCCGCTCCGGGTGGAACCGGTGCTCGCGGCCGGCTGGGCAGCGCCGCCCTGCTGGGACAGATCGCCAGCCTGGATACGGAAATCCAGCAACGGGCGAACGCCGGGGTGCGCAGCAAGCGGGTCAGCCTGGCCGACACCCGATCGGCGGCCGGCTTCTACGCCGCCGACTGGGCGCGCAAGGTCACGCGCCTCGGCGAAATGAACTTTCCCGACGCGGCCCGGCGCTTGAATCTCAGCGCCGGACCCCTGCTGGACGTGGCGATCCGCGCCGACGGCAGCTTGCGGGAAGTACGCATCCTGCGCTCCTCCGGCAACCCTGAACTCGACCGGGCGGCCCGGCGCATCGTCGAACTGGCCGCGCCCTATCCCCCCTTTCCGGCCGAACTGCGTCGGCAGGTCGACCTGCTGCGGATCGAAAGCCCCTGGCGCTTCGACCCCGGCGGCCGGGTTCGCGCGCGCTGAAGCCCACGGCTTGTCAAGGTAGGGCCGAATCCCGATACTATAGAACATGACCGAACCCACCTACCTGAGCAATCAGTTTCTGATCGCCATGCCGACGCTGGCGGACCCGAACTTTTTTCAGACAGTGACTTATCTCAGCGAACACAATGACAGCGGAGCGCTGGGGCTGGTCATCAACCGGCCGCTGCAACTGACGCTCGGGCAACTGTTCGAGCATCTACAGATCGTCACTGACCGGCCCGACATCGCGGCGCTGCCGGTTTACCACGGTGGCCCGGTCCAGCCGGAGCAAGGCTTCGTCATCCACAGCCCTCTCGGTCACTGGGGCGCCACCCTGCGGGTCACCGAGCGGATCGGCATCACCACCTCCCGCGACATCCTCCAGGCGGTGGCGCGCGGCGAAGGCCCGAAGGAGTTGCTGGTCGCCCTCGGTTACGCTGGGTGGGGGCCGGGGCAGTTGGAACAGGAAATGGTGGAAAATGCCTGGTTGTCGGGTCCCGCCGACCCCGACCTTCTGTTTCACCTGCCCAGCGATCAACGCTGGCTGGCCGCCGCCGCCCTGCTGGGAATCGACCTGACCCTGCTGTCCGCCGATGCCGGTCACGCCTGATCGCATGGCGGAACCGGCGGCCAGCCCTTCGTCGGCGTCGAGCGCGCTCCAGTCTCCCCGGGTGGTGCTGGGTTTCGATTTCGGCCGAACCCGCATCGGCGTCGCGGGCGGCGTGGCGCTCACCGGCGCGGCCCGACCTCTGCGGGTGTTGCCGACGCGCCGGCAACGCCCCGACTGGGATGCCATCGACCGACTGATCGCCGAATGGCGACCGGACTTGCTGGTGGTCGGGGTGCCGCGTCACGCCGATGGCGGCGCCAACGCCATGACCACGGCCGCGCTGCGCTTCAGTCGCCAGTTGCACGGCCGTTTTTGCCTGCCGGTGGCGACCATCGACGAACGATTGTCTTCCTGGGAAGCCGAACAGCGCTCTTTCGAGCCGGCCGCCGACCGCCGACGCGGTAACAGCGCGGCGCTGGACGATCGGGCGGCGGCGATCATTCTGGAAAGCTGGTTCAACCAACAACGGAGCCTCGCAGCGTGCGCGACGCCGAATTCCTGATCGAAGTGATGGCCGGGCAGCTACAGGACCTGCTGGTCCGGCGCGGCATCGCCGAACCGGCGCTGGTGGGGGTTCACACCGGCGGCGTCTGGGTCGCCGAACGCCTGCGCCAGCGACTCGGAATCGTCACCCCACTCGGCCGGCTGGATATTTCCTTCTACCGCGACGACTTCAGCCGGATCGGCGTCAATCCGCAGGTTCGCCCGTCGGAACTGCCGTTCGATGTGGACGACCGTCATGTGGTGCTGATCGACGACGTGCTCTATACCGGTCGCACCGTGCGCGCCGCGCTGAACGAGTTGTTCGACTACGGTCGTCCGGCCTCGGTGCTGCTGGCGGTGCTGGCCGACCGCGGCGGCCGGGAGCTGCCGGTCGAGGCCAACGTGGTCGGCACCCGGCTAAAGCTGCCCCCCGGCCAACAGATCCAGCTCGTCGGTCCCGAACCCCTGCAACTGCTGATCCAAACCGCGCCATGAGCGCCGCCAACCTCCAGTTGGACCGCCAGGGTCGGCTGCTGCATTTCCTGACCGTGGAAGGGCTGACCCGCCGCCATCTGACGGAAATCCTCGATACCGCCGAATCGCTGCGCGGCGTGGCCGAGCGACGGGTCAAGAAGTTGCCGACCCTGCACGGCAAGACCGTGGTCAACCTGTTCTTCGAGGCCAGCACCCGGACCCGCACCACTTTCGAACTGGCGGCCAAGCGGCTGTCGGCCGACGTGCTGAACCTCAACATCGCCACCTCGGCCACGACCAAGGGCGAAAGCCTGCTCGACACCCTGCGCAACATCGAGGCGATGCAGTGCGACATGTTCGTGGTGCGCCACTCGCAAAGTGGCGCGGCGGAATTCATGGCCCGCCACGTCAAGCCGCACATCGCGGTCCTCAACGCGGGCGACGGCTGTCACGCCCATCCCACCCAGGGGATGCTGGATGTGTTCACCATCCGCCGCCACAAACCGGATTTCCCCAGCCTGCAAGTCGCCATCGTCGGCGATATCCTGCACTCGCGGGTGGCCCGTTCCCTGATCCACGCACTTAACATCCTCGGCGCGGGCGAAGTCCGGGTGATCGCCCCGCGCACCCTGTTGCCGGCCTGGGTGGAGAGCTTGGGCGTGCGGGCCTTCCACAGCCCGCAAGCGGGGCTGCGTGATGTGGATGTGGTCGTCATGCTGCGCCTGCAACGGGAGCGGATGGAGCGGGCGCTGCTGCCGACCGAACAGGAATTCTTCCAGCAGTACGGCTTGACCGAGGAGCGGCTGGCGCTGGCCAAACCGGATGCCATCGTCATGCATCCCGGCCCGATCAACCGCGGCGTGGAAATCGACTCGCGGGTGGCGGACGGACCCCGTTCGGTGATCATGGAACAGGTCACCAACGGTATCGCCGTGCGCATGGCGATCATGTCGATCACGCTGGGCCACCACGCCCGACCGGTCGCGGAGGACGCCTGATGCGCATCGCCATCGAGGGTGGCCGGGTGATCGATCCGGCCCACCAGACCGACGCGGTCACCGATCTCTTCATCGCCGACGGCCGCATCGCCGGGTCCGGCCAACCGCCGGCCGGGTTCGCGCCGGAACGGCGGATCGACGCCCGCGGCCGGGTTGTCTGCCCCGGTTTGATCGATTTGTGCGCCCGGCCGCGCGAGCCTGGACAGGAGCACAAGGCCACCATCGCCAGCGAAGCCCGCGCCGCCGCCGCCGGTGGCATCACCACCCTGGTCTGTCCGCCCGACACCGATCCGGTGATCGACGAACCGGCGGTGGTGGAACTGATCCGGCGGCGGGCCAGAGCCGCCGGACAGGTTCGGGTGTTGACGCTGGGGGCGCTGACCCACCGACTGCGCGGCGAACGGCTGGCGGAAATGGCGGCGCTCAAGGAGGCCGGCTGCGTCGGCGTCGGTGACGGCGGCCGCACGGTCGCCAGCAGCCGGGTGCTGCGGCGGGCGCTGGAATACGCCGCCACCTTCGATTTGACCGTGTTCCTGACTCCCATCGACCCCGAACTGAGTCACGGTCTGGCCCACGAGGGGCAGGTCGCCACCCGGTTTGGTTTGCCCGGCATTCCGGTGGCGGCGGAAACCGGCGTCATCGCTCGCGATCTGGAACTGATCCGCGACCTGGGCGTGCGGGTGCATTTCGGCCGGCTGTCCAGCGCCCGGGCGGTGGACCTGGTGGCGCGCGCCCAAGCGGAAGGGCTGCCGGTAACCGCCGATACCGCCGTCCATCATCTGCACCTAAGCGAAATCGATTTGAGCGGCTTCGACAGCCGCTGCCATGTACTCCCGCCGCTGCGCGGCCCGCGCGATCTGGACGCGCTGCGCGCCGGTCTGGCCGAGGGCGTACTGGGCGCGCTCTGCTCCGATCACCAGCCGCACGAGCCGGATGCCAAGCAGGCGCCGTTCGGCGACACCGAGCCCGGCATCTCCGGACTGGACACCCTGCTGGCGCTGAGCCTGCGGTTGGCGCGGGACGGCATGCTACCGCTGCCGGCGCTGCTGGAACGGCTTAGCTGGGGACCGGCGCGGATTCTGGGGCTGGACAGCGGTCATCTCGGGGTCGGTGCGCCGGCCGACGTCTGCGTTTTCGACCCCGACGCCGAGTGGTGGGTGGAACCGGACGCCTTGCGGAGCCGCGGCCACAATAGCCCGTTTCTGGGCTGGGAAATGCAGGGGCAGGTCACGCACACCCTGCTGGAAGGACGGGTGGTCTATGTGCGTGAGGCGTAAGGCACGGGCGTGACAATGGAAACGGATACATCGCCCGCCGGTATGATCGACCCACCGGATTCGGCCCCAGGCGGCGAATCGTTCGACCTGGACGCCGCCACGGCGCGCGCCCTGCTGCTGGCCGATGAAAACGGCCTCTTTCCCATCGTTGCGCTGGCCCGGACGCTGCGCGGC
Source organism: uncultured Gammaproteobacteria bacterium (assembly GCA_963695105.1). Lineage (GTDB taxonomy): Bacteria > Pseudomonadota > Gammaproteobacteria > Competibacterales > Competibacteraceae > Competibacter. Next base: position 54,384 of record CAVOGC010000004.1, on the reverse strand, counting down.
CGGCAGCCTCGAGTCAAGCCGTTGGCGCTGTTCCAGCTCACGCCACCGCTGCCGTTTCGGCCGCAACCGTCGCGGATCATGATCCCTGGTTTACCCGTTGGCGTTATCGCCGCGCTGCCGCTGCTGGAGGATTGGGGCGTACCCAGTCGCATTGCCTGTCCGGATGGGGGTCAGCCTGGCTGTTTCGAGGGTACCGCGACGAGTCTGGCGCGTGGCTGGCTGGACGTCTCGCGGGGCGTGGCCGACGTCACCCTGTTCGCCTGCGGCGGCGCGGCGCTGCTGGAAGCCGCCCGGATGCTGGCCGGTACCTATCGGCTGGCCTGCCAGACGCGCCACGCCCACCCGTTGTAATCCGTTCTCTCACATCTGCTGTTTGAACGATGCCTTGTGCTGAGCGTAATTCAAGGCCTCGTCGCGGGCGATCAGCCCTTTCTTGACCAGTTCCAGCAGAGCTTGATCGAGTGTCTGCATCCCGAAGGACGCGCCGGTCTGAATCGACGAGTACATCTGCGCCACCTTGTCCTCGCGGATCAGGTTGCGGATGGCCGGCACGCCGACCATGATTTCATGCACCGCCGTCCGGCCGCCGCCTTTCTTCTTGAGCAGCGCCTGCGAGATCACCGCGCGCAGCGATTCGGACAGCATCGAGCGCACCATCGGCTTTTCGCCGGCCGGGAACACGTCGATGATGCGGTCGATGGTCTTGGGCGCCGAACTGGTGTGCAGGGTGCCGAACACCAGGTGGCCGGTCTCGGCGGCGGTCAGGGCCAGACTGATGGTTTCCCGGTCGCGCATTTCGCCGACCAGGATAATGTCGGGGTCCTCGCGCAGCGCCGAGCGCAGCGCCTCGGTGAAGCCGAGGGTGTCACGGTGCACCTCGCGCTGGTTGATCAGGCAGCGCTGGCTCTGGTGGACGAATTCGATCGGGTCCTCGATGGTCAGAATGTGACCGTACTCGTTCTTGTTGATATGGTCGATCATCGCCGCCAGGGTGGTGGACTTGCCCGAACCGGTCGGACCAGTCACCAGAATCAGGCCGCGCGGCACGTCGATCAGATCCCGAAACACCGGCGGGCAGCCCAGATCCTCCAGGCTCATGATCTGGGTGGGGATGGTGCGGAACACGCCCGCCGCGCCCCGGTCCTGATTGAAAGCGTTGACGCGGAAGCGGGCCAGTTTGGGAATTTCGAACGAGAAGTCGCATTCCAGGAACTCGTCGTAATCCTTGCGCTGCTTGTCGTTCATAATGTCGTAAATCAGCCCATGCACCCGCTTGTGCTCGAGCGCGGGCACGTTGATGCGACGGACGTCGCCATCCACCCGGATCATTGGCGGCAACCCCGCCGACAGGTGCAGGTCCGAAGCTTTGTTCTGCACCGAAAAAGTCAATAGTTCGTCGAGGGTCATGACGGTTGCTCCTGCCAAGAGATTGTGAGGGATGTTCCGCTGGGGTGGTCCCGTTCGGATCGGTTTCCGCATAGTATTATAGTGTTGATCGTCAGAGCTTCTTGACCGTGCACCAATCCGCCAGGGTAATCCCGCCATGATGACCGCCGATTACGCTGTTCGCCTGCACGCCGTGCTGGGCCGGATCCGCGCCGCCGAGCAGCGCTTCCAGCGCCCATCGGGCGCGGTGCGGCTGCTGGCGGTCGGCAAGACCCAGCCGGCGGCGGCCATCGCCGCGCTGGCCGCCGCCGGCCAGCGCGGTTTCGGGGAGAACTTCCTCCAGGAAGCGCTGGATAAAATGACCGAACTGGCCGCGCTGGATCTGGAATGGCATTTCATCGGACCGGTGCAGGCCAACAAAACCCGTGGCATCGCCGAGCATTTCGCCTGGGTCCACAGCGTGGACCGGCTGAAAATCGCCGAACGGCTGAGCGCGCAGCGGCCCGACCGCCTGCCGCCGCTGAATGTCTGCCTGCAAGTCAATATCGACCGGGAGCCCACCAAACACGGTCTGGACGCAGCAGAGGTGGCCGGGGTCGCCCGCGCGGTCGCCGCGCTGCCGCGCCTGCGCTTGCGGGGCTTGATGGCCATTCCGGCCCCGGCGGCGGGGTTTAGCGCCCAGCGGCGGCCCTTTTCCCGGCTGCGGGAGCTGCGGGAACGGCTGGCCGACGCCGGGCTGGTGCTGGATACGCTATCCGCCGGCATGTCCGACGATCTGGAGGCCGCCGTCGCCGAAGGCGCGACGCTGGTCCGCGTCGGTACCGCGCTGTTCGGCCCCCGCCCTTGAACCGCGGCTTTGCAGTATGCTAGCGGTGACAACCGTTCGAGACGTCCGGACAATAAGCCCGGTAACCGCTTCAAGGCCCGAGAAAACGACCATGCCGTCAACTGCTCTCCGGTTCGCCGTCGCCCCGCGTGGTCGCGTGGCTGGCTTGTTGCTGCTCGCTCCGCTGTTGCTTGGAGCGGACGATTATCTGCGCGAGATCGAGGAGGAAGCCAAGCGGCAAGCCACGACTCTCGTGATCGGCGAGCCCCAATCCGCGCCGACGACGGACAGGACATCGGTCGACGACCTGTCCGACCGACTGGTCGCGGGGCTGGATCAGGCGGCATTCGAGCGGACTCTGCGTGAAAACCTGCCGGGAACCTATGCGCTCTACCAGCAGCTCGACCCAGGCCGGAAGCAGCAAGCCTACGCGTCCTACCAGAACGATAACCGCCTTGCCAGCATCAGCGAGCAGGTCGCCCGGCTGATGAGCGACAAGTACTGACGCTCGCCAGAGGTGCGGACGTCAAGACCATTCACGGATATTACAGAGGTGGAGATGAAAGACATCCCCATAGGCTTCATCGGTGGCGGCAACATGGCTCGCAGCCTGATCGGCGGGCTGCTCGCCAGCGGCGGCGATCCCGATCGCATCTGGGTGGCCGAACCCGATGCCGGTCACCGGGAGCTGCTGCGCGGCCGCTTCGGTGTCCACACCGGCGCCGATAATCGAGATATCGCCGCCCGTTCGGAAGTGATCGTCCTGGCGGTCAAGCCGCAGGTGCTGTGCCCGGTCGCCGAAGAGTTGGCCGATATCGTCCAGGCGCGCCGGCCGTTGGTGATCTCCATCGCCGCCGGCGTGCGCGAACCGGATATCCGCCGCTGGCTGGGTGGCGAGGCCGCCATCGTCCGTACCATGCCCAACACGCCAGCGCTGGTCGGCAGCGGCGCCACGGCGCTGTTCGCCAACCCCCAAGTGGACGACGAGCAGCGCCAACTGGCGGAATCGATCATGCGCTCGGTCGGGCTGACGGTCTGGGTGGAGCAGGAGCGGATGCTGGATGCGGTCACCGCGTTGTCCGGCAGCGGGCCAGCCTACTTCTTCCTGCTGATGGAGGCCTTGGAAAAAATCGGCGTTCAACTGGGCCTGGACCCGGAAGTGGCGCGGTTGCTGACCCTGCAAACCGCCTTCGGCGCCGCCAAGATGGCGCTGGAGAGTCCCGACAATCCAGCCGCGCTGCGCGCGCGGGTCACGTCGCCGGGCGGCACCACCGAGCGGGCGGTCAGCGTCTTCAAGGACGAAAAGCTCGATAACCTGATCGCCCGCTCGCTGGCTGCCTCGCTGGCGATCCTGGAAGCGCCGGAGCTGCTGACCGAAGAATTGGACGCCGTGGTGGCCAAGGCGCTGGAAGCGGCTCGCCACCGCTCCGAGGAACTGGGCAATCTACTTGGAGGGCAACCGTGACCGCCACCGTTTTCCTGATCCAGACCGTTTTCGGTTTTTATATCCTGGCGGTGATGTTGCGCTTCCTGCTGCAATGCGTGCGCGCCGATTTCTACAATCCGCTGGTGCAGTTCCTGGTGCGCATCACCAATCCGCCACTGCTGCTGTTGCGCCGGTTCGTGCCCGGCTACCGGGGACTGGATCTGGCCTCGGTGGTGCTGGCGTTCGCGCTGCAACTGGTCGAAGTCATGCTGGTGGCCGCGTTGTTCGGGCAGTCCGCCGGCGTCGGCGGCGTGCTGCTGGTCACGGTGATGGAGCTGCTCAAGCTGCTGATCAACATCTACCTGTGGGGCGTGATCATCCAGGCGGTGCTGAGCTGGATCAACCCCGACCCCTACCATCCGGCGGCGCGGGTGCTGGCGCAACTAACCGCGCCGCTGCTGCGCCCGGCCCGCCGGTTGATTCCGCCGGTTTCCGGGGTGGATTTATCGCCGGTGCTGGTGGTGGTGGCGCTGATTTTCGTCAGCCTGCTACTACAGGATTTTCTGGGGATGTGGAGCGGGTTGCTCTGAGGCGATGGAGGCTGGCGGGTATTGCTGGGCGGGCAACGACCTGCTGCTGCGGGTACGGGCACAGCCGCGCGCCAGCCGCGACGAATGGATGGGATTGCGGGACGACCGCTTCCGGGTCCGCATTACCGCCCCGCCCGTGGATGGCCGGGCCAATGTCCATCTGCGCGCTTTTTTGGCCGAGCTGTTCGGGGTGGCGAAACATCAGGTGACCTTGCTGGCCGGCGAAACCGGCCGCGACAAGCGCTGGCGTATCGTCGCGCCCAGGCAGTTGCCGCCGGGCGTGGCAGGCCCATAAAAATCACGCCCGCCCCGGTCCCGCCGTTAAAGGTAGGCGCGCAATACGGGTTCGCGCCTTGAGCGGGCAAAAGGCGTCAGGCACTCAACAGCTTTTTGATCTCTTCCATCGATAGCACCTTGCCGGTGCTTTTAATCTCCCCATTCACCGTCAGCGCCGGCGTACTCATCACCCCCGCGTCAATGATGGCGTTCATATCAGTCACTTTCTCCAACTCATACTCCAGGCCCAACGCCTGAGCGGCATCAATGGCATGTTGGCCGAGGGTGGCGCATTTCGCGCAACCGCTACCGAGAATTTGCAACTTGATCATGGTTTTCACGCCTCTATGGATAAAACGTACCAAACACGACGCCGGTGAGGGTCGCCATGACCACCACCAGCGCACAATAAACCAGGGTCTTTTGGGTGCCGAGAATGCCGCGAATGACCAGCATGTTCGGTAAGGACAGCGCCGGCCCGGCCAGCAGCAAGGCCAAAGCCGGGCCTTTACCCATCCCCGCACCGAGCAAACCCTGCACGATGGGCACTTCGGTCAGGGTGGCGAAGTACATCAACGCCCCGACCAGCGCGGCCAAGATATTGGCCCCCAGCGAGTTACCGCCCACCGCCGCGCTGACCCACTCGGACGGGATGATGCCCTCGTGACCGGGACGGCCCAGCAGGAACCCGGCCAACAGCACCCCAACCAGTAACAGCGGCAGGATCAGTTTGGCGAAACCCCAGATCTGACTCAGCCATTCCTCACCATCGCCGGTCTGCGTCGCGGCAGCCAAGGTCAAACCGATCAAGCCGGCGCTGAACGCCAGTTCGGGATGTTGCGGAACCAGCCAGGACACCACCGCAACCACGCCCGCGGTGACCGCCAACGGTGGCCAGCGCCACCGCCAGCGCCAGACCAGCAGCCCGGCCAAGCCCACGCCCGCCAGTGCGGTCAGCGGCCATTTCCAGGCAAAAATCGCGTGCCAGACAGCACTGTCTTCGGCGCTGGCCGGTGCCCAATTGGCGAGCACGAGGACGGCGATCATCAGCGCGAAAAATGCTGCCGTGTCGCCCAATGGCCGGCCCTGGTCGGCGCTCAGCGCAAAACCTTTCTGATTGGCCGCTCGCGTCTGCTCGTCGCGGCGGTAAATCCAATTCATGATTAAGCCGATAACCAGCGCGAAGACGATCGCACCCACCGCCCGCGCCACGCCGAGTTCCACCCCGAGAATTTGGGCGGTCAACACGATGGCCAGCACGTTGATCGCCGGGCCGGAATAGAGAAACGCAATCGCCGGTCCCAGTCCCGCGCCGCGCCGGTAGATGCCGCCGAACAGCGGTAGCACGGTGCAGGAACACACCGCCAGAATCGAGCCGGACACCGAGGCGACGCCATAAGCGGCGACCTTATGGGCGGCGGGACCGAGGTATTTCATCACCGCATCCTGGCTGATGAACACCGCGATAGCCCCGGCGATGAAAAACGCCGGCGCCAGGCAGAGCATCACATGCTCGCGGGCATACCAGTTCAGCAGCGCCAGTCCTTCCAGGATGGCGCTGTCGAAGCGTCCAGCGCCCACCGGCATAAAGAACACCAGCAGGAACACCGCCAGAATGCCGCCCAACCATTTGAATTCGGACGGGTTGTCCCGCGCCACGGCACGTAGCCGATTCAGAGCATCGGCAAAGGCGCTCGCCGATGCGGGAGAAGTGGATAGAGTCGTCATGAGAGGATGCCTCGCTTAGGCCGCGCAACGGCGTTGAGGACGGTTAGGCATGTCGGCCAGCGCGGCGCGGTCGGCGCAAAACGGTGCTTGCTCGGCCAGCGCTCGCTGGCAGGTCAAGAGAATCTCCCGCATCCAGTCGGGAAGTTCCGGGTGCAGGCGGTAGTAAATCCACTGAGCTTCCCGGCGGTCGAGAACGAAACCGGCCATGCGCAGCGCCGCCAGATGCCGCGACACCTTGGGCTGAATCTCACCCAGAGCGTGGGCCATTTCACAGACGCAGACTTCGTCTTCCGCCACCATCAACATCAGGCAGCGCAGCCGCGTGGTATCGGCCAAGGCTTGGAAAAACCGGTGAGCATGAGGCATGATGCTTGTTAATCCGTATATTCGAATATAAACATATATCACGATCCAGAATAATTGCAAGTCCGAGTGAAATCGCTTGTTATGATAGTCTCGCCAAGGCTGGCGGCGATGCAGGTACCGGAGGCCTAACCCGTTGCGAGGATTAGATTTTGCATCGTTTTTTCGTATTCCTGATTGCCGGATGGTCTGGATTTCTGGTGATGGCCATCGAATTGTTGAGCGGGCGCATTCTCGCCCCGAATTTTGGCAACAGCATCTACGTCTGGGGAGGTGTGATCACGGTGTTCATGCTGGCGCTGTCGGTCGGCTATCTGCTGGGCGGTCGTTGGTCGCTGTATCACCCGTCCTTGCCCCGGATGGCGTCGATTTTGATCGCCGGAGCGATGGCCGCGATCCCGGTGATTTTCCTGGCCGATCCGCTTCTCGACTGGCTCTTCGATCGGATTCAGGATCCCCGTTACGGCTCGCTGGCATCCGCGACTCTGCTGTTCTTCATCCCGACCGCGATAGCGGGCATGGTGTCTCCCTACGCGGTTCGCCTGCTGGTGAGCGAATCGCAACGGAGCGGTCATTGCGCCGGACTGCTTTATTTCGTCTCGACCTTCGGCAGCGCGGCGGGAACCATCCTGACGTCGTTTTATCTCGTGCTCTATTTCGAGATCAATCAGATTCTGATTGGCCTGGTCGGTATTTCGCTGGTCCTGGGACTGCTCGCCCTTTTTTTCGGGAATTCCAAAAATGCGCCAAGGTAATAGGCTCAACACGCTGCTTGCGCTGTTCGCTTCGTTCGCGGCAACGCCGCCTGCCGTTGCCATGACCGTCGTTCACACCGAAAAGTCCCTTTATCGGAATATCGTCGTCTACGAAGAGGACGGTCAGCGGTGCATGAGTTTCAGCCGGCGCCACCAAACCGCCAGACAAACCTGTCAGTTCCTGGACGATCCCAACCAGTTCTTCTTTGCCTATACCAAGATGATGATGGGCGGGCTGTATCTGAATCCCAATCCCCACAAAATCCTGGTGATCGGGTTGGGGGGAGGCGTGTTGCCGACGGCGTTGGCCAGGATGCTTCCCGATGCCGAAATCGATATTGTGGAAATCGATCCGGCGGTGGTGAAGGTCGCGAGGGAATTTTTCGGCTTCAACCCGAGCCAGCAGATCCAGGTGTTCGAGGAGGACGGGCGGGTATTCGTGAAACGCGCGGGCAAGTCCGGCCGGCGATACGATCTGATCATGCTGGATGCCTTCGATCACGAATATATTCCCGAGCATCTGCTAACCCAGGAATTTCTATCCGAAGTCAAGTCCTTGTTGACGGCGGATGGTGTTCTGGCGGCGAATACCTTTTCGAGCAGTCGCCTGTATCACCACGAATCGACGACTTATCAGGCGGTGTTTGGACCTTTCTACAACCTCCGGGTCAAGCTGAAAAACCGCATCATTCTGGTCAAAATGGACGGGCTTCCCGCGCTCGATGCGATTGGCCGGAATGCCGGTTTGCTCGAAAAGAACCTGGAACCGCTTGGCTTTGGCGGCGATTGGCTGATGCCGCTGTTCTCCACCGAGCGCGACTGGGATCCGAATGCGCGCATCCTGACCGATCAGTATTCACCCTCGAACCTGCTCAATACCGCTTTTTAGCAGCGGTGGATGGTCATTCCTTCCTCGTGCCGTCCAGGTCCGCGATTGACGGCGCTGGCTGTCCGCCAAGCGTCGCCGACACTTCGATCAGGACGCCAACCATGGCCGCCGACTACGACGGCAGTGCGCCGATGCGCTCCAACGCTACCTTCAGGCGAGCGCGATCCTGCCGCAACTCGATCAGCGGCAAGGCGAAAAAAGCCTCGATGCGAGTGCGCAGCACCCGATAGGCTCGCATGAAGGCAGCGTCGATTTCCCCGTCGGCGCCGGTGGCGTGGGCCGGGTCGTCCACGCCCCAATGCGCGCGCAGTACCGGACCCAGATAGGCTGGGCAGATTTCGCCCGCCGCGCTGGCGCAGACCGTAATCACGATGTCGGGCGTCAGCGGCAGATCGTCCCAGGATTTGCTGTGATAGCCCTCGGTCGAGATACCCTCGCGCGCCAGCAAGGCCAGCGAACGCGGGTGGACTTGGCCGGTCGGATGGCTTCCAGCGCTCAGGGCCTTCCAACCCGGCGGCGCGAGATGATTGAAGGTGGCTTCGCCCAGAATCGAGCGGCAGGAATTGCCGGTGCAGAGAAACAGAACGTTCATGATTCACTTTTCAGCTAGGGTTGAGGGGCATGAATGCGGCTGAACGAACCCGACGGAGCGCTCCGTCAACCGCGCTGAGCCACGGCGCCCACCGCCCCGCCCACCGGATGGAGCGTGACGGGGATGATCTCGAAAACCTTCATAACAGCCTCCAAAAACAGCTAAACGGTCTCCGTCACCGGCCGACTCGGCCTCCGCTCGTACCACGCGCGGCTGCGATTGACGATCCCGGCGACGATCAGCATCACCGGCACTTCGATGAGCACACCCACCACGGTCGCCAGCGCCGCGCCGGACTCGAAGCCGAACAACGCAATGGCCGCCGCCACCGCCAGCTCGAAAAAATTGCTGGCGCCGATCAGGGCCGAAGGACCGGCCACGCAGTGTGGCGATCCGACCTTGCGGTTGAGCCAGTAGGCCAGGCCGGCGTTAAAAAACACCTGGAACAGGATCGGAATCGCCAGCAGCAGAATCACCAGCGGCTGCCTCACGATCTGCTCGCCCTGGAAGCCGAACAGCAACACCAAGGTGGTTAGCAGCGCGATGAGCGAGGTCGGGCCGAGCACATCGAGCAGGCGCGTCAATCCCATGGCGCCTTGGGACTTCAGGACCGCGCCGCGCACGACTTGGGCAATGATCAAGGGAATCACGATGTACAGCACCACCGACAGAAACAGGGTGTCCCACGGTACGATGATCGACGTCATGCCGAGCAGCAGACCGACGATGGGGCCGAAGGCGAACACCATGATGATGTCGTTGAGCGCCACTTGGCTTAGGGTGAAATGCGGCTCGCCCTTGGTCAGATTGCTCCACACGAACACCATCGCGGTGCAGGGCGCGGCGGCCAGCAGGATCAAGCCGGCGATGTAGGACTCGATCTGATCCGCCGGTAGCAGTGGCGCGAACAGCCCGCCGACGAACAGCCAGCCCAGCAAAGCCATCGAAAACGGCTTGACGCCCCAATTGATGAACAGAGTGACGCCGATCCCACGCCAGTATTGCCCGACCTCGCGCAGCGCGGCGAAGTCGATCTTGACCAGCATCGGGATGATCATCAGCCAGATCAGCACCGCCACCGGCAGGTTGACTTGGGCAATCTCCAGCTTGCCAATGAGCTGGAACGCGCCCGGCAGGAAGTGCCCCAGCACGATGCCGGCCACGATGCACAGCGCCACCCACAGCGTTAGGTAGCGCTCGAACACGCCCAGTTGCATGTCTTCTGCCGCTTTGGCGTTGACTTCACCGTGCTCCATCAGCGCCTCCAGATGTCGCGGGTCGCATTGCCGGCGCAGGGAAAAAGTACGTGGCAGGCACGATCACTCATAAAGCGGATGCTCCAATCAAATATTTTATATTTTTAAAATAATAAAAATTATAGAGCGAATCAACCCCGCCAGAATTGGAATCCGGGGGGTGGACCGGCGACCGATAATCGGCTGTCGCGACTGGAATCGGTGCACGACGCCTTGACCGAGGATATTCCGATCCGGCTGAACATCTTGACAGATCGGTATTTGCTTCCAAGATGGCAACGTTATGAAAAAATCAGCCGTATTGACCGCGCTCGGCGCATTGGCACAGGAGACGCGCCTGGACATCTTTCGCTATCTGGTGGAAATCGGCGCCGCCGGCGCGCCAGCCGGGCAGATCGGCGAGCGCTTCGGTTTGCCGCCGCCAACTTTGTCGTTTCATCTGAAAACGCTACAGCACGCGGGCCTGGTGCAACGGATCCGGCAAAGCCGCTCGCTGATCTATTCCGCCGACTTTGCCGCGATCAACGCCGTGCTGGGGTATCTGACCGAGAATTGCTGCGCCGGGCATCCGGAAGCCTGCCTGATATCGACCCGCGAAGAAGCGGAAGCATCCGGGAACCATCCAGCCTGAGAAGCGTTGTTCGACTTCCGACGCCCCGCGCCCGGTTGCCGCCAAACTCCGGGCCGATTAGACTTGTTGCCCTCATCAGATATCCCCTCCAAGGACATCGCCGCGACGGTCAGGAGCTTATGCCGCACCACTTCCCCCCGGATTCCGTCGGTCTGGTCACCCCCCAGACCCTCCAGTTCGAAGAACCGCTGGCCCTGGATTGCGGCCGGTCCCTGGCGGAATACGAACTGGTCTATGAAACCTACGGTACGCTGAACGCCGACCACAGCAACGCCGTGCTGATTTGTCACGCCCTTTCCAGCGACCATCACGCCGCCGGTTGCCACGAGGGCGCCGATCCGAACAAGCCGGGCTGGTGGGACAACTGCATCGGTCCCGGCAAGCCGTTCGATACCCGGGAATTCTTTGTGGTGTGCTGCAACAACCTGGGCGGCTGCAAGGGTTCCACCGGCCCCACCTCGATCAACCCGGAAAACCGCAAACCCTACGGCCCGGATTTTCCCATCGTCACCGTCAAGGACTGGGTGCGCAGCCAGGCCCGGCTGGCCGACCGGCTCGGTATCCGGTGTTGGGCGGCGGTGATCGGCGGCAGCCTGGGCGGCATGCAGGCCATGCAGTGGGCGATCACCTATCCCGACCGGGTGCGTCATGCGCTGGTCATCGCCGCCGCGCCGCGCCTGTCGGCGCAGAACATCGCCTTCAACGAAGTGGCGCGCCAGGCGATCATCTCCGATCCCGATTTCCATCACGGCCACTACTACGAATTCGGAGTGGTGCCGCGCCGCGGGCTGATGATCGCCCGGATGCTCGGCCATATCACCTATCTGTCCGACGAAGGCATGCGCGCCAAGTTCGGCCGCGAACTGCGCGAAGGCACTCCCAACTTCAACTTCAACTTCGATACCGAATTCCAGGTGGAAAGCTATCTTCGCCATCAGGGCAAGGCCTTCGTCGACCGCTTCGACGCCAACACTTACCTGCTGATGACCAAAACGCTGGATTACTTCGACCCGGCGGCGGACTTCGATCAGGACCTGTCGGCGGCTTTCCATCGAGCACAGGCGCGCTTCCTGGTGATCTCCTTCACCAGCGACTGGCGATTCGCGCCGGCACGCTCACGCGAGATCGTGCGGGCGCTGGTCCGGTCCAGCCGCGAGGTCAGCTACAGCGAAATTTCCTCGGAGTACGGCCACGACGCTTTCCTAATGCCGATTCCGCTGTATCACGAAACGCTGCGCGGCTACCTGACCCGGGTCACCCGCGAGGCGAACGGCCAAACCCTCGAACTCGCCCAAGCCGCCGCTCCGGCCGCCGCCAAGGTAAACGTCCATGCGGCCTGAACTGGAACTGATCAGCGAATGGATCCGTCCCGGTGCGCGGGTGCTGGATTTGGGCTGCGGCGACGGCGCGCTGCTGGCCTATCTGCGCGAGCGCCGGCAGGTCGGCGGCTACGGCCTGGAAATCGACAGCGCCAACATTGTCAAATGCATTCAGGCGGGGGTGAACGTGATTCACGCCGACCTGGAAGCGGGCCTGGAGGATTTCGGCGACGGCAGCTTCGACTATGTCATCATGACCCAGACCCTGCAGGCGGTCCGGCACACCGAACGACTGTTGGACGAAATGCTGCGGGTGGGCCGGCAGGGCATTGTGACCTTCCCCAATTTCGGCTTCTGGCGCGGCCGGTTGCAGATCGCCCTCCAAGGCTTGATGCCGGTCGGCAAGGCTTTGCCTTACCAGTGGTACGACACGCCGAACGTGCACCTGTTCACCATCCGCGATTTCGAGGCGCTGTGCCGGCGCAAGCGCATCGACATCCTGCAGCGCATGGTGCTGGACCACGCCCATCAACCCCGGCTGGGACCGCGGTTGTGGCCCAACCTGCTGGGTGAAATCGCCCTGTACCGGTTGAGCCGCGCCTGACGCGCCCGCCGGTCAGAACCCGGACCGGTTTTCGGAGAGACCCAATGCTCGCAACCGTACTCGCAGCCCGCCGCCCCCAGCGGCAAGACCGGCCCGCCCGCCGGCGCGGCTTCACCCTGATCGAAGTCATGGTCGTGGTGGTGATCCTCAGCATCCTGGCGGCCGTGGTGGTGCCCCGCATCATGGACAACCCCGACAAGGCCCGGATGGTCAAGGCCAAGCAGGATATCCGGGTGATCAAGAACCAGCTCGACCTGTATCGATTGCACAATTTCCGCTACCCGACCACCGAACAGGGGCTGGAAGCGCTGGTGCAAAAGCCGGCCGAGGCGGCGCACTGGCAGGAAGGCGGCTATCTGGACAAGCTGCCCAAGGACCCCTGGGGTAAACCCTATCAATACCTCAGTCCCGGCCAGCACGGCGACCTCGACATCTACTCGCTCGGCGCCGACGGTCAACCGGGCGGCGAGGGCGTGGACGCCGACATCGGCAACTGGAATCTGGACGAGTAGGCGCTGGCCCTCAACGGGGCGGCGGACCCGCCGGAGTGTCGCAATGAAGGCCGTGCCGATGACCTCGCCGCCGCGCGGTTTCACCCTGCTCGAAGTCATGATCGTGATGCTGCTGGTCGGCATCATGACCGGTTTCGCCCTGCTGTCGGTGGGTGGCGGGCCGCGGGAGCGGCTGAAGGAGGAGGGGCAACGGCTGGCGGCGCTGGTGGAACTGCACCAGCAGGAGGCCATCCTGCGTGGCGAAGTGCGCGGCATCCGCTTCACCCGCGCCGGCTACGCGATTCTGAGCCTGAACGATCAGGGCGAATGGCGGCCGCCGGCCGCCGCAACCACTCTACTCCAACGCGAGCTGCCCGAGGATATCGTCCTGGGGCTATGGGTTGACGACCGGCCGGTGGAACTCGCCGCCGCGGGTCGGCTGCCGCAGGTGCTGCTGCTGGCCAGCGGCGAAGCCACCGAATTCGTCGCGGTATTCGGGTTCGCCGACGACCGGGAGCCAAACGCGCCTCTGTACCGGGTCGCCAGCGACGCCCTGGGCCGGCTGGCGGCGGGCGCGGTGGAGCGATGAAGCGCGCGGCCGGTTTCACCCTGCTGGAAGTGCTGGTGGCGCTGGCGGTGTTGGCCATCGCCATGGGCGCGGTCATCGGCGCGGTCACCCAGAGCATCAACACCGTTGGCGTCCTGCGCGAGCAAACCTTCGCCGGCTGGGTCGCCCTCAACAAGGTCAACGAGCTGCTGCTCGATCCCGCCGCCTGGCCCGATGAAGGCTCGCGCAAGGGCGAGGCTGAACTCGCCAACCGCGCCTGGCGCTGGGAAGGCCGCTTCGGCAAGACCGACGATCCCGACATGCGCCGCCTGGAAGTCACGGTGCGGGCCGGCGAAACCGGTCCGATCCTCGGCAAGCTGGTGGCGTTCAAGGGCCGGCCGCCGGAGAAATCCCCGGACCAGACGCAGCCCGAGGACCAGACAACACCCCAGCGTGCGCGTCCAGCGCCCGCGCCGCCGCGGCCGGCCGCCAAGCCATGAAGGTCCCGGCGCGCGGCTTCACCCTGCTGGAACTGCTGGTCGCCCTGGCGGTGTTCGCAATCATGGCCACCGCCGCCTACAGCGGCCTGCGCAACGTGCTGTTCACCCGCGCCGCCGTCGAGGAGGAAAGCCGCCGACTGGCGGCGGTCCAACTTGCGGTTTATCGCCTGGAACAGGACGTCGAACAAACTCTGGCGCGCGGTATCCGCGATGAATACGGCGAACCGCAACCCGCCCTGCACGGCGGCGCGCTGGCCAGCGACGCCCTGACGCTAACCCGCGCCGGTTGGGACAACCCGCTCGGCCAGTCGCGGGCGACCTTGCAGCGGGTCGCGTACCGGCTGCGGGAGGGCCGGCTGTGGCGGTTGCACTGGCAAGTGTTGGACCGGGGGGGGCTGGTCGAGCCGCGCGAGACGTTGTTGCTGGACCGGGTGCGGGAATTCAAGGTGAGGTTTCTGGATACGGACGATGCCTGGCAAAACGACTGGCCGCCGCCCGCCGATGGCGACCAAACCGAACGACGCGATTCCGCCGCATTGCCCCGGGCGGTGGAAGTCAACCTGACGCTGGAGGACTGGGGTGAAATTACCCGACTGTTCCCTCTGGCCGGCTGATCCCGGCGCGCGAGCGCCCGTGCCGCCGGCACTCGCCGTGGGCGCCATTGAGCGTCAGACCGGCGTTGCCCTGATCACCGTGCTGCTGATCGTCTTCCTCGCCAGCATCACCGCCACCAGTCTGGCCACTTTGCAGCAAATGGCGATCCGCCGCAGCGCCGTGTTCCAGCACCAGCAGCAGGCCCGGCTGTACACGCTCGGCCTCGAACAGTGGGCGATGGTCATCCTGGCGCGTGACCGCCAGGAAAACGAGGTCGATCATCCCGGTGAAGAATGGGCCAACCTGCCGCTGCTGCTGCCGGTCGAGGGCGGCGAGCTTTCCGGCCGGCTCAGCGATCTGCAAGGCTGTTTCAACCTCAACAACCTGTGGCGGACGGCGCCGGGCGGACAGCAGCCCGAATCGGATGAAAACAATCCGGATCGCCCCGCCGGGGAAGGCGAGGAGGAGGAAACGGAGTCGCCGACGGCAACGGAGGACGCCACTGCGGAAACCTCGCCGACCAAGCCCAAGCCGCCCGACGACTCCGACCAGTCGCAATCCGAACAGGAAGGGCTCAACCAGCCACAGATCCAGGCCCTGCAACGGCTGTTGGAAAGCCTCGAACTAAAACCGGAACTGGCCCAGGCGATCGCCGACTGGATCGATCCCAATGGGGACCCACTGTTTCCAGACGGCGCCGAGGATAGCGATTACACGGTGCGGGATCCGGCCTATCTGGCCGCGAACCGGCCCTTCGCCAGCGTTTCGGAGTTGCGGTTGGTCAAGGGCGTGGACCGGGAAACCTACGACAAACTGGCGCCGTATGTCTGCGCCCTGCCACCTGGCGCCGCGCTGAACGTCAACACCGCGTCGGCGCCGGTGCTGTCGGCGCTGAGCGACGACGGCGCGGATGCAACTGAACTGGAGCGCCTGCTGGAAACCCGGCCCGACGAGGGCTATGACAATGTGGATGACTTTCTGAACGCGGCCGAACTCACCGTAAACGCGGAACTGAAAACCCAGCTTAGCGTCGGCAGCCAGTACTTTCTATTACGAGCCGAGGCGCGGGTGGGCGACGGGCGCGCAATGCTATACAGTATGTTGTATCGCGATGAAACCGGCGTCCGCGTCCTGCGGCGCGGTTTCGGCAACCAGGATTGAGAAGACGTGCCCGCCCCGCTCTGTTTTTTCCGGTTTGTGTCCGCCGATCAGGCTGAATGGCTGCCTCCCGACGGCGAGGTCCAGCGCGGCCCGCTGGCCGATCTGGTCGGTCAGACCAACGGTGCACGCCAGATACTGGTCGCGCCAGGCGAAGAGGTCACCTTGCACCGATTGGCCCTGCCCAGCCGCAAGCGCTCCACTTGGGCGCGGGCCGTGCCGTTTGCCCTGGAAGATCATCTGGTCGAGGACATCGAGACGCTGCATTTCGCTCTGGGCGGCGTGGTGGACGACGGCCATCTGCCGGTGGCGGTCGTCGATCGGGGGTTGCTGCGCGCTTGGCTGGAAACCTGCGATCAGGCCGGGTTGGCGCCGGTCGCCGTCATTCCGGACCCGCTGTTGCTGCCTTGGCGAAGCGACGAGTGGAGCGTGCTGCTGGAAGAGCGGCGGGCGCTGGTGCGCACCAGCGGCTGGGAAGGTTTCGTGACCGAGTGCGACAATCTGGCGCTGCTGCTTAATCAGGCACTGGCCGAAGCCGGCGACACCAAACCCCAGCGCCTGCGCGTCTGGGGAGCCCCCGCGGCCGAACTGGCTGAAACCGGGATCGAACTGATCCAGGAAGACGCTCCAGCCGAGCCGCTGGCACTGTTCGCGGCCGGTTACCAGCCAGCCGCCGTTCTGAACCTGCTGCAGGGCGCTTACAGCCGGCAGGCGCATTGGGGCCGCTGGCTGCGGCCCTGGCGAGCGGCGGCGGCGCTGGCGGGAATGACGTTGCTGGCGCAGGGCGTCGGGCAGGTGTACGAGCACTGGCGGTTGCAACGGGAGCTGACGGCGCTGAGGGCCGAGATCGAACGGACCTACAAGGACGCCGTGCCCGACGCAACCCGGATCGTCAACCCCAAGGTGCAGATGGAAACCCGTCTGCGGGAGTTGGCGCCCAGCGGCGGCGGTGGATTCCTGGACCTGCTCTACCAGGGCGCGCAGCCGCTGAGCAATTTTCCGAACGTCACGTTACGCGGCCTCGGCTACCGTGACGGGCAACTGGACCTGGCGCTGGAAGGCGGCGACCCGGCGGTGCTGGACCAACTCCAGCAGCAGTTCGACCGACAACCGGGGCTGCGCATGGAAATGCGCACCACTCAGCGGGAAGGCCAGATGGAGAGCAAAATCACGCTGAAAAGGGCGCCCTCCTCATGAAAGCCTGGTGGGAAACCTTGAGTGCCCGCGAGCGCCTGTGGGTCATCGGAGGGCTGGGACTAACGCTGGCGCTGCTGTGTTACGCGCTGGTGTGGGAACCGTTCCGGGCCAGCCAGCGCCAGCTCCAGCAACGCGCCGCCGAGCAGCGCGCCGACCTGATCTGGATGCGGCAGGCCGCGCGGGAGGTCAAGCGCCTGAGCGCCGCCGCCGGTACAAGCCCCGCCAGCGACGGCCGCTCTCTGCTCACGCTGGTGGATCAGACCGCGCGGGCGGCGGGGTTGGCCAGCGCCCTGAAACGAGTGGCGCCCCAAGGCGAGGACAAGCTTAGCGCCCAACTGGATGGAGTCGAGTTCGACAAGCTGATTCCCTGGCTGGGATCGCTGGAACGTGACCACCGAATCGTCATCGTCAATCTGAGTGTGGATCGCACCGCCGTCGCCGGGCTGGTGAATGCTCGCGTCATCCTGCAGGGCGCCGCCAAGCCATGAAACGTGTGCTGGGTTACGGCCTGCTGGGGCTGCTGACGTTTTTGCTGTTTCTCCTGCTGCTAGCCCCGGCCGGTTTGGTGGTCGATCTGCTCGACGAGCGATTGCCCGACCTCGACGTGCAAGCGATGGATGGGACGGCGATCAAGGGTTCGGCCTGGGGCGTGAACTGGCGCGATACGTCGATCAAGCGGCTGAATTGGAACTGGCGGCCGTTCTCCCTTTTGGGCGGATGGCTGGAATTCAGGCTGGACGCCGATGATCCCGAAGCTAAACTGATAGGAAGCGCCGCGATCGGATGGGGCGGCCGGCTACGGTTTCGCGATTTGAACGGCCGCCTGCCGCTGGCGACTCTAAGCGAGTTGGCCGGCCAGCCCAAACCGCCGCTGCGGGGGGTGGTGGAATTCAGCTTGCGGGAACTGAGCCTGGATGCCGCCGGCCTGCCGCGGTCGGCCGATGGCGTGGTTCATTTGTTGAACTTGCGCGCCATGCTGGGCCAACCGCTGAACCTCGGCGATTTCGTGGTGCAACTGAGCCCGGCGGCGGAAGGCATCCAGGGCACGGTCAAGGACACGAATGCGCCGCTGGAGCTGGAAGGCGCCTTGAGCGTGTCGCCCGACGGCCGTTATCGTTTTAGCGGGTCGGCCGCTGTCCGCGATGCCGGTAACCAAGCCCTGGGCCAGGCGCTGAATCTGTTGGGGCCGCCCGGCGGCGACGGTCGCTGGAAGCTGGACTTTTCCGGCATCCTGGTCAGGTAGAACCCACCGCCACGGGAGCGGATTATTTCCCTCAATCCCGCAAGCACATTTCAATCACGCGATCGCAAAGAAACAACCAGGGAGAAAACGTCGATGCAATTACGACAGCGCGGATTATTGGCCCTTCTGATACTGCTGGTGTTGGCCGCTTGCGCCACCGAGCCGGTGCCGACGCTGGCGCCGGTCAGGCTTCCAGGCAGCGCGAGCACATCCTCCGATGCGGTGTTTCCGGCGCCGCCGGCGCTTCAACCGCAGGTCGAGTTCTGGAGCAAAGTCTATGGGGTTTGGGGGCGCAACCAGATCGCCCTGCACGACGACCGCTATATGGATGTCATCTACGGGGTGATTACCTTGCCCGGCCCGGTGGGCGAAAGCCAAAACGCCGAGCAGAAGGACTTCGCCAAGGGGCACTATGAAAACTTGAAGGATCTGTTGCGCCAAGTGGAGTTCAAATCGGCCGCCAATATCCCGATGACGCCGGCTGAACAGGCGCTGGCGAGTCATATCCGTAAAAGCAGCGGCGGTCCCGGCGCCATCGCCGGCGCCAGCGAGCGGCTGCGCAGCCAGCGTGGACTGCGCGAGCGCTTCAAGCGGGGCCTGGAAATCAGCGGTCGCTACGATGCGACGTTCCGCGGCGTGTTCCGCGAGGCCGGATTGCCAGAGGACCTGGCCTATCTGCCTCACGTTGAGTCGTCTTTCCAGAACCACGCCGCCTCTTCGGTCGGCGCGCTGGGCATGTGGCAGTTCATGCCGGGCACCGCGCGGCAATTCATGATGCTGAACGCGGCCGTGGACGAACGGCGCGATCCCGTGGCGTCGGCGCAGGGCGCGGCTGGCTATCTGCGAGACGCCCACGACCGCCTGGGCAATTGGCCGCTGGCGCTGACTTCGTACAATCACGGAGTCGGCGGCATGCAGCGCGCCCAACAGGCTTTCGGCAACGATATTGCCGTCATCGTGCGGAGCTACTCGGGGTCCAGTTTCGGGTTCGCGTCGCGGAACTTCTATGCCGAATTTTTGGCGGCCCGCGAGGTCGCCCGCAATCCCCAGCGGTTTTTCCCGGAGGGCGTCAGCTACGAGCCTCCCCTCAACCTGGATCGGATTCGGTTGCGGCAGGCAGTGTCGGCGCCAACGCTGGCCAGCTACTACGAAGTCAATTCGTGGGAATTGATCGAACTGAACAAGGCATGGAAACCCGCGGCGCAAGACGGGCGGGTTGCGCTGCCGGCCGGAACCATGGTTTGGCTGCCGGCCGGGACGATGTTGCGCTTGGCTCAGCGCGGCACCGCCGATCGGGCGCTGGCGCTGGCCGAACCTGTCAGCACTGCGCGCTTGCGCTGATATAGCGCTCCCATACCGGTTGTGGGATTTCGGACAAGGAAGGGTGGCGCGTAGCGCCGGGGTGGTTCGAGACGGCGATTCCACCAGTCAGACCGGAGCGCTATAACGCCCGGTTGGCCCAGTGAAAAACCCCTCCCGTCGGGGAGGGGTTTCGATCACATCGCGGACCATCGAGCACGTCAACTCAATTTCTTAAGCAGTTCTCTTGCTTGTTGCTGTTGGGAAGCGGTGCCCTCTTGCAGCGCCTCCTCCAGCAGACTGCGCGCTCCCGCCTGATCGCCCATGTCCAGAAAGGCCGTGGCCAAGTCCAATTTGGTTTCCACATAATCGGCGGCTGTTTCTTGATCGCCACCACCGGGGGTTGACGTACCGCCGGCCTCCATCTTGCCGAGATCGAGCGATCCGCCGTCGAACTCCCGCAAGTCCTCGTCCAGTCTCAGCGGTTCGGTGTGCGCGCCGGGCGCCGGTTCCTGGGTGACGTCGGTGAATTCGAATTGCCGGGAGGGTGGCGGCATGGACAACGGTTCGAACCGCTGGGGACCCGCCGGCGGTGGCGCCGTTGGCTCGGTCACCGGTTCGAACGCGCCGGGCGCCAGCGGCGACAAGTTGGCTTTTGCCCCCGATTCGGCCGGCTTCAGTTCCAACGGTGGCAAGTCGGCTCTCGGCCGCGCGGTGTTTTCCAACCCCAGATCGCCAAAATCGAAGTCCAAATTGTCCAGCCGCAGTTCGGAAGGCAGGTCCGCCTGAGGGTCGGTCGGGATCTTTTCCGATGCCGGATCGGCTGATCGGAATGGATCGGCCTCCGCGCGGGTCACCGAAGCCGTGGGAGGCTCGGTGTCGGGCAAGCGCGGTGTTTCCATCTTCTGCGCCGGAGAAGCGTCTTTTCCGCTCGCCGCCGCGTCGCCCAGCCCAAAATCGATATCCTGGAGCAGTTCGTCAATCGGCTTGGGAGGCGCCGCCGCCGGCTTGGGCGCCGCGGGTCCGGCCGGCACCGTCTGTTCGACCGTGGGCGGAGCGGCCGCGGTCGAACCCGAAACGGCCGGCCGCGGCCGCACGGAACGGGGTTCACGGAACTGGGCGCGAGTCTTCGGCATGGAGGGTTCCGGCGCGGGCTGGGGCGCGGCGATCGCCTCTTCTGTTTCAATCGGCGGTTGTTTCGGCTTGGCGGGACGCCGCAACAGCGGTAGCAACACCACCGCGGCCACCGCCAGCACGATCATGGCGATAGCGATCCAGACCACTGGGTTGGCCAGCCAACCGAGTCCGCTTTCCTCCGGTTGCGCGACCAGCGGTTTGGCAACCGGCGGCGGACGGACGGGCGCCGGTTCCGGTTGGGCGACGGGAGCCGAGGGTTCCGGCTGCGCGGCCGGCTCTGGCGGCGGCTCCCTCTCGGTTTGCGGGATACTGGCTTGAGGGACGATCTCCCGCAACGGTTCGACCGGTACCGGCAGCGGCTCCGGCTGGGATTCCATCAGCGGCGGCGGTGTCGTGGCGAGCGGCGGCTCCGGCAGCGGCGTCGGCTCCGGTGGCGAGGTTATCGGTTGCATGGTCGGCTCGACCGGCGGTTGCGCGGTCGGCGCCATCGGCGGCGGCTGGGTTAGGGCGGATTCGGCGGGTGACGACGCCGCGGCCAGATCCGGAACGGATGGCGTGGGTACGCCCTGCACGCCCAGCGCTTGTGGGGCCGGCACCTTGAGCACGGAACCCGCTCGCAGGAGGTTCGGATTGCCGTTGATGAACGCTTCCGCATTGCCCGCCACCAGAATCGCCATCATTTCCGGCAGATTAATGGCGGCTGAGGGGCGAACCTGGCTGGCGATCCCCATCAGCGTTTCGCCGGATTTGACCGGCCCGTAAAACGTAGCTCCCTCAAAGCTGACCGGTGGGGCCGGCGGCAGCCCCGGAGCCGCCGGCGCGGCGGCTGGCTCGGCCGCAATCGGTGGCGGAACCATGAGCGGTTGCGGGGGTGGCGGCGGCAACCGGCGGTCGGCATACAGCGCCGGATCGAGCTGGACTGGAAATGCCCGCAGCAACCGGCCGCGCGGCCACACCAGTTCCAGTAGCAGGGTAAAATTGGGCTCGCGGAGCGGCTCGGTCGAGGTGATCTTGAGAACGTTCGGGCCGCCGGGCGGTGTTTGAGCCGAGAAGCGCAGCTTCGACAGAAATTCATATCGCTCGAGCCCCGCCCAGTCGAACGTTTGCTGGCGCGGGATCTGGGCGGTCAGGCCGATCAATTCGACGGGGTTGCTGCTGATCAGGGGAATTTCGGCTTCGAAGTTCTGATTGAGCGCCGAGCGCACCTCAAGAGGACCGACACCCAGGGCAAAGGCGCACAGCGGTGCTACCAGCCCGGCCAGAAGGGATAGTCGGATTAATATCCTGGTCGGCATGGACTGTCTCCATTCCGCCGCCGGAGCGTCGCTGTGCCGGCGGGATTGGCTTGGATGTCGCCACCGGCGCATCGAGCCGGCGGCCTTCCCGCTTCGGGTGGTCGAGACCTCTCGAAGCTTCCCCTTAAAGATACTCCTTAATGCAGAGGATTTCCGCGATTTGGATGTAGTTTCGAGATCCGGCGCGGAACATTTTGTCGATCGGTGGAGCCGGCCAAGCAGGCAGAGGATGTCCGGCGGGGGAAATTACCCTTCCAGCAGGATACGCAACATGCGGCGCAACGGTTCGGCGGCGCCCCACAGCAACTGGTCGCCACAGGTGAAGGCGCCCAGATATTGGGGTCCCATGTTGAGTTTGCGCAGGCGCCCGACCGGCACGGCCAGGGTGCCGGTGACGGCGGCCGGGGCCAACTCGCGCATGGACATCTCGCGCTCGTTCGGCACCACCTTCACCCAGTCGTTGGCGGCGCCGATCATCTCGACCAGTTCGTCCAGGGGTACATCCCGAACCAGTTTGATGGTCAGCGCCTGGCTGTGGCAGCGCATCACCCCAACCCGCACGCAAATGCCGTCGATGGGGATGGGGTGGTCCGCGCGTCCCAGGATTTTGTTGGTTTCGGCCTGCCCCTTCCATTCCTCGCGGCTTTGGCCGTTATCAAGCTGTTTGTCGATCCAGGGGATCAGGCTGCCGGCCAGCGGCACGCCGAAATTCATGGTCGGGAAAGCGTTCGAGCGCAGAGTGTCGGCCATGATGCGGTCGATCTCCAGGATCGCCGAGGCCGGTTGATCCAGCCGGTCGCTCACGGCGGCGTGGACCGCGCCCATCTGCTGGATCAGCTCGCGCATGTTCTGAGCGCCGGCCCCGGAAGCGGCCTGATAGGTCATGGCGCTCATCCATTCCACCAGGCCGTGCGCGAACAGCCCGCCCAGACCCATCAGCATCAGGCTGACCGTGCAGTTGCCGCCGATGTAGTCCTTTACCCCTCGCGCCAGTGCGTTTTCGATTACCGTGCGGTTGACTGGATCGAGAATAATGACCGCGTCGTCCTTCATCCGCAGCGCCGAGGCGGCGTCGATCCAGTGGCCGTTCCAGCCGGCGGCGCGCAGTTGCGGGTAAATCTCGTTGGTGTAATCGCCGCCCTGGCAGGTTACGATGATGTCCAGCGCCTTCAGATCGGCGATGGAGCGGGCATCTTTCAGGACCGGGATGTCCTTACCGATGGCCGGACCCTGGCCGCCCACATTGGAAGTGGTGAAAAACACCGGATCAATCAGGGCGAAATCGTTTTCCGCCACCATCCGATCCATCAGCACGGAACCCACCATGCCGCGCCAGCCGACCAAACCCACTCGCTTCATCATCGCCATACCTTGAATCGCTCAATCATCAAAAAGTTGCCCAAAGCGGAAGTTTTCCGCCCGAAAAGACCTCGTCCTCGACCCCGGCCTTTGCTTGCTCACTCCATCAGCGCCGCCACCACCGCGTCGCCCATCGCCTGAGTGCCGACCGGGGTCATGCCGGACGCCGTGATGTCCAGCGTGCGCAGACCCTGATCCAGCACCCGGCCGACCGCCTCCTCGACCCGCCCGGCCAGTTGCGGCTGGTTCAGGCTGTAGCGCAGCAGCATGGCCGCCGACAGGATGGTGGCCAGTGGATTGGCCACGCCCTTGCCGGCGATGTCGGGCGCGGAACCGTGAATCGGCTCGTACAGCCCCTTGCCGTGGCGATCCAGCGATGCCGACGGCAACATACCGATCGAGCCGGTCAGCATGGCGGCGCAGTCGGATAGAATATCGCCGAACAGGTTGCCGGTCACGATCACGTCGAACTGCTTGGGCGCGCGCACCAGTTGCATGGCGGCGTTATCCACGTACAGGTGCGACAGCGCCACGTCCGGATACTCCCCGGATACCCGCCCGACCACTTCGCGCCACAATTCGGAGGCTTCCAGCACGTTGGCCTTGTCCACCGAGCACAGCTTGCGGTGGCGCTTGCGGGCCGCCTCGAATGCGACCCGGGCGATGCGCTCGATCTCCGACTCGCTGTAGCGCATGGTGTTGAAGCCTTCGCGCTCGCCATTCTCCAGGGTGCGGATGCCGCGCGGCTGGCCAAAGTAAATGTCGCCGTTCAGCTCGCGCACGATCAGGATGTCCAGCCCGGCGACGATCTCCGGCTTGAGCGCCGACGCCGACGCCAGTTGCGGGTAGAGCAGCGCCGGACGCAGATTGGCGAACAGTTCCAGGTCGGCGCGGATCGCCAGCAGGCCGCGCTCCGGGCGCAACGGACGATCAATCTGCTCCCATTTAGGGCCACCGACCGCGCCGAGCAGGATGGCGTCGGCCGCGCGCGCCTGGCGCCGGGTGGCCTCGGGGTACGGTGCGCCGAGTTCGTCCACCGCGCAACCGCCCAGCAGTCCATAATCCAGCACCGCATCCAGACCGTGTTCCTGGCGCAGGCATTCCAATACTTTCGCCGCCTCGGCGACGATCTCCGGGCCGATGCCGTCGCCGGGCAGGACAAGGATTTTATGAGTCATGCGCGTTCATTCCCTCCGCGGAGTTCAGGAAAACAGCCAGGGCGCCTGCTGGCGTCGCCGCAGCTCGTAGGCGCGGATTTCATCGGCATGACGCAGGGTCAGGTCGATGTCGTCCCAGCCGTTGAGCAGGCATTCCTTGCGAAATGGATCGATCTGGAATCCGAGCACCGCGCCTTGGGGGGTGAGCACGCTCTGCGCCAGCAGATCCACGGTCAGGCGGTAGCCGGGTTGCGCCGCGACCGCCTTGAACAGGTGGTCGACCGTCTCGACCGGCAGCGGCAGCGGCAGCAGGCCCGATTTGAAGCTGTTGGTGAAAAAGATGTCGGCGAAGCTGGGCGCGATCACGCAGCGGATGCCGTACTCGTCCAGCGCCCAGACCGCGTGCTCGCGCGAGGAGCCGCAGCCGAAATTTTCCCGCGCCAGCAGGATGCTCGCGCCCTGGTAGCGCGGCTGGTTGAGGCTGAATTCCGGGTTCGGCGGGCGCCGCGTGCAATCCATGCCCGGCTCGCCGTGATCCAGGTAGCGCCACTCGTCGAACAGATGGGGACCGAAACCGGTGCGCTTGATCGATTTCAGAAACTGCTTGGGGATGATCGCGTCGGTATCCACGTTGGCGCGATCCAGGGGGACCACCAGGCCGTCGAGTCGGGTAAAGGCTTGCATCGGCATGCTCCTCAAAACGTCCGCACGTCCACGAAATGACCGGCGAGCGCCGCCGCCGCCGCCATTGCCGGGCTGACCAGATGGGTGCGCCCGCCCTGTCCCTGTCGTCCTTCGAAATTGCGGTTGGAGGTCGAGGCACAGTGCTCGCCCGGCAGCAAGCGGTCGGCGTTCATCGCCAGACACATCGAGCAGCCCGGCTCGCGCCACTCGAAACCGGCGGCCGCGAACACCCGATCGAGCCCCTCGGCCTCGGCCTGCTGCTTGACCAGCCCGGAACCCGGCACCACCAGCGCCTGCTTCAGGCCCGGCGCGACCTTGCGGCCCTTGATTACCGCCGCCGCCGCGCGCAGATCCTCGATGCGGCCGTTGGTGCAGGAGCCGATGAACACTCGATCCAGCTTGATTTCGGTGATCGGCATGTTCGGCCGCAAACCCATGTAGCGTAGTGCCCGTTCCATGCCGTCGCGCTTGACCGGATCGGTTTCCTGGGCGGGATCGGGAATGCATCCGCCCACCGCCGCCACCATTTCCGGCGACGTGCCCCAGGTCACCTGCGGCTGGATCGTCGCTGCGTCCAGCACCACCACCCGGTCGAATTCGGCGTCGGGATCGCTGTGCAACTCGCGCCAGGCCGCGACCGCCCGTTCCCACCACTCGCCTTGCGGCGCGAACGGCCGGTCCTTGACATAAGCGAGGGTGGCGTCGTCCACCGCCACCATGCCGGCGCGGGCGCCGGCCTCGATGGCCATGTTGCAGACCGTCATCCGTCCTTCCATGCTCAGCGCCCGGATGGCGTCGCCGGCGAACTCGATGGCGTAACCGGTACCGCCGGCGGTGCCGATTCGGCCGATGATCGCCAATGCGATGTCCTTGGCGGTCACGCCCGGTTTGACCTGACCGTCCACCCGCACCAGCATCGCCCTGGATTTTTTCTGGATCAGGCACTGGGTCGCCATCACATGCTCGACCTCGGAGGTGCCGATGCCAAAGGCCAGCGCGCCGAACGCGCCGTGAGTCGAGGTGTGCGAGTCGCCGCAGACCACGGTCATGCCCGGCAGGGTGGCGCCCTGCTCCGGCCCGACCACATGCACGATGCCACGGCGGGCGTCGCCGATGGGGAAATAGCGCAGGCCGTGGGCGCGGGCGTTGGCGTCCAAGGTCTCGACTTGCAGGCGCGACACCGGATCGGCGATCGTGGTAAAGCCGGGATCGGTCGGGGTATTGTGATCGGGCATGGCTACCATGGATTCCAGTCGCCACGGCTGGCGTCCGGCCAGTTGCAGGCCCTCGAAGGCCTGCGGCGAGGTGACCTCATGCACCAGATGGCGATCGATGTAGAGCAGCGCCGTGCCACCGGCATCGGTCCGCACCAGGTGGGCGTCCCAGAGCTTGTCGTAAAGGGTCTTGCCGGCCATATCCTACCTCCCGCCTCAAGAATACATTCAGCTTAAGACGCATTAATGAATAACACAAATTCATATTTTTCATAATTCGTAT
Source organism: uncultured Gammaproteobacteria bacterium (assembly GCA_963695105.1). Lineage (GTDB taxonomy): Bacteria > Pseudomonadota > Gammaproteobacteria > Competibacterales > Competibacteraceae > Competibacter. The sequence continues at coordinate 27,585 of CAVOGC010000004.1, read as the reverse complement.
AAAATAAAAGCATTCATCGTCACCGCCAAAACAACGCGCATTCCCATGGATATCGCCGGCTTGCGGGCTTTCGTCACTATCGCCGACAGCGGTTCCTTTTCGCTGGCCGCCGGGCGGCTGCACTTGACCCAGCCGGCGGTCAGCAAGCGCTTGGCGGCGCTGGAAGCGGAACTGGAGACGCGGCTGTTCGACCGGCTGGGCCGGGCGGTGCGGCTGACCGAGGCCGGCGGCGTGCTGCTGCCACGGGCGCGGCGCATCCTGGCCGAAATGGACGATACCGGGCGGGCGCTGCGCAATCTGCCGGGAGCCGTCGCCGGGCCGCTGGCCCTGGCCACCAGTCATCACATCGGCTTGCACCGCCTGCCGCCGATCTTACGGACCTTTGCCAGCCGCTACCCCCAGGTGCGCCTGGACATGCGGTTCATGGATTCGGAACTGGCCGGCGCGGCGGTGCTGCGCGGCGAGGTCGAGTTGGCGATCATCACGCTGCCGCCGCGAGTCGAGCCGCCGCTGGAAGCACTGCCGCTCTGGTCGGACCCGCTGGCGGTGGTAGCCCCGCCCGCTCACCCGCTGGCGGAACCGATCACCGTCGCTCCGAACCAATTGGGTCACTATCCCGCCATTCTACCGGGGGAGGCGACCTTTACCCGCCAACTCATCGAGGAAGGTCTGGCACGGCTGGGGGTAACGCCGCTGGTGGCGTTTTCCACCAACTACCTGGAGACCATCAAAATGATGGTGGCGGTCGGACTGGGTTGGAGCATATTGCCGCGCACCATGCGAGATGGGGAACTGGTCGAACTGAACGTTGGCGGGCTGCGGCTGGAACGCAGCTTGGGGGTGGTGCGACACACGGGACGCACCTTGTCGAATGCGGCCCAGGCGATCCTGGCCATTCTGCGGGAGTGATGTCGCCGGCCGGGATGGGAGTGCCGCCGCGCGGACCTTGCGGCTTTGGCTGTCGCGCCGGATCGTCCGGCATTTTCTCGTCGTCCCCGGCGTCGATTTTTCCATGCCGGCTTGTTCTCTCTGGAAATCTGGTTAATTCTTTAAGCGGTTAAACGCAAACGCCCGTCCGTGGCGGATTCCGTCAAAATTTATTGCAGCCATCATCCCGAGTAGAGGAGTCGCTTGATGAACACCTTCAGCCGTAATGTTCTAAGCGCCGCCGTCGGCGCGGTCGTTCTGGTTTTGGGCGGGGCGGCGCACGCCGCCGATACCGTAAAGATCGCCGTGGCCGGCCCGATCACCGGCCCGGTCGCCCAGTACGGCGACATGCAGATGAGCGGCGCCCAGATGGCGGTCGAGCAAATCAATGCCAAGGGCGGCGTCAACGGCAAGCAGTTGGAAGCAGTGTTGATGGACGATGTCTGCGAACCCAAGCAGGCGGTCGCCGTCGCCAACCAGATCGTCAACGACAAGATCAAATATGTGGTCGGCCACCTGTGCTCCGGTTCGACCCAGCCCGCTTCCAAGCTGTACGAGGATGAAGGCATTCTGATGATCACCCCGGCGGCCACCAACCCGGATATCACTCACCAAGGCTACAAAATGGTATTCCGCACCATCGGCACCGATGACCAGCAGGGGCCGACCGCCGGAAAATACATTGTTGACCAGATCAAGCCCAAAAATATGGCGGTGATCCATGACAAACAGCAGTACGGTCAGGGGATTGCCGAGGAAGTCAAGAAAACCGTCGAAGCCAAGGGTGTCAAGGTGGCTCTGTTCGAAGGCGTGAGCAAGGGACAAACCGATTTTTCCGCACTCTGCACCAAAATGAAAAGCGAAAATGTCGATTTCGTTTATTACGGCGGCTACCACCCGGAACTGGGCCTGATTCTCCGCCAATGCCGGGAGCAGGGTTTTGATGCGGGATTCATGGGACCCGAGGGCGTCGGCAACAAAGATATCAGCGCCATCGCGGGTCCAGCCTCGGAAGGGTTGCTGGTCACGCTGCCCGCCGACTTCAGCGCCGACCCGGTCAACGCCAACCTGGTTAAGGCCTTCAAGGACAAGAGCCAGGATCCTACTGGTCCCTTTGTGATGCCCTCTTACGCGGCGGTGCAAATTATCGTGGATGCGATCAAGGGTGCTAAAACCGAGGATCCGGTCAAACTGGCTGACTATATCCGCAAGCACAGCTTCGACACGCCGATCGGCAAGGTGGCTTTCAAGGAGAACGGCGACCTGAAGGAATTCCAGTTCGTAATCTTCGAGTGGCACGCCGACGCGACCAAGACACCGATCAAGTAACTGTTCAAAGCAGCACGGGCTTCCAGCCCGTGTTTGAACGGGCTGGAAGCCCGTTCTACATCGCCCGCCCAGCGCCCACATCCGGTTCCTCCATGCTCGAATTCTTTCAGCAGGTCATCAACGGTCTGACCTTGGGCAGCATCTATGCCCTGATCGCCATCGGCTACACCATGGTGTACGGCATCATCGGCATGATCAATTTCGCTCACGGCGAGATTTACATGATCAGCGCCTATATCGGGTTACTCACCATCACCGCCCTCACCGTTCAGTTCGGTGTAGAGACTGTTCCCCTGATTTTACTGTTCACCTTGGTGGTCAGTATTGTGATTACCAGCGCCTATGGTTGGACCATCGAGCGGGTGGCCTATCGACCGTTGCGCGGCAGACCCCGCTTGATACCGTTGATCTCAGCGATTGGTATGTCCATCTTTCTGCAAAACTATGTACAGATCGGCCAAGGCGCCCGGGATTTGTCCATGCAACCGTTGATCAGCGGTGGCTGGCGATTTGGCCCCGAAGACGGTTTTCAGGTCTATCTGTCCTACATGCAGGTGTTGATCGCCGTCGTGACCGTGGTTTTCATGACTGCACTGACTCTGTTCATCGCCCGTTCGCGCCTGGGGCGAGCCTGTCGCGCCTGCTCTCAGGATCTGACGATGACCAACCTGCTGGGTATCGATACGAACCGGGTGATTTCCCTGACTTTCGTGTTGGGCGCGGCCCTGGCGGCAGTCGCCGGAGTGCTGATCAGCTTGTATATCGGCAAGATCAACCCCTTCATCGGCTTTGATGCCGGTATTAAAGCCTTCACTGCGGCCGTGCTGGGCGGCATCGGCAGCATTCCCGGCGCGATGCTGGGAGGTATAATTCTAGGGCTGTCGGAAAGCTTCGCCTCGGCCTATCTGCTTACCGAGTACAAGGATGTGGTGGCGTTTAGCCTGTTGGTGTTGGTGTTGCTGTTTCGTCCGACCGGGTTGCTGGGCAAGCCTGAGATCGAAAAGGTATAAACAGCGATGCCCAGACACTTTTCCGAGGCGGCGCTGGTCGCCCTGTTGGCCGGATTGCTCACAGTACCGATTCTCGGTATTCAGATTCAGGTCGAAGGCATCGACGTCTCCCTGGAAGGGGACCCACTGCCGGTATTGCTGGCCATGGCGGTGGTGTTTGTGGTGCGACTGCTTCAGGTTCCCTTGAAAGCGGTTTCTGGCCTGATGCATATCACCCGCCGGCTACCCCTGCCGACCCATTTGCCGACGGCCTATCGTCCGCTTTTACTAGCCCTGGTCATCGTTGCCGCCGCGATCTGGCCATTTACCGCCTCGCGAGGTTCGGTGGACATTGCCACGCTGGCGCTGATCTACGTCATGCTCGGTCTGGGCTTGAACGTGGTAGTGGGCTTCGCCGGGCTGCTGGACTTGGGTTACGTGGCCTTTTACGCGGTGGGCGCCTATGGCTACGCTCTGCTGTCGATGCATTTCGGCCTGTCCTTTTGGGAATGTCTACCGCTGTGCGTGATCATGGCGGCCACCACCGGTTGCTTGCTGGGGTTTCCGGTCTTGCGACTGCGCGGTGATTATTTGGCCATTGTCACTTTGGGCTTCGGCGAGATCATCCGCCTGCTGCTGAACAATTTGGATCATTTAACCGGTGGGCCGGATGGGATTGGCAATATCCCCAAACCGACCCTGTTTGGCCTGGAATTCGCCCGCCAGCCAAGCATCAAGAGTGGAGCCACTTTTCATGAATTCTTCGGCCTCGATTACAGCGGCGCTGACACCGTGGTCTTTCTCTACTTGGTGGCGCTGGTGATGACCCTGCTGATCCTCTATGTGATCAACCGCTTGATCAGCATGCCAGTGGGACGGGCCTGGGAGGCTTTGCGGGAAGATGAAATCGCCTGCCGCTCGCTGGGCTTGAATCCAACCACCATCAAACTCTCCGCATTCGGTTTCGGGGCGTCGACCGCCGGTTTCGCCGGCGCGTTCTTCGCGGCTCGGCAGGGCTTCATCAACCCCGAATCCTTTACCTTCATCGAGTCCGCCATTGTCTTGGCCATCGTGGTGCTCGGCGGTATGGGTTCCCAAATCGGGGTCATTCTGGCCGCCATCGCCCTGACCGCGCTGCCGGAGATTGCCCGGCAGTTCGCCGAATACCGCATGTTGATCTTCGGTCTGGTGCTGGTGCTGATGATGATCTGGCGACCCCAAGGGTTGTTGCCAGCCACTCGGCCCCGGCTGGAACTGCCGGTACGCGCGGAAAGTTCAAATGAGTAAGGCGATTCCTCTCGCCACGCCCATTACCGCACCGATGGACCGCTCCTTACTGCAAGTCCGTAATCTAAGCATGCGCTTCGGCGGACTGCTGGCGGTGGATAACGTCCAGTTCGATGTGCGTCGCCACCGGATTTTTGCCGTTATCGGTCCCAATGGCGCGGGTAAGACCACCGTCTTCAACTGCATCGGTGGTTTTTATCGACCGACTTCGGGAACCGTGCTGTTGGACGGTGAATCAATTCAGGGTCTGCCCAGTCATCGCATCGCCCGACTGGGGCTGGTACGCACTTTTCAGAACGTGCGGCTGTTCAAGAATATGACTGTGGTCGAGAACCTGCTGATTTCCCAGCATACGCAACTGGAAACCCGGTTTTTGCACGGCTTGTTTAAAACCCCCAAGTATCGTCGCGCCGAGGCCGAGGCGCTGGAACGGGCGGCGTTCTGGCTGGAAAAAGTCAATTTATTGCCGGTAGCCAATCGTGAGGCCGGCAATCTCGCCTACGGTCAGCAACGGCGGTTGGAGATCGCCCGTTGCATGATTACGCAACCTAAGTTGCTGATGCTGGACGAACCGGCGGCCGGCCTCAACCCGCAGGAAACCCGCGATCTGGATCGGCTGATCAATGAGTTGCGCGCCGAACATGATGTGGCGGTGCTGCTGATCGAGCACGATATGAGTCTGGTCATGGGTATTTCCGACGAGATCCTGGTCATGGAGTACGGCCGGCCGATCGCCACCGGCACGCCGAATGAAATCCGCAGCGATCCGCGGGTGATCAAGGCGTATTTAGGGGAAGAGTGATGATGTTGAAACTGGACAGCGTCCACACTTTCTATGGCCAAATCGAGGCGCTCAAGGGGGTCTCGCTGGAGGTGCATCCCGGCGAAATCGTCACCCTGATCGGCGCCAACGGCGCCGGCAAAAGCACCTTGCTCATGACCATCTGTGGCTCGCCGCGGGCAACGAACGGCAGCGTGATCTTCGAAGGGCAGGACATCACTCGCAAGCCGACCCACGTCATCATGCAGTGCGGGCTGGCGCTGGTGCCGGAAGGGCGGCGTATTTTCTCCGGTTTGACCGTGCAGGAAAATCTGCAAATGGGTGGTTTTTTTGCCGACAAGGCGCGGCTGGAAACCGATCTGGAGCGGGTATTTACCCTGTTTCCACGGCTCAAGGAACGCCGTGGCCAGCGCGGCGGCACTCTGTCCGGCGGCGAACAACAGATGCTGGCCATCGGTCGTGGCCTGATGAGCCGGCCCAATCTGTTGCTGCTGGACGAGCCTTCATTGGGGCTGGCGCCGATCATCATCGCCCAGATCTTTCAGATTCTGAAGGAGATCCGCGAGGAGGGCGTGACCATCTTTCTGGTCGAACAGAACGCCCACCGCGCCCTGCAACTGGCCGACCGCGGCTACGTGCTGGAAACCGGCCGGATCGTGCTGGCTGACACCGGCGCCAACCTGCTGGCCAACGATGAGGTGCGGAAGGCTTATCTGGGCGGCTGAGCGCCCGCAGCCGGATCGCACCGTCCCCGCCACCACCACCGCAAGACACATGTTGCCCACAAGACGCCGGCACCGCCATGCTGCCAAGTGTCCGACCTTGTTGTAGTATAAATACCCTCCCCTCGATCAACTCGGCATTACTACAAAAAGGCAAGTTCCATGATTCTGGACAGAGTAGGCGCCGGTCACAATCTTCCGGACGAGTTCAACGTCATCGTCGAAATCCCCGCGCATTCCGACCCGGTGAAGTACGAAGTGGACAAGGAATCCGGCGCGCTGTTCGTGGACCGTTTCATGAACACCGCGATGCACTATCCCTGCAACTACGGCTACATCCCCAACACGCTTTGCGAGGATGGCGATCCACTGGACGTGCTGGTGGTGGCCCCGTTGCCGGTCATCAGCGGTTGCGTGGTGCGTTGCCGGCCTCTGGGCGTGCTGAAAATGACCGATGAAGGAGGCGGAGACGCCAAGCTGCTGGCGGTGCCCATCAAGCAGGAATGCGCCCTGTACGACCATATCGAGTCGGTCGAACAGATGTCCAAGGCGCAGTTGAATCAAATCGCCCATTTTTTCCAGCACTACAAGGATCTCGATTCCGGCAAATGGGTTCAGCTCGACGGCTGGGGTGGCTTGGAAGAGGCTAAGACCGAGATTTTAGAGAGCGTGGAACGCTATAACCAGGAAAACAATAAGTAAAGCGGAGGACCCTTTCACAGCCTGCTGTCACCTCCGCGCGCCGCGCGCCGCGCGGTCGCAACGGGCCAAGCGTTGGTGGTCGCCGATGATCGTGGCTGTATGTTATGGTTATCCTTGACCTATTCTTAGGGAAGTGTGAAAGGTCGTTCCGGATTCCCCCGCCCGGTGACTTGGACATGACGTCGCGTCCAAACCGGGTTCCGGGATTCGCCCGGCCGGTCGCGCGAATAAATGAACAAATATCGCACAATAATTGGGAGAATATCATGCGGATACGTTATTCACATCCTGGAGGAACCTTGTCATGGCGGCGGTAGGATTGATCATCGCGTTAGTCTGCGCCATCGGCGCGCTCATCTACGGCGTCCAGTCGGTTAAATGGGTATTGGCCAAGGATGCCGGCAATGCCCGGATGCAGGAAATCGCCTCTGCCGTCCAGGAAGGCGCCAGCGCCTACCTGAACCGGCAGTACACCACCATCGCCATCGTTGGCGTGGTCATTGGCGTGGTGATCTTTTTCACCCTGGGCGCGCTGTCGGCCATCGGCTTCGCCATCGGCGCGATCTGCTCGGGCGTCGCTGGTTACATTGGCATGTACGTTTCGGTGCGCGCCAACGTTCGCACCGCGCAAGCCGCGCATGATGGTCTGAATGCAGCGTTGCAAGTGGCGTTTCGCGGCGGTGCGATCACCGGCCTGCTGGTGGTCGGCCTGGGTCTGCTCGGCGTGGCGGGCTATTACGTGCTGCTGGGTGGGTTCACCGGCGCGGTTTCCGATCTCGGCCCGCTGGTCGGACTGGCCTTTGGCAGTTCGCTGATCTCGATCTTCGCCCGTCTGGGCGGCGGCATTTTCACCAAGGGCGCTGACGTCGGCGCCGACCTGGTCGGCAAGGTCGAAGCCGGTATCCCCGAAGACGATCCGCGCAATCCGGCGGTGATCGCCGATAACGTGGGCGACAATGTGGGCGACTGCGCCGGCATGGCCGCCGACCTGTTCGAGACCTACGCCGTGACCATCATCGCCACCATGCTGGTCGGCAGCCTGATGTTCACGGGAGACTCCACCCAGAACGCCATTGTCCTGCCGCTGGTGATGGGCGGTGTGTCGATCATCGCCTCGATCGTCGGTACCTTCTATGTCAAGGCCCGCGAAGGCGAAAAAATCATGAACGCCCTGTATCGCGGGCTGGCGGTAGCCGGCGGTATCGCCGCGGTGGCCTTCCTGCCCGTCATCTTCGTGCTGATGGGCGGCCAGAACCCCTGGGGCCTTTACGGTTCGGCGCTGGTGGGACTGGGTTTGACCGCGGCCATGGTGGTCTTCACCGAGTATTACACCGCCACCGAGTTCAGCCCGGTGCAAAAGCTGGCGGAAGCCTGCACCACCGGCCACGCCACCAACATCATCGCCGGTCTGGCGGTGTCGATGAAAGCGACCGCCCTGCCGGTGTTGGCGGTCTGCCTGAGCATCGGCCTGTCCTACTCTTGGGCCGGACTGTACGGCATCGCCATTGCCGCAACCTCAATGCTGTCCATGGCCGGCATCATCGTCGCCCTGGATGCTTACGGGCCGATCACCGACAACGCCGGCGGTATTGCCGAAATGGCGGATATGGATGAGAAGATTCGCGGCATCACCGACCCGCTGGACGCGGTCGGCAACACCACCAAGGCCGTAACCAAGGGCTACGCGATTGGTTCGGCGGCGCTGGCGGCGCTGGTGCTGTTCGCCGATTTCGAGCATAAGCTGGCGCTCGCGGACATTAAGGTCAGTTTCGAGCTGACCGATCCGGTGGTGATCATCGGACTGTTCATCGGCGGCATGATCCCGTTCCTGTTCGGAGCGATGGCGATGGAAGCGGTCGGTCGCGCCGCGGGCAGCGTCGTGGTCGAAGTGCGCCGGCAATTCCGCGAGATCCCCGGCATCATGGAAGGCACGACCAAGCCGGATTATTCACGGGCGGTGGATTTGCTGACCAAGTCGGCGATCAAGGAAATGATCGTGCCTTCGCTGTTGCCGGTGCTGACACCGATCGTGGTGGCCTTCGGCATGGCTTGGCTGATGGGTCCCGAGGCCGGTCCGAAAGCCTTGGGTGGCCTGCTGATGGGCACCATCGTGACCGGCCTGTTCGTGGCGATCTCCATGACCGCCGGCGGTGGCGCCTGGGATAACGCCAAGAAGTACATCGAAGATGGCAACTTCGGCGGCAAAGGCTCGGAGGCGCATAAGGCCTCGGTCACCGGCGACACCGTCGGCGATCCCTACAAGGATACCGCCGGTCCGGCGGTCAACCCGCTGATCAAGATCATCAACATCGTTGCGTTGCTGATCGTGCCGTTGCTGGCGGCCATGTAAGGTTATGCGGCACGGGCTTCCCGCCCGTGCCACCCACAGTATCTTCGCGGGGCGAGGAACCATCCTCGCCCCATGCGTTTACCCCGCATCGCCTTTCCGTCCTTCCCCTGCTCATGCCCCTGACTCATTTCAACGCCGCCGGCGAAGCCCACATGGTGGATGTCGGCGACAAGGCCATCACCCATCGGACTGCTGTCGCCGAGGGCTGCATTTTGATGCAAGCCGCGACTCTGGAGCGCATCGTCACTGGCGCGCACGCCAAGGGCGATGTGCTGGGCGTGGCGCGCATCGCCGGTATCATGGGCGCTAAACGCACCGCCGACCTGATCCCGCTGTGTCACCCGCTGGCCCTGACCCGGATCGCGGTGGATTTACAAGCCTCGCCGGAGCGCAACGCCGTCCGCTGCCGAGCCACCGTGGAAACCCATGGCCGCACCGGGGTGGAAATGGAGGCGCTGACCGCAGTGCAAGTCGCCCTGCTGACGATCTACGATATGTGCAAGGCGATGGATCGCGGCATGACCTTGACCGATATTCGCCTGTTGGAAAAAACTGGCGGCCGGTCCGGTGCTTGGCGGCGTTCATGAGCGACCTGCTCTACATTGTCGATCAGCCGGCGCTAAACGACTTCTGCGCCGACCTGCGCGGCGTACCCTGGCTGGCGCTGGATACCGAATTCATTCGCGAGCAGACCTTTTACCCGCAGCTTTGTCTGATCCAGGTTGCCAGCGCCGACCGGGTGGCCTGTATCGATCCGCTGGCGCTGCCCTCCCTGGATCCGCTGCTGGACCTGCTCTACGACCCGACGGTAACCAAGGTGCTGCACGCCGTGCAGCAGGATCTGGAAATCTTCTACCACCTGCGCGGCGCGGCGCCGACGCCGGTGTTCGATACTCAATTGGCGGCGCTGGTGCTGGGCTGCGGCAACCAGATCGGCTATGCGGCCCTGGTGCACCAACTGCTTGGCGTGGAGCTGGACAAAATCCACACTCGCGCCAACTGGCGCCACCGACCGCTGGCGCCGGAATGGCTGGCTTACGCGGCCGACGACGTGCGTTATCTGCGGGAGTTGTACCAGCGGCAACAGGCGGCGCTGGCGGCGCGCGGCTGGCTGGACGCGCTGGCCGAGGACTTCGCCGCGCTGGCCGCCCCTCATCGTTACCGGTTGCAACCGCTGGAAGCTTGGCGGCGAGTCCGGGAGCACAACCGGTTGCGCGGTGTGCAGCGGGCAGTGTTACGGGCATTGGCGGCGTGGCGCGAGGAAAGGGCCAGTACCCACGACCGGCCACGCCGCTGGATTCTCGATGATGCGGCGCTGCTCGAACTGGCCCGGCGAATGCCGAAAACCCTGGACGAACTGTCGCGCATTCGTGGCCTGCCGGCGACCACCATGCAACGACAGGGGGAAACCCTGCTGGCGCGGATCGCCGCCGCCCGCGCCGAACCTCCGGAGCAATGGCCGACTCGCGCCTCTCGGCCTCATCTTCCGCCCGAGCAGGCGGCGGAGGTGGACGAAATGCTGGTGCTGATTGCGGCCCGCGCGGATCACTATCGCATTCCATCGCAGAGTTTGGCCGACCGGTGGGATGTGGAGAAACTGCTGCTGGGCGAAGATTCGCCGTTGCGCCACGGCTGGCGGGCGGCGGTGATCGGGCGGGAGCTGCTGGCACGACTTGCCACGGGGTCCAACACGGCAGCCGCGCCCTGACCGTCGGACGACGAAGCCATATGGATCATCCATGCAACCCAGGATTCAGGCAACATTCATCTTGTTGAGAAGATACTGTTTCTTAGCCAGTGTGGGTGTATGTGGGTCTTTATGACGGCGTTGTCACTGGTGGTTACCTCATAACGGTGAGCGCCGTCTTTTTTTACCCGCCTTGTTGCCTTGGAGTACCTTCATGCGCGCGCTATTCAAGATCGCCTTTCTGACCGCCGCCGTGAGCCTGAGCGCGGCATGCGCCCCGCCGGGCGCGCCGTACTACCACACCCAAAACGGCGCGTTGGTGGGCGCGACGGCGGGCGCGGTCATCGGCCATCAGATCGATCACCGCGATGGCGCCGTGGTCGGTGGCGTGGCCGGCGCACTGGTGGGCAGCGCGATCGGCAGCCAGATGGATTACCGCGACCAGCAAAGCTATTATCCGCAAGCGTATCAAAGATATAACGATGACGATGCCGGTTTTGCGCCACCGCCTCCCAACCGTTATCGTTCCCCCGCTCCGAATTATTACGACTCTCCCCCCACCTACGACAGCGGTTATCTCGGTGATTACGCCCCCGATTATTGAACGGGCGGCGAATGACCAGGTCGATCATGACGGTTGCGCGCGGGCGATTTTGCGGTGGCAAGCAGCGCCTTTTTCTCCCGCTGCAACTCCATGTTGCTTAGTTTGAGGTAAAATCCTTCTAAAATTAGATCGTTGCTTTAAGCTATTTCGGTGTTCCCGCCAGCCAGCGCAACCCGCGCTCCTATCCGAAAGCCAGGCCCCTGTCCGATCCAGCACCGGCGGCAACAAACATCTCTCCACGCATTACCCCGCTCTCGCTTCAGCGCCCTGCCTCCGCTCGCACCCACGTACCTTGAAATGCTTGCGCTTTACTAAAGGGAACACCGCAAGCTGTTTCGCCTGCCTCCCCCTTCCGTTTTGTCAGCGCCCATCTCATCAGCTCAATTTGACCCGATTCAAGCAGCAATATTGTCACTCAATGATTGCTTATGGCTTTTTATACAGCATACGACTGCTGTCCTTATCGATTAATGAGGGCCAATCGTAGACATTAATCCGCCTATATGTCTGAAAAACAGTGAGTTGGAGCCCATCATCTAATAAAAATAAATGGCATGATTAATGCTTAAATTGAATTTAACTCTAAGCAATAACTTTATTTAGCCTCAAATTCGGTAGGTTTTGGCTAAGAACTAATCGATTTTTTAACTTTTGAGATTAATAAAGAAATCTTAAATCCAGTATTTAGTCATTTTTTAAATACATTTGAATTTTTAAAGAGCGCAGATGGCGCTTCCGATCCTGTTGACCAAAAACCCCGAAAAGCTCAAAGCGCGGGATACCACAAACCATGCCAGTAGTCGCCGCTTCCCAGCCTCCCTTCGACAGCACCGATCTGCTGGCGCTGCCGGTCTTGCCGGCTGTGGTAGGGGAACTGCTGGAAGCTTTTGAGGGCGAGGACGCCAATATTCGGAAACTGGCCCGGCTGACCGGTTACGATGTGATCCTGAGCGCGCGCATGCTGGCGGTAGCGAATTCGGCTGCGTGCCGTGATCGGGCGCCGCGCCAGACAAATCTGGAATCGGTGCTTGCGGCGCTGGGCGCGGAAACCGCCCGGAGCATCGTTGCCACGACCGCGATCCACCAATCGCTTGCCCCCTTGCGCGATATCCCCGCGTCGGCACTGGATCAGTTCTGGCATCATTCCCTGATCTGCGCGCACTTGGCCCGACGCCTGGCCGTCTTCATCGATTATTCGGAACCCGAGGAAGCCTATTTGTGCGGGCTGCTGCACGATCTGGGCAAACTGGTCATCGGCGTCCGCCACGGCAAGGCATTTACGGCCATGCAGGAGATCCGCCATCTCGCCCGCTCGCTGCACGAGATACCGGAGATGGAGCGGCGCTTGTTCAACACGGACCACTGCGAACTGGGCGCGGCGCTGGTGGAAACCTGGCGACTGCGCTCGTTTCTCGCCGATGCCATCCGTTTCCATCATATGGATGCGGCCGAGTTGCGTGGCGCCCATCCGCTGCTGCGCCTGCTCCATGTGGCCAACGCCCTGAGCCAGGAGGAAGATCCCCAGGAAGAGGCTTTTGCCCGCGCGGACAGTTTGCTGGGTTTGAACCGGACCCTGCTGCGCCAAGCGCGGTTCGAGGCGGAGCGCGAGGTCATTAATCTGGCCGCGGATCTGGGGATCGATATGTCGGCAACGGGCGGCCGGCGCAAGGCGGCCGAAGTCCCTGGCGAAAATTCATTCGCTCAGGCGGCCCGCGAGCGGATTCTGACCGACGAGACGGACGGCCTCGACGATCATACCGACGGCCCGCCGGCCTTGCTGGAAGCCATGGTTGCCCAGGATCGGTTGGGGCAGGCGGTCCACGAACGTGCCCTTATGAGCGAGGTGCGCGGCGAAATGCACGCTGCCGGTGACGAATCGACGCTGCTGCGGGCGGTCTCACGCTGCGCGGCGATCCTGTTCGATATCACTGAGAACCACCTTTTCCTGCAAGACCCACAGACCGGAATGCTGCGAGGGAACGCATCCGAAGGTATGCCGCGCGAGATCGCCATCGATCCTGGCGGAGCCCCCAACACGTTCAACCGGGCGTTGCGGGAGCAGCGGATCAGCCACTCCCTGGAGGCGGAAATGCCCGCTGGCGTGGTCGATCGCCAGTTGAGTCGGCTATGGCAAGCGGAAGGAACGCTGTGCCTGCCATTGTCGGTCACCGGCCGCTCGCTGGGTGTGCTGGCCATGGGGATCTCGCACACGCAACTACCACGCCTGCAAGCCCGCGCCCGCTTACTGCGGCTATTCGCCACCACCGCGGCCGCCGAACTCGATCAGTTGCGGCAATGCGAAGCGAACCGGCAGCGCGCCCAGGACGACCAGCGTCTGCTGGAACAACAACAGTTGCGCGCCGCGCTGCACGAAGTCTCAAACCCTCTCACGATCATACGTAACTACTTGCCCCTGCTCGAAGCCAGGCTGGGGGAGCAGGTCACCCGCGATGAATTGAAAGTGCTGCAAGAGGAAACGGAGCGGATCGGCCGCATCCTGCTGCGCCTGTCCGAGCCGGGCGAAGGCGAACTGGAGGATGCCGGGGTCAACCTGAACAAGATCATTCAGGATCTGGCGCGGGTATTGGACGACGCCCTGTGCCGGCCGCACGGCATCAGCCTCAAACTGAATCTGGGGGATACCCTCTCCGTGCTGCCGCGCGGCCGCGACGCCATCCGGCAGATGCTGCTCAACCTGATCCGAAATGCCGCCGAAGCGCTGGGGCAAGGCGGAGCGATTACCGTGTCCACCCAGGATCGGATCAATCTGCACGGGCGCCAGTACGTGGAAATGGCCGTCGCCGATACCGGCCCGGGTTTGCCCGGTCATTTACACGCCAAACTCTTTCAGCCCGCCGACAGTACGAAAGGAGACGGACACGCTGGGCTGGGCCTTGCAATCGTCAAAAACTTGGCCGAGGAATTGGGTGGCCAGGCCCTCTGCCGCCCGAACAGCGGCGGCGGTTCCATATTTATGGTGTTGTTGCCGATGGCTTGACGGCAAGAGTTGCCTCGAGTTGCGCCAGACTGTCGCGACTCGACGGCGCCCGATCTCCACAAATCCCGCCCGTCCCAGGGGTCTTGCGCCATCCCATTCATCGATTCCGGCAGGATGCAATAATCTTATTTTGGTGTAACCTACATTTATTGGTTTGCACAATCGTTGTCGGTGCATCGGTAACTGTATGCTGTGAATAATAATTTAATACCGACTGTGACATCGTTGCCAGATCGCTTCCAGTCCTCGCAAAAACGCCCACGGAGGCGCCGGGAGTGCTGCTTTGATTAAGCTGCTGCAGGGTGCCGACAGCGATGAGGGGAAACCGGACGAACCGTATTCGGTTCTCGTCGTGGACGATGAACTCGGACTCTTGGCCAGTCTCAAGCAGTTGCTTGAAACCTATGGCTATGTCGCCGCGGTGGCCGTCAGCGGCGCGGCGGCCTTGACGCAACTGGCCGAGAACCGCTACGACTTGCTGGTGCTGGACTTGGGGATGCCGGGAATCGGTGGCGCGGCGGTATTGGATTTCACGATCGAGCGCTGCCTGGACATGGCGGTTATTGTGATCAGCGGCACGACCTCGGTGCTTGAAGCAACCGCCGCCATGCGTCGGGGCGCCATTGATTACCTGCGCAAACCGTTTGGCCCCGATGAATTGCTGGCCAGCATTGCCAACGCGACCCGCAAGTTGCAACTGGAGCGGGCCAACCGTCTGATGCGGGATCGCGTCGAGGCGTCCGAGCGCCTGCATCGCTTCCTGGTCAATAGCTCTCCCGATCTCATTTTCATGCTGGACGTGAAGGGACGCTTCTCCTATCTCAACGAGCGGGTGAAAGTGCTGCTCGGCTTCGAAACCGAGGCGTTGGTGAAGCAACCTCTGACCTGTTTGGTGGCTCCGCCGGATCGGGAAAAGGCGGCGACCCTATTGCGCTGCTTGGCGACGGGAGTAAAGGAACCTCAACTCGCGGAGTGGCATTTTCTACGCCAGGAGGCCTTCCAGCACGACTGCCCGACCCTGGAACTTTTTATGGTCGCCGAGGTGACCGCCTTTCCGATCATTTCAGGAAACAGTTCGGAACCCCGCTTCACCGGTAGTTACCTGGTGGCTCGCGATGTCACCAGCCGCCGGCGGGCCGAGGAAGCCTTGCGCCAGGCTAGCGCCCGGTTAGAGCATGTGGTCAGCGCCAGCCCCGCGGTCATCTACTCACGCGACCCATACTCCAGCCGGCCGCTCAACTTCATCAGTTCCAACGTCAACGATTTACTGGGCTATCGGGCGGAAGATCTGCTTGCCGACGAGCACCTGTGGGAACATCTGGTGCATCCGGAAGATCGCTTGCGCTTCAAGCACAGCCAGAACAGCGGGGATGAGTACGTCCAGACCAATTGCGAATACCGCTTGCGCCACCGCGATGGCGGCTGGCGCTGGATTCGGGATACCGTGCGCCTGATCTGCGATAGCGAAGGTCATCCCGTGGAACTGGTGGGCTCGTGGCTGGACAACACCGAAGCGCAACTGCTTTCCGAGCAGCTCAGCCATCAGGCCAGCCACGATTCGCTCACCGAACTGCCCAACCGCCGCGCGTTTGAGCTGCGCTTGCAGCAGGCGTTGGAATGCACCCGCGCGCAGGATGTCGAGCACGCCCTGTTCTACCTTGATCTGGACCAGTTCAAGATCATCAACGATACCTGCGGGCACATGGCCGGCGATGCCCTGCTGCGCCAGCTTTCGCGCATCTTGCAGGCGCGGGTGCGCAGGCAGGATATGCTGGCGCGGCTGGGGGGCGATGAATTCGGCGTACTCATGGAGCACTGCTCGCTGCAAGACGCCATGCGAGTGGCCAATTCGCTGTGCAGGGCGGTCAGCGATTTTCGCTTTGCCTGGGGCGACAAAACGTTCCATGTGGGGGCGAGTATCGGCGTGGTGTCGATCACCACCGCCAGCGAAAGTTCGGACAGCGTACTCAGCGCCGCCGACAGCGCCTGTTACGCCGCCAAGGACGCCGGCCGCAACCGCGCGCATTTATATACTGAAAACGATACCGAGCTTTCCCGCCGTCAAGGCGAAATGCGCTGGGTGGCGCGTATCAACCAGGCGCTGGAAGAGAACCGTTTCCAACTCGCCTTCCAGCCGATCGTGCCCACCCTGCTGGGCCGGTCCGATGGCTATCACTACGAACTGCTGCTGCGCATGGAGGATGAATTCGGGCAACTGGTGCTACCGGGCCAATTTCTACCGGCCGCCGAGCATTACCATCTGGCCGTCAAGCTGGACCGCTGGGTGGTGAACACGGCGCTGGACTGGCTATCCGACAATCCCGATCACCTCAAAAGCCTGTCTCTATGTTCGATCAATCTCTCCGGCCTTTCCCTCGGCGACGGGCAGTTGCTGGAATATCTGGTGGAGCGCTTGAATAAACAGCGGAACCTGACCAGCAAGGTCTGCTTTGAAGTGACCGAAACCGCTGCTATCGCCAATTTCAACAATGCGCTGTATTTCATTCGCGCACTCAGGAATCTTGGGTGTCGCTTCGCCCTCGACGACTTCGGCAGCGGCCTGTCGTCCTTTGCCTATCTGAAGAAACTGCCGGTGGATTTTCTCAAGATTGACGGCATCTTCGTGGAGGACATCGCCAACGACCCGGTATCCCTGGCCATGGTGAGCTCCATCAACGAGGTCGGTCATGTGATGGGCATGGAAACCATCGCCGAGTTCGTGGAGAACGACCAGATTCTGGCCAAGCTGCGCGCCATCGGCGTGAATTACGCCCAAGGCTATGGGGTGGGCAAACCGCGTCCGCTGGTGGAGCTGGTGGCGCACTGCTCGCGGATCGGCCTAGACCGGCGCCATTAGCCGGCGTCGGTTCGGAAGCTTGACGGGGCCGCCGCCGGGAATCCCGACAGCGGCCGTCCGTTTACAGGTTGGCCGAACGCCACCAGCTATTGTGTTCGCGGCGCAATGCTTCGTGCGAGGGCATCGGGTAGAACGCCAGGTCTTCGCCGTTGCCGATGTAAAAACCGCTCTTAATCATGCGGTACGGGAATTCCAGGGAATGCACCCGATGCACCAGCTTGGTTTGCTTGGCGTTGGGCTCCAGTTCCAGCAGCGCCTCGCGCAGATGGTGCATGAACGAATAGGGTAGATCGCCCACCGGCCCGTTTTCGGGGTCGCTCGCCAGCGCGCCCAGGCCGAGTTCGACAAAACACAGGCCAGGGAAGCGAATGAACTTGGCCGGCTTGCTGGTGACGCTCTGATAGTAGGTCACCGGGTCGTGCGTGCTGACCACCAGGCTGTTGACCGGCGCCAGATCCTGGTACATGTGCAGGGTCGGCGCTTCGCGCGGCGCGATTGGGCCTCGCTCCAAACCCAGGGTATGGCCGTAGGCGGTGCTCAAATACAATTTGCCCAGCGCGCTGGTGGGAATATGCTCCAGCACCCGGTAGATCGAGATGTAAACCGAGTTCTTCGGCGTCCCATCCGGATGCGGCGTACAGCGCTTGAGCGCATCCTCGACATCAAAAAAATCGTTGCGGAAGGCGGGGTCGACCTCGAAAAAGATCGCCTGCCCCTTGGATTTGTATTTGTGGCCGGTCGCGTAGTATTGCCCGAACTGTTCCGGTGGCAACATGGATACGATCAGCGCCTCGGGAATCAGCGAGAAGTACAGATGAGCGGTCATGGTCACTTGCCCTCTTCAAAAAAAGTTATGGTTTTGATGCGTGCCTCCCTGGAAACCCGCGGATTTGCCAGGAAGAATGTTGGGTTCTGGCTTCGATCCGGAGATCATGCTCTCAATTATAGGCGCGACCGGCCGTCGCGCGGGTGTCTTTTCTCTCCAACATCGGCGTCCGGCGCGAAGATACCGGTTATTGGGCCAACTCCCGCTCCAGGGCATCGAGTGTCGTGAGTGGCGACCGGCATTCCAACCCGGCGCAGACATAGGCGGTCACCGGTGCCGCGCCCGCCCGCCGTTCGGCCAGCAATCCGGCGGGGATGGTGGCCGTGGCGGGGATGGCCAGCGTCAGCCGGCGCGGGGCGTAAGGCCGGGCGCACCGCTCCCACCACTCCGCCAACGCCTCCGGTTGACCGCGCAGCACGATCGTTTGCGCCGGTTCGAGAAAATCCTCCAGCGCGGCCAGCACGGCATTGCAGGCGTTGGGAATCTGTTCGAGCGTCGGCCAGGCCCAGCGCAAGGTCCGCTCGGCGGCCTCCAGATAGTGGGTCCGGCCGGTGAGATGGCCCAATTTCAACAGCACTTGCGCGGCGATACCGTTGCCGGCCGGCAAGGCGTCGTCGTGGGCCGGCTTGGGCCGCTGGATCAGCGCCTCGTGGTCGGTGGCGGTGAAAAAGAACCCCCCGGCCCCGCGATCCTCGAACTGGTCAAGCAGCACATCGGCCAAGGCCAGCGCGAAGTCCAGATCGCCATCCCGCCAGCGGCATTGCAGCAGTTCCAGAATGCCGTCGATCAAAAAGGCGTAATCGTCCAGATAGGCGTTCAGGCGCGCCTGACCGTCCTTGTGGACCGCCAGCAGCCGACCGTCCCGCCACAGCCGGGCGCGGATGAAATCCAGGGCACGCTCCGCCGAGGCCACGAACTCCGCCCGTCCGAGATGGCGACCGGCGATCGCCATGCCGCGAATCGTCAGGCCGTTCCAGGCGGTCAGGATTTTCTCGTCGCGGCCCGGCCAGATTCGTTGTGAGCGGGCTTCGAACAGCTTGCGCCGGGCGGCGGCCAGCCATTCGCCGACCTGCGCCGGCGCTACTCCCAACCGGCCGGCCAGCTCTGATACCTCGGCGGTCAGCCGCAGGTGCCAGAACTGGTTCTCGAAATTCGGCGGCTGCTCCAGCCCGTAACAGACGGCAAAAGCGACGTATTCCTCGGTGTTCAGCAGTTCGCGGACCTGATCGGGAGTCCACAGGTAGAACTTGCCTTCCTCGCCCTCGGAGTCGGCATCGAGCGTGGCGTAGTAGCCGCCGGCCGGGTCCTGCATTTCCCGTATCAGCCAGGCGCCGGTTTCCTCGGCGGCCACGCGGAACAGCGGGTCCTGGGTCGCTTGCCAGGTCTGGGCGTACAGTGCCAGCAGCGGGCCGTTGTCGTACAGCATCTTCTCGAAGTGCGGGATTTGCCATTCGACATCGACCGAATAGCGGTAGAACCCGCCGCCCAAATGATCGTAAAGGCCGCCCAGCGCCATTTTTTGCAAGGTGATCCGCAGGGCGGTTTCCGCTGGTCGGTCCGGTTCGGTTTTCTGGACTCCAGCGGTCCAGCGCAGCAGCCGCTCCAGGCTGGTGGGGTGCGGGAATTTGGGCGCGCCGCCGAAGCCGCCGTGCGCCGGATCGAAACTGTGGACCAGCGCGTCCCGCGCCGCCCTCGGCGGTGCGTCGGTCAAGGCCGCTGGCCCGCCCTCGGCGGGCGTGGCGATTTCGGCGCGCAGGGCATCCAGCAGCGCCTGGTTCTGTTGGCGGAGTTCGGGCTGATGCTGGCGGTAGTGGGCGCTGACGCGGCTTAGGATCTCGGTAAAGGCCGGCATCCCGTAGCGGGATGTCTTGGGGAAATAGGTGCCGCCGACGAAGGGTACGTGATCGTCGTGGGTCAGGAACATCGTGAGCGGCCAGCCGCCGGCCCGCCGGTGCAGCATTTGAAAGGCGGTTTGGTAAATCTTGTCGAGGTCGGGCCGTTCCTCGCGGTCCACCTTGACGTTGACGAACAGTTCGTTCATCACCCGGGCGGTGGCCTTGTCCTCGAAGGATTCGTGGGCCATGACATGGCACCAGTGGCAGGCCGAATAGCCGATGGACAACAGGATCGGCTTGCCTTCGTGGCGAGCCCGATCCAGCGCTTCCTCACCCCAGGGATACCAGTCCACGGGATTATGAGCGTGCTGGCGCAGATAGGGGCTGGTTTCGTGGATCAGACGATTGGTATGCGACGGTTCGGTCATGGCGGCGTTCCGGGACGGTGAGCGGCGAAAGGGATTTTGTTATAAGTGGCTTGATACCCCCGGAGGTTCCAGCAATGACCATGGAGCATTATGGGTTTTGCGCCATCAGCATTTGTTGATCCGGAAGGCGGCTTACAGTGGTTTGAGCCCAGTGCCAAGCAGTAGGATGAATCATGTAAACCGTCCATCTGTGTTCATGATTCGAGATTCCGGCTGTGAGCAAGACGAATGCCGGTATCATAGCGCGCTTCGAGACCCATCCGACCGCCGGAGATTCGCCCCCGACCATGCGCGTTATCACCTTCAACGCCAACGGCATCCGTTCCGCCGCCGGCAAGGGTTTTTTTGCCTGGCTGGCCGAACAGAACGCCGATGTGGTCTGCCTTCAGGAAACCAAGGCACAGTTGCACCAGTTGCCGCCCGAGGTCTATCACCCGTTCGGTTACCATTGCCATTACCACGACGCCGAACGCAAAGGCTACAGCGGCGTGGCGCTGTACGCGCGCCGCGAGCCGGACGAGGTACGAACCGGGCTGGGTTGGCCGGAATGCGACCGCGAGGGTCGCTGGCTGGAAGCGCGCTTCGGCCCGCTCAGCGTGGTGTCGCTGTACTTGCCCTCAGGTTCCACCAAGCCGGAACGACAGGTGGTGAAATTCGATTTCATGGCGCGGCTGGCGGAGCCGCTGCGGGCGATGCGCGCCAGCGGCCGCGATGTCATCCTGTGCGGCGACTGGAACATCGCCCACCAGGAAATCGATCTCAAAAACTGGCGAGCCAACCGGGACCACTCCGGCTTTTTGCCCGAGGAACGGGCCTGGCTGGATGAATTGTTCGGACCGCTCGGTTGGGTGGACGCCTTCCGGGTCGTGAATCCCAACCCCGATCA
The DNA here is from genome assembly GCA_963695105.1 of uncultured Gammaproteobacteria bacterium. Classification (GTDB taxonomy): domain Bacteria; phylum Pseudomonadota; class Gammaproteobacteria; order Competibacterales; family Competibacteraceae; genus Competibacter. The sequence goes on along the minus strand of CAVOGC010000004.1, from coordinate 6,377 downwards.
ATACACCTGGTGGTCCAATCGCGGCCGGGCGTGGGAGAAAAACGTCGGCTGGCGGATCGATTATCAGGTAGTCACGCCCGGTTTGGCGGACAAGGTACGCGCCGCCGCCATCTACCGCAAGCGGCGCTTTTCCGATCACGCACCGTTAACTCTGGATTACGATTATGCTTTCTAATCCCGCCCACCGCTCCGGCCGGGACATTTTACGCGTCTTCTTCAGCGGCCGGATGCTCACCGCCCTGCTGATGGGCTTTTCCTCCGGCCTGCCGCTGCTGCTGGCCACCGGCTCGGTGCTGCAAGCCTGGCTGACCGAAGCCGGCGTGAATCTCGGCACCATCGGTCTGTTCGCCCTGGTCGGCCTGCCCTACACCCTGAAATTCCTGTGGGCGCCGCTGCTGGATCGGTTCGCGCCGATCTCCGGCATGGGCCGGCGGCGCGGCTGGCTGCTGCTGATTCAGGTCACGCTGATCGCGGCGATTGCGGGACTGGGGCTGACCGACCCGACGCTGAGTTTGCCGCGGGTCACGCTGGCGGCGTTCCTGGTGGCGTTCTTCTCCGCTTCGCAGGACATCGTGATCGACGCCTACCGGCGCGAGTCGCTGGCCGACGACGAGCAGGGACTGGGCGCCTCGCTCTACGTCAACGGTTACCGGGTGGGGATGCTGGTGTCTTCCGGCGGTGGCTTGATTCTGGCCGACTTCATCCCGTTCCAGGCGGTGTATTGGGTGATGGCGGCGGCGATGCTGCCTGGCCTGATCACCACCCTGTTCTGCGTCGAGCCGCTGGTGGCGGCCGGTACGCCCCGCACCCTGCGCGAGGCGGTGGTGCAGCCGTTCGTGGAGTATTTTTCGCGCCACGACGCCGGCCTGATCCTGCTGTTCGTGCTGCTCTACAAGGTCGGCGAGATGATGGCCAGCCAGATGACCACGCCTTTTTACCTGGATCTTGGCTTCAGCAAGAGCGAGATCGGCACCGTCGTCAAACTGTTCGGCTTCTGGGCGACGGTGATCGGCGGTCTGATGGGCGGCGTGTTGATCCTGCGGCTGGGCTTGTACCGCGCGCTGTGGACCTTCGGGGTGCTGCAAGCGATCGGGCTGATCGGTTTCGTCATCCTGGCCCGGCTGGGGCACAGCCTGCCCGGCCTGGCGCTGGCCATCGCCAGCGAAAATCTGTTCAGCGGCATGGCGACCACCGCCTACGTGGCGTTTATGGCCACTCTCACCAACCGGAAATTCACCGCCACCCAGTACGCGCTGCTCAGCAGCCTGATGGGCATTCCCCGGGTGATCGTCAATACCCCGACCGGCTATCTGGCCGAATGGCTGGGCTGGGAAGGCTTCTTCCTGTTCTGCATGGTGGCCACCGTGCCCGGCCTGTGGCTGCTGACCCGGTTTCGGGCGTGGATGGAACCGGCGCGGGAAGCGGTGGTTGCGGAACTGGCGGCGGTGTCGGGAACCGGCAAGGATTGAGCGTGGCTGTCGCAATCCTCGAACTGGCCGACGGACGGCGGGTTCCCTACCGTATCGTCGTTTCGCCCCGCGGCCATAACATTCGGTTCCGGCTGAGCGCGCGGAGCGGTCTGGTCGTGGTCGTCCCGCACGGGTTTGATCGGTCCCGCCTGGGCGCGATCATCGACGGCAGGAGGGGCTGGGTGGCTCATCATCTTGAGCGGTTCGAGGCGGCCAGCCCGCCGCCGGCCAGCATCGCGCCCCCCCGGGAGTTCAGGCTGCTGGCGCTGGCGGAAACCTGGCGGGTCGAGTATCAGGCCATGCCGGCCAGGGCGACCGGCGCCAGAGCCGCCGGCCCCGGCCGGATTGTCGTGGCTGGCCAAGTGGAGAATGTGGCCGTCTGTCGCGCCGTCTTGCACCGTTGGCTGGCCCGCCGGGGTCGAGACACGCTGGCGCCGTGGCTGGAGCGATTGTCCGGCGAGACCGGGCTACGGTATGGCGGGGTTTCCATCAAGGGACAGCAGACCCGCTGGGGCAGTTGCTCGGCCAAGGGTCGCATCAATCTGAATTACAAGCTGTTGTTTCTGCCGCGCGCGTGGGTTCGCTACGTGTTGGTCCACGAGTTGTGCCACACCGTCGAACTGAATCATTCCGCCCGGTTCTGGGATCTGGTCCAGCAGTTCGAACCGGGGGCCCGGGAGATCAGCGCGGCGCTCCGCAACGCGCGGGAGTACCTGCCGGCTTGGGTACTGTAATCCGCGCCCGCATGATCGGGCGAGGGTGAGTCACCGGCCGCCGTGCTGCCTGTTTGCAGGCAAGGACAGCTAGCGCTGGCTCTCTCTTTCGTCCAGGGTCCTGTCGATCCTGGCCACCCAGATCAACACCTCGTCCTGGGTGAGCAGCAGGATTTGCAGGTTGTTGCGAAAATCCTGCCAGGACTTCTCAACGCAATCGCTGAGGGCGTCCACGTAAACCACCACCAGCTTCTCGGGGGGATCGGTCAGCCGGGCCTGTTCGACATACTCCGCGCCGTGCCGCAAACACAACAGATAGGTGTCCAGCGTCTTGCGCGCGGAGCTGATGGCGCCGAGGCTCATCAGCCCGCTGGCGCGCAGCACGCACTGCCATGCCAGCAAACCCACCGCCTGATTTCGTTCGATGACCTTGTCGATGTTCATTGCGAAAGTTCCACGCCAATCTCTGTGATGGTGCATCGCAACACAATTTAGGCAGTCCGTCAAGCCGGTTGGAATCAATCGGAGGCCGCGCCGGCAAGGCGGCTATCCAGCACTTCTCCCGCGAGGCGAGTCCATCGGCTAAACCGCCACCGGAGCGCGGATGGCCGGATGCGCCTGATAGTCGACGATGTCGAAATCCTCGTAACGGTACTCGAATAGAGTCTCCGGCCGGCGCCGGATCGCCAGTCGTGGCGGCGGATACGGCTCGCGGCCGAGCTGCATGTGGGCCTGCTCCAAATGGTTCAGATACAGGTGGCAGTCGCCGCCGGTCCAGATGAATTCGCCCACCGCCAGATCGGTCTGCTGGGCGACCAGGTGGGTCAGCAGGGCGTAGCTGGCGACGTTGAACGGGACGCCGAGAAACAGGTCAGCGCTACGTTGGTAAAGCTGGCAGGACAGCTCGCCGCCGGCCACATAGAACTGGAACAGCACATGGCAGGGCAACAACCGCATTCGCTCCAGCTCGCCGACGTTCCACGCCGACACCACGATCCGCCGTGAATCCGGGTCGCGTCGCAACAGATCGACGGCGTTGGCGAGTTGGTCGATGCGACGACCGTCGGCGGCTTCCCAGCCCCGCCATTGCTGGCCGTAAATCGGCCCCAGATCGCCGTTGGCATCGGCCCATTCATCCCAGATGGTCACTCCCTGCTCGTGCAGGTAGCGAAGGTGGGTGTCGCCGCGCAAAAACCACAACAGTTCATGCACGATCGAACGCAGGTGTAGCTTCTTGGTCGTCACCAGCGGAAACCCGGCCCGTAAATCGAAGCGCAGTTGCGCGCCGAAGAGGCTCAAAGTCCCGACGCCCGTGCGGTCCTGCTTGCGTACTCCCTCATCCAACACGCGCCGCAACAAGTCGAGATAGGCTCTCATGGCTGGCGTGCTCCCCGATTCGGGCTTGATCCAAAACGATGGAAATTTATTGTGCAATGCAATATAGTGGTCTCAATTTCATTTTTTATTAATAAGTTAGCGTATATCAGGATAAAAAATGGCCGCCAAGGCGACCTCTTCGATCCAAGTGATTGCCCGCGTATCCAGACTGCTGGACAATTTGGCCGCCCATGGCGGGCCGGTCAATCTCAAGGCGCTGTCCGCCGCCCGCCGCCCGCATCGAAACCTCGCAACCGTTTCTCCAGGCCAGTTCACTGGGTTGAGGCAATTTGCCGCGGCTGGGCCGAACCCACCTCGTTCCGCTTCACGCCTTCCTGGGCAACTCCACGATAAACGTCGTGCCTTGGCCGACCTCGCTCTCCACCCAGATATGACCGCCATGGTGCTCGACGATCTTCTGACTGATCGGCAACCCCAGCCCGGTGCCTTTCGGTTTGCCGCCATGCGTGTCGCTCACTTGGTGGAATTTCTCAAAAATCAGTTTGTGCTGGTCATGCGCGATGCCGGGGCCGTTGTCGATCACCTCGATGCGCCAGCGGTTCGCTACCGCCCGCAGGCGGATGACGACCTCGCCGGACTGTTCCGGACAGAACTTGACGGCGTTCGACAGCAGGTTGATCAGCACCTGGGTAAGCCGGTCGTGATCGCAGGCGATGATCACATCCTGATCGCCCAGATCCTCGCTCAGGGTGGCGCCCTTGTCGTTGAACAACTGGCTGGTGGAGTTGATGGCGTCCTGAATCAGGGTCCGCAGATCGACTTGGTCGATGTGCCAGTCGATTCGGCCGGAATCGATTTTGGCCATGTCCAGCACCTGGTTGATCAACCGGGTCAGCCGCTCGCTCTCCTTGACGATGATGCTGAGGAATTTGCTGTGTTGCTCCAAGTCCATGCCGGGGTTTGCCAGCAGGATCTCGGAGAAGGCGCGGATCGAGGTCAGCGGCGTGCGCAGTTCGTGAGTTACGGTGGAGATGAACTCATCTTTCAGTCGGTCGAGTTCCCGCAGCCGGTTGTTGGCTTCCCGCAGTTCGGCCGAGGCCGCTTCCAACTCCCGCGATTGCTGCTCCAGCCGGCGGCTGTATTCGATGACCTGGGTGCTCTCGTCAAGGATGGTCATCACCTCCTCGATGCTGAGCACCTCGCCCATCACGATCGAAGAGATCATCACCCGGGCCGACGCCGCGCCGATCGCGCCGGCCAGCAAGCGTTCGGTGTAGTGAATGAGCCGCGCATCGGCTTGCAGCGGATAGCCGCCGCGATCGCGGGCGTAACGGTCAAAGACTTCGCTGGCGCGCGCGGGACCCAGGAAGCGGGCCAGCAGGTCGTACAGTTCGGCGGTTTCGACCACGCCCCGCCACAGCAGCGCGTCGCCGTCGTGGCGCTCGCGCTTGAACACGTCGACGAACTGGCTGCCCTGCACCTGTTCGAGCGGGTCCGGTCGGCTCAGCATCGAGCCGGACACCAGCCCGCCGATGTTGACCAACATGCTCCAAAACACCGCGTGCATGTACTGATCCAAGCCGTTGAGGCCGAACAGTGCGTAAGGTTTAAGCAGTTCGATTCCGAACGGTCCGGCCTCGATGAAGCTGGGGTCGATCCAGCCGGAGCGGGCCATGGAGGGCAACAGCAGGGTGTAGGCCCAGATCAGAAAACCACCGCTCAACCCGATCAGCGCCCCCAGCCGGTTGGCCCGTTTCCAGTACAGGCCGATCAGAATCGGCGGCGCGAACTGAGCGGCGGCGGCGAAGGACACCAGCCCGCTGGCGACCAGCGCGTAGCTCTCGCCGATAAAGCGAAAATACAGGTAGCCGAGCAGGATGATCACGGCAATGCCGGCGCGGCGGATGCCGAGCAGCAGGCCGGATAGATCGGTGCGGCCGGCCAGCCAGCGGGGATTGACGCGCAGCAGGATCGGCATCACCAAGTCGTTGCAGACCATGGTGGACAGCGTGACCGTTTCGAACATGATCATGCTGGCGGCGGCCGACAGCCCGCCGAGAAACACCAGCAGCGCCAGAGTCGGCATGTGTTCGGCCATCGGCAGCGCCAGCACGAAGGTGTCGGCATCCACGCCGCCGTTGCTGAAGATCAGCCGTCCCCCCAGGGCGATCGGCAGCACGAACAGATTGATGGCGAACAGATAGAGCGGAAACAGCCAGATCGCCTTGCGGATGTGCGTTTCGTTGACGTTTTCCACCACCAGCACCTGGAACTGCCGGGGCAGGAAAAGAAATGCCATCATCGACAGAAAAGTCAGCGACAGCCAGCCGCCGTAACCGCCCGGCACCACCTCGAAGCGCAGCAGCGCCGCCAAATCCGGCTGCGCCGCCGCCTGCTGGAACAGGTCGCCGGGGCCGCTGAAGATGACGAAAGTCACCACCACGCCGACCAGCATGAAGGCCAACAGTTTGAGCAGCGATTCGAACGCCACCGCCGCCACCATCCCCTCGTGGCGTTCGGTATTGTCGATATGCCGGGTTCCGAACAGGATGGTAAACACGATCAGCACCAGCGCCACGTACAGCGTGGTGTCCATCCAGACCGGATGCTGGGTCGAGGCGGCCAGCCGGGTGACTTCCGGATACTGGCGCAACAGGCTGAAGCTGGCGGCAATGGCCTTCAACTGGATGGAGATGTACGGCAGGATGCCGAGCATGACGATCACCGTCACCATCCCGGCCAGCAGGCCGCTCTTGCCGTAGCGGGAACCGATGAAATCGGCGATGGAGGTGATGCGATGGACCTTGGTGATGCGCACAATGCGCCGCAGCACGAACCAGAACAGCACCGCCATCAG
>CAVOGC010000003.1:0-93060 GCA_963695105.1 uncultured Gammaproteobacteria bacterium | reverse complement strand
CTTCTCGATATTGCGTTTGAGCCAAACCTCCCGGTCCTTCCAGGCCAGCGGCGTTTTTTCGCTGCGGGGCGGGTTACCGGATGGGTAGAGCCAATGAATCAGGTCGCGGACAAATTGTTCTTCGTGGGCGTCCAGTTTGCCGGGACCGACGTCGATCCGGGATTCCCCCGGCGTCAGCAGCACCGGCTGATAGACGCTACCGGGCGCGAAGACTTCGTAAGCGCCGCGCGGTTCGAGGATCAAGGGCAGATTATGGAGATCGGGGCAGGTGACATCGGCGCCGAACAGGCCGCTTTGGGTCGGTGGCGATTTACTTTTCCTGGCCATGGCTGAATTCCTTCCGATACATCGCCGGGATGCCGCTCAACGCAGCGTCGGTGAGGGCGTAGCGGCTGTGGCGGCTTTCCTGCTTGCGGTAAGCGTTCTCGAACAGGCGGCGGAGCAGGGTGGCCGCCAGCCGATTGAACCGTTGTACATCCGCCTCGTCGGTGATGGCCAGGGCGGCGGGTAGCCCGATAATCCGGTAGCGGGAACTGGTCAGCGCGGCGTCGATGGCGGCCCGGTCGAAACGGACATTCCACCAGCGCCGCAAGCGCTTGAACTCGACCAGATCCCGCCACAGTCCATCCCGGTCGAGCAGGGCCAGTTGTTGCTGGAATCGGGCCGTGAGGTCCAAGTCCACTGTGCTTTGGGCGCTGCGCAATCCAGTACCGGTCAGGGTCGTCGTCGTTGCGGTCGCGCCCAAGGAGAGGGTGACCCGGTTGATTCCGGTCAGCCAGTCGCTGCCGGTCATTTCGACCGTGAATTGGTCCGGCGTGGGAGTGATGGCCACCACCGCCTTGAGCGGCGAGGGCGTCGGCAGATTGGGCCAGGTCGGACATTCGAGCGATTGAACTTCGGCGACGCCGCTGGCGTACAGGCTGTTCAGGAAGGTTTCCAGATAGGTCGAGCGCAGCCCGTGGATGTACGCGGTCTGCAAGGGTCGGAGTTCCGTCGATGGATTCGCCAACCGTTTGCCGTCGCCGTTGACCCCGGCTAAACGCACCACCCGGCCGAACATCTGAATGATCAACGCGCCTTCGCCTTGGCCGAGGCGGAGCAAGGTGAGGGAGCAGGCACGGTAATTGTCCCAACCTTCGGCAAAGCGGCGGGAGCCGATCAGCAGGTTGATGCCGGTTCGATCCTGATGAAGACCGGCGAACAGGGACGGCGTCAGCGCGTCTTCGGCTACGTGCAAGCCGGCCTGTTCCGTGGCTTTTTTCAGGCCGTTGGCGTCGCCGACGTTGACCACGCCGAAGTAATGCACCGAGTCGCCGCGTTGCAGGCCCAGCCCGAGTTCGCCCGGCGCGGCTTTCAGCAGGCGCAAAATGGGCTGGTCGCCGGTCCGCCAGCCGAACACGTCGGCCAGGATGCGCCGGGCAAGCGGTTCGGTGGTCTGTCCGGTCAGGGCGATGCGCACGTCCGGCGGCAGCAGATCCGCGCCGCTGGCGGACATGGCCAGCACTTCCGCGACCCAGGCGGCCCAGTCGGTGGGCCGGTGGAGGATGGCATCGAGAAAGCGAAGCACCTCCACGACGTCGCTGGTCTGCTCTACATCGGCTTTGGCGCCGCTGCCGCCGATCACCGACAGCCCCAGCAACACCCAGAGCGGCGCGGCGATGCGCAAACCGGCCGCGCTGATCTGCCGTTGGCTGGCGCTGCCGCGATAGCTCGCCATTTGATGCCAGAAGGCGATCAGGGCCGCCGTCAACGTGTGTCGCTGCACGAGCGCGCCCACCGCGCCGCCGCTGTCCAGCCGGACATGCCAGAAGTCCTTGCCGTAGCGGTCGCCGTGAAAGCGGTCGTAGGCATAGTCGAAGACGACTGATTTGGCGTAGCGGTCGAAGGCGTGTTCGGCCTCCGCGACTTGGCCGAAGGTGGCGGAGAATTCCAGCAGCAGGCCCCGGTGGCGCGGGTCGGGTGCGTCGATCCCGGCCAGATCGCGTTGCAAGCGTTTCCAGACGCTGGCTTCGGCGCGCTGGCCCTTGTGCCCTTCGTCCACGAACACCAGGTTCCGTCCGTCTTGGAAAACCTCGGTGGGCACGGTGACGCCTTCGCCCTTTTTGGTATCGGCCAGCTTGTTGATGTCGAGCACGATGACCGTATCGGGCGATAGAGCGCCCAGTCGGGCGGCGTCGCCGTCTAGCGGATAGGCGAACACCGGCCATTGCCGCAAGTGGCGGAGGTGGTCGGCGTGCTGGCGGGTGAGCGGTTCGGAGGGGGTGATCAGCAGGATGCGATCCCATTGCTGGCGCGGTTCCAGCAGGGCCAGCGTGGCATGGAGAACATGCGTTTTGCCGGCGGCGGTGGCCATCCAGAAGGCGACGAATTGCAGGTCGGTTGCGGTGAAGGGTTCCAGTTTTTCGTGTTGGGGCGGATGCGCGGTCAGTCGGTCGTTGAGCCGGCTGAGCAATGCCGCCGGGTCACTGGCGCGGGCGTCTTGCCAGTGGGCGAACAGCAGCAGGGCCAGATATTGAGCGTAGCGCGGCGCCAGTCGCACCTTGGCGCAGGCGGCCCGCAAATGGTCGTCCAGCACGGCCAGGCGTTCACCGTCGCCCCGACACAGCGAGGCCAAGGCTTCCAGGTAGCGACCTTCCTCCAGGGCGGCCCGCGCGCCGAGGGTGTCCTCGACCGTGGCGAGTTGGCGCATGGTTGCGGGCAGGGACAAGCCAAGTTCGGCGGCCAGCGCGTCGCGCAGGACGAGCGCGGCCTTGAGGCGGGCGTGGCCGGAAATTTTTATCATTTCACCCCAGTTGCGCCCAAAGGTCTTTCAGTACATGCGACGACAAGTAGAGACCATGGTGATCGATGAGCTTCTGGAGCTTGATTCTGACAGTTGCTTTATCCATCAGCCCCTTGGCATTTGCCAGCAATAACAGTCCCGCCGTGCCGACAGGGATCAGTCCCAACTGTTTAGCCTTGTTACGCGCCAGCAGATCGTCCAGCGCAACGTAGGAGATCCGATACTCCCGCGCCAGTACCATGACCTCCAGTTCGCCTGCATGAAGCCGCCCCACGGCGCCTTTGACATAGGCTACGCCTTCCGGCGTGAGCGTAGCCGGCTGGATAAAAGAGGGGAGTCTGAGAGTATGGATCTCGGCAATGACCGCCGGGGGGACCAGAATCTCTACAAAGCAGCCGGAAAGCAGAGACAACGCATCCACCTTGTTCAGAAAAATGAGCGGACTGGCATTGATCACCAATTTCATGGCGCGTGATTCGCCCATTCCCGAGCCGTGGCGAGATCTTCCAGTACGGCTTCATCTTCCAGCCGCAGACCGTGCCCGAAGTGTTCCCGAAGCCGGTAGTGAAATTCTTCAAAATCCAAACCGGCCAACGCGGCGGCGGCGGCGAAGCTGACCTTGTGGGAGTGATAGAGGCTGGCGGCAAGGAAAAAATCGCCGGCATCGACGCCTAGCGGTTGCAGGATGTCGGTAAATTCGGGTTTAAGCCGGATGGCGTTCATGGTCATATCTCCGTTCAAAGTTGCCCAAACTGCCCGGCAAATACCGCCTCGATGCTCTCGAACCGCTCGCAGCCTTCAAACGTCAATGCCGCCGGGTCGTTGGTGAACACGCGGTCGGCGGGATGGGCGGCGAGCTTGGCTTGCAGCCATGCGACCGCTTCGGGGTGGGCGCAGTCGCGGAAGAACACGGCGACGGTTTGTTCGCGCCGATCATGGCCGAGAATGACCACGCCCGGCGTTTCGCGGTACAGCCGGCTGACGTCGAGACCGAGCAGGTAGACGAGACTTTCCACCAGATCGACGGGTTGGGATGGCGCTTCGCCGCCGCCCGCGACCCGTTTCAGGGTGTAGCCGAACGGAGAGGCGAACCGCTCGATTGCGCAGTAGAAGGCTTGGCTTTCGCGATGCAGTCGATAGCGCAGGCTGAAAGCGGGGTCGTCGAAGTCGAAAGCGCTGGATTGGCCGGTTTCCGGTTCGATGGCGAGATTGGCCAGGGTGTCGTCGTATTGCTCCAGGGTCTGGACGCGCAGGAACAGGCCGGGGCCGTCCGTTTTGCCGTTTTCCTTCCATTCCGGGGACCAGGCCGCTCGCTTCAGACGCGGCAAGAGCAGCGTATCGAAGTAGGCGTTACATTCCACCAGCATAAATTTACGATGGCCGTCGTCGGCGTGGTTCTGGGCGATGACCGCATGACCGGTCGTGCCGGAACCGGCGAAGAAATCCAGCACCCATTCCTCCACGCCTATCGCTTCGGTCGCTAAAGAAAGAACGCGGCGAATCAAGGCCGTGGGCTTGGGCGTTTGGAATACCGACTCATTTTCGGCCAAGGGGGTATAGGCCAACAGTTCCTTCTTGGCGTCCTGCGTGTGGCCGACTTCCTGGTAGGACCAGATGGTTTGCGGTACCCGCCCCTGTTTGACTTCACTCAGAAAGCGTTTGAAACGCGGCATGTTGTCGCCACTTTCCCCCCACCAGATGCGGCCATCACGGTTAAGTTCATCGAACTTCGTTTTGGATACGCGCCAATAAGTGCCTGGCGGCGGTCCGGGAATTATCCGCCCGGATGGGCAGGTGATGGGATAGCGGCCTTCACTGTAGGGATTGCGCGCGGAAACATCACCAGAAGTCCAAGGGCCACGCGGGTCGTTGTCCGGATTGCCATAGCGCGCTTCCATTTCGGCTGTGCGAGGTAACAGTTCCGGAAGCCAGTGTTCCGCGTTGCGCGCGTAGACCAGCAGATAATCGTGATCTTCGGAGAAGTGTTTAGCCGAATTTTTGGGCGAATAAATCTTTTGCCAGATGACCGTGGCTACAAAATTGGCCGGGCCGTACAGCCGATCCGCCAGCAACCGGAATGCCGGCTGTTCATGGTCATCGAGAGAAACGAACAATGCCGCCTGCTGATCCATCAAGCCCTTGGCGATGGACAGGCGCTCGTCGATCATCGCCAGCCACGAGGCATGTTGATAGGCGTCTTTGTACGGGAAGCCGTCGCTGCCGGTGTTGTACGGCGGGTCAATGTAAACGCACTTCACCCGCTCGCGGTACTTGGCCTGGAGCAGATGCAACGCTTGCCAGTTGTCGGAATGCAGCGCCAGCCCGTCGAGTGCCTCATCCAACGGGTGTTCGCGGCTGACCGCCTCCAGCAGCGCCCATTTGAACGCCTCGTCGAAATGGGTGGTGTCCACCGGCAGGGGCAGGTAGCGGTGCGTGGTTTCGGTGACCAGATCGCCGCTTTTCTCCACACGACAGGCGGCGGCATCGGCATATTCGCCCAGACCCAGCGTTTGCCATTCCGCGCGCTGGGCCTGCACGATGCATTCAAGATGCGCCTCCAGCCATTCCCGCCCGGCCAACCGATCAATCCGATCCAGTGTAATGACGTAGCGGGTTGAAAAAACCAGCTTTTTCTTTTCCCATAAGCTCTTTTGGAAATCGGCCAGCGCGGCCAGAAAAGCGATGATCGGCTGTCCCACTTCCCGCACGATACGGGCAACCCGCAACACTCGTTGCGGCAAATCGCCGCCGGCCAGCAATTGATCGGTGTCCAGCACCTCGGTCTTGATGAAAATGTCCAGGTCTTCGCGCAACGCCGGCCCGAGCCGCTGGTGAATGAAAAAATCGTTCTGATTGCGGGCGATGAACTGGTTGAGCCAGCGCCGGATCTCCGCGTCGTCGCCGCCGCAATCCCGTTGCACGGCATTCACGATCTCGTCTTTATGCCGCTCGCTGCGCGCGCCCTTCAGATAGTTCAGGCATACCCGCCAGCACCCCTCTTCGGCGCGGCTGACCGAGGCTAACTCGTAATGTGCCTTGTCGTTCGGTTTCAGCGCCGCCCGCGTCGCGGCCAAGGTCTCCGGTTCCACCGTGAACAGCAGCCGCTGGCCCTGCGACAGCCTGATCGGAAAGTCGGTGAAGACATCGCCCGACTTGATGTAATACATCCCCTCGGTGGCCCAATGAAACTCGGTATCCTCGCCGGTCGAGCGCAGATAGCGGCTACCGTCCCGCCCGTAGCGCCGGGCCACGATGAAATCGCCGTCCTGATAATGGCGCGAGAAAAACTGATACAGACGGTTGAACACTTCGCTGCGATCCAGCGTGGCGGTGGACGCCGCCACCTTGCGTTCCAGGACGGCGCGGTATTCGTTGACCAGTTCGGCAGTCGCGGGAACCGTTGCCAGCGCGGTCAAGCGCAAGTCCCGCTCCTGCGTGTTCATGCCTGGCTTGAGGCCCAACTGCTTTTCCAGCACGGCGAGCCGCTGCTGATCCTCGGCGGCCGCTTCGGCCTCCGCCTCCCGGAACGCCGCCGCCAGTAAGGCCGACAGCCGCCCGCCCTTGAGCGTCTTCCAGCCTTGGGTGGCGATGATCTCGCCCAGAAATGCCCGCGCCTCCCGGTTATGCCGGCGGATCATCCGATAAAATCCGAAGTCCAGCGCCTCCGCCTCGTCCATTTGGAACAACTCGGCCATCAACTCGATGAAGCGGGTTTCGGCTTGCGGCTGGGGCATCTTTTTGAGTACCTTGGGGGTGCAATTCCTGAATCAATGATAACAACCGAAACGATACGCGCTAATCTTCTTCCGGTCGGTCATCGCACTTCGCTGGATCATCTCATGGAACCGCTCACACGCATCGAACAGCACTTCATTGCCAGCCTTGAAGCCAAGCAGCGCACCCTGGAAGCGATGGGGCCGCGCATCGTGCAAGCCGCTGAACTACTGGCCGAGCGGCTGGGGCGGGGCAACAAGATCCTGGTCTGCGGCAATGGCGGATCGGCCGCCGATGCCCAGCATTTCGCCGCCGAACTGGTCAATCGTTTCGAGATCGAACGGCCGGGACTGGCCGCCATCGCGCTGACCACCGACAGTTCGGCGCTCACCTCCATCGCCAACGATTATGCCTTCGAGCAGATTTTCGCCCGACAGGTGCGGGCGCTGGGGCGGCCGGGCGACGTGCTGCTGGCGATCTCGACCAGCGGCAATTCGCCGAACGTGCGGGTGGCCATCGACGCCGCCCGCGAGCTGGAAATGACGACGCTGGCGCTGACCGGTCATGACGGCGGGTGCATGGCCGGGCAACTCGGCGGCAAGGATATCGAAATACGGGCGGCGGCGACGGCGACGGCGCGAATTCAGGAGGCCCACATTCTCATCATTCATTGCCTGTGCGATTTGGTGGACTGGCTACTATTTGGTAAGGAGGAATCATGACGTGGTGGATACGCTTGGTCAGCGCAGTGCTGGCGATGGTCTTGCTGAGTGGTTGCGCGGCGCTTTTTATTGGCGGTACGGCGATGGGCGTCAGCGTGGCGCACGACCGCCGTTCCGCCGGCACCATGATGGACGATCAGACCATCGAACTGAAGCTCTATGATTTGTTTACTCGGATGTTGCCGCCGGGCAACCGGATCGCCACCACCAGCTACAACGGCGTGGTGCTGTTGACCGGCGAGGTGATGTCGGCGCAGGCGCGGCAGCAAGCCGAGCAGATCGCCCGCGATCTGAAGGAGCCGCCGGTGCGGTTGGTCTACAACGAGTTGGTGATCGGTCCCCCCAGCCCGATGTCCGTTCAGAGCAACGACGCGCTGCTGACCACCAAGGTCAAGTCCGCTTTGTTCCGGATACAGATTCCCGATTTCGATCCCAGCCGGGTCAAGGTGGTCACGGAGCGCGGCGTGGTTTATTTGATGGGCTTGGTCAAACCCAACGAAGCCGACGCCTCGGCCAAAGCCGCCAGTGGGGTGAGCGGGGTGCTGAAGGTCGTGACGCTGTTCGAATACATCAACTAAAGAGCCTGTACAAAAAACCCTCTCTTCCCGTGGGAGAGGGGCTGGGGGTGAGGGTTGTTTTTCAACACCTAAGCGGAGGCTGTATAGAAACGCCTCTAAAGCCTATTTCACGATCTTCAGCACCGGCCTGCGTTCGGTGCGGGCGGCCGGCTTGTCCGGTTGCGGTTCGTCGTCGGGTGGCGGCGGTTCGTCGCCACCCGCTTCCTCGCCAAAGGCCATGCCGTGACCGTTCTCGCGGGCGTAGATGGCCAGCACGGCGGCGATGGGGACGTGGACCGTGCGGGCGACCCCGCCGAAGCGGGCGTTGAATTCGATCTGTTCGTTGCCCAGGCGCAGGTCGCGCACGGCGAGCGAATTGATGTTGAGCACGATCTGCCCCTCGCGCACATGCTGCTTGGGAACCTCCACGCCGGGCAACTCCGCGTTGACCAGAATATGCGGCGTCAAACCGTTGTCTTCAATCCACTCGTAGAGGGCGCGGATTAGATAGGGCCGGGTCGAAGTCATGGCGGGATCGGTCGGCGGGTTGGGGAACGACAGCCTCCCCAACGGCGCTCGGGGAGGAATGAGAACGGCGCCCCGGCGGAGAGCGGCCAGCGCCCTCCGCCGACGGCGGCGTCAATGCACGTCCTTCCAGTATTCCTTCTTGAGCAGATAGAACACCACGAAGGCCAGCCCCAGGAACAGGATCACCCAAATCCCGATCCGCTGGCGCTCCAGTTTGATGGGTTCGCCGACGTAGGACAGGAAGTTGACCAGGTCCGCCATCGATTCCTTGAACTCCGGCGGGCTCATGCTGCCGGGCTGGGTCAGTTCGAAACCCTTGATGGTTTTGACTTCGTGGCCCTCGGCATCCTTGTGCACCGCGTAGACCGGCTTCTGCATCCCCTGCAACTCCCACAGTACATGCGGCATGCCGGCGTTCGGGAAGGCGGCGTTGTTCACGCCGAACGGCCGGCTGGGGTCTTCGTAGAAGGTCAGCAGGTAGGTGTACAGATAGTCATCGCCGCGCGAGCGGGAGATCAGGGTCAGATCGGGCGGAACCACGCCGAACCAGCCCTTGGCCTCGCTCTTGCGCATGGCGTTTTTCATCGTTTCGCCGACTTTGGCGCCGGTGAAGATCAGATTGTCCCTCACCTGGTCCTCGGTCAGACCGATGTCGCGGGCCATACGGTTGTAGCGCTGGTGCTCCAGCGAGTGACAGCCCATGCAATAGTTGACGAACAGCTTGGCGCCGCGTTGCAGCGAAGCTTTGTTATGGGAGTCGATCGGCGCCGTCAGCAGGGGATAACCCTCGCCGCCGGCCGCCACGCTCAGGGCCGGCAGCGCCAGAACCGCCAGTGCGAGAATGATTTTTTTCATTGTTCGGTCACCCTTTCCGGTACGGGCTTGGTCTTTTCGAGCGCCGGCAGGAACGGCAGCACGAAGAAGAAGGCGAAGTAGATCACGGTGCAGGTTTGCGCCAGAGTGGTACGGCCCGGACTTGGCGGCAAGGCGCCCAGATAACCCAGAATCAGGAACGACACCACGAACGCGGCCAGCATCAGCTTGAACGAAAACCCGCGGTAGCGGATGGATTTCACCGGGTTGCGGTCCAGCCAGGGCAGGAAGAACAGAATGACGATGGCGCCGATCATGGTAATCACGCCGCCCAGCTTGTCCGGCACCGCGCGCAACATGGCGTAGAACGGCGTGAAGTACCACACCGGAGCGATGTGCGGCGGGGTCTTCAACGGGTCGGCCGGATCGAAGTTGGGGTGTTCGAGGAAGTAGCCGCCCATCTCGGGCATAAAGAAGATCACCACCGAGAAGAAGATCAGGAACACCACCACGCCCACCAGATCCTTGACGGTGTAGTACGGATGGAAGGGGATGCCGTCCAGCGGCTTGCCGTCTTCGCCTTTCACCTTCTTGATTTCGACGCCGTCGGGGTTGTTGGAGCCGACTTCGTGCAGGGCGAGAATGTGGGCGACCACCAGCCCCAGCAGCACCAGCGGCAGGGCAATGACGTGCAGCGAGAAGAAGCGGTTCAGAGTCGCGTCGGACACCACGTAGTCGCCGCGAATCCACAGCGACAGATCCTGGCCGATGCCGGGGATGGCGCTGAACAGCGAGATGATGACCTGTGCGCCCCAGTAGGACATCTGACCCCAGGGCAGCAGGTAGCCCATGAACGCCTCGGCCATCAGGGCGAGGAAAATCAGCACGCCGAAGATCCAGATCAGCTCGCGCGGCTTCTTGTAGGAGCCGTAGATCAGGGCGCGGAACATGTGCAGGTAGACGACGATGAAGAAGGCCGAGGCGCCGGTGGAATGCATGTAGCGGATCAGCCAGCCCCAGTCCACGTCGCGCATGATGTATTCAACCGAGGCGAAGGCGTCGGCGGCGGACGGTTTGTAGCTCATGGTCAGCCAGATGCCGGTCAGGATCTGGTTGACCAGCACCAGCAGCGCCAGCGAGCCGAAGAAGTACCAGAAATTGAAGTTCTTCGGCGCGTAGTATTCGGTCAGGTGCTCGCGGATCGACTTGGTCAGCGGAAACCGTTCGTCGATCCAGCCGAGCAGACCGGTCGTGCCTTGTGTGTTCGCCATTATGCAGTCTCCGGATCAACGCCAATCAACACCCGTGAATCGGTCATATACCGATAGGAAGGCACTTCCATGTTGGTCGGCGCGGGCACACTCTTGTAGACGCGGCCGGCCAGGTCGAAGCGGGAGCCGTGGCAGGGGCAGAAGAAGCCGCCTTTCCAGTCCGGTCCCAGATCGGCCGGGGCCACTTCGGGACGGAAAGTGGGCGAGCAGCCAAGGTGGGTGCAGATGCCGACCATGACCAGCGTTTCGGGTTTGATGGAGCGATACGCGTTCTGGGCGTATTTGGGTTGCTGGCTGGCCTCCTCGGATTTGGGGTCGCGCAATTGATCGTTGAGGGTGGGCAGATCGTCCAGCATTTTCTGGGTGCGCTTCAGCAGCCAGACCGGTTTGCCACGCCATTCGACGGTCATCATGGCGCCTTCTTCCAGCTTGCTGATGTCGGCTTCCACCGGCGCGCCGGCGGCCCGGGCGCGCTCGCTGGGCGACCAGGATTTCAAGAATGGAACGGCGACGAACGCCACGCCCACGCCGCCGACCACGGTTGCCGTGGCGGTCAGAAAGCGGCGTCTGCCGAGATCGACGGCATCTACCGTACTCATAAGCAGTCTCCCGATTATCGGTTTATCGTTAATATGGATGGTTGGCGGCCCGGATGGCGTCACGGTTTTGCGTTTGCCGGAACCCGGTCGTGCGCCCCGCCGGGCCGAAACGGGCGGCTTTCGGAGAACGCGCGGCAGCGCCGCATGATATGAATCGGTTCAGGCCCCCGTGATTCCCACGGTACGACGGAAAATAGTACCGCAGTGCGGGTATGAGGGTCTATGCGCTTGACCGCGAACCGAGATAAACGGCGTCCGGTCGCCGCGAGCCGTTGCCGGCGCAATGAACGGCGAGAGGGGTAAGGCGTATCGCCCCGAAACCCGGCGGTTACCCAGGATTCCGCCCTGCGCCGACAATAAACTCTGGTACTTTATCCGCCGATCCACCGCCGAAACGCCAACTCGCTCCGCATCCCCCGAGGCCCGATGAATATCCCGCAACACAGTCTGGTGCTTTACAAGAACGGTCCGGCCCGTGTCGCCAGTCTCGGCGACAAGCTGGAGATCGAACTGGAGGATGGCCGGTCGCTGCGGGTACGCCCCAAGGACGTGCTGCTGCTGCATCCCGGACCGCTGCGCGGGTTGCGCGAGATGGAACACCTTCCGCCGGGCGAGGTGGAGGCGGCCTGCGAGTTGCTGGAGGGCGAGCAAACCACCTTGCCCGATCTGGCGGAACTGGTCTATGGCGCCTACACGCCCGCCGCCGCCTGGGCCGCGTGGCGACTGCTGGACGAGGGCTTGTATTTCCAGGGCACGCCCGAGGCGATCATGGTCCGGCCGCTGGCGGAGGTGATGCGGGAACGGGCGGCGCGCGAGGCGAAAGCAGCCGAACGCGAAGTCTGGAACGAATTTCTAAGCCGCGCCCGCGCCGGACGCTGCGCCGCCGAGGATGCCGCGTTTCTGCACGAAATCGAGGAAGTGGCCTGGGGCCAGCGCGAGCAGAGCCGGGTGTTGCAGGCTCTCGACTGCAACCAGAATTCGGAAAGCGCGCATGGCCTGCTGCTGCGCTTGGGCCATTGGGACGGCATGATCAACCCTTATCCCCGGCGAATCGGGGCGCCGCTGGCGACGGCGACGGCGGATCTGCCCAAACTGCCGGACGAGCCGCGGCTGGATTTGACCGGACTGGCGGCTTACGCCATCGACGATGAAGGTAACCTCGATCCCGACGACGCCCTCAGCCTGGACGGCAATCGCTTGTGGGTGCATATCGCCGACGCCGCGGCCCTGGTGCCGCCGGACAGTCCCGCCGATCGGGAAGCGCGGGCGCGGGGCGCGACGCTTTATCTGCCGGAAACCACCGTGCCGATGCTGCCGGTGGCGGCGGTGCCGCGGCTCGGTCTGGGGCTGAGCGAGATCACGCCGGCGCTGTCGTTCGGCCTGACCCTGGATGCCGATGGCGTCGTCACCGACGTGGAGATCGCGCCCAGCCGGGTGCGGGTTCAGCGGCTGAGCTATGAAGAAGTGGAGTTGCGGCTGGATGAAGAGCCGTTTCGCACTCTGCACGAACTGGCCCAGCGCCATCGGACCCGCCGCCGCGCCAACCGGGCGGTGTTCATTGATCTGCCGGAAGTGAAGATGCAGGTTGCCGACGGGCGGGTGACCATCAAGCCGCTGCCCCGCTCGCGCAGTCGGATGCTGGTGACCGAGGCGATGCTGATGGCCGGCGAAGCGGCGGCCCGCTTTGCGCTGGAGCGTGGGCTGCCGTTTCCATTCACTACTCAGGATGTGGCGGTGGGCGACGCGGACCGGGAGCCGGCCGGACTGGCGGCGATGTATGCCCTGCGCCGCAGCCTGCGCCCACGTCAGTACAGCGGCCAGCCCGGCCCACACGGTGGTTTGGGGCTCGACGTGTACGCGCAGGTCACCAGCCCGCTGCGGCGTTATCTGGATTTGGTCGCGCACCAGCAGTTGCGGGCATGTCTGCGGGGCGGCGATCCGCTGGAGGCCCAGGCGATCATCGAACGGGTCGGAGCGGCGGAGGTGGCGGCGCGGGGGATACGGCGGGCCGAACGGCTGTCCCGCGAGCATTGGACGGTGGTTTATCTTCAGCAACATCCTGGCTGGCAAGGCGAAGGGGTGCTGGTGGAAAAGCGGATGCCGCGCGGTGTGGTGCTGATTCCCGAACTGGCCCTGGAGGCGCGGGTCAAGGTGGGCGAGAGCGTGACGCCGGACAGCACCTTGCCGCTGCGGTTGACCGGACTTGAGCTGCCGGCGCGCGAGGCTTATTTCAAGGTCGGCTGAGCGCTGCGCCTTACCACTGCATCAACCGCTGGATTTCCTTGGCGCTCCAGCGCATCGCCCGGCTTTGGATCTGGCCGAGCGCCAGCAGCAGGGCGACGGCGGCGTCCGGATGGCTCTCCCGCAGTTGGCTGAAATCGGCGCGATTCAACACCAGCAGTTCGCTGGGCTTCATCGCCGTGGCTTCGGCGGTGCGCGGGCCGGGGTCGAGGAACGCGACTTCTCCGAACAGGGTGCCGGGTCCGAAAACGGCCAGCCGTTTATGACGGTCGGCGGTCACGGGGATGCGGATGTCCACCCGGCCCCGCAGGAGCAGATACAGTTCGGCGCCGGAATCACCGGCCGAGAACAGATTTTCGCCGCGAGCCAGTTCGAGCGGTCGTAGCACCGCCGCCAGGGCGGCGATTTCCTCCGGCTTCATGCCTTGGCACAAATCCAGTTCTTGCAGGGGTATGCGCCTTTCCCGGACGGTCGGCGCGTATCCCAGCGCGTACAAGAGGGCGTTCTCGGCATATTCCAGGGCCTGGTCGGTGCCGGGGAAGGTTCGCACGTTGATCCGCCGTTCGCTCAGGCTGAGCCGGCGCAGGGTACGCTCGACCGAGGGTCCCAGTCCCAGATTTTCGTGAACCTCGCAAAACAGCAACTCGCCGCCGTGCGCGCCCAGGCGCGCCGCGATCTGTTGCAGCAGGCGCACGCTGGAGAGATCGATGTGCAGCACCCGGCGCAGGTGCAGAATGATCCAGGCGTGTCGGTCGATGTCCGGCAGCATCTGCTCGAACAATTGGTCGGCCTTGGCGAAAAACAGGTTGCCGCGCAGTTCGTACAGCACGATGCGGTCGCCGTGGCGGGTCAGCAGCGCGGCTTGTTCGGCCGGCCGTTGCCGCACCGAGGGGCGCTCGATGGCGGTGGTCCGGCGATGGACGATCGGTAGGCGGCTTTGCTGGCGGATGAACAGCAGGATGGCGATGGCCAGCCCCGCCAGCACCGCCACCATCAGGTCGTAGCCGACGGTGATGCCGGCGACCAGCAGGGCGACCGCCGCGTCCAGGCGGGTGCGGCGGCGGCGGGCCCAGGCCACGATATCCCGTTCCAGCAGGCCGAGCGCCGAGGCGATGATGATGCCGGCCAGCGCGCTGGTCGGCAGCCATTGGCCGAGCGGGCCGGCGAAGGACAGTATCGTCAGCAGCAGGAGGCCGGCGGCCGGCGCGGCCCAGCGGCGGGCGCCGGCGCGGATGGCGGTGGTGGTGCCGCCCACGCTGGCCGCGCCGGCCATGCCCCCGGTCAAGCCGACGGCAATCTGGCCGATGCTTTGGGCCAGCAGTTCGCGACGGGCGTTATGGCGCAGGCCGGTGGCGGTGTCGGCCAGCATCGAGGTCAGCAGGGTGTTGAGCGACGACAGCACCGCCAGGGCGAAGGCGGCGTGCAGAATCAGCGGCCAAGGCAAGGAGGGCCAAGCCGTGAATTGATCGATGGCGAAGTGGAATTCCGACAGCTTGGGCAAGGTGCCGATGACCCAGTGTTTCGGCACGGTCGGCGGGTTGGCGATGTACAGGACGATTTGGTAGAACGCGGTGCCGCCGAACAGGCCAGCGATGGGTCCGGGAACGTCCGGCAGGTAGCGCGGAGCGTAGCGGACGGCGCAGAACGCCACCACCGTGGTGACCATCGGCAACCAGGACCATTGGGTCCACAGACCGCCGTAGCTGATGCCGAGCAGTGGTTTGATTTGCGACAGGATCAGCAGCAGACCGGTGCCAGTGGTCAGGCCGGCGATGACCGGGTAGGGGATGAATTTCATCAACCGCCCGCCACCGGCCAGCGCGATCAGCAGTTGGAGCAGTCCGGCGCACACGGTGACGGCGAACAGGGCCGATGCGATGCTGTCTTGCGGGATGCCGGCGGTGGTGAGCAGCATCGCCGTGCCGCCCAGCAAGGCCATGCTGGCGCCGGTCGGGCCGCTGATCAGGCCCACCGTGCCGCCGGCGACGCCGGAGATCAGCAGCAGGCCGATGGCGCCGAACAAACCGGCCAGCGCGCCCGGCGCGGTGCCGAGGTAGGGGGCGAACACGGTGACCCCGAAGGCGGTGGCCTGCGGCAACACCACGGCGGCGGCGATCAGTCCGCCCCGCAGGTCGGAAAGGAGAACGGAACGAACGTTCATTCAGGGATACGGTTCAGGTTGCGGGCGCCATGCATCAAGACCGAGCCGGCCGGGTATCCTGCCCAATGGTTTGCCGCGGGTT
This sequence comes from uncultured Gammaproteobacteria bacterium, assembly GCA_963695105.1. Taxonomy (GTDB): domain Bacteria; phylum Pseudomonadota; class Gammaproteobacteria; order Competibacterales; family Competibacteraceae; genus Competibacter. The sequence continues at coordinate 77,590 of CAVOGC010000003.1, read as the reverse complement.
GCGGCGATTGCTGGAGTCGGCACGGAGGATCGAATTGTTTTGGCATGTTCGGGCGTGCGATTTTTCAAGCTCTCATCATGCCATGAAACCAGCGATTTGGGGTTTGCGGTGGGCCGGCTGATTATTTTTTGGTTATAAATAAATAATTTTATATTTCTTTTTGCTTGGAGAATTCTGCTTTAATCTGGTCGTCCAAGACTTAGGAAAACGCTCGGGAATTCGGCGCAAGCTCCCGAGCGCGGTTCCTATCCGCTCAACCCAGACAGGATCGACCCCGATGAAGGCCAGCGACAAGTACACCGTGGAGACGATTACGGAAATCCGCACCTGGGCGTCCAATCTGTTTTCCTTCAAAACCACCCGTAGCCAGTCCTACCGCTTCATCGCCGGCCAGTTTGCCCGGCTGGGGGTTGAGGAGGATGACGGCGGCGACCTGGTCTGGCGGGCGTATTCGATCTGCTCGGCGCCCTACGACGATTTTCTGGAGTTTTACTCCATCGTCGTGCCCGACGGCGCGTTTACCTCGCGGCTGTCGCAACTGAAGATCGGTGATCGGGTTCTGGTGGAAAAGCGCAATTATGGCTATCTGACCACCGACCGTTTCGAGTGCGGCCGGGATCTGTGGCTGCTGTCCACCGGCACCGGGCTGGCGCCGTTCCTGTCCATCCTGCAGGAGTTCGACACCTGGGAGCAGTACGAAAACATCGTGTTGGTGCACAGCGTGCGCTACCGCCACGAACTGGCCTACGAGGAGTTCATTCACTCGTTCAAGGAGAATGAGCTGTTCGCCGGGTATGCCCACAAGCTGAAATACGTGCAGGTGGTGACCCGCGAGCAGGACGAGCGCTCGTTGCTCAACGATCGCATCACCTCCCTGCTGAGCAACGGCAAGCTGGAATCGCACGTCGGTTTGCCGATCGACCGCGAGCGCTCCCGGGTCATGATCTGTGGCAATCCCGACATGGTGCAGGAAACCCGCGACCTGCTGACCGAGCGTGGCCTGACCCTGAGCCTGCGCGGCAAACCGGGCAATCTGGCGGTGGAAAATTACTGGTAGATGTCGGATGCGGCGTTGCGGAGCGCTGGGTTGGAACCGCGGCCTGGGTAGACCGGACCCGGATTATTCCACTGCTTGGCTGGCCCAGTCGCGGGTCTTGAACCAATAGTTGTGCCGTTCCTTCAGCCAGCCGTCCTGCTGGCGCAGCATGATCCAGTTGTTGAAAAAGTTCAGGGCGTCGGGATCGCCCTTGCGCAACGCAAAACCCTCCGCGCCCTGCACGAACGGTTCGGGGATCGGCAGGAACAGCGTGTCGGGATGTTTCAGCGCCTCGAACGCCGGGGTCGGGGTGCTGGCGATGAAGGCGTGCGCCTTGCCGTTGAGCACTTCCTGCAAGGCCAGCGCGTCTTCGTCGAACTGGCGCAGCGTGGCCTTGGGCATCAGCCGCTTGGCGGCGGTGGCCGGCGTCGCGCCGCGCCGCGCCGCCAGCACCACTTCGGGCTTGTTGAAATCCTCCAGCGTCGCAAAGCCGGCCGCCAGTTTCTTGTGGGCAACCAGGTGGATGCCGGAATTGGCGTAGGGCAGGCTGAAGTTGACGGTCAGATTGCGTTCCGGGGTGACCGACATTCCGGCGACGATCACGTCGAACTTGCCAGCCAGCAGCGCCGGGATGATGCCGTCCCAGGCGGTGGGCACGAACTCGGCCTTCACCCGCATATCCTCGGCCAGCCGTTTCGCCACGTCGATTTCGTAGCCGACCAGTTCGCCGTTCTTGTCGCGCATCGCCCAGGGGACGAAGGTGGACAGGCCGATCCTGATCGCTCCGCGCTTTTTGATGGTTTCCAATACGCTGCCGGCGGCGAGCTGCTGGCTGGCGTTTTGAGCGCGGGCGAGCGGCGGCGGAAGCAGAGTTAGCGTGAGCAACACGGCGGCCAACGCGAAGGACAGACGGTTGTTCATGGAATACACCTCCCCAAGGTTAAGGCTATCTTGCCGGGAAAGGTAACGGACGCGCCCGATTCGGGCAACACCAGCGCGCCGCTGGGGGGCGGGGTTCCACCCGGTCATGACAGCGGCGGGCGAGCTGGTTATCCTGTGGACGTCATGATTAAAACCTCTGTGTCGATCTGGCGACGCTGGCGACCGGTGTTCGACAGCCTGACGTTTCTCGTCGTGCTGGCCGGCTTGGGCTGGCTCGTGGTCGAGGGCGCGGATACCCTGCATTACAACTGGCAGTGGTACCGGGTGCCGCGATATCTCTACCAGATCGAGGACGGCGTGTTCCAGCCCGGCCCGCTGCTGCGCGGGTTGGGTGTGACGTTGGAACTGACCGGCTGGAGCCTGTTGCTGACGGTGGCGTTCGGGCTGTCGGCGGCGTTGTTGCAGCGTTCGACCTCGTGGGCCGGGCATGCGGTGGCGCGGGTCTACGTCGAGATCGTCCGCAACACCCCGATGCTGGTGCAGCTTTACCTGGTCTATTTCGTGCTGGCGCCGATCCTGGATATGGACCGATTCGCGGCGGCGGTACTGGCGTTGGCGATCTTTGAAGGGGCGTTCGCGGCGGAAATCTTCCGCGCCGGCATCGAGGCCATCCCGCGTGGCCAGTGGGAGGCGGGGCGGTCGCTCGGGTTGTCGCCGTATGCGGTCTACCGTTGCGTGATCCTGCCGCAGGCCGTTCGTCTGGTGTTGCCGCCGCTGACCGGGCTGGCGGTGTCGCTGATCAAGCATTCGGCCTTGGTCAGCGTGATCGCGGTGGCCGATTTGACCACCGAAGGCCGCAATCTGATCGCCGATACCTTCATGACGTTTGAGCTGTGGTTCACCGTGGCGGCGCTGTATCTGGCGCTGACCGTCAGCCTGTCGCTGCTGGTCAGTTGGCTGGAACGTCGCCTGCCGGTGCATGGCGCCGGGCGCGGCTGAATGTGGGTGAGAAACCCCCGGCTTCGCCACTCCCCTTTGACAAAGGGGGGTTGAGGAGATTTTCAACGCAGATCGGCTGGTATGGGCAGGTCCGGCGCGATGTGCGCGAGAATGTCCAGGGCCGGTTTGCGTACTTCGGGGGCCACGTCCAGCAGAATTTCCGCTTTCCCCGCCACCGTCGCCGCCAGCGCTTCCCGCAGCGGTCGCCAACGTTCGCCCGCGCCGCTGTCGTCCAGGGCTTGCAGCAGATGCACGCCGGCTCCCGTCTTGAGTCTTTCCCGGATGAGCGCCAGGCACTCGTCCCAAGTGATGGATATGGCATCGGCTGGGAGTAGCCAACTCGCATCGACGAGAGCCGCACCTCCATACCAGGAGCTTAGAAACTCGACCAGCCAGACCAACTTGCGCCGTACTCGCCGGCTGGCGCGCATTAGATACCAGATGTTGAAAAAGCGCTCGCCCACCTGGAACGCGGTCCGTTTGCCGCTGCCGGATTTCACCTTTTCCACAATGCCGAGCTGAGTCAACCGGTTGAGTTGAGCGGAAACCAGGTTCACGTCCCAATTGAGGGCGTCGGCGAGTTGGCGGGCGGTCATCGGGTCCCAATGCAGGGCCAGCTTGTCCAAAAGCTGTTGGCCTTGGGCCGGTAGTTCGTCGAAGCGGGCTTTATGGAGCGGCGTGACTTCGTCCAGCAGCCCTTCCAGATCGGCGCGCACATCGCCATCCGTGCCTTTGAGCAGAACACCGTAGAGCAGCACCACGGTGCGCGGGTTGCCGCCGGTGAGGGTGTGCAGAATACGGATACGGCTGGGTTCCGCTTCAATGCGGTGTTCAACCTCCGGCACCCCGCGCAACCGGGCCAGGGCGAGCAGGGTGTCGCGCATTTCCTGCGCGCTCAGGCCACGCAGTTCATCGACTTTAAAGAAGTCGTAGAAGGCCGCGTCGTATTGATAACTGGCTTCCAGAGCGCGGGCGCTGGCGCCCATCACCAGAATTTCTGGATGGGATTGCAGGGTTTCACGCAAATCCCAGTGGCGATCTTTAAGCCGTTCGAGAATGAGGTCGATGTTATCGAACAGGAGCAGCAAACGTCGGTCAAGCTGCTTAGCCGCCTGAAGCAGTGCTTGCAAGGCGCCTTCGGCATCCGGCCGCGCCAGATTCGCAACGTGTTGTCAAGCTGTTCCGCTTCGACGCTCCGGCCGCGCCCTTCCAGTAGATCGCCCAGTGCATCCAGGCAGTTGAGCCAGAGATCGGCGAGTGAACCGACGTTGTATTGCTCCTCGGAAAAGGTCAGTGGGAGCCATTGCGCCGTCAGTTCGGCGTCATCCTCCACCGCCACGGCCAAGCGGCGGAGCAGGGTGGATTTACCCATGCCGCGCAAGCCGAGCATCAGGCGATGCTGCGGACGGCTGCCGGGACGTTCGCGCCGCAGATCGTCCAGCAGTCGCGTCAACAACGATTGGCGGGCGATATAGTAGGTTTTGACCTCGTCCCGGCTCCACAGGGCCGGGTTGTAGAGCGCCGGACGATGCAGGGAGAGGTCATTATTCACCGCAACCTCCGTTGCCAATACACCCGCAGCCATTCCATGCGGAAGGCATGGCGTCCATCCCGCTCCACCAGATAACCGTCGCCGCCGAGTACATCCAGCAAATAGCGCAAAGTTCGGTCGCGCTCGTCTGGATCTTGAATGCGTGTGCTCAGCGCTTGTCCGAGCGCATCCCGGCTCGGGCCATTGACATCCTGGCAGGCGTGGTCGAGCAACAGGACGGCATGGCCGGCTTCCGGTTGGCCTAGCTCTTCGTCGAGACGTTGTCGCCAGTAATCGAAGTGTGCGCGATAGGCGGGATCGAGCAGGCGTTCGAAGGCGCGTTCCACCGCCGCTTCATCCGGTCTGACGCCGTTGTCCTCCCAGTCGTCGCGCAACTGGCTGAACATGATTTGCAGATAGTAGGGAACCGGCCAACCGACGCGGCGCACAATCGCCTGGCGCGCGAGTTCATCCAGGGGCAGGCGATAGCTGGCGGCCAGTTGATCCAGGAAAACCAGTGCGGTGGATTCGTCGAAGGCCGCCAGCGGGAACGGTTCCAGATCATTGATGGTGTCGCCCCAACCCAGCCGCGCGGCGATGGTGTCGAGGCCGATGGAACCGGCCAGCAGCCATTTCACTTGCCTGTAGTGGCGCTGACGCAGATCGCGGAACCAGTTGAGGAAGGCGCGGGCGCGGCGTTTGCCGTCCTCTCCCTGCTTGATCAGATTGATAACGAAAACCGGCACTTCATCCACGCAAATCAGCCAGGGACTATCCTCTTCGTCCAGCACCTTGCCGAGCGCATCGCCGACTTCCCGCCAATCCGCTGGCTTGCCGGATTGCCAATCGATGCCCACCGGCCCGATGTTGACGCCTTTCAGCTTGCCAAGAAGGGTTTTCAGCGGCTCGACGAGGCGTTCCCAGCTTGTCTGCTGTTCCGCCAGGGTACGAAACAGCAGGCTGACGCATTCCTGTTCGTCGCCGCAGCGGGCGAAACTGCATTGCACCGCTTGAAAGTCGTGCGCGTGAGCCGTCGCGCACAAGCGTAAAATGAGCGAAGTTTTGCCGATCCGGCGCGGCGCCAGCATGAGCAGATGGCTGCTTTCCAGCTTGCGCCAGGCGCGTTGCTGTTCCTTCTCGCGGTCGAAGAAATCCTCGCCTTCCACCGGGTTGCCGACATTCAACTTCATGGAATACCTCACGGTCGCCATAATCTTAAAGCGATTTTATTTTACAAAATTTATGTTGTAAATTATTTTCGTTTTATAATGATCGCTAGGTATTTCGCAAGGCTGATATTTTTTATCTATATGAAATTAAAACATAATTTAAGCATGATTTTAAGGCTCTGGTTGTGGTGGTGGTTCTGTATCTGGCGCTGAACATCAGTCTGTCCCTGCTAGCCGGCTGGCTGGAACGCCGCCCGCCGATGCGCGGCGCCGGGCGCGACTGAATCGTGTCTCCGCCCAAACTCCGTTTCGGCTGGCTGGATGCGCTGGTGCTGGCCGTGGTGTTCGGCCTGATCGGCTACGTGCTGTACCGCGCGCAAAGCCACTTTCATTACAACTGGGACTGGCGACTGATTCCCGGCTACTTCATCCGCTACGACACCGAGCAGGGCGACTGGGTGCTGAACCTGCTGGGCCAGGGCTTTCTGGCGACGGTGCGGCTGGCGTTGTGGGGTGGGATGCTGGCGGCGCTGATCGGCGTTACGATGGGGGTGTGCCGGGTTACCCGCATTCTATTTTTTCGACTGCTCGGCTGGACCTATGTCGGGCTGATTCGCAACATCCCGCCGCTGGTATTCATCTTTATCTTCTATTTTTTCATCAGTGGTCAGTTGTTGCCGGTGCTGGATATCGAGAATCGGATCGCCGGGGCCGCGCCGGAAACCTTGCGAGTGCTGGCCTGGCTGTTCGGCCCGCCGGAGCTGCTGCCGAATTTCCTGTCCGGGCTGATCTGCCTGGCGTTGTTCGAGGGCGCCTACGTCACCGAAATCGTCCGCGCCGGCATCGAGGCGGTTCCCAAAGGACAGTGGGAAGCGGCGCGGGCGCTGGGGCTGCATTCCGGTCAGGTGATGGGCGAGGTGGTGCTGCCGCAGGCGGTGCAGAAGATGGTCCCGGCGCTGGCCGGGCAGTTCATTGCGTTGATCAAGGATTCGTCGCTGATTTCATTGATTTCCATTCAGGAACTGACCTTTACCGGTACGGAACTGGCTGTGTCTTCGGGGCGGGTGTTCGAAGTCTGGCTGACGGTGGCGGCGCTGTATTTTTTGCTGTGTTTCGGATTGGCGCGGCTGTTCGGGTGGTTGGAGCGGCGTCTGGGCCGGTATCGCCACCGTTGACTTCGAGTCGGCAAAGGCGATGTTTTTTGGCATGAGGTTTGGTGAGAGGGCGCGATGGAACAAAGATTTCTGCGAGCCGATGAATTGGGGATTCGCCTGGAAATCGTGGCGGGCTTGCCGATCTGGGAGCCACAGCCGGTTTACCGCCATCAAAAGGCGGTGGATGGAATTCGCGCCAGCATCGGTAAAAGCTCGGAGAGTGCCGATGGCGCCGCCGCACATTGCGAGTGTGTGCATGCCGCCGATGTTTACGTCAGTTTCCCGGACGGTTCCTTGAAGCGACCCGACATTTCCATCTTTTGCCGGGAACCCGATGAGCAGGAAGAAGCGATTACCTTGGTGCCGGAAGCGGTGATTGAAGTCATCAGCAAAGGATACGAAGCCAAGGATTTGGATATCGGGCCACAGTTTTATCTGTCGCAAGGCGTTAAGGATGTCGTGGTTTTCAATCCTTATACGCTGGTTGTTTTGCATGTGCGTCGCGACAAGGTGGTGCGGCATATTTCGCCGGTCAAAATCGATTTGCTGTGTGGTTGTCGTTGCACAGTGTGATCCTCAAGGGTGGGCGGCGGAATTCACCGAAATGCTCAAACAACTCGACGAGCAAATCAAAACCGACCGCTCAAACTCAACAGCCGACACGGGCAAACGAAATGCACCCAATGAGCAGTCGCCGATCCCTGGCGACTGCTTGCCTTCAGGCTCCTTAGAACAGATTGGGGAAGAACACGAAGGACATCAGGCTGGCCAGGATGCCGACCACGATGCCGTACAGCAGAAACGGCCACACGGTGCGGCGCAGGATGATGCCTTCCCGACCCGAGAGACCGACCACCGCGCACACCGCCACGATGTTGTGGATGCAAACCATGTTGCCCATGGCGCCGCCAGCCGCTTGAGCCGCCACGATAATCTGGCGGGGCAACTCAAGCTGGGTTGCGACACCCCACTGGAACTCGGCGAACAGCAGGTCGGACACGGTGTTGGAACCGGTGATGAACGCCCCCAGACCGCCCACGTAGGAAGCCACCATCGGCCAGGCGTTGCCAGCGATACCCGCCACCGCCTGGGCCATGGCCAACGGCATGGACGGGTAGGCATGGGGATTCAAGAGTGGGTCGGTGATACCGGAACCACGGAAGATCGCTACCAGCGCCACGGCAAAGAACAGGGCGATGGACGGGTTCTTCATCTTGACGATGGACTCGCTCCAGGCTTTTTTGACCGCTTCGCCGCGCATGCCGTGGATCAGGATGGTCAGGAGGGCCACCAGCATGAACGGAATGGTGCCGGGCAAATACAGATAGTCAATCGAGCCGCTGACGCTTTGATAGCCCAGGATATTGCCGAAGCTGATCTTCTGCGCGGCGAGCCAGCCCTTGAGGCCCAGATCGGGAATGCGGGTCAGAACCAGAATCAGGCCGATCAGGATGTAGGGCAGCCAGGCTTTGAACTGGCTCATGTGACTGGTGAACTCGGTGGTGCTGGAACCCTGGATGTCGCCGGTCCAGTCGGGGTCCCACTGGTCGTGATGGCCAAAATCCCAGGTTTCCTTGGGAACGCAGAAGCCCTTCCTGGCGCCGGCGACGATGATGCCCAGACCCACCAGACCACCGATCAGCGACGGGAACTCGGGACCCACGAACCAGGCGAAGAACATGTACGGCACCGAGAAGGACACGGCGGCGAAGATGCAGAATTTCCAGGCCTTGAAGCCGTCGGTCCAGGAACGGTTGGGGCCGAAGAAGCGGGTAATGAAACCGAGCATGAATACCGGCAGGATGAAGATCATCGGAAAGTGGAGCACGGAAGCCCATTGGCCGATAAGCATGTTGAACCCCTCGGGAGTAGCGAAGTTCAGACCGGGCGCGCCGGTGGCGACAGCCGTCTTGGCCAGAGGCTGAAGATACTTCATGCCGAGGATGACGGGGGTGCCCACTGCGCCGAAGGTGACCGGGAAGGAGTTGAACACCAGGCAAATAACCGCGGCGGCTAACGGTGGGAAGCCCAGAGTGAGCAACAACGGAGCAGCCAAAGCAGCGGGGGTGCCGAAACCGGCGGCGCCCTCGATGAAAGCCGCGAACATGTAGCCGATGATGATGGCCTGAATGCGGCGGTCGCCGGAAATGTTCTGCATCCCGTGCTGGATGGTCTCCATACCCCCCGAGTATTGAAGCGTGTACAGGATGATAATTGCGCCGAAGACGATGATCAGAATGCCAACCGCGGTGATGACCCCTTGAATGGACAGTGCGGCAACGTAGCCGATGGGCAAATTCCAGGCGAACAGCGCGGCGAGTACACACACCAGCCAGGCCAGAGGCATCGCTCTGGTGGCCGGCCATCGCATTCCCGCCATTAAAACCAGCGCGACTGCGATAGGCAGGAAGGCGACGAGCGCCAGTAAACCTAACGACATGGGAAACTCCTTTGATGAAGAGTTATGGTGGATGAACAACGCCTGTCCTTGGCCCGTTGCCAGAAAAGGCGCCGAAACGCTTTTTCTTCCTGAAATCCCGACAAGAGGGGAGCGTCGGCGGCAAAATGCCGCCGTTCCACCCATGCGGGTGTCCGTGAAATCGTTGGAATGCTTTGGGGAATCAGCCGGTATTGGGCTGTGAGCAGCGATCGACCAAATAAACGATGGAGCGGTAATAACGCCCACTGTGCAGGGACAGGCCGATTTCGCAGGTACGGCTGGTGGAATACCCGGACGTGCAGTCATCCGGCAGCGCCGCTTTCAAATCCCGCAAGGCGCTGGCATTCAATTCCGGGTGGGTGAAGCCTTTGTCTCCCGCCCAGCCGCAGCAGGAAATCCGGTCGGGGACGACCACTTTTTCCGCGCAGGCTTCGGCGATGGCCTTGAGCTTGGCCTGCAAGCCCATGTTGATGTTGCTACAGGTGGGATGAACCGCAACGGTTTCCGGTTGCTTGTGAATGATCAGCCGTTCCAGCACGACGTCGTGCAGGAATTCGGTGATGTCGTACAGCTTGAGCGGGGTTTGTTCCGGGCCTTTTTTGACCCGCAATGCGCAGGGCGTGGTATCGAACACAATCGGATCTTGTCCGTCACGGCTGGCCTTGAGCAGTGCCTGTTCGACTTCCCGCCGCTTGGCGTCGGCCTGTTCCGGCAAGCCCTTGCTCTCAAAGGGCTGGCCACAACAAAGCGAACCGCCGTCCTCGGGCAGGATCACGTCAAAACCGGCCTTGCGCAGCAGGGCAACGGTTTTCACCGGCAAGGCATCCGATTCGGGATCGCCCTTGGCCGGCCCCATGGTGCGGCTGGCGCAACTGGGGAAATAGACCACGCGCGGACGGCCCGGCGCGGCGCTTGCCTCCGGCTTGGGCATCGTGCCGGCGGAGGGCATATAGCGGTTCCACAGCGGCAGCCGATTCCCGGACAGTTTGCGCATGGCCCCGGTCACACCGCCTTGCAGTGTGGCGCCAAAGATTGTGTGAGAGAGATTGGCGGTGGCCAGGTTGAAACGGGTGGCGGCGGTCACGCCAGAGAAGTGATTTGCGACCCAGTCGCCGACACGTTGCGCGGTCTTGCCGCGTTTTTGACTGCGAACCTTCAGCATCATCGTGCCGGTATTGATCCCGACCGGACAGGTCAGCGAGCACAGGCTGTCGGCGGCGCAGGTTTCCAGACCCTGGTATTGATACGCCTCGTTGATGGCTTGCAATCGGCGGGTGTCTTCGCCGGCGGCTTGCAGGCGCGCTATTTCGCGCAGGCCGACGATGCGCTGGCGCGGCGACAGGGTCAGGGCGCGGGAAGGGCAATTCGGTTCGCAAAAGCCGCATTCGATGCACTTGTCCACCAGTGGATCGACGGCGGCCATGGGTTTGATGTTTTTCAGATGGGCTTCCGGGTCGTCGTTGAGGATGACGCCGGGATTGAGCAAATGGCGAGGATCGAACAGCGCCTTGATTTCCCGCATCAACTGGTAAGCCTGTCGCCCCCATTCCAACTCAACGAATGGGGCGATGTTGCGACCGGTGCCGTGCTCGGCTTTCAGCGAGCCGTCGTATTGATCCACGATCATGTGGCATACGTCGTCCATGAAGTTTTTGTAGCGTTCGGTTTCGGTCGACTTGGCAAAGTCGGGGGTGATGACGAAATGCAGATTGCCTTCGAGGGCGTGGCCGAAGACGATGGAGCCGGCATAGCCATGCTGGTCGAACAAGCGCTGCAGGTCCAAAGTCATCGCCGCCAATTGGGGCACGGGGACGGCGACATCTTCGATGATGACGGTGGTGCCGGTGGCCCGCGCCGAACCGACCGAGGGGAACAGTCCCTGGCGGATCGCCCACAACTGGGTGAATTCTTCCGGCCGGTCGGTGAACTGGAACGGGAGCAGGGTTGGCGTGTCGGCGATGGCGGCGGTGATGGTCTCGACCTGAGCGCTTAGAGTCGTCGAGTCCAGCGCCCGCGTTTCCACCAGCAGGGCGGCGGCGGTCTCCGGCAGTTCCTTGAAGTACGGCGGCATGCCCGCCTTATTCTCCACCGAACGCAGCGAGGCGCGATCCATCAATTCCACCGCCGCCACTGGCTGACTTTTCAACGCCGCCACCGCTTCGCAAGCGGTCTTGATGTCGGGAAAGATCATCAGCGCCGTGGCTTTATGCGTATGTTCCTCGACCGTGTGATAGGTGATCTCGGCGATGAAGCCCAGCGTGCCTTCGGAACCGATCATCAGATGCTGGAAGATTTCGAAGGGATCTTCGTAGTCCACCAGGGCGTTGAGGCTGTAACCGCATGTGTTCTTGATTTTGAATTTGGCGCGGATGCGCTCGGCCAGCGCCGTGTCGGCGCGGGTGCGCTGGCCCAGTTCGGCGAGTTGCGCGAGCAGCGGGCCGTGGCTGGCGCTGAAGGCCTCGCGGCTGGCGAGATCGCCGGTGTCCAATACCGCGCCGTCGGCCAGCATGACCCGCATGCTTTTCAGAGTCTTATAGCTGTTTTGAGCCGTGCCGCAGCACATGCCGCTGGCGTTGTTGGCGGCGATGCCACCGATCTGGCAGGAATTAATCGAAGCGGGATCTGGCCCGATCTTGCGTTGGTAAGGGGCCAGGTACCGGTTGGCGTGGCCACCGATGATGCCGGGTTGCAGGCTGATGGTCGCCGCGTCCTCGCCGATGCGCCAGCCGCGCCAGCCATCGCCCAGTTGCAGCAGCACGGAGTCGGTGACCGCCTGCCCGGACAGGCTGGTGCCGGCGGCGCGAAAGGTCACCGGTGTGCCGTGCTGGTGCGCCAGCGCCAGAATGCGTCGCATCTCGTCTTCGCTTTCCACCCGCACCACCAGTTGAGGAATCAGGCGGTACAGACTGGCGTCGGTGCCGTAGGCGAGCGTGCGCAGTGGGTCGTTGATCAGGCGCGCCGCCGGAATGAATTGTTGAAGGTCGCGGTGAAGATGCGCGTGGGCCGTCGGTAACATTTTATTCAGCCTCGTTTTGATGGTGGGCGCGCTGGACTAGGCAGCACGCTACTTTTTGCGTAACCGTTCCCTTCCCTCTTTAGCCAACGGGAGAGAGGTGGGGGATAATGCTTGAAATTCAGGGAGGATGAAGCGGGTTAAGCGTCCAGAATCAGCACGATCAACTCCTTGGGGCCATGAACGCCAAAGGTCAGGACCAATTCGATATCGGCGGTCTTGGACGGACCGGAAATCAGCAAGGCATTGGTCGGCATTCCGTCTTGCCAACGTTCACGAGCGATGGCGTCGGCCAGGGAATCGTGGATGTTGGCGGCCTCCAGCACCGCGATGTGCACCGCTGGCGCCAGCGACATCAACCGCGGTTCGTGCGGGGTGGGCCAAAGGATCAAGGCGCCCACGTCGGCGAGACCGCCCTTGGTCGAGGTGATGCCGGCGTCGATGTCGAACAGGCGTTCCTTGCTCTGCTCCACAACCTGGTCGTAACCGACCAGCGGCGGCAGATCGCTTTCCCAGGTTTCCGAGAGCGTGGTTCCGATGGGAGTAGCCGGGGCATACAACAGGCCGTTCAGCGACCGCTGGCGCAGCACGTCCTTGAGAACGGTCGTCCAATTCGCGCCGTCGGTGACGTGCACCTCGGTGTGCATGGCCTCCATCAGCCGCTTGAGCCGGTCCACCTTGTCGGCGCGGCTGAGTTCCTCGATGGGCGGCGCGGCGATTTCAGGGGTGGCAACGACGTCTTGAGGCGTTGTCGCCCGCAGTCTGGCGAGAATGCTGGCGCGTGCGTTACTCATCGCTCAACCCCTTTTCCTTGGCGAGCACATGCAGGCTCTGGCTGGCGAACTTGGGCAGGGTTCTGGACTGAGTCCACTTTTTCACGATGTCCGGCGCCGGCAGCCTGGGTAATTGAGGCCCCAGCAGGCCCAACAGCTTGGCGTTCAGAGCGTTGACCCAAGGCGTTGCGTTGCTCAACGCCCAGCCTTTCCAGGTCAAGCTCTCCATCGCGTTGACTTTATAGCCGTGGCCTTTGACCGCATGGGGAGAATCCGCCTTGTTGTAGGACTTCGATGCGCAGACGGCGCAGGATATCGACGATGGGAATCTTGACCGGGCAAACTTCCTCGCAGGCTCCGCAAAAAGTGGAAGCAGTCGCCATCGCGCCGGCGTTCTCCAAGCCTTCCAGTTGCGGCGTCAGAATCGAGCCGATGGGACCGGGATAGACGTAACCATAGGCATGACCGCCGAGGCGGGTGTACACCGGACAGTGATTCAGACAAGCACCGCAGCGGATGCATTTCAAGGTTTGCCGCAGTTCCGGATCGGCCCAGATTTTGGTGCGGCCGTTGTCGAGCAGAACCAGATGGACTTCCTTGGGGCCATCCTTCTCGTCCGGCTTGCGTGGCGAGCTGATCATATTGAAATAGGTGGTGATCAACTGGCCGGTGGCCGAGCCGGTGAGCAGGCGCAGTAGCGGCGGCACGTCCCGCAGGTGCTCCACCACTTTTTCCAGACCCATGACGGCGATATGCACCGGCGGCGCGGTGGTGCACATGCGGCCGTTGCCTTCGTTTTCCACCAGACACAGCGTGCCGGTTTCGGCGACCGCGAAATTGACGCCGCTGACCCCGACTTCACCCGCGAAAAATTTTTCGCGCAGAATCTTGCGGGCGATGGCGTTGAGTTCTTCGACGACTTCGGTGTACGGCGTGTTGGGTATCTTTTCGTGAAACAGCCGGGCGATCTGATCGCGGTTCTTGTGGATGGCCGGCACGATGATGTGCGACGGCGTTTCGTGATCCAGTTGGATGATGTACTCGCCAAGATCCGTCTCCAGCGCCTCGATGCCGCGTTCGTCCAGGAAATGATTAAGGTGCATTTCCTCCGACACCATCGACTTGCCCTTGATGACGCGGGTGGCGTTGTGGCGCTGAATGATCTCCAGGCAAATCCGGTTGGCTTCGTCCGGGGTTTCGGCCCAGTGCACCTGGATGCCGTTCTCGGTGCATTTCCGTTCCAGTTGCTCCAGCAATTGCGGCAGCTTGCTCAGCGCCCGCCGCCGGATGGCGTCGCCACGCGCCCGCAGTTGCTCGAACGCTTCCGGGTCGGAGAACAGATTCCGACGCCGCAACCCCAAGGTGTCCATGGCGGCGCGGAGATTGCGACGCAATTGCCCGTCGTTCAGAGCCTTGGTGAAATTTCTGGGAAAATCGACGGTAACGGGATTAGCCATGAGCACGCTCCAGGATGAATTCGGCGACATGCTTGACGGGAATCGGAATCTGGCGGTGCTCCAGCGCCCCGCCGATATTCATCAGGCAACCGCAATCGCCGGAGAGCAGCAGGGAGGCGCCGGTTTGCTCGATATCGGCCACCTTGTCAGCCACCATCGCCGAAGACAAATCGGCTTGCTTGACGGAGAAGGAGCCGCCGAATCCGCAGCATTCGCGTTCCCGTTGCAGTTCGACCATTTCGACGTTTTTCAACTGGCGAACGAGCGATTTCGAGTATTCGATCACCCGCATCTCGCGCAGCGCGCTACAGGACGAGTGCCAGGTGACCTTGATCGGTTGACCCTGATCCTCCAGCTTGATGTCGAGTACCCGAACCAGAAATTCGCTCAGTTCGAAAACCCGGTCGGAGAAGCGTTGCGCCTCGGCGGCTTCGGGTTGATCGGCGAACAGTTTGGGATAGTGGTGTTTCAGCATCCCGCCGCAGGAGCCGGACGGAATGATGATCGGATAATCCTTGGGGAACGCTTTAAGTTGCTGGCGGGCTACTTTTCTGGCGTCTTCCGGGAAGCCGGCATTGTAGGCCGGTTGGCCGCAGCAGGACTGTTGCTGGGGATAAATGACCTGGATGCCTTCTCGCCGAAGGAGTTCGATGCCGGCCATGCCGGCTTGGGGATAACACAGATCGATCAGACAGGTACCGAAGTAATACACCTTCTCGGGACGGGTGGGCATAGGTATACCTTCTTCGACTTTGGTGGTTGGCGCCGCCTAAATGCCGCTGCCCGGTCCTGGTCAGCGGTGTGGTGGCTTCTCGTTTTATCCATCGTTACCGGGCCAGTCTGGGGCTGGCATTCCTGGTAAAGTGGTCTGACCAAATTTATAGCAGCTTGGTTTTTGGATTGCAAGTATTTGGTCATGTGGTCTGACCAAAATTTTGCTAAGCTAGGATCGATGCCACAAACAACGCGGTTGTCGTGATGTTTGAGCGTCAAGAAAACCAGTGCCGCATGGCACAATAGCAATGACGATATTGAGTTCAATCCTTGGGCAAGATCATGCAATTTGAAACGATTAACCCTCCGAAAGTCTCGGATGCCATCGTCAGCCAGATCGAGCAGTTGATCCTGGAAGGCGTTCTCAAACCAGGCGAACGGTTGCCTCCAGAGCGGGAACTCGCTCAGGAGTTGAACGTATCCCGCCCGTCCCTGCGGGAGGCGATCACGACGTTGAAGTCCCGTGGTCTTTTGCAAAGCCGGCGGGGCGGGGGAAATTTTGTCGTCGATGTCATCGCGCCCGCCCTCACCGACCCCTTGATCGAACTACTGAAACATCATCCCAAGGCGATGTTCGACGTGCTTGAATTGCGCCATGCCCTGGAAGAGGTCGCGGCCTACTTCGCCGCGCTTCGCGCCACCGATGCCGACCGGGAAATCCTGCGTTGTCGCTTCGCCGAGTTGGAGGAGATACAACGGGGCCAACGCAAGCCCGAACACGATGCCGTGGTGGATGCGGGATTTCATCTCGCCATCGCCGACGCCTCTCACAACGTGGCGCTGATCCATGTGATGCGCGGCCTGTTCAATTTACTGCTGAGCAATATCTGTCGTTCGCTGGAGCGGCTCTATACCCGTGAAAGCAGCTATGCGCTGGTTCATTCCCAACATCGGGCCATCCTGAACGCCGTGTTGGAGCGCGATCCGGAAGCCGCCCGGCAGGCTGCCCACGTTCATCTGGCCTTCGTCGAATCCACGCTGCGCGAACTCGACCAGGAAGCCACCCGGCAGGAACGCTCAAAACGGCGCTTGCATAGCCTGTTGGATCTGGAAGTCAATGCGTCCTCGTAGCCTCACTTGAGTTTTGTCGAACGGTAAGGTGCTGGTCGGTCGCTTGGATAGCCTTGTTCAGAGCGGCCTTGAAGGTGGCCTGACAAGCCAATGCGGATTATTCCAAGCGTTCGGGAGCGATAATGGCCACTGATCCTGAAGACTCCGGCGAGCTTTTGAACGCCGCCGCCGAATTGACCATCGCCGGAAGAAAGATACGGCTGGAAATGCCGGTGCCGGCCGGGCCAACGCGCTTGAGCAGCCTGCTGCCTTTCCTGCGCTATTTAACCGATCAATTCGTCGATTTCTCGGTGGAGAACGCGCGGACGGAGGGGTTGGCGGTATCGTGCCGGAAGGGCTGCGGCGCCTGCTGCCGGCAACTCGTCCCCATCTCGGCGATCGAGGCGCGGCGGCTCGGGGCGGTGGTGGAGCAGATGCCGGAACCCCGGAAATCCACCATCCTGGCCCGTTTCGAGGAGGCGAGACAACGGTTGCAAGCAGCCGGGCTGCTGGAGAAGCTGCGCGAGCCGAACCGTGTTGGCGACGATGAGGTCGATCCGATTGGACTGGCCTATTTCCAGCAAGGAATCGCCTGTCCGTTCCTGGAGGACGAGTCGTGCTCGATTTATGAGGAGCGTCCCCTGGCCTGTCGCGAGTATCTGGTCGTGAGCCCGGCCGAAAATTGCGCCCGGCCGACCGTGGACTCGATCAAACCGGTGCATCTCGTCGTCCGGGTCGCCAGGACGCTGAGGGCGTTGAATGTCGAGAAAAGTCCCTCCACACCCCGCTGGGTAGCACTTATCCTGGCGCTGGAACAGGCGGACGCCCGTCCGGATGAAACGCCCCCGCAACCCGGCCCCGAACTGGTGCGGGAAATATTCAGCCGGCTGACGGGGCGGGACGCGGAGAGCGGATAAGGCGTGTTCGTGAGCCGCGGCTTATTTCAGCCGCAGCTCAGCCGACCGTGCGTGAGCCGTCAGACCCTCGCCGCGCGCCAGTACCGAAGCGGTGCGGCCCAGCGCCGCCGCCCCGGCCGGCGAGCAATGAATGATGCTGGTGCGCTTCTGGAAGTCGTACACCCCCAGCGGCGAGGAAAAGCGCGCGGTGCGCGAGGTCGGCAGCACATGGTTGGGACCGGCGCAGTAGTCACCCAGCGCTTCGGCGGTATGGCGGCCCATGAAGATCGCGCCGGCGTGGCGGATCAGCGGCAGCAGTTCCTCCGGTTTTTCCACCGACAGTTCCAAATGCTCTGGAGCGATGAAGTTGATCACGCGCGCCGCTTCGGCCAGGTCGCGCACCTGAATCAGCGCCGCCCGCCGGTTGAGCGAAGCCTCGATGATCTCCCGCCGCTCCATCTCCGGCAGCAGGCGCTCGACGCTGGCGGCGACCTGCTCCAGAAACGCCCCTTCCGGACTGATCAGGATCGGCTGGGCGTCCTCGTCGTGCTCGGCCTGCGAAAACAGGTCCATGGCGATCCAGTCGGGGTCGGTCAGGCCATCGCAGACCACCAGAATTTCCGACGGTCCGGCGATCATGTCGATGCCCACCGCGCCGAACACCTGCCGTTTGGCGGCGGCGACGTAGATGTTGCCCGGTCCGACGATCTTGTCCACTCGCGGCACGGTGGCGGTGCCGTAAGCCAGCGCGGCGATCGCCTGCGCCCCGCCGAGGGTGAAAACTCGATCGACCTCAGACACGACGGCGGCGGCCAGCACCAGATCGTTAAGCTCGCCGCCCGGCGCCGGCGCCACCATCACCACTTCCGGCACCCCGGCCACCTTGGCGGGAATGGCGTTCATCAGCACCGAGGACGGATAGGCGGCCTTGCCGCCGGGTACGTACAGCCCGACCCGGTCCAGTGGCGTCACCTGCTGGCCGAGCACGTTGCCATCGGCTTCGGTAACAGTCCAGGATTCCAGCTTCTGCCGTTCGGCGTAGACACGGATACGGCCGGCGGCGGTTTCCAGCGCTACCCGCCGCTCGGTGGGGAGGGTGGTCAATGCCCGCCGCAGCCGCTCGGCGGGGATTTCCAGATCGGCGGCGCAAGCGGCATCCAGCCGGTCGAAGCGATGGGAATAGTCCAGCAGGGCGGCATCTCCCTCCGTGCGCACCCGCGCGAGAACCTCGCGCACCACGGCGGTCACGGTTTCATCGGCGACCCCTTCCCAGGCGGTCAGGGTTTCCAGACGCGGCCAGAAATCGGCGTCGGCGGTGTTCAGGCGTTGGATATTCGGCATGAGCGGCATTCCGGGGGGTGCAGGCGCTCAAACGCCAACGGCGGCGGCCATGCGATCCATGATCGCCTTGATCCGGGCGTGTTTCATCTTCATGGCGGCCTTGTTGACGATCAAGCGCGAACTGATGTCGGCGATGTGCTCCAGCGGTGCCAGGCCGTTCGCCTTCAGGGTGTTGCCGGTATCCACCACATCGACGATGTAGTCGGCCAACCCGACCAGCGGCGCCAGTTCCATCGAGCCGTACAGCTTGATGACCTCCACCTGCCGGCCCTGATCGGCAAACCAGCGCCGGGTCGTATTCACATACTTGGTGGCGATGCGCGGGCGGTTCAATCGCGGCCGATGGTCGGGATCGCCGGCCACCATCAACCGGCAGCGGGCGATTTTCAGGTCCAGCGGTTCGTATAGCCCCTCGCCGCCGTGTTCCAGCAGCACGTCCTTGCCGGCCACGCCCAGATCGGCGGCCCCGTACTGCACGTAGGTCGGCACGTCGGTGGCGCGGATGATGACCAGCTTCACGTCGGGCTGGTTGGTGTCGAGGATCAACTTGCGGCTGGTTTCCGGATCGTCGGTTGGCACGATGGCCGCCGCCGCCAGCAGCGGCAGGGTTTCCTGGAAGATGCGGCCCTTGGACAGGGCGATGGTCAGTGTCGCGGGCATCGGCGCTCAGCCCGGCGTCCGGCGGATGCGCGCGCCCAGGTGCGACAGCTTTTCCTCGATGCAGTCGTAGCCACGGTCGATATGGTAAATGCGGTCGAGAACGGTATCGCCGTCGGCGACCAGCGCCGCCAGGATCAGGCTGGCCGAGGCGCGCAGGTCGGTGGCCATCACCGGCGCTCCGGTTAGCCGGGGCACCCCAATGCTGACGGCGGTGTTGCCTTCCAGCTCGATTTGAGCGCCCATCCGTTGCAGTTCGTTGACGTGCATGAAGCGGTTTTCAAACACCGTCTCGGTGATCACGCCGGTGCCTTCGGCGACGGCGTTGAGCGCGACGAACTGGGCTTGCATGTCGGTGGGGAAGGCCGGATAGGGCGCGGTGCGGATGCGCACGGCCTTGGGCCGGCGGCCGAGCATGTCCACTTCGATCCAGTCGGGGCCGGTGTTGACCTGGGCGCCGGCCTCTTCCAGTTTGAGCAACACCGCCTCCAGGATTTCCGGACGGGTGTCCTTCATTTTGACCCGGCCGCCGGTGATCGCCCCCGCCAGCAGGTAGGTCGCGGTTTCGATCCGGTCCGGCAGTACCTGATAGTGGGCGCCATCGAGGCGATCGACCCCTTCGATCACCAGGGTATCGGTGCCTGCCCCGTCGATCCGCGCGCCCATCGCTTTCAGGCAGTCGGCCAGATCCACCACTTCGGGTTCCCGGGCGGCGTTCTCGATCACCGTGGTGCCCCGGGCCAGAGTGGCGGCCATCAGCAGGTTTTCGGTGCCGGTCACCGTCACCAGGTCCAGCACGATGTGAGCGCCCTTCAAGCGGCCGGCGCGGGCGCGGATGTAGCCATTCTCGACCCTGATCTCGGCCCCCATCGCCTCCAATCCCTTGATGTGCAGGTTGACCGGCCGCGAGCCGATGGCGCAGCCGCCCGGCAGCGACACCTCGGCCTGACCGAAGCGGGCCAGCAGCGGTCCCAGCACCAGGATCGAGGCGCGCATGGTGCGCACCAATTCGTAAGGCGCCTGGAAACTCTGAATCGTGCGCGGGTCCACCTGGATGTTCATCCGCTCGTCGACCACCAGGTCCACGCCCATGCGGCCCAACAGTTCCATGGTGGTGGTGACGTCCTGCAAGTGCGGGACATTGCCGATGGTAACCAGCCCGTCGGCCAGCAGAGTGGCGGCCAGAATCGGCAGCACCGCGTTCTTGGCGCCGGAAGCGCGCAGTTCGCCGAACAGCGGTACGCCGCCATTGATGATGAGTTTGCTCATGAAGGCTATTGTCCGCCGGGGTCAGGGTTGCGGTTTTTGCCAAGTGTCCGGCGTGTAGGTCTTGAGGGACAGGGCGTGGATCTCCTCGCGTTCCATGCGTCCTCCCAGCGCCGCGTACACCAGTCGGTGCTGTTGCAACAGCGATTTGCCGGCGAAAGCCGCGCTGACGACCTCCGCCTCGAAATGGACGCCGTCATCGCCGCGGACCCTGGCCCGTGCGTCCGGCAGTTGTTCTTCGATCAGACGTTCGATGTCTTGGGCTTGCATCGCGGTCAATCCTGGCTCGATGAAAAAGGGTGATTGGGAAAGCGGTTGTTGGTGTCGGAACGTGAGGAGCGGAACGCGGGGAAGTTCGCCGTCAGGCGGCGGGCAGCACCGTTTCCAGATCGGCGACCCGGATAATGGCGCACATCTGCGCCGGGATGTCGACGAAGAGCAGTTCCCGCTGGTGGTGGCGCGCCTGGCGCAGCCATTGCACCAATAGAGCGACCCCCGCGCTGTTGGAGCGGCTAACCTCGCTTAGATCGATGCGAAGGAGCGAGGCATCCGCGAACAGCGCTTCGGTGGTTGCCCACAGCTCCGCGACGGAGTCGAAATCCAGCTCGCCCCGGACGTGCAGGATGTCGCCGTCGCGGCTGACCCGCGCCGAGGCCATCAGCGCGATCCCTGAGTATTACGCTGCTGGAGATCGGTGATGACCGAGTCGATGCCATTGGCGCGGATCTGGCTGGCGAAGGTGCTGCGGTAGTTGGTGACCAGACTGACCCCGTCCACCGTGATGTCGTAGACTTTCCAGCCGTCGTTGTTGAGATGCATGCTGTAGTTGATCTGGATCGGTCGGCCGGCTTTCAGCCGCACTTCGGTCTTGACGGTCACTTCGCTGCCGTCCCCCACGGTCGGTTGCGGCAGCAAGCGGAAATCTTCGTTGGAATATTCCAGCAAGGCCTTGGCGTAGGTGCGAACCAGCAGGGTGCGGAATTCCTCGGTGAAGCGACGGCGCTGGTCGGGGGTGGCCTGCTGCCAAGCCCGACCTAACACCCAGCGCGACATCAGTTCGAAATCGAAATTGGGCAACACGATCTGATTGACCAGCCCGTAAATCTGTCCTGGGTCCCGGTCGAGCATCGCGCGGTTCTGACGCAAGGCATCGAACATCCGCGCCGAGGTGTCCTGGATGACATCCTGCGGGGGTCTGACGGCGGCCTCGATGGCGCCGCCGCCCAACGCCAGCAGCAACAGGCCGAGAGCGATCACTCGTTTCATCGGATTAGCGCACTCCTCTCTGGAAACCGGGGGTGGCGTTCGCGGGGAACGCCGCTTACCGCTTCATACGGGAAACTCATCTCAATATCCGCGCCGGAGCGCCCGGATCGGGATCGGCGCCGTCAGGGCGTTTTGGGTGGCGTGGAGTCGCCCGACGCCATATTGGTAAACACCCGGCCGATCAGCTTTTCCAGCACCAGCGCCGATTGGGTCAGCTTGATCGCGCTTCCGTCCTTGAGAGTGCTGTCCATGCCGCCGGGTTCCAGCCCGACGTATTGTTCGCCCAGCAATCCCGAGGTCAGGATGCTGGCGCTGGAGTCCGTCGGCAGTTGGTCGTACTTGGGATCGATGGACATTGTGACCACGGCTTCGTAGCTTTGCGGGTCCAGGCCGATGCCGACCACCCGGCCGATGCGCACGCCGCCCAGCGTGACCGGGGCGCGGGCCTTGAGCCCGCCGATATTTTCAAAGTGGGCCGTGACGCGGTAGCCTTTGTCGTCTCCCAGGCTGGTGAGGTCGCTGACCTTGAGCGCCAGCATGAAAAACGCGGCCAGCCCCAGCGCGACGAGCAGGCCGACCCCCAGCTCCAGATTCTTTTGCTTCATGATTACCACACTCCGAACATCAGGGCGGTCAGCAGGAAATCCAGTCCCAGTACCGCCAGCGAGGTGTCCACCACGGTGCGAGTGGTGGCGAGGCTGACGCCTTCCGAAGTCGGCTGCGCCTGATAGCCTTCGAACAAAGCGATCCAGTTGGCCACCAGCCCGAACACGGCGCTCTTGATGATGACGCCGTTGCCGACGTCGGCGAACAACTGCACTTTCGCCTGCATCTGCGCCCAGAACGAACCACCGTCCACGCCCAGTTGCACCACCGCGACCAGGTAGCCGCCCAGGATGCCGACCGCGGTGAAAATGCCGGTCAGCAGGGGTACCGCGATGCAGCCGGCCAAGAAGCGCGGGGCCAGCACCCGGGGAAAGGGATCGACCGCCATCATTTGCATGCTGGCCAGTTGTTCGGTCGCCCGCATCAGCCCGATCTCGGCGGTCAGCGCCGAACCGGCCCGGCCGGCGTACAGCAGCGCGGTCAGCACCGGCCCCAGTTCCCGGATCAACGACAGCGCCACCACCGTACCCAGCGAGGAGGTCGCGCCGAAATCCACCAGGTTGGCATACCCTTGCAGGCCCAGCACCATGCCGACGAACAGACCGGCGACCAGGATAATGGGCAGCGACAGCACGCCGACCGCGTGCAGTTGCTTGACCAGCAACCCGGGGCGGCTGAACAGAAACGACAGTGCGCGCAGCAGTTGCAGCAGGAACAGGTTGGCCCGGCCCAGCCGAGTCAGCCTGTCCAGCACGAAGCGTCCCAATTCCGCCAGCGACGCAATCATGTCGGAGCGCCCGCCAGTAAATCGGTTTCGTAGGGCGGCGCCGGATAATGAAAGGACATCGGGCCGTCGGGCAGGGCGTGCATGAATTGATCCACCCAGGGCGAAGCGGAGCGGCTCAGATCCTGTGGCGTGCCATGCTCCACCACCTGACCGTCGGAGATCAGATAGAGATAATCGGCGATGGCGGCGGTTTCCTTGACATCGTGCGAGACGATGATGCTGGTCAGATCGAGCGCGTCGTTGAGGGTGCGGATCAATTTCACCAGCACGCCCATCGAGATCGGGTCCTGACCGGCGAACGGCTCATCGTACAGCATCATCATCGGATCGAGCGCGATGGCGCGGGCCAGCGCCACCCGACGGGCCATGCCGCCCGACAGTTGCGCCGGCATCAGCGCATGGGCGCCGCGCAGGCCGACCGCCTCCAGCTTCATCAGCACCAGGGTTCGGATCAGGGTTTCCGGCAGGCGGGTGTGCTCGCGCAGCGGGAAGGCGACGTTGTCGAACACGCTCAGGTCGGTGAACAGCGCGCCGCTCTGGAACAACACGCCCATGCGCTTGCGCAGTTGATATAGATCCTTGCGGCCAAGTTCGTGGACGCAGATACCGTCGACTTCGATGCGGCCGGCATCGGGGCGAATCTGGCCGCCGATCAACCGCAGCAAGGTGGTTTTGCCGGTGCCGCTCGGCCCCATGATGGCGGTGACCTTGCCGCGCGGGATGGCCAAATCCAGCTCTCGGAAGATACAGTGCTCGCCGCGGCTGAACGACAGGCGGCGCATGGTCACCAGAGAATCGTCGCGGGGCAGGGCGGTGTCCGAGCGGGTAGTGATCGCGAGCATCCTTTTGTTAAGCTTGGGAATAATGGCTGGGTCGGAGACATAAAAAGGCTACTATCTTCCGGCCAAGCCGCCAGCAAGTCAAATGAACGCTCTTGGTTCCGGGTCGTCGCCGCCCCAGATGTTCTTGGCAATTTCCGAGGTATATGGTTATCTTTGAGGGCGATACAGGCCGGTCGATCGACCGGCGAACGTATTCCCTTACTGGCTACACTATTTTCCGCACACGCAATCCCGGCGACAGAAACCAGGCTGGTGGACCGTTCAAGACGGCGCGGGATGGTCTATGCTGTTGCGAAGTCGGATGAGTCCGACACTCTCTCAACCACTTATGAAGGTAGGATCATGGCGAAGAAGTACATTTACAAATACACCGAAGGCGATGGCAAAAATAAGATGCTGCTGGGCGGCAAGGGCGCCAACCTGTGCGAGATGACTCAGATCGGCCTGCGGGTGCCGCCGGGCTTCGTGATCACCACCGAAGCCTGTCTGGATTTCATCGCCAACAACCGCCTGCCCGATGGGTTGATGGACAGTATGCGCGAGCACATGGCTTGGCTGGAACAGGAAACCGGCAAGCAGTTTGGCGGCGCCGGCAATCCGTTGCTGGTGTCGGTGCGCTCCGGTTCCTCCATGTCCATGCCGGGGATGATGGATACCATTCTGAACCTGGGTCTGAATGAAACCACTCTGGCCGGCTTGATCAAGCTGACCGGCAATGAACGCTTCGGTTATGACGCCTATCGTCGCTTCATCCAGTTGTTCGGCAAGATCGCGCTGGGCGTGGATGATCATTTCTTCGACGAGCACTTCGAGGCGATCAAGCGCCGCGCCGGGGTGAAGGTGGATGTGGCCCTGAGCGCCGAAGATCTGCGCGACATCGGCAAGTTATTTCTGCAAGCTGTCCAGGAGCAGACCGGGCGGCCGTTCCCGCAAGACCCCTACGAGCAGTTGGAGCTGGCGGTCAAGGCGGTGTTCGGTTCCTGGATGGGCAAGCGCGCCGTCGATTACCGTCGCGAATTCAAGATCACCCCGGAGCAGGCCAACGGCACCGCGGTCAATATCGTGACCATGGTGTTTGGCAACATGGGCAACGATTGCTCAACTGGCGTGGGCTTCACCCGCGATCCCGGCACCGGCGAAAATGTCATGTACGGCGAGTACCTGGTCAACGCCCAGGGCGAGGACGTGGTGGCCGGTATCCGTACCCCGAAGCCGGTGGCGGAGATGAAAAACGAGATGCCGGATCTGTACCGGCAACTGGTCGAACTGCGCAATAAGCTGGAAGGTCATTATCACGAGGTGCAGGACTACGAGTACACCATCGAAAAGGGTGTGCTGTACTGCCTGCAAACCCGCAATGGCAAGATGAACGCCCAGGGCATGGTGCGCAGCTCGGTGGAAATGGCCAAGGAAGGACTGATCACCCGCGAAAAGGCGTTGCTGCGGATTGATCCCGAGTCGCTCGAACAGATGATGTTCCCGCAGCTCGATCCCAATTATAAAGTTGCGCCGGCGGCGGTGGGGATGGGCGCGTCTCCCGGCGCCTCATCGGGCAAGATCGTGTTCGACGCCGACACCGCGGTAAAACGCGGGCGCGGCGCCAGCGAGAAAATCATTCTGGTGCGCGAGGAAACCAAGCCGGAAGATATCCATGGTTTCTTCGCCGCGGTGGGCATCCTGACCAGTCGCGGGGGCAAGACCTCCCACGCGGCGGTCGTGGCGCGCGGCATGGGCAAGCCCTGCGTGGTCGGCGCGGAAGACATTCTGGTCAACGTGCATCAGCGCCAAGCGATCATCGGCGATAAAGTCCTGCATGAAGGCGACGTGGTCACTATTGACGGCGGCACCGGCGCGGTCTATCTGGGCGCCATTCCCACCGTCGAGCCGGAGTTCACCCCGGAACTGCGCACCTTGCTGAGCTGGGCTGACGAGATTTCCACCCTCAAGGTGATGGCGAACGCGGACACCCCGGAAGCGGCGCAACGTGCTTCCAACTACGGCGCGATGGGCATTGGTCTGTGCCGCACCGAGCGGATGTTCAATGCCAAGGAACGGTTGCCGCTCGTCCTGGAGATGATCCTGGCCGAGACCACCGAGGACCGCGAAGCCGCCTTGACCAAGCTGCTGCCGATGCAGCGCAGCGACTTCAAGGAAATTTTCCGGGTGATGGCGCCGCGTCCAGTCACGGTTCGCCTGCTGGATCCGCCGATTCACGAGTTTCTGCCGTCCGAGCAGACCCTGATCGACGACATCGAGCATCTGCGCCATCTGCGCCAAACCGCGCAAGGTCTGGAGGCGATCAGCCAGATTCTCGGCCAGGTCAACCCGAAGGCCGTCGAGCAACTCGGCATTCTCAACGACAGCCACCTGGTGGCCGATGTGCTGGCCAAGAAGGAAGAGATCCTTCAGAAGGCGCGCGCCCTGCACGAAATCAACCCGATGCTCGGTCATCGCGGCGTCCGCCTGGGTCTGACCTATCCCGAGATTTACAAGATGCAGATCCGCGCCATTCTGGAAGCGGCGGCGGAATGTATTCAGGAGAAGGTGAATGTCCATCCCGAAATCATGGTGCCGCAGGTGTGCACCGTGGAAGAGTTGAAGCGGGTGAAGGCGCTGGTCGACGAGGTATTGCCTCAGGTCGAGGCCAAGTACGCGGTCAAGGTGCATTTCGAGTTCGGCACCATGATGGAAGTGGTGCGGGCCTGCCTGCGCGCCGGCGAGATCGCCGATGTCGCCGAGTTCTTCTCCTTTGGCACCAACGACCTGACCCAGGCCACCTTCTCGTTCTCCCGCGAGGACGCCGAGAACAAATTCCTGCCGTTCTACAACTCAGCCGGGATTCTCAAGGACAATCCGTTTGAGGCGCTGGACACGGCGGGCGTTGGCCAGCTCATGCAGTTTGCGGTCGAAAACGGCCGGAAGACCCGCGATGGTCTCAAGGTCGGTATCTGCGGCGAACAGGGCGGTCATCCGGCTTCGATGCGCTTCTGCCATTACGCTAATCTGACTTACGTGTCCTGCTCGTCGCCTCGGGTGCCCATCGCCCGGCTGGCGGCGGCGCACGCCAAGCTGCTGGAAGGGGATTTCAAGCCGTAAACGGCTGATACGTTGGCGGCGTTGTGGTTAGCGTCGCCGATTGAGGAAAATCAGGGGCGGCTACGGTCGCCCCTGATTTTTTGGCAAGGTTTTCAAAAACCGAGAAGGGAAGCCGGCGCTCTTGCCATGGGATGATTGGACAACTGAATCTGACTTCGACCGAACATGCACCCCGAACAACTAAAACGTCTGGCCAGCCAGGTGCTGACCATCGAAGCTCAAGCGATAGAGCAACTCAAAAGCCGTATTGACGATGGCTTCGTCCGTGCCTGCGATCTCATGCTGCACTGCCAAGGCCGTATCGTGGTGCTCGGCATCGGTAAATCCGGTCACATTGGCGGTAAAATCGCGGCGACGCTGGCCAGCACCGGCAGCCCGGCGTTCTTCGTCCATCCGGCCGAGGCCAGCCACGGCGACATGGGTATGATCACCGCCCAGGATGCGGTGCTGGCGCTGTCCAATTCCGGGGAAACCGACGAGATTCTGACCCTGCTGCCTCTGCTCAAGCGGCTGGGCGTACCGCTAATCGCCCTGACCGGCAATCCCGCTTCGACACTGGCGAACAATGCGGATGTGCACATCGACGTCAGCGTTTCCCAGGAAGCCTGCCCGCTCGGACTGGCGCCGACCTCCAGCACCACCGCCACGCTGGCGATGGGCGACGCCCTGGCGGTGGCGCTGCTGGAAGCGCGTGGCTTTACCGCCGAAGACTTCGCCCGCTCCCACCCCGGTGGCCGGTTGGGCCGCCGCCTGCTGCTGCTTACCGACGACGTGATGCACACCGGCGCGCAGATACCGCGCAGCGCGCCCGACGATCTGCTAAAAGACGCCCTGCTGGAAATGAGCCGCAAAGGTCTGGGCACGACCGTGGTGATGGATGGCGAGGACCGAGTGCTGGGGGTGTTCACCGACGGCGACCTGCGCCGGGCGCTGGACCGGCAGGTGGACGTGCATACCGCCCGGGTCGCCGAAGTGATGATCCGCGACTGCAAGACCATCGCGCCCGGCACCCTGGCCGCCGAGGCGCTGCGAATGATGCAACAGTACAAGATCAACGCCCTGCCGGTGGTAAACTCCGCCGGGAAGCTGGCCGGCATCCTCAACATGCACGATCTGTTGCGCGCCGGCGTGTTGTAATCTCCATCCGGCGGAAGATCGATCATGCGCGATATCCTGAGCAAGGCTACCCAGATTCAGTTGGTCATCTTCGACGTGGACGGGGTGTTGACCGACGGCCACCTTTATTTGGGTAACGACGGCAACGAATACAAGGTTTTCCATATTCGCGACGGCCACGGCATCAAGATGTTGCTCGAAGCCGGCGTGGAGGTGGCCATCATCTCCGGCCGCCACGCCGCCTCGGTGGAGCGGCGCATGACCGATCTGGGTATCCGCTATGCCTATTTGGGTGTGCAGGATAAGCTGGCGGCGTTCAACAGTCTGCAGGCGCGACTGGGTGTGGACGCGGAGCAGGTGGCCTACGTGGGCGACGATTTGATCGATCTGCCGGTGATGACCCGGGTCGGTTTGGCCATCGCGGTGCAGGACGCCGATCCCTTCGTCAAGCAGCATGCCCACTGGCAAACGCCCAGTTGCGGCGGGCGCGGCGCGGCGCGCGATGTCTGCGAGCTGCTGCTGGAAGCGCGCGGCCAACTGGCGGCCCTGCGCGACCGCTATCTGTAGGGAGCGGTTACCCGGTGGGAAGAGGCGGCGGAGCGCGTGGCGATTTCACGGTACGCGGCAGCCTGTACTTGGCCGGCCTGGCGCTGTTGGCTGGTTTGAGCTACAGCCTGTTGCGCTGGGTGGAGTCTTCGTTGCGCGAGCCGGTTGCGGTCAAGAGCCAGGAGCCGGTGCTGGTGATCCAGAAATTCCGGGCCGTGCGGATGACGGTCGCCGGCTTGCGCGAATACGTGCTTGAAGCGCCTCTATTGAAGCAATTGCCGGACAAGCTGGGTACCCAGGTCGAACAGCCGCAAATGGACTGGTACCAGCCGGATGGCCAGACCCGCGAGTGGCGGCTGCGATCCGGACAAGGCTGGATCGCTTCCGATCAGAAACAAATCCGACTGGAAGGCGAGGTGGTGATGACCCGCACCGTCGAGAGCGGCCAGCCGCCGGTCACCCTTACCACCCGCGACGTATTGGTGCGGCCCGATATCCACTATGCCGAGACCGCCGCGCCGGCGCGGGCGGTGACGCCGGGCGGTGAGTTGCGGGCTGTCGGTATGCGCGCCTATCTGGATCAAGAGCGGCTGGAACTGCTTTCCGAAGTGCGAGGTGTCTATGAACCCCCCAAGCCATAAATTCGGGCTGGCGCTGGTGCTGGCGCTGGTGGCGTCCCCGGTCGTCGCCCTGCCGGAGGACCGCGAGCAGCCGATTCA
This sequence comes from uncultured Gammaproteobacteria bacterium, assembly GCA_963695105.1. Taxonomy (GTDB): domain Bacteria; phylum Pseudomonadota; class Gammaproteobacteria; order Competibacterales; family Competibacteraceae; genus Competibacter. The sequence goes on along the minus strand of CAVOGC010000003.1, from coordinate 48,174 downwards.
TCTGGAAGCCAGCCGCGGCCAGTTGGACCAGAAGACCGGGGTGAGCGTTTACGAGGGCAATGTGGTGATCAGCCAGGGCTCGATGCGGCTGACCGCCGACACCGCCACCATCCACGTCAAGGACAGCAGTTTCGAGCGGATGGAGGCGGTGGGAAACCCCGTCAACCTGCGCTATAGGCCGGCGGCCGACAAGCCGGAAATCCTGGGTACCAGCCAGCGGGTCGAATACAACGTCGGCAGCGCCAAGGTCGTCATGAGCGGTAACGCCCGGCTAGTGCAGGGGCAGGATGTGTTTACCGGCGATCGGGTGGAGTACGACCTCAAGGGCGATGTGGTGCGGGCGCGCGGCGCCGGCGCGAACGGCCGCATCCAGTTCACCATCCAGCCGCGCGGGCAAAGCGTGCTTCCCGCCGCCAAGAAGCCCTGACCATGGCTCAGTTGATCGCCAAGGAGGTCGTCAAGCGCTACCGCAAGCGGGTGGTGGTGGACGCCGCCTCGCTGACGGTCGCCAGCGGCGAGGTGGTTGGCCTGCTGGGGCCGAATGGCGCCGGTAAGACCACCACCTTTTACATGATGGTCGGCCTGATTCATTGCGACGAGGGGCGGGTGTTGCTGGACGACCGCGACCTGACCCATTTGCCGATGCACGCGCGGGCGCGGCTGGGGGTCGGCTATCTGCCGCAGGAACCGTCGATATTCCGGCGGCTGACGGTGCTGGATAATGTGATGGCGATTCTGGAAACCCGTCCGGATCTGACCAAAGCCGAACGCCGGCCGCTGGCCGAGGAGTTGTTGCACGAACTGCATGTCGGCCATCTGCACGACAACCCCGGCATCAGCCTGTCGGGCGGCGAGCGCCGACGGGTGGAGATCGCCAGGGCCTTGGCGGCCCGGCCGGCGTTCATGTTGCTGGACGAACCGTTTGCCGGAGTCGATCCTTTGTCGGTGCTGGATATCCAGCGCATTATCGGCCACTTGTGCGAGCGCCGGATCGGCGTGCTGATCACCGATCACAACGTTCGGGAAACCCTGGGAATTTGCGACCGCGCCTATATTCTCAACGAGGGCCGGGTGATCGCCGAGGGCGCTCCCGGCGCAATCCTCGCCGATCAACAGGTCCGCCAGGTTTATCTGGGTGAATCGTTCCAGCTTTAACCCGGCGGGCGCCGGTCGGCTGGCAAATGTCTGTCGTGCTAGCCACTCTGGCCGAAAACCCGCTAGGATTATAGCTAGGTTAAGTGAAGTGGCTTGGTGCAGGCTTGAATGGTTATGAGACAGTCATTACAGCTACGCCTGGGTCAGCAACTGACCATGACCCCCCAATTGCAGCAGGCGATTCGCCTGCTGCAATTGTCCAGTCTGGACCTGCAGGTGGAGGTGCAGGCGGTCCTCGACTCCAACCTGATGCTGGAGCAGGCCGACGAGCCGCCGGATCCGCCGGCGCAGCCGGAAACCCTGACGACCCAAACGGCGACGGAGAACGGGTCCGAGACTGAAATCGACGCGACGGCGAACACTCTGCCGGACGAACTGCCGGTGGACAGCGTCTGGGAGGACACCTACGAATCGTATGACGGCGCGACCAGCTATTCCCGCGGCGAGGAAGAGGAGTGGGACCCCTACGAGCGCTATGCCGGCGCCGGGGAGTCATTGCGCGACTATCTGTACTGGCAGATGCGGCTGACGCCGTTTGGCGAACGAGAACTGGCGGTCGCCACCGCCATCATCGACGCGATCGACGAATCCGGTTATTTGACCCTGTCGCTGGAGGATATTTGCCAGGGCTTGCAGGATGGGGTGGTGATGGCGCCGGCCGAAGCCGAGAAGGTATTGGGGCAGATTCAACGGTTCGACCCGCAGGGCGTCGGCGCCCGCAGCCCGGCCGAATGCCTGCTATTGCAACTGGAAGCGCTGCCGGCCGATACCCCATGGCTGACCGAAGCGCGCCGCCTGGTCGAGTATCATCTGGAACTGCTGGCCGAGCGCGATTTCACGGGGTTGATGCGCCGGCTCAAGGTGACGCGCGAGGCGTTGCAGGGTATCGTGAGCCTGATTCAGTCGCTGGACCCGCACCCCGGCGCCCGCCTGTCCAGCGCCGCGCCGCAGTACGTCGTTCCGGACGTGTTGGTCCACCGCCAGCGCCATGCCTGGCGGGTCGAATTGAACCCCGAGAACATGCCCAAGCTGCGCATCAACGCCCGCTACGCGGCCCTGGCGCGGCAAAACAGCTCGAACGGCGATACGGCCTATCTAAAAAACCATCTGCAGGAGGCGCGCTGGTTTCTCAAGAGCCTGCAAAACCGCAACGAAACCCTGCTCAAGGTGGCCACCTGCATCGTCGAGCGTCAGCGGGAGTTTCTGGAGCAGGGCGACGAGTCCATGAAACCGCTGATCCTGCGGGACGTCGCCGAGGCGCTGGGCATGCACGAATCGACCATCTCGCGGGTGACCACCCAAAAATACATGTATACGCCGCGAGGGATCTACGAACTGAAATATTTCTTTTCCAGCCATGTCGGCACCAGCGACGGCGGCGAGTGTTCGTCCACCGCCATCCGTGCCATGATCCGCAAACTGATCCAGGCGGAAAACCCCGGTAAGCCGCTCAGCGACGATAAGATCGCCAAGTTGCTGGAAGCCGAGGGGATTCAGGTGGCCCGGCGCACGGTGGCGAAATATCGGGAAGCCATGTCTGTTCCTTCTTCTTCGGATCGTAAACGCCTCGTCTGAACGGACGGGGGATACCCGCCCCGCGAGGGGCATCGCAACGGGAGTCTGGCGCGTGCCGGACGGTGCGAATCCGCAACGGTCGAGCGACCGCCATGGAACGCGCGCCGGTCGACGGCTCCAACGCCCGACCCAAACCAGACCTGCCAGCCAGGAGCCCATGTCATGCAAATCAAATTGAGCGGACACCATGTGGAAATCACCCAGGCGCTGCACGACTACGTGCACGACAAGCTGGAGCGCATCGAGCGGCATTTCGATAATGTGACCAGCGCCCAAGTGATTCTCAGCGTCGAGAAACTGCGCCAGAAGGCCGAAGCGACGATCCATGTGGCCGGTAACGAGATCTTCGCCGACGCCATCGACGAAGACATGTATGCCGCGCTCGATGCCCTGATCGACAAGGTCGACCGTCAGATCAAGAAACACAAGGAAAAACTGACGGACAAGCATCGTGGCGAAAAGGCGCGCAGCTATCCCCAGCCTTGAGTGAGCTTCATGGATATTACAGACCTGATTACCTCCGATCGGATCGTCTGCGACAGCGACGTGGCCAGCAAGAAAAGGGTCATTGAGGTATTGAGCGAGCTGCTCGCCACCGGTCAGCCCGATTTGGCGGTCCGACCGATTTTCGACAGCCTGATCGGCCGGGAGCGCCTGGGGAGCACGGGTCTGGGTCATGGGGTCGCCCTGCCCCATGGCCGCTTCGAGCACAGCCAGCAGGCCATCGGCGCGTTCGTCAAGCTGAAGAAGGGCGTGGATTTCGACGCCATCGACCAGCAGCCCGTGGACTTGGTGTTCGGTCTGCTGGTGCCGGATCACTACACCGACGAACATCTCAAAATTCTGGCCTATCTGGCGGAAATGTTCAGCGACCAGGCTTTTTGCCAGCAATTGCGGGAAGCCGACTCCGACCAGACGCTGTTTACCCGGTTCCGGGATTGGAAACCGGCCGCCATGACCTCGCCATGAATCAGCCGGCGCGCGCGAAGGATATATTCCAGGCGCTGGAGACCGTGTTGCGCTTGAACTGGGTCGGCGGCGCGGCGGGGGCTGAGCGCATTTTGTGGCCGTCGGCCGAAGCCGGTGTACCCCTGTACGGCCGGCTGAACTGGGTTCATGCGCCCCGGCTGCAAATCTGCGGTCCAGAGGAAAGCGGCTTTTTCGCCCGGCTGGAACCGGCGACGCGGGAGGCGTTGATCCGCGACCTGCTGGAATTTTCCACTGGCGCGATTCTGGTGTGCGGTGGCGTCGAGCCGATCGAAGCATTGCGGGCCGGCGCCGAGGGGGCCGGTGTCCCGCTCTGGTCCAGTCCGGCCACGCCCGAGGTGGTGCTGGAGCAGCTTACTCACTACCGGCACGGTCTGGACGCCTCCACCGTGGTCCACGGCGAGCTGCTTGAAGTGTTCGGCCTGGGCGTGCTGATCACCGGCGGCAGTGGCATCGGCAAGAGCGAGCTGGCCCTGGAGCTGATCAGCCGCGGCCACCGCCTGATCGCCGACGATACGCCGACCCTGACCCGGGTGGCGTCGACGGTCCTGGAAGGCACCTGTCCGCCGGCTTTGATCGATCTGCTGGAAGTGCGCGGGCTCGGCATTCTCAACATCCGCCGCATGTTTGGAGACAGCGCCATCAAGCGCAACAAGCGCATTCGACTGATTCTCCATCTGGTCAAAATGGAGGAGGCCGCGCCACCGGCCGATGCCCGGTTGCAGGGTATGCGGGAAAACCGGGTGATTCTGGGCGTCGGCGTGCCGGCGATCACGCTACCGATCGCGCCCGGTCGCAATCTGGCGGTGCTGGTGGAATGCGCGGTGCGCGATCACATCCTGCGGTTGGGCGGATATCGCGCCGAACGAGATCTGATGGCGCGCATGGAAAAAACCATGGCGAGGGCCGTTCCGTGCGAATAATCATCGTCAGCGGCCTGTCCGGCTCCGGCAAGACCATCGCGCTGCAAACCCTGGAAGATCTGGACTACTACTGCGTCGACAACCTGCCGTTCAAGCTGATCCTGCCCCTGGCACGGGAAATCACCGCCGCCAGCGGCCTCTTGCCGCCGACGGTGGCGGTGGGGGTGGACGCGCGCAATTTCATCGATGAATTGCATCGGTTTCCCGCCACGCTGACCGAACTGCGCGCCAGCGGTCTGCAAGTGGACGTGCTGTTCCTGCAGGCCGACGACGAGATCCTGCTCAAGCGCTACAGCGAAAGCCGACGGCGGCATCCGCTGGATCTGGGCAGCATCCCGCTGCGGGAGGCGATCCAGCGGGAGCGAAGCCTGCTGGAGCCGATCGTCGCTTGCGCCGATCTGATCGTCGACACCAGCGACACCAATCTTTATCAGTTGCGCGAGCTGATGCGCGCCCGCGTGCACGAGACGCCCGGCGAGGCGATGTCGCTGCTGTTCGCGTCGTTTGGGTTCAAGAACGGCATGCCCGCCGACGCCGATTTCGTGTTCGACGTTCGCTGCCTGCCCAACCCGTACTGGGAGCCGCACCTGCGTCCCCTGACCGGTCAGGATCAGGCCGTGATCGATTACCTCGCCAGCCAACCGGAATCGGGTGCGATGATCGCCGACGTCGGCCATTTTCTGGAGGGATGGTTGCCGCGGTTCGAACAGAGCGAGCGCAGTTACCTGACCGTCGCCATCGGGTGTACCGGCGGTCAGCATCGCTCGGTGTTCGTCGCCGAGGCGCTGGCCCGCCATTTCAGCGGGCTGCGCGACTATGTCATGGTCCGTCATCGAGAACTAAAATTGATAGTGTAGCCCAATGGGTGGTTGTGGTTGATCGGCTGGGGAATGGAGGGAGCGCTAGGGTGCTGAAGCGGGAAATTGTCATCGTCAACAAGCTGGGGTTGCACGCCCGCGCCGCCGCCAAATTTGTGACCCTGGCGGCCGGATTCGACGCCGAGATCCGGCTGTTGCGCGACGGGCGCGAAGTCAACGGCAAAAGTATCATGGGCGTCATGATGCTGGCGGCCGCGCGTGGCGCCCATTTGGAGTTGTGCGCCAGCGGTCCCGAAGCCGAACAGGCGCTCGAACATCTCGAAGATCTGGTGCGCCGCCGCTTCGACGAGAGCGAATGAGAGGGCTCCCGCATGCCGTTTTCGCTGCATGGCATCGGGGTTTCCCGGGGGTATGCGATTGGCAGGACCTACCTGCTGCAGCGCAACCAACCGGAAATCGCCGAGTACACTATTCCTGATACCATCGTCGAGGACGAAGTTCAGCGCTTTCTGAATAGTCTGAATATCGCCAGGCAGCAGTTGCGCGATGTCCGGGTGCAGGTTCCCGCGACGGCGCCGACGGAGGTTACCGCCTTTATCGATACCCATTTGCTGATGCTGGAAGACGCGACTTTTACCGAGGCGCCGATCAAGCTGATTCGCACGCGCAAGTGCAACGCCGAATGGGCGCTGAAGATCCAGCGGGACATGCTGGTTCGGGTGTTCGAAGACATGGACGATCCGTATCTACGCACCCGTAAGGACGATGTGGAGCATGTGGTGCGGCGGGTGCAGCGCGTTCTGGTGACCGAGGACCCGGCGTATCTGAACGACCCCGATTACACCGACCTGGCGTCCAGCCGGCTGGAAGGGCGCATCGTCGTCGCCGACGACCTGACCCCGGCCGACACCATCCTGATGCAGCACCAGGGGGTGCTGGCTTTCGTGACCGAGTACGGCGGTCCGCTGTCTCACACCGCCATTCTGGCGCGCAGCCTGGGCATCCCGGCGGTGGTCGGCGCGCGCAACGCCCGCGCTTATCTGGGGCACGACGAACCGGTGATCGTCGATGGCCGCCAGGGCGTGATCCTGCTCGGTTTGGACGAGCGCATCCTGCGTTACTACCGCCACAAGCAGCAGGAGGAGCGCCGGCAGCAGCGCGAGTTGAACAAGCTCAAGGGCAAGCCAGCGATCACCCACGACGGGCTGACGATCAGCTTATACGCCAACATCGAACTGCCGGAGGACGCGGCGGCGGTACGGGACGTGGTGGCCGACGGGGTCGGCTTGTACCGCACCGAATTTATGTTCATGAACCGCTCCGACGTGCCGGACGAGGAAGAACATCTAGCTTCCTACCTGCATGTGATCAAGATCCTGGAAGGCAGCCCCATTACCATCCGCACCGCCGATCTCGGCGCCGACAAGCAGGTGGACGGCGGTCGCGGCAGCGGCCCGGTCTGCACCAATCCGGCGCTTGGCTTGCGGGCGATTCGGATGTGCCTCAAAGATTTGGCGATGTTTCGCCCGCAGTTGCGCGCCATCCTGCGGGCCTCGGCGCACGGGCCGGTGCGGATGATGATTCCGATGCTGTCCGCCATCCAGGAGGTGTTCCAGGTGCTGCGGCTGGTGGCGGAGACCAAGCAGGAACTGCGCGACCGGGGTCTGGCCTTCGACGAGAAGATGCCGGTCGGCGGCATGATCGAAGTACCGGCGGCGGCGGTGTGCGCGCCCCAATTCGCCCGCTATCTGGATTTTCTGTCGATCGGCACCAACGATTTGATCCAGTACACCCTGGCCATCGACCGGGTGGACGACGAAATCAACTATCTCTACGACCCGCTGCATCCGGCGGTGCTGATGTTGATCCACAATACCATCCGCGCCGGCCACAAAGCCGGCATCCCAGTCAGCCTGTGCGGGGAGATGGCCGGTGATCCCCGCTACACCCGGCTGCTGCTGGGGCTCGGTCTGACCCAGTTCAGTATGCATCCCACCGCGCTGCTGGAGATCAAGCGGGTCATTCAGGGGAGCGAGGTCGCCGAGTTGACGCCGGTGGTCCGCCATCTGCTGCGCACCACCGACGCCGAGAAATACGCCGAAGCGCTTAAGAGTATCGCCCAGAATTGATTGAACGCGGGTTTCAGCCCGTCGTCGCTTGGGCGTCGCGCCGCAACTCCTCAATAAAGGGATCCTGCTCGGTCCAGATCCGGCCGATCCACTGTTGGACGGTATCCCGGATTTAACGGGCTGCCAGCCAGTCGCGGACGGCGGGGCCGGTGCCGATGGTCCACGGCTTCAACCGCTCGACCGGTACGCGCTTGATGCCGGCCAGTTCCTCGCCGAGCGTGACCGGGCCTTGCGCCGGTACGTGAAAAGCCAGGATCAACTGGTTCATCTCGAAAAACGGGTAGTAACCGATGAAATGGGCGATGGCGGCGTCCAGCCCCAGTTCTTCGCGCACCTCGCGCAAGACGGCGGCGTCCGGCGTTTCGCCTTTCTCCAGAAAGCCGGTGATCAGCCCGTACATGTTCTCTGGCCAATCCCGGTTGCGGGCCAGGATGACCGCGCCGTCCAGTTCGACGATGGCGGCGACCACCGGCACCGGGTTGTCCCAATGCACATAGGCGCAGCCGGCGGCGCAGCGCCGTCGGGATTGGCCGCCGATATCGGCGGTTTGCAGTGGGTTACCGCATTGCGGGCAGAAGTTAGCTTGCATCGCGAGCCATCCGGTAGAGTGAGGGAAAGCGGTGCCCGCCGGGGTTCGCTGGCGTCCGCCCGTCAAAAAACTGACTTCTGACTTATAATATTGCTCACGGCGGCTGACCAGTGCCGCCGTTTTGATTTTGGAAAACGGCTTACGGAATTTTCGCGCCAGGCTGGCGCGAAAATTCCATAAGCCGGTGTGCGACCACCAGAACGGATTGTCGGTAATCCGTGCTTTTCAGCGAACCCATATTAATGAAACCACGCCATTTTCTCAGCCTGTTTGATCTGACGCCGGTGGAGTTGCGGCATGTGCTGCGACGCGCCGGCGAGTTGAAGGCCCTGCACCGGCGCCGGGAGCGTCATGCGCCGTTTCCCCAGAAGGTGCTGGGCATGATCTTCGAAAAAGCCTCGACCCGCACCCGGATTTCCTTCGAGGCCGGTATCGTGCAACTGGGCGGCGGCGCCATCTTCCTGTCGCCGCGCGACACCCAACTGGGTCGGGGCGAGCCGGTCGAGGATACCGCGCGGGTGCTGTCGAGCATGGTGGATCTGGTGATGATCCGCACCTTCGAACACGCCAAGGTGGAGCGCTTCGCCGAGTACTCCAGCGTGCCGGTGATCAACGGACTGACCGATTACAACCATCCCTGTCAGTTGCTGGCCGATATTCAGACCTTCATCGAGCATCGGGGCGACATTCGCGGACGGACCGTGGCCTGGATCGGCGATGGCAACAATATGTGCAACAGCTATCTCAGCGCCGCCTGTCAGTTCGATTTTCAATTGCGCATCGCCGTGCCGGCCGGTTACGAGCCGGACGCGGATATGCTCGAACGCGCCGCCGGCCAGGTGGTGCTGCTGCGCGATCCACTGGCCGCCGCCCGGGGCGCCGATCTGATTGCCACCGACGTATGGTCGAGCATGGGCAAGGAGGAGCAGCAGCAACGGCGGCTGCGGGATTTCAGCGGCTATCAGGTCAACGCCGAGATCATGGCCCAGGCCAAACCCGAAGCGATTTTTCTGCACTGCCTGCCGGCGCACCGGGGCGAGGAAGTCAGCGCCGAAGTGATCGACGGGCCGCAAAGCCGGGTGTGGGACGAGGCCGAAAACCGCCTGCACGCCCAGAAGGCGCTGATGGAGTTTTTGCTGTCGGGCGCACAAATCACCGTTTGAGTGGGCTCGGAACGGGGAAGCCGCGGTTTCGCGCCTGGCCTGCCGAATGCGCGGGAGGAGCGTCCGCCGACATAGCCGGACGATATAAGCTTGCGCCGAAGCTGTCTGGCGGAGGCGCGAGCGAATCTGCTAAATTAGCGGCTGCTAATGATCATTATTTCGTGCCTTCTTGCGTGCCTACCTTGTTCTCGCCGATACCGCCTGTTGGGCCGTTCTCGCAACCGCAGGCGTTTTTTACGGTCTTTTCTCCGGGTTCGCGGGTTTTTTCCCACCGCCCAAAACCTACTGTCCGGACGTCGCGCGCCATGAAAGAATATGCGCTGATTTTGATCGGGACCATCCTGGTCAACAATTTCGTGCTGGTGAAATTTTTGGGGCTATGCCCCTTCATGGGGGTTTCCCGCAAGCTGGAAACCGCCATGGGCATGGGGTTGGCGACCACCTTCGTACTGACGCTGTCGGCCATCTGCGCCTATCTGACCGATGAGTATCTGCTGGCGCCGCTGGATCTGGAGTACCTGCGCACCATCACCTTTATCCTGGTGATCGCGGTGGTGGTGCAGTTCACCGAAATGGTGGTGCACAAGACCAGTCCCTTGCTGTATCAGGTGCTGGGGATCTATCTGCCGCTGATCACCACCAACTGCGCGGTGCTGGGCGTGGCGCTGCTCAACGTGCAGACCCGGCACGGCTTCATCGAGTCGGGCTTGTACGGCTTCGGCGCGGCGGTCGGTTTCTCGCTGGTGATGGTGCTGTTCGCGGCCATGCGCGAGCGCATCGCGGCGGCGGATGTGCCGATGCCGTTTCGCGGGGCGGCCATCGCTCTGGTGACCGCCGGGCTGATGTCGTTGGCGTTCATGGGATTTTCCGGGCTGGCCAGAGGCTAAGACGATGATTGCGGCGATTGTGGTGCTGAGCGCGCTGGCGGGTATTTCGGGTCTGCTGCTGGGTTTTGCCGCCGTGCGCTTCAAGGTCGAAGGCGACCCCATCGTGGACAAGATCGACGCCATCCTGCCGCAGACCCAGTGCGGTCAATGCGGTTACGCCGGGTGTCGGCCCTATGCCGAGGCCATCGCCGCCGGCGAGGCGGACATCAACCAGTGCCCGCCGGGTGGCGAGAATGGCATCGTCGCCCTGGCCGAACTGCTGGGCCGCGACCCCAAGCCGCTCAACCCGGACAACGGGATTGAGAAACCGAAAATGGTCGCGGTCATCGACGAGCAAAATTGTATCGGCTGTACGCTGTGCATCCAGGCCTGCCCGGTGGACGCCATTCTCGGCGCGGCCAAGCACATGCATACGGTCATCGACCGGGAATGCACTGGTTGCGAACTGTGCCTGGCGCCGTGTCCGGTGGATTGCATCGATATGGTTCCGGTCGCGCAAACCATTACCAACTGGAAGTGGGCCTATCCCAGCCCTGCCCTCGAGACCCACCGGTCGGCGGATCGGGCCACCGCATGAGCGCCTTGTTTCCGTTTCACGGCGGGCTCAAGACCGTCCGACACAAGAGCGAGTCCAATCGGCAGCCGATCCTGGCCGGCCCCCTGCCTCCCCGGTTGACGGTGCCGCTGCGCCAGCATATTGGCGCCACCGCCAAGCCTCTGGTTCAGGTCGGCGACCGGGTGTTGAAAGGTCAAGTAATCGGTCAGGCCGACGGCTATATCAGCGCCGCCGTGCATGCGCCGACCTCGGGCGTGGTGACGGCGGTGGAATCGCGGCCGGTGCCGCATCCCTCCGGCCTGCCGGATTTATGCGTTGCCATTGAGACCGACGGCGAGGAGCGTTGGATCGAGCGGCAACCGGTCGACTACCGCCGGCTGCATTCGAGCGAGGTGCGCGGCGTGCTGCGCAATGCCGGCGTGGTCGGACTGGGTGGGGCGGGTTTTCCCAGCGCGGTCAAGCTGAACCCAGGCGGCCATGGCGAGTCACTGGACACGCTGATCCTGAACGGCGCCGAGTGCGAGCCCTGGATCACCTGCGACGATCGGCTGATGCGCGAGCGGGCGGCCGGAATCGTCGCCGGTCTGCACGTCATGGTGCATCTGCTGGAGCCACGCGAGGTGTTGATCGGCATCGAGGACGACAAGCCGGAAGCGGCGGTCGCCATGACCGCCGCCTGTGCCGGAACCGGTTATCAGGTCCGGGTGGTGCCGACCCGCTATCCCAGCGGCAGCGTCAAACAGCTCATCCGGCTGCTGACCGGCAAGGAGACCCCGGTCGACGGCTTGCCGGTCGATGTCGGGGTCCAGTGTTTCAACGTCGCCACCGCTTACACTGTCCATCGCGCCATTGATTTTGGCGAACCGGTGCTATCCCGCATCGTTACCGTGACCGGTCAAATAGCCCGGCCGGGCAACGTCGAGGCCTTGCTGGGCACGCCGTTTTCCGCGTTGGTCGAGTTATGTGGCGGTTATCGGGACGGGGTCGAGCGGTTGATCATGGGCGGACCGATGATGGGGTTTGCCCTGCACGGCGACGACGTGCCGGTGACCAAGGCCACCAACTGCGTCCTGGCCGCCGGCGCCGAGGAGTTGACGCCCGAACAGCCACCGATGCCCTGCATCCGCTGCGGGGCCTGCGTCGAGGTGTGTCCGGCCGACCTGTTGCCGCAGCAGTTGTACTGGCACGCCCACGCCAAGGAGTTCGACAAGGCGCAGGATTATCACTTGTTCAGTTGCATCGAATGCGGCTGTTGCAGTTACGTTTGCCCCAGCCGCATCCCGCTGGTGCAGTTCTACCGCTACGCCAAGAACGAAATCTGGGCGCAGGAGAAAGAGAAGCAAAAAGCCGAGCTGGCCCGACAGCGGCATCAGGCCCGACTGGAACGGTTGGAGCGCGAGCAGAAGGAACGGGAAGCCAAACTGCGCCAGAAAGCGCCGCCCCGCCCGGCACCGGCGGCGGTGACCGAGGTGGACAAGTTGCCCATCGAGGCGGCGGTTGCCCGCGCCCGGCCGGACCGGGCCGCCGCGCCGGTGGATGTGGCAAAGCCACCAAGCGCGGTCGCCACCGACGGCGCCGGGCGGGACGGCTGAGCGGCGATGCGTTTCCGGACCGCGACTTCTCCCCATATTCTGCGCGAAACCAGCATCGGCCAAGTGATGCGCCGGGTGCTGTACGCGATGGCGCCTGGCGTCGCGGCGCTGGCCTGGTTTTTCGGTTGGGGCGTGTTGGTCAATCTGGCGGTCGCCACCGTGGTGGCGCTGGCGGCGGAAACGCTGATGCTGGTGGCGCGGGGCAAGCCTCTGGCCGTGCATTTGGGCGACTTTAGCGCCGTGGTTACCGCCTGGTTGCTGGCGGCGGCGCTGCCGCCGCTGGCGCCGTGGTGGCTGACGGTCTTGGGCGTCGCCTTCGCCATCGTGGTCGCCAAACATCTCTACGGCGGCTTGGGCTATAACCCCTTCAATCCGGCCATGGTCGGCTACGTGGTGCTGTTGATCTCATTTCCGCGCGAGATGAGCACTTGGCTGATCCCTCACGGGGTCGGGCAAGCGCACGCACTGGGCTTGCCGGACACGCTGGAGATCATCTTCGGCGGCGCGGGGGGGGTCGTCGCGGACGGGCTGACCGGCGCGACTCCGCTCGATGTGTTGCGTACCCAACTCGGTCTGGGCTTGACGGTGACCGAGATCCGCAACAGTCCGGTGTTCGGCATCGTGGCCGGCAGCGGCTGGGAATGGGCGGCGCTGGGTTTTCTGGCGGGTGGGCTGTGGCTGATCTACACCCGCGCCGCCGACTGGCGGATTCCGGTCGGGATGCTGGGCGGGCTGGCGGTGATCGCCACCGTGTTCCATCTGATCGACCCGCAGCGTTATGCACCGCCCTGGTTTCACCTCTGGAGCGGCGCGGCGATCTTCGGCGCCTTCTTTATCGCCACCGACCCGGTCACGGCGAGCACCACGCCGCGCGGCCGGTTGATTTACGGCGCCGGGATCGGCGTGCTGATCTACATCATCCGGGCGTTCGGCGGCTATCCCGACGGGGTGGCGTTTTCGGTGCTGCTGATGAACATCGCCGCGCCCACCATCGATCTGTATACCCAGCCGCGAGTGTTTGGGGCGCGGGGCGGATGAAAACCGCGCGTAGCATGGGGATCGCCGCCCTGATCCTAACCGGCTTCGCCGTGGTCGGCACCGGGCTGGTCGCCGTAACCCATAGCGGCACCAAGGACATCATCGCGGCGGCCAACCGGGCGGCGCTGGAAGCGAGCCTGAACCGGCTGGTGCCGGCTGAACGCTACGATAACCGCGTGATCGACGATCACATTGAGGTGGTGGCGCCGGAGTGGCTGGGCGCCGACCAGCCGGTCACCGTCTATCGGGCGCGTCGCGACGGCCAGCCGGTGGCGCTGTTCGCCACGCCGACCGCCCCGGACGGCTACAGTGGGCCGATTCAACTGCTGGTCGGGGTGTATGCCGACGGAACCCTGGCCGGGGTGCGGGTGTTGGCGCACAAGGAGACCCCCGGTCTGGGCGACGCCATCGACGAGAAACGCTCACCGTGGATTCTAGCGTTTACCGGCCGTTCGCTGACCGATCCAACGCCGGAAAAATGGAAGGTCAAAAAGGATGGCGGCGCGTTCGACCAGTTCACCGGCGCGACCATTACCCCGCGAGCGGTGGTTAGAGCTACTCATAAGTTTCTGGAGTACGTCCTCGCCCACCGTGAGCAACTGTTCGCCCCGGCGTCCGGGGTGAAGACGGTCAGCCAGTCTCCTCGCCCCTGAAAGAGTTGTACCATTCAGTCCCCTCTCCTCTGCCGAGGGGGAGAGCGAAGCGAGGGGGCCGGGTTTAGGGTGAGGGGGCAAGCCTTTGAAACCATGGTGCTCACCCCCACCCCTCTCCCGCAAGTGGGCGAGGGGAGTAAACGGTTACAAAGATGTTGAGGGTGCGGGCGGCGATCTGTGCGAGAGGAGCAATCATGAGCGAAACGAGCTATGGGAAGATTCTCAAGGACGGCTTGTGGACCCAGAACACGGGTTTCGTGGCGCTGCTGGGTTTATGCCCGCTGTTGGCGGTGTCGAACTCGGTGGTTAACGGCCTGGGACTCGGTCTGGCGACCCTGCTGGTGCTGCTGACCTCCAACGTGGCGGTGTCGCTGATCCGCAATCTGGTGCGGCCTGAGGTGCGGATTCCGGTGTTCGTCATGGTGATCGCCTGCGTGGTGACCGCCGTGGAACTGGCGATGCACGCCTTTTTGCCGGGGCTCTACATCGTGCTGGGCATTTTCATCCCTTTGATCGTCACCAACTGCTGCGTGATCGGCCGCGCCGAGGCGTTCGCTTTCAAGAACGGTGTGGCGAAGGCGGCGGTGGACGGCCTCGCCACCGGATTGGGGTTCCTGCTGGCGCTGGTGTTGCTGGGCGCGTTGCGGGAAGCGGTGGGGCAGGGGACGCTGTTCGCTCAGGCCGATCTGCTGTTCGGGGATCTCGGCAAGGGGCTAACCCTGCATCTGATCGACGATTATCGCGGTTTCCTGTTGGCGATTCTGCCGCCGGGGGCGTTTATCGGCCTGGGTTGTCTGATCGCCGTCAAGAACGTGCTCGATGCCCGCGTCAAGCGCCGGGTCGAAGCCAAGCCGGTGGGGGTGTTGCACGAAGCGGGCGCCTGAAGGGATCGGGTGGAGTTTTCGCGCGAGGGGCAGCGCGCTCACGGTGTTTTACCGCCAAGTTGGCTACACCTGAAACAGCTTGATGCGGTCAAGGGCGCACGATCAGAGAGCGGGCGCGGAAACTTCGCGAGCTAATTGCCCCATATAACGCAACCCCTGAATCACCCGGCTGCCATACCACGAGGTCATTTCCCCATCGATCAGCCGCAACTTCTCGGGCGGACAGTCGTGCTCCCGGGCGAAGATTTCCAAATCTTCCGGTAGAAATCGGTACGGCTCGCTGCTGAACAGGATCAGATCGGCGGCGTCCAGCAGCGCCCGGTCCAGTTCCAACTGGGGATAGCGCGCATCCGACTCGACCGGCAGGGTCTCCCAACCCACTAGAGCCAACATGCGGGCGATGTAGGTATCCCGACTGACGCCCATCCACGGCTTGCGCCAGATCAAATACAGCACCCGCCGCCGAGGCCAGGCGACTTGCCGCAGTTCGGTCAGCTTCCGCTCGAACCTGGCCGCCAGCGCCTCCGCTTCCGCCGCGCGGTCGAAAATACCGCCGATCAGTCGATACAGCGGCACGTTGTCTTCCGGCGCCAGCGGATGAGTCACGATCGTTGGCAAGCCATCGGCCATCAGCCGTTCCGCCAGTTCGCGCGGGTTTTCGTCGATGTTGACAATGACGTGGCTGGGCTGCAATGCCCGCAGCCGGGCATATTTGACTTTCTTGGTGCCGCCGACACTGGGGATGGCCGCGACAGCGGGTTGAGGATGGATACAGTAATGAGTGCGGCCCACGATTTGATCTTCCAGCCCCAGCGCGAACAGCAGTTCGGTGATGCTGGGCACCAGCGAGACGATGCGGGCGGTGGAACCGGTGGGCGAGTGGCGGACGCCGAGGGCGTCGGTCAGGGGCTTCAGACCAATCTCCTTTCCGCGTTTTCCCGGATGGATTCCGGCGTCACACCAGTCCACTGTTTGAACGCGCGAGAAAAACTTTTTTCGTTGAGAAAGCCTACGGCCGGTGCAATTTGTTTGATGGGTCTGGACGTTCTGTTCAGCAGGTCAACTGCTCGGTCCCGCCGAACTTCATTCTTTAGAACCTGCAACGATGTGCCTTCTTCCCGCAACTGTCGGTGCAGCGTCCTGGACGACACATGGAGTTCCGTGGCAAGCGATTCGCCTGTATGCGGGCTATCGGATTGCATTCTCAAAAGTTCGCGAACGCGCTGAACCAGTAGCCGATCCCGCCGATAGGGAAACATCGTCAGAGGAAGCGCTTGCTGGAGCATCTTGTTCAACGCCCGGTCGTCTCTGCGAATAGACAGCGCCGCGTATTGCGGATCAAAACTTATCTTGGCTACTTGAGAACAAAAATGCAGCGAGCCAGGAAAAAGCGCTCGATAAACCTCAAGATGCTCTGGAGGATCGAAAGGGAAACAGGCCTCCAGTAAAGGTATCCGCGAATTAATCGCCCAACAGGCGTATCCAAGAATATATCGAAAGAGCGTGGCGAAGCAGAACTCCTCCATTGCGCCCAAATCCCTGTTGACTTGAATGGCGATGGATGCCGCCGCTTTGGTAACGTCAAATTTCAGCGTAATGTCATCGGCTAACAACCGATGGTGACGACACCAGCGTTTCAAGGCTACTTCCAATGTAGGCGAGCTTAGAGAGGCCCTGCATAGCATTCCATAGGCGCCCCAGGGAAGTTTGCGTGAAAACCACCCAAGCGCCTCATCGTCAAGCTCCTGTATGGCAATACCGAACATGATCTCCATTTGAGACGCGGTGACTCTGTTCGTGGAGTCCAGCAGGAATTCTGGCGTCATTCGCGCACGCCGAAGAGCATGGCTTGGATCTTTGCCATAGCGTTGGTATGCGGCAACGATTGCTCGAACAAACGCCACGGGTGTTATCGCGACCTCGGTCATCACACGCATACTCGTTCGGATCGTCAGTTCATATTTTAAATACCAATACTATTCAGAGTGGCAAGAATTGCAACCATGTCGGCGTTATTGCTGGCAAGAATTGCAACCATGTCGGCGTTATTGCTGGCAAGAATTGCAACCATATTGGCAAACTTTGCTTTCCAGTTCCTTTTACCATTGTGGTCACCATGACAAGTGAGTTCGCTGAAATCATGGCGTGCCTGGCAACCCGAAGCAGCCAGCGAACATCCTGAGCTTCGACCGGCGTGGCAAGAATCGCCGGCGGAAGCATCCCGTACACCATCCCGTACACCATCCGGCCAGTCAGTGGTTTGCTTGATCCCCTTGGCGCGAAACCCGTAACCGGTGGGATTGGCGACGGCGGCGCCAGCCAGTTCCATGAGCCAAGGCGGGCAGCGTGTTGAAAATCCAATAGAACGGGATTGTCCGGTTTTCATGGGGTCGGCGGGATCAGGCAAGATTCGGCACGGTGTGGGCGCGGCTTCTCGCCGCAAGAGTCGCCGTAAAGGCGTATTATTTAGCACATAAAGCGTATTACTTTTTTTAAGGAGAATTCTCCATGTCCGCAGTCATCAGCTCGTTCAGATCCCCCACGCCCGGCGTAGATCAGGTCCGGCCCCGGCACAAAGTCCGCTTCGTGACCGCCGCCAGCCTGTTCGACGGCCACGACGCCTCGATCAACATCATGCGCCGCATCCTGCAGGCCAGCGGGGCGGAAGTCATCCATCTCGGCCACAACCGCGCGGTGGACGACATCGTCACCGCCGCCTTGCAGGAAGACGCCCAGGGTATCGCCATCAGTTCCTATCAGGGCGGCCATGTCGAATTTTTCAAGTACATGATCGACCTGCTGCGGGAGCGCGGCGGGGCCAACATCAAGGTCTTTGGCGGTGGCGGTGGCGTCATCGTGTCCGAGGAGATCCACGAACTGCATCAGTACGGCGTCGCGCGCATTTTCTCGCCGGAGGACGGTCAGGCCATGGGCTTGCAGGGCATGATCGACCACATGGTCACGGTCTGCGACACCGATCCCGCCCAGTACGCGCCCCAGACTCTCGATGAGGTCCAGGCCGGTGACTGGCGGGCGCTGTCCCGGTTGATCACCGCGCTGGAAAATCAGGCGGTCGCTCCAGCGCTGCGCCAGCAAATGCTCGATCAGGTCCAGGCCCGCACGGTACCGGTTTTGGGCATCACCGGCACCGGCGGTTCCGGCAAGTCCTCGCTGACCGACGAACTGGTGCGGCGCTTCCGGCTGGATCAGGACGACCGACTGAAAATAGCGGTGATCGCCGCCGACCCCTCGCGGCGCAAGACCGGCGGGGCGCTGCTGGGCGACCGCATCCGCATGAACGCCGTGGCCGGTCCCAATCTGTACATGCGTTCGCTGGCCACCCGCGCCGCCGGCAGCGAGGTGCCCGAGACGCTGGGCGACATCCTGGCGGCCTGCAAACTGGCCGGTTTCGACCTGCTGATCGTCGAGACTTCCGGCATCGGCCAGGGCGACGCCGCCATCGTCCCGCTGGTGGATCGCTCGCTGTATGTGATGACCCCGGAATTTGGCGCCGCTTCGCAACTGGAAAAGATCGACATGCTCGATTTCGCCGATGCGGTGGCGATCAACAAGTTCGACCGCAAGGGCGCCGAGGACGCGCTGCGCGACGTGCGCAAGCAGGTGCAGCGCAACCATAAGGCGTTCGGCCAGTCGCCGGAGGAAATGCCGGTTTATGGCACCATCGCCGCCCGCTTCAATGACGACGGCGTGAGCGCGCTCTATCACGGCGTGGTGGGGCTGTTGCGCGACAGGGGGCTGGATCTGCTGCCGGGCCGCTTGCCGCCGGTGGCGAACAAGGCTTCCAGCGGCCAAATCGTGATCGTGCCGCCGGCCCGCGCCCGCTATCTGGCGGAAATCGCCGACACCGTGCGCGGCTATCACCGGCAGGTGGAGGAGCAGGTCGGACTGATCCGCCAGCGCCAGCAGTTGCGCGCGGTCAAGACGTTGCTGGAAACGACGGGTAAATCCAGCGCCGATCTGGACCCGCTGCTGGAACAGGTCGAAGCGCGGGTGGACCCTCACGCCCGCAAGCTGGTGGATATGTGGCCGCAGGTGCGGGAAAGTTACCTGGGCGACGAGTATGTAGTGAAGATTCGCGACAAGGAAATCCGCACCCAGTTGACCAGCCGCTCGCTGTCCGGCACCCGCATTCCCAAGGTGGCGCTGCCGCGCCTGGAGGAACATGGCGAACTGCTGCGCTGGATGATGCTGGAGAATCTGCCCGGCAGTTTCCCCTATACCGCCGGGGTGTTCGCCTTCAAGCGCGAAAACGAGGACCCGACCCGGATGTTCGCCGGCGAGGGCGACCCGTTCCGCACCAACCGCCGCTTCAAGAAACTGTCCGAGCACGCCGAGGCCACCCGGTTGTCCACCGCCTTCGACTCGGTGACGCTGTACGGTTGCGACCCGGACGAGCGGCCGGACATCTACGGCAAGGTCGGCAATTCCGGCGTCTCCATCGCCACGCTGGACGACCTCAAGGTGTTGTATTCGGGCTTTGATCTGTGCTGTCCGACCACCTCGGTGTCCATGACCATCAACGGTCCCGCGCCGATGATTCTGGCGATGTTTTTCAACACGGCTTTCGATCAGCAGATCGAGAAGTTCGAACGCGACAATCATCGACCGCCGACCGACAACGAGATCGAGAAGATCAAGGAGTGGGTGTTGGCTAACGTGCGCGGCACGGTGCAGGCCGATATCCTCAAGGAGGATCAGGGTCAGAATACCTGCATTTTCTCCACCGAGTTCGCGCTGAAGATGATGGGCGACATTCAGGAGTATTTCGTCCATCACGGCGTCAAGAATTTCTACTCGGTATCGATTTCCGGCTATCACATCGCCGAAGCCGGCGCCAATCCGATTTCGCAACTGGCCTTCACCTTGGCCAACGGCTTTACCTACGTCGAATCCTATCTGGCGCGCGGGATGCACATCGACGATTTCGCCCCGAATCTATCGTTCTTCTTCAGCAACGGCATGGACCCGGAATACGCGGTGATGGGTCGGGTGGCGCGGCGAATTTGGGCCGCGGCCATGCGCGACAAGTACGGCGCCAACGAGCGCAGCCAGAAACTGAAATACCACATTCAGACCTCGGGCCGTTCGCTGCACGCCCAGGAAATGGATTTCAACGACATTCGCACCACCTTGCAGGCGTTGATCGCCATTTACGACAACTGCAATTCCCTGCACACCAACGCCTACGACGAGGCGATCACCACCCCGACCGAGGAATCGGTGCGGCGAGCCATGGCCGTGCAGTTGATCATCAACAAGGAATGGGGCTTGGCGAAGAACGAGAACCCCAATCAGGGCGCGTTCATCATCGAGGAGCTGACCGATCTGGTGGAAGAAGCGGTGCTGCGGGAGTTCGAGCGGATCAGCGAGCGCGGCGGAGTGCTGGGGGCAATGGAAACCGGCTATCAGCGCGGCAAGATTCAGGAGGAATCGCTGTATTACGAAACCCTCAAGCACGACGGCTCGCTGCCGATCATCGGCGTCAACACCTTCCGCAATCTCAACGCCAAGCCGGATCAGGTCAAAGTCGAACTGGCCCGTTCCACCGAGGAGGAAAAGCAGAGCCAGTTGCGGCGGCTGCGGGAATTCCAGGAGCGGAATCGCCCGGAAGGCGACCGGATGTTGGCGCGGCTGAAACAGGTGGCCATCGCCAACGAGAACCTGTTCGCGGTGCTGGTGGACGCGGTACGCTGTTGCTCGCTGGGACAGATTACCCATGCCCTGTTCGAGGTCGGCGGCCAGTATCGACGGAATATGTAGGGCCAGACGCAGGACCCGGCCGGTGGACCGCCGATAAACGGGGAGCCTACTGGCCGGGATTGCCGAAATGGCGAGGAATCTTCCTTGCCTTCGATGGCGCTGGCGCCAGGCATGGTCGGAACGACCCAATAACCATACAATACCCATGCTTGGAAACTTGCAGTTAAACTCATTGGATTACACGTCCAGGGAGCTGTAATACCGTGAAATTTCGCATGCTGCTGAGTCTGATTCTGCTGGCCGGCGTCGGGTTCTGCCCGGTGGCGGGTTTCGGCGCCCCCAACGTGCCCGAGTCCACCCAGGCCACGACGCCACCCCCCAAACGCTTCAATTTCGCCGATGTTCGCCGCCGCGCCGAAGTGCTGGCGACCCAGCCGTTTCAGGCGCAGAGCAACACGCTGCCCGATTTTCTCAAGAGCCTGGATTACGACCAGTACCGCGACATCCGCTTCAGGGCGGAGAAGAGCCTGTGGCGCGACCAGGCGCTGCCGTTCGAGATTCAATTCGCGCCGCTGGGTTTCCTGTTCTTCCAACGGGTCGCCATCAACGTGGTCGACGAGGGCGAGAGCCGGCCTCTGGAGTACGCCAACGATCTGTTCGACTACGGCAAGAACAAGGTGCCGGAGGAACTGCCCAAGGATTTGGGTTTCGCCGGCTTCAAAGTGTTGTATCCGCTGCATACCGATAGCCATTACGACGAGGTCGCGGTGTTTCTGGGCGCCAGCTACTTCCGCGCCGTCGGCCAGAATCAGAACTACGGCCTCTCGGCGCGCGGCTTGGCCATCGATACCGGCCTGCCCAAGCCCGAGGAATTTCCCTATTTCCGCGAGTTCTGGCTGGAAAAGCCCAGCAAGGACGCCACCGAGTTGACCGTGTACGCACTGCTGGACAGCCAGAGCCTGACCGGCGCCTACCGCTTCGTCATCAAGCCGGGCGTCAACACCCAGATTGAGGTTAAAACCAACCTCTTCGTCCGCGACGGCGTGCAGAAACTCGGCGTGGCGCCGCTGACCAGCATGTTTTACCACGGGGCCTTGAACGAGCGGTTCTTCGACGATTTCCGCCCGCAGGTGCACGATTCCGACGGTTTGCTAATGGCCGCCGGCAACGGCGAATGGATTTGGCGGCCGCTTAACAATCCGACCCGGCTGCGCATCAGCGCCTTCCAGGACAACAACCCGCGTGGCTTCGGTTTGTTGCAGCGCGACCGCGATTTCGACGACTACCAGGACCTGGAGGCGCATTACCATATCCGGCCGAGCGTCTGGATCGAACCCGAGGGCGAGTGGGGCAGGGGTTCGGTGCACTTGATCGAAATCCCCAGCACCGCCGAACGTTACGACAATATCGCCGTGTTTTGGAGCCCAAGGAAGCCGGTCGAGGCCAGCCAGCAATTGGAATTCAACTACCGCCTGTATTTCTTCCTCGACCTGCCGAACCTGTCGCCGGGCGGCCATGTGTTGACCAGCCGGGTGGGCGCTGGCGGCGCCGGCGATCTGGATTCCTCGCGGCGGCGGTTCGTGATCGATTTCAGCGGCGAAGCCTTGGCCAAATTGCCGGAGGATGCCCCGGTGAAGGCGATGATCAGCGCGTCTACCGGCCAGGTTCAGAACATCGTGGTCCAGAAAAACACCTACACCCAAGGCTGGCGCGCATCCTTCGAACTGCTGCCACAAGGAAACGACTCGGCCGAATTGCGCTGCTTTCTGAAGCTCGGCGACGACGTGCTGACCGAAACCTGGAGCTATCAGTGGACCGCGCCCCGGTGAACGCCGCGGCACTGTATTTGGCGCCGCCGTCGGCGACGCCTTCCAACGACCTGCTGCTCGGCCGCTTGGGCGCCTATTGGCGGGCGTTGGGGGTGACCGACCCCGATCAGGTCGCGGCGCTGAGCGAACAAGCGCTGCGCCGCGTGCCCGATCCGCCCGAATTCCCGGATCTGCTGACGGGAGCGCTGGCGGCGGCGCGGGATCTGCTGGATGACTGGCTGGCGCAGACGCTCGATCTGCCCCGGCGGTCACGGGCGCTGGCGGCGGCGCGAGCGGCGTTGCTGAGCGGCGCGGTGCCGGATTGGCCAGCGGTATTGTTCGCGCCGCCCGGCGCGGCGCGGGACGTCACCGATGCCCTGCGCGCGGTGCTGGCCGAGCCCACCCCGGCGCCCGCTCCCGGTGCCATGCCGGTCCAGCGGATCGAGCTGTTTTCGCTGTTGGACCCGCTGGGCCGCTGGCGGCGGCGGGGCGTTTCTTCTCCTTCCGGAATGCCTCCTTCATGACCCCATCCGTTCGACCGTCGGCGCAGGGGCATGCCCTCCGCCGACTGGTATTCTTTCTGCTGGCGAACCTGACCACGCTGATCGCCCTGGGGCTGCTGGTCAGCGTGTTTCAGAGCAACGGTTTCAGTCCGATGGAATTGTTGCTGCTGCTGCTGTACACGATCCTGATCGGCTGGATTTGCATGTCGTTCTGGACAGCGCTCATGGGTTTTTTCATGATCCTGCTCGGCCGCGACCGCTGGGCGATTTCCCACCAACGGCCGGCCGCGCCGCCCGACCCCGCCGCGCCGCCGCCGCGCACCGCGATCCTGATGCCGATCTACAACGAGGATTCGGAGCGGGTGTTCGCCGGCCTGCGCGCCATCCACCGGTCGCTGGCGGAAACCGGCCAGTTGGCGGGCTTCGATTTTTTCATCCTCAGCGACACCCGCGATCCCGACGTGTGGGTCGAGGAGGAATTGCGCTGGCAGGACATGGTGCGGGCACTGGACGGCAAGGGACGAATTTTCTACCGCAACCGGCCGGAGAACACCGACCGCAAGAGCGGCAATCTGGAGGATTTCTGCATCCGCTGGAGCGGCCGGTACCGCTACATGATCGTGCTGGACGCCGACAGCATCATGAAAGGGTCCACGCTGGTGGACATGGTGCGGCTGATGGAGTGCCATCCGGACGTGGCGCTGATCCAAACGCCGCCGGTGCCGGTCAACCGCGAATCGCTGTTTGCCCGCATCTTGCAGTTCGCCGGTAGCATCTACGGGCGGATGTTCACCGCCGGGCTGAACTACTGGCAACTCGGCGAGAGCAACTACTGGGGTCACAACGCCATCATCCGGGTGCGGCCGTTCCTGGAGCACTGCGGCTTGCCGAAGTTGCCGGGTCGGGAGCCGTTCGGCGGCGCGATCCTCAGCCACGACTTTGTCGAGGCGGCGCTGCTACGGCGGGCCGGTTGGGAGGTTTGGCTGGCCTACGATCTGGACGGCAGCTATGAGGAAATCCCGCCGACCCTGATCGATTACGCCAAACGCGACCGCCGCTGGTGCCAGGGCAATCTGCAACATCTGCGGCTGGCGCTGGCCCACGGTTTCAATGCCCTGAGCCGGCTGCATTTTTCGATGGGCGTCATGTCTTATCTGGCCTCGCCGCTGTGGCTGTTGTTCCTGCTCGCCACCGGCGTGGAGGCGTTCATCCAGACTCGGCAGGAGACGATCTATTTTTTCGGCGAGAACTGGATACCGGTGTGGCCGGTGTCGTTCGCGGTGGAAATGACCACCGTGCTGTTGGTGACGCTGACCATGCTGTTCCTGCCCAAACTGCTGGCGTTGCTGCTGCTATTGAAAGATGGCCGGCTGCGTCGCGGTTACGGCGGAATGTTCGCGGCGACCCTGAGCGTGGTGCTGGAGACGGTGTTTTCGGTGCTGACGGCGCCGGTGCTGATGCTGTTCCAGACCAAGTTCGTGTTGGCGATCCTGCTGCGTCGCGCCGTCGGCTGGCCGACGCAGCAGCGTGGCGATCACATGACCAGCTTCAAGGAAGCAGCGCTGGCGCACGGCGGGCATACCCTGACCGGCGTTATCGCCGGCGTGTTGAGCTATCAGTACATGCCGGCGTTTTTCTGGTGGTTTACGCCGGTGCTGCTGGGATTGCTGCTGTCGATTCCGGTTTCGATACTGTCCAGCAGCATTGCCCTGGGCCGCAAGTCGCGCGAGCTGGGCCTGTTCCTGACGCCGGAGGAAACCGAGCCGCCGCCGGTGCTGCGCTACCTGGATGAGAATCTGCGGGCGGTCGATCCGGTGCTGCCGGTGTTGTGTGATCAGCCGACCAGCCGCTTCGTCCAGGCGCTGACCGATCCCTACGTCAATGCGCTGCACCTGTCGTTGCTGCCGGAGAGCGAGCCACCCGGCAAGCGCCGCCGGCATTATCTGGAAGGGCTGGTTCATCAGTTGGAGGAAGAAGGCCCCGACAGCCTGAGCGCGGCGCAGAAGCGCGATCTGATTTCGGACCCGGATACCCTGCTCTGGTTGCACGCGCTGTTTTGGGGCCGGCCGCCGGCCAACGCCGGGATGCTGCCGTAGCGGAACAGCCATCCCGGGGTGCTGGCACGGTTGGGGATGTGCGGCTACAATCCCGGTCACTTGGAGAGGTGGCAGAGTGGTCGATTGCGACGGTCTTGAAAACCGTTGACCCGCGAGGGTCCGAGGGTTCGAATCCCTCCCTCTCCGCCAGGTTTCAATCCAGCTACGCTGCATTTTCCCCGGCTCGCGGGCGGCAGGCACGGGGTCGCCCGTACTCCCCAGCCACACGAGTACATCCATGAAAACCGTTCTCGCCATCCGTCATGTGGCCTTCGAGGATCTCGATGCTTTCGCCCCGGTGCTGGCCGAGCACGGCTGCACCGTTCGCTATCTGGAAGCCGGTTACGACGATCTGACCACGCTGGACCCCTCGATCGACGATCTGCTGGTGATCCTGGGCGGCCCCATCGGGGTCTACGAAGGCGATGTCTATCCCTTTATCCACGATGAACTGCGCGTGCTGCGGGCACGGCTGGACGCCGGCCAGCCGACGCTGGGCCTCTGTCTGGGAGCTCAGATGATCGCCCAGGCGTTGGGGGCGCGAGTCTACCCGGGCGGACGGAAGGAGATCGGCTGGAAACCGCTGGCGCTGACCGAAGCCGGTCGGAAAAGCCCTCTGGCGGCGTTCGCCGACGAGGCGCCGGTGCTGCACTGGCACGGCGACACCTTCGATCTACCCGAAGGCGCCGAACGGCTGGCCTCCACCGACCTCTATCCCAATCAGGCGTTTGCGTGGGGCGAGCACGCGCTGGCGCTGCAATTCCATATCGAAACCACCACCCGGGGGTTGGAGCGCTGGTTCATCGGCCACGCCTGTGAGATCGGCCAGACGCCGGGCCTGAGCGTGGCGGCGCTGCGGGCCGACACCGCCCGTTATGCCGCCGTCGCCGCGGCGTTGGGCCGGCGGTGTTTCGCCGCCTGGCTGGATCGGGTCGGGCTGTGAGTCACTCGCGCCAACCCCGCTCCCGCCGCTGACCCATCGTCGGCCGCAAACCGAGATCATGAGCCGCTATTACGCCGCCGACCGGCGGGATCTGGTGGATTTTCTGCGCGTTCACGGCCGCTTTGGGGCCGTGCTGGATATCGGCTGCGCTAGCGGTCGCCTGGGCCGGCAATTGTTGCTGGACGGTCTGGCCGAACGCTGCGACGGGATCGAGCCCAACGCGGAAGCGGCGATCCGGGCGGCGGACTTGCTTCACCAGGTATGGGCGGTCGACTTGGCGGCCATCGCGGAGCAGGTGCCCTGGACCGACTACGATCTGCTGATCATGGCCGATGTGCTGGAACACCTGATCGATCCCTGGCAGGTATTGACGGAATTGCACCGTCGCGCCCGGCCCGGCGCGCGGTTGTTGTTGAGCGTGCCCAACGTGCGCCACAAAAGCGTCGTGCTGCCGCTGCTGTTCCAGGGCCGCTTCGACTACGCCGACGCCGGCATCCTGGATCGCACCCACCTGCATTTTTTCACCCGCTCCAGCCTGCTGGACGCGGTCGGTCGGGCCGGTTGGCGGGTAGAGGTCATCGCGCCCTACATCAAGCCCAAATACCGCCGCTGGTGGTATCCACACCGGCTGCTCGGCGAGTTCCTGGCAGTGCAGTATTTTCTGCTGGTGGAAAAATGAGCCTGCCGCTGGTCAGCGTGGCGGTGCCCGCCCACAATCACGCCGCTTTCCTCGGCGCCTGTCTGGAGTCGGTGAGGACTCAGAGTTATCCCCGGCTGGAGCTGGTGGTGGTGGACGATGGCTCCACCGACGCCACCCTGGCGGTGGCCGAGCGTTTCGCCGCAACGCATTCCGATCGCTTCGAACGGCTGAACGTGATCCATCAGGCCAACCGGGGGGTGAGCGCCGCCTCCAACCGCGCCATCGCGGCCTGTCGGGGCGAGTGGGTGCATGTGCTCGGCTCCGACGATCTACTCTACCCGGACAAGATCCGGCGCCAGCAGCAGGCCATCGAAACCTGGAACGATCCCCGTTTGGCCCTGGTCTATGCCGATGTGAACTTTATCGACGCGGCGGGTCAGGTCTTGTCTTCCGCTACCCGGAACCGTCGGCCGCCCGGCCCCGATCATCGGGCCTATCTGTGGTTGTTGCGCTACAATGACGTCGCCAATCCGACGGTGGCTTTGCGCCGCGAGGCGTTCCTGGCCATCGGGGGTTTCGATGAATCCCTGCCTCTGGAAGATCTGGATTGCTGGCTGCGTTTGTCCGCGCGGTACGCCGTGGCGCGAGTGGCCGGTTTGCTGGCGGCTTACCGGCGGCACGACGGCAATGCCAGCCGTCGCCAATTGATGATGTTCGAAGCGAACTGGGACACGCTGGCCAAGTTCGCCGAGCAACACGGAGATTTGATTCCGCCCGCGCTCTGGCGGGCCTGCCTCCGTCGCCGGCTGCGCAGCTTTCTGCGCTGGACGCGCAAGCACGCGCCTGCTTTGGTCCCGGTGATTCTCGGCGACGTCTTGCGCAGTTTGGTGTGTACCCCGGAACCCGCCGTCTGGCGCCGCTACGCCGCGCGCTGCCGCGCGCTGCAAGCCTGATATTTCCCCATTCGGCAGTGTGCCTTTTAGAAAAAATTGTCTTTAATTAAAATGTTATACTTGGGTCAGCCGCTGGTTTGAACAAGATCGCTCCCAACAGCCAAACCTAAAATCCCGACCATTGCGAGAATCCTGCCCTCGGGGAGGGTTCCCGCCACTGCCAACCAAAGCCTGATAAGGAGTGAACGGTGGAACGCGAAACTATGGAATATGATGTGGTCATCGTCGGCGCCGGCCCTTCCGGCCTGTCGGCGGCCATCCGCCTGAAGCAACTGGCGGCGGAGCAAAATCAGGACATCAGTGTCTGCGTGCTGGAAAAAGGGTCCGAAGTCGGCGCGCACATCCTGTCCGGCGCGGTGGTGGAACCACGCGCCCTGGACGAGCTGATTCCGGACTGGAAGGAACGGGGCGCGCCGCTGAATACGCCGGCCGCGGAGGACCGATTCCTGTTCCTGACCCGCGAGACCTCGTACCGGTTGCTCACGCCGCCGCAGATGAACAATCACGGCAACTACATTATTAGTCTGGGCAATCTGTGCCGCTGGCTGGCCACGCAGGCCGAGGAACTGGGCGTCGAGATCTACCCCGGTTTCGCCGCCGCCGAAGTGCTTTACAACGATAATGGCGCGGTGGTGGGCGTCGCTACCGGCGACATGGGCGTCAGCCGGGAGGGCAAGCCGACCGAGCAATTCGCGCCGGGCATGGAGCTGCGCGCCCGCTACACGATCTTCGCCGAAGGCTGCCGCGGTTCGCTGACCAAGACCCTGTTCGACCGTTTCAACTTGCGCGACGGCGTGGACCCGCAAACCTACGGCATCGGCATCAAGGAGTTATGGGAAGTCGATCCCGCCAAGCATCAGCCGGGCAATATCGTCCACACGGTCGGCTGGCCGTTGGATACCAGCACCTACGGCGGCTCCTTCCTGTATCACATGGAGGATAATCAGGTGGCGGTGGGTTTCGTGATCGGCTTGGGCTACGAAAACCCCCATCTGTCGCCGTTCGACGAATTCCAGCGCTTCAAAACCCATCCCGACATCCGGCCCACGTTTGAGGGTGGCCGGCGCATCGCCTACGGCGCCCGCGCCATTTCGGCCGGCGGCTTCCAGTCGATTCCCAAGTTGACCTTCCCCGGCGGCCTGCTGATCGGCGACACCGCCGGCTTCCTCAACATGCCCAAGATCAAGGGCACCCACACGGCGATGAAGTCCGGCATGGTGGCGGCCGAGGCGGTGTTTGGCGCGGCGGCGGCCGGGCAAGACGCCGACGAGGTGGCGGAGTATCCCGAACGGCTTCGTCAGAGCTGGCTGTGGGAGGAGCTCTATAAGGTCCGCAACGTCAAGCCGTCGTTCAGTTGGGGGTTGTGGGCGGCGATCGCCTATTCGGCGCTCGATACCTACCTGCTCCGTGGCAAGGCCCCGTGGACTTTCCACCACAAGCCGGATCACGCCAAGCTGAAGAAAGCCAGCGAATGTCCGAAGATCGAGTATCCCAAGCCGGACGGTGTGATCAGCTTCGACAAGCTGTCCTCGGTGTTCATCTCCAACACCAACCACGAGGAAGATCAGCCCTGTCATTTGACCCTGAAAGATCCAACCGTGCCAATCCAGGTCAACCTGGCGCTGTACGACGCCCCCGAACAGCGCTACTGCCCGGCCGGCGTGTATGAAATCGTCCGCGACGGCGATGGCGGCAACCCGCGTTTGCAGATCAACGCCCAGAACTGTGTGCATTGCAAAACCTGTGACATCAAGGACCCCACTCAGAACATCAACTGGGTGACGCCAGAAGGTGGCGGCGGGCCGAATTATCCGAATATGTAGTCCGGGAGCGAATTGTCCCTGTCGCGCCCTCTTCCCGCTGATGAAGTAGGGCGCTTGCTTTCCGACCTGTGTTTGCGTGCCAGGCGGTCACCCCCTCAGAATGAGAGAGGGTGGCCGTTCGCCAGCGTTTTCCGGATCAGGGTGAAGAACTCTTCATGCTAATGTCTTCCCGAAAATCAATGGTGGCCGATTGTTCGTTCGGTAAGGTAACGCCATAGCGAGTTGAGCCCGATGCGGATAGGGAAGAGTCGCTATAGGAACCCTGCATGTTGACGGTGGACGCAGGGCTGCCGCCGCTGAATAGGGTGTAGGAAAACGAAAACCTGCCATTCACGGCATTTGCAGTGAAGGAGCGATCCCCTGTGCGAATCAGTGTTGTTTCTGTGCAACTCCCTCTTGAGTCAAAGCTCGTAGGTGAAGCTAGACCCCAGTCTTTCGAGGGTTAGCGATTGATTTCGCAAGAGTCGCCGACGCATTCGTAGAGGCGCAACGTTGGGGGCAGGATCCTTGAACTCCGTAATTCGCGGTCACCGTGAAGCAAACTCTGCTTGAGCCAGAATACGACTTCACCACATCTTCATGTTTGGCGAACCCATTGTCGGGGTTGCTGAAATCGCTGCACCCGGCGCTGTTGCAGGCTTTTACCCGATAGGCGTAGGTGGTGCCTGGTGTGGCGGAGATGTCGTCAAACTGGGTTCCCGAAGTCGTGCCGATTCGAGTCCCCCGGCTGTTCGACGAATCGGAACGATACACTTCGTAGGTAGTGGCGTCAGCCACCGTCCGCCACACGATTCGAACCCGATCCGGATAAGCGCCGTCGCTGGCCAACACGCCCTTTGGTATCTCGGGGATGGTGGGGGTTGGCCCCGGCTCCGACGGTTCCTCCCTGGGCAGCACCGGGATCTGTTCGTCCTCGCCCTGGCGGATCTGGAGTTCGGTGGCGGCCGGTTCCAGGCAGGACGGCGGGGGTATTGGCCGGGCCGCAGGGGGCATCGGGGACGTCGGCGTCGGCCTGCAGGGCCTGCTGCACCAGCGGATCGATGCCGGACGCGGGCGGTTCGGCCGCCGCGCCGCGCCGGGCGGCGGCCCGGGCCAGAAAGGCGGCGATCAGCGGGGACTGGCAGGCCTCGGGGGCGACCAGGCCGCTCACGCCGGCCTGATCGGCGGCGGCGCGCACCGCGCACAGGGTGTCGCCGGCGGCGACGCTGCCATACCAATAGCTGTTGACCAGCAGGGCGCTGAGGGTAAAGCGCGACGGGGTGGCTTCTTGGGCCTGCCGGGCGGGGTCGGCGCCGAGGGGCGCCAGTTGCCGGCCGGATTCGGCCGGGGCGCTTTGTATGGCCTGGCGCACCCGCTCGGCCATGAGTTTGCAGCGCGCGCAGTCCGCCGCCCTCGACCGGCACGGTCGCTGGGACGCCCTGGGCGGCGCCGTTGCGGAAAAAACTCACCGTGACGCTGGCGGCGGCCTCGTTCAGGTTGTAGTCGCTAAAGCGCGCCTCGACCCCGCTGGAGTCGGTGTAGGTGGTGGGCAGACCGTCGGGGGCCAGTTGCAGGTCGGCGGCCTGACCGGTTTGACTGTTGGCCCAGGTGATTCCTTCAAGCTGGGTGGGTTGGCCGTCGGCGCGCTTGGCGGTGCGCACGCCGGTGCTGTCCCCGGCCGCCGCGCCGGCGCCGTTGCCGGCCACCGCCATCGGGTTGAGCGCGTCGGTGATGGCGGCGATCAGCGCCAGCCGGGACGGGGTGGCGCTGCTCCGGGCCACGATGAAGTTCTGCTGCGGTTCGGACCATTCGGCGGTGGTGGCCTGGCCGGTTTCCGGGAAGTCGTTGAACGTGAACTGGCCGCTGAGTCCGGTCAGGTATTCCCCGCCCAGGGTGGTGACGGCGAAGTTGACGTTGGCGAATTCCACATTGTCGAGGTAGGCGCGCAGATTGTGGGCGCCCTCGCCGACGCGGTTCCAGTTCTGGGTGAAGCCGAAGCCGTTGTTGCGGTCGCCGCACACACTCTGGGTGTCGGGCCGGTCGGTGCCGTAGGCGACGGCCTGCCGCGGTCCGCCGTCGATGCTGAATTCGACCCGCTGCCCTTCGCAGGCCCAGCCCCGGATCAGTTCGACCCCGCTTTGGTACGAGCCTTGGGTGGGCGATTCCAGCACCACCCGGGGGTTGGAAGGCGGCGGGGTGTTGGCCGGGATCGTGGCCTGGCGGGCGAATACGAAGTTCTGCTGCGGTTCGGCCCAGCGCACCTGGGGCGCATTGCCGGCGGCGGGGAAGTCGCGCAGGGTGTATTGCGCCCGCAGGCCGGTCAGAAACGTCCGGCCCAGGGTGGTGACCGTGAAGTTGACGTCGGCGAAGGCCACGCCGTCGGCGAAGGCGCGCAGGTTGTGGACCCCGTCGCCGATTTCGCTCCAGTTCTGGGTGAAGCCAAAGCCGTTGTTGGTGTCGCCGCAGGTGGCCACGGTGTCGGGCCGGTCGCTGCCGTAGGCGATGGCTTGCGGGGCGCCGCCGTCGATGCTGAACTCGACCGCCGCGGCGTCGCAGACCCAGCCCCGGATCAGCCCCACCCCGCTTTGCACGAAGGCCCCCGGCGCGGGGGATTCCAGAACCGCTTGCGCGTGGGCGCTGGTAATCATGCCGAACGAGGCGAGTACGATTGCCAGAAGAAGACGTGTCCACTTTAAACTGTAATGCTGCATAACTACCTCCCGACTGAATCGTCTTGCAGATACGGTGACATATTTTTCCGCTGTCGCCACATGATTGGGCGTCATTATTGAGATAAGATTTTAAATAATAGCATTATTGTCAACATTAAAGCCACTTAATAAGCAGGGTAATACCAAGCCTTAACGATTATAACATTTTGCTTTTAATTAAATTTTTCCAAATAAAAAGCCTTCGCCCAAGCGAAGGCTTTTTCAGTCCGCTCCGAAGCCGCAAGCAGCGGAAGAGTGTCGTTCAAGCCGATTCCGTGGCGGTTTCGCCCTCCAGCTCGTTGTCTTCGCCGGGCACCGCAACCGTGATTCGCATGCCGTAAAAACTGCGGAACACGAACACCAGGTTGAGGACCAGGAACAGCGCCGTCAGATTCAAGGTAAGAATCTGCTGGCCTTGCGCGGCGAGGCCGACCGCCATCTCAACCGCCAGCAAACCGAACAGAGTGGTGAATTTGATGATCGGGTTCATGGCCACCGATGAGGTGTCCTTGAACGGATCGCCGACGGTGTCGCCCACCACGGCGGCGGCGTGCAGATCAGTGCCTTTGGCGTGCAATTCCGTTTCCACGATCTTCTTGGCGTTGTCCCATGCTCCGCCGGCGTTGGCCATGAACACCGCTTGATACAGGCCGATGATCGCCAGCGAAATCAAGTAGCCAATGAAAAAGAACGGTTCGATGAAGGCGCAGGCCAGGGTGCCGAAAAACACGGCGAGGAAAATGTTGAACATCCCCTTCTGGGCATACACCGTGCAGATCTCGACGACTTTCTTGCTGTCCTTGGAGGAAGCCTTGGTCACACCGTCGAGTTTCATGTGACCCTTAATGAATTCCACCGCGCGATAAGCACCCGTGGACACGGCCTGCGTGGAAGCGCCAGAGAACCAGAAGATCGTGGCGCCACCGGAAACCAGACCGAGTAGGAACGGCGGATAGAGCAGCGAGAGCTTGTCGAGATTCTCGGTCAGACCGCCGGTCAGCAGCATCACGATCGAGAACACCATGGTGGTGGCTCCGACCACGGCCGTGCCGATCAACACCGGTTTGGCGGTGGCTTTGAAGGTGTTGCCGGCGCCGTCATTCTCTTCCAGCAAATCCTTGGCGACCTCGAAGTTGGGATTGAAACCGAAATCGCGTTGCACCTCGGCCTCGATGTCGGGCCATTGCTCGATGGTGGACAGTTCGTATACCGATTGCGCGTTGTCGGTCACTGGGCCGTAGCTGTCCACCGCGATGGTCACCGGCCCCATGCCGAGGAAACCGAAAGCCACCAGGCCGAAGGAGAACACAGCGGCCATGATGGTGGCCTTGGTCGGATCGGGGTTGATGATGGCGGCCAGTTCGTACTGCGACACGATATTGGCGCCAGCCATCAGGCCGACGATGACCACGCCGATCCAGAAGGCGGAGAAGTTGCCCGCGGTCAGGCCCGCGAGGATGTTCAGGCTGGCGCCGCCCTCGCGCGAAGCGGTCACCACCTCGCGGACATGGGCCGAGTTGGTCGAAGTGAAGATCTTGACTACTTCCGGAATGATGGCGCCGGCCAACGTGCCGAAGGTGATGATCAGCGACAATTGCCACCACAGATTGGCGTAGACCGTGCCGCCGATATCGATGCCGCCGATCAGCAGGTACGACACCACAAAAGTGAGGATCAGCGACACGGCGGAAGTGA
This sequence comes from uncultured Gammaproteobacteria bacterium, assembly GCA_963695105.1. GTDB lineage: Bacteria > Pseudomonadota > Gammaproteobacteria > Competibacterales > Competibacteraceae > Competibacter. The sequence continues at coordinate 14,353 of CAVOGC010000003.1, read as the reverse complement.
TCCACACCAATGAAGTCAGCGGGGCCTCGAAGTTGAAGCGGGCTTGCCCGCCGTAGCGGCGCTTGGCGAGAGCTTCGTTGACCAGGTAGGAGGCGGCGGAGGCGACCACCATCATCACCCGCATCACGAAAATCCACACCAGCAGTTGCACCTGCACGGCGGCTTCTGGCACCGCCAGCATAATGAAGCTGATCAGCGCCACGCCGGTCACGCCATAGGTCTCGAAGCCGTCGGCGGTCGGGCCGACCGAATCGCCGGCGTTGTCGCCGGTGCAGTCGGCGATCACCCCCGGATTACGGGCATCGTCCTCCTTGATCTTGAAGACGATCTTCATCAGGTCGGAGCCGATGTCGGCGATTTTGGTGAAGATGCCGCCGGCAATACGCAGGGCGGCGGCGCCCAGCGACTCGCCGATGGCGAAGCCGATGAAGCATTTGCCGGCCAGCGTCGGCGGCACGAACAGCAGAATCGCCAGCATGATCAGCAGTTCGGTGGAGATGAGCAACATACCGATGGAGATGCCGGATTGCAGCGGGATGGCGTAAACCGGATAGGCCTGACCCCGCAGCGCGGCGAAGGCGGTGCGACTGTTGGCCAGCGTGTTGATGCGGATACCGAACCAGGCGACGCCGAGTGAACCGGCGATGCCGATCAGCGAGAAGGCCAGGATCAGCAGCACCTCCGCCACGTTCATCTGTTGGACCCAGCCGAAGTAGGCGACGATGATGACCGCGACAAACGCTTCCAGGATCAGCAGGAACTTGCCTTGCGTGAGCATGTAGGTCTTGCATGTCTCATAAATCAACTCGCTGACCTCGGCCATCGAGCGGTGGACCGGCAGGCGGCGGATCCGGGCGTGGATGACCGCGCCGAACACCAGACCGCCGGCGCAGACGAGCAGACCCCAGGCGAGCAGAGTCCAACCCGAGACGCCGCCGGGAAAGCGGGTCAGCGCCGTATCGTTGAGATTGGGTAGCGTCAGATTGGCTTCACTGACGTGATGAACCGTTTCGGCGAAAGCGGGAAATGCGCTCATGCCGAGCAGTGGCAGCAGTAGCAGCAATAGCAGCGGATGTGCCGCACCTTGGCGCCCTGCGAATGCGAAGACTGAACTTGCTAATGTCATACGATCTTTCCTTCAGTGGCGACCTGAGCAATGAAATCGTCAAGGGCGGATCACGATCCGCCACCATCCGGAAACGGACGGCACACCGCCACAAGCAACCGCCGTGCCTGAAGGCAAAGTGACATAACTATTTATATTTAATCAGAATTTTTCTGAAAGGAACGACAAGCTGTAGCAGATATCACCGCGTGGAGGGGATAATTGTCAGCAATGGCACAAGCCGGCCTGGAGGAGAGGGAGGTTCACATGAAGCTGCCGGCACCCGTCGCCGGATCGGGGACCTACGCGCTGCTGCTGCGCATCGAGGCGGCGGGGGAGATCATGGTCGGCCGGCGCTGTCAACTGCGGCTGGAGCCCGGTTGGGTGGTGTACGTCGGTAGCGCCTTCGGACCGGGCGGGACGGCGGCGCGGCTGGCCCATCATCGCCGGCCGGTGGTCCGCCCGCACTGGCACATCGATTACCTGAGAAAGTGCGCCATCCCGCGGGCGGTCTGGATCAGCCACGATCCGACCCGCCGCGAGTGCCTGTGGGCGACGGTGCTGCGGGAGGATTTGGGCGGCGCGCGCCCGCCGTTTCGCTTCGGCGCCTCCGACTGCCGCTGCCCCACCCATCTCCACCGGTTCCCGGATCGACCGGCGCTGGCCGCGTTCGCCGCCGCGCTGCGCGCCCGGTGCCCCGCTCACGCGGCGGTGCTGGAACGGGCCGAGTAGAGACGAGGACAGTGGAGCTTCATTCCATCTTCATTTTCTGCCCGTCGCCGTGGCCATGATCATGCATGGGTTGCGTCGTCGAGGGTTGCATCTCTTCGCGCGTGCGGATCGGGATCTGCACTTGCAGTGCGCCGGCTTTTTCGAATTGCAGGGTCAGCGAGAAGTTTTGGCCGGCGCGCAGCGGCTGCCGCAGATCGATCAGCATGATGTGCAGGCCACCCGGTTCCAGCGCGGTGGTCGCGCCGCCCGGCACTTCGAGCGCCTCGACCTTGCGCATCCGCATCATGTTGCCATCCATGGCGGTGGTGTGCAGTTCGACATGGCTGGCGACCTCCGCCTGGGCGCCGAGCAGGCGGTCAGCCTCGCCGTCGTTGACGATGTTCAGGTAGGCGGCGCCGGTGCGGGCGGCCGGCGGCGTTTCGGCCGCCCAGGGCTGCTCGATGCGCAGGGGGCCGCTATCGGCCGCGAGCGCCGCGGCATCGAACGCCAGCAGCAGGCCGAACAGAATAATAGCTCGCATGGGTTTGCTCCTCACAGTGGTTGAATGGAGCCTATAGTTTATTCCTCGCCGCGCGATACCGTGCCCCGTTGCGTTATAGTTTCGCCAAAACCGCTTTCCGAGGAGCTGCCATGACCCTGCCCGATCCCAACCCCAACGTCGCCCTGGCGCTGGCCGAGGATGTCGGCGGCGGCGATTTGACCGCCGCGCTGATTCCGGAGCACGCCCAGGCGGAGGCGGCGGTCGTCAGCCGTGAAACCGCGATTCTGTGCGGCGCCGCCTGGTTCGACGCCGTGTTTCGCCAGCTCGACCCGCTGATCGCCATCGACTGGCGGGCGGCCGACGGTGATCGCATCGAACCCGATCAGTTGCTTTGCACCCTGCGTGGTCCGGCCCGGCCCCTGCTGACCGGCGAGCGCACCGCGCTGAATTTCCTGCAACTGCTGTCCGGCACCGCCACCCTGGCCCGCCGCTACGCCGATGCCGTGGCCGGTACCAAGGCCGTGATTCTCGACACCCGCAAGACATTGCCGGGCCTGCGGCTGGCGCAGAAATACGCCGTGCGCCGCGGCGGTTGCCGCAACCATCGCATCGGCCTGTTCGACGCCGTGTTGATCAAGGAGAACCACATCATGGCGGCGGGGTCGATCGGCAACGCCATCGCCGCCGCCCGCCGTCTGAATCCTGGCGTCACCGTCGAAGTGGAGGTGGAGAGTGTGGCCGAACTGGAAGAGGCGCTCGCCGCTGGTCCCGATATCGTCATGCTCGACAACTTCGAACTGACGGCCATGGCCGAGGCGGTGCGGATCGTTGGCGGAAGCGTCAAGCTGGAAGCTTCCGGCAACGTCAATTTCGACACCGTGCGCGGGATCGCCGAAACCGGGGTCGATTACATCTCCATCGGCGGCTTGACCAAAGACGTGCGGGCGGTCGATCTGTCCATGCGGTTCCGTACCTTGTGAAACGCGGATTTCATGCCGGTGTCATATAGAGTTCATTCATTCGAACTACGCTATGCTCGAATCGCAAAAACTATAAGCAATTAAGGAGAAGCAACTCATGCATGCCGATTTTGCCCTGGGCACCCGCCCAGGGGGCCGCGGCCATCCAGTGGCCGATTATCGGGCCGTCGATTTTCTGCGCCAGGAAATCGCCTTTTTCGAGGCGCGTCTGAACGAAATGGGCGAGGCCGGCGACTGCGCCTACGAACGTGCGCTCAGCCGCGCCTATGAAACGCTGTTGCGCGAACGTCGTGGCCAGCTCACCCAACTGCAAACCTGAACCCCCGCCAACGCGGCGATCCGTGGACACGCGGTCGCCGGGAATGGTCTATCATGCGCGGTCATTATCCTTGAAACCGATTGCCGGCCGTCGGGTCGGCAAGGATGCACCGTCGCATGAAACGATTGTTCCACGCCACCACGCTGGCCGCTGGGCTGGCGCTTGGTTTCTCAACCTCCGCCGTCGCCGATGGATTGCCCGTCGCGCCCTTCCAGGCTCGTTACGAAGTGTACGGCCAGGGATTCTCGCTCGGCGAAGCGGTCATGAGCCTGGCCGCGGTTGGTTCGGACGGTTACCAGATGAGTTCGGATGTCCGCCCCAACGGGCTGGTGGCGCTGCTGGCGTCCGCCCGCGTTTACGAACGGGCCAGCGGGGAAATCCGCGATGGCCGGATTCAGCCGACCCGTTACGAACGGCTGCTGGAAACCGGCAAGAAATCCGGCAACGTGCAACTGCGTTTCGACTGGCAAGCCGGCCAGGTTGAAGCGCGCAGCGGTACGCGCCAAGCCACGCTGCCGCTGTCGCCCGGCGTGGTGGACCCCCTGAGCCTCAACATGGTGGTGATGCGGGATTTGCAACGCGACCGTCTGCCCGAACAGTACACGCTGGTGGACGAGACCGCGCTCAGAGCCTTCCAGATCCGCAACGAGGGCGAGGAGATGCTGGATACCCCGCTCGGCCGGCTCCGCGCGCTGCGCGTCAGCCACTCCAAGCCCGGCAACACTCGAATCACTACTTTTTGGTTTGCACCCGAATTGCGCTATCTGCCGGTGCGGATCGCCCAGCATAAGAAAGGCAAGGAGGTGATGCGCATGGAGATTCGGACGGTCGAGCGCCAACCCTGACCCGGGTCCGCCCCGCGTCGGAACCGCGCGCATACTCGGAAAGACTTTTTACTCAAGCGCCTGCCGCTCAGGAGGCCAGCCGCATGAACCCCAGCGAAAGCTGCATCTTTTGCAAAATCATCCGGGGCGCCATCCCGGCCATCAAGGTCTGTGAAGACGAGCACACCTTGACCTTCATGGATATCCAGCCGGCCAGTTCGGGCCATGCGCTGGTGATCTCCAAGACACACGCCGCCAACCTGCTGGAGATCGCCGAGCCGGACCTGCTGGCCGTGACAAGAACCACTCGGCGCATCGCCCGTGCCGTGCAAAAGGCGCTGGCGCCCGACGGGTTGCGCATCAGCCAGTTCAACGGTGCCGCCGCCGGTCAGACCGTGCTCCATTACCATGTCCACATCGTGCCGATGCGGGAAGGGCAGCGCGCCGGCGCCCACGGCCGCGCTCCCGGCGATCCCGAGGAACTCAAGGCGCTGGCGGCCCGGATTCGGGAGGCGCTGGAGGATTGAGCGCGCAACCGCCCGCACCGCGCCCGTGTCCGGCAGTCTAAAATAAAGATTGGGGTGGCGCGGTGATCGACGGAGGCTGTGGAATGTGTGTGTTGCGGGTAGTGATGATACTGGCATGGCTGGCGGCATGGACGGGAGGCGCGCTGGCCGCCGCGTCGGCGTCCGGCTCGGCGCTGCTGCTGGAGGTGCAAGGCGCCATCGGTCCGGCCAGCCGTGATTTCATCGTGCGTGGTCTTGACCAGGCGCGCGAGCGCGGCGCGGCGGTGATCGTTCTCAAGCTTGATACGCCCGGTGGCCTGGACAGTTCCATGCGCGACATTATCCAGGCGATCCTGGCTTCGCCGATACCCGTGATCGGTTATGTCGCCCCGGAAGGCGCTCGCGCCGCCAGCGCCGGCACCTACATTCTCTACGCCTGCCACATCGCCGCCATGGCGCCCGCCACCAATCTGGGCGCCGCCACGCCGGTGCAAATCGGTGGCCTGCCGCTGCCGAACCGGCCGGCCGATCGGGATCGAACCCGCGAGCCCGACACCGCGAAGCCGGCCGACCAACCAGCCGACCAACCAGCCGACCAACCAGCCGACCAACCGGCCGACAAGCCCGCCGACAAGCCCGCGCCGACGGGTTCCGACATGGAGCGCAAGGTGGTCAACGACGCCCGCGCCTACATCCGTTCGCTGGCCCAGTTGCGAGGCCGTAACGTCGAATGGGCCGAGCAGGCCGTGACCGAGGCGGCCAGCCTCAGCGCCCAGGATGCTCTGCAAAAAGGCGTGATCGACCTGATTGCCGGCAACGTCTCCGCTCTGCTGCAACAGGTCGATGGCCGGTCGGTGGAGATTGCTGGCGATAAACGAACGCTGTCTACCCGCAATCTGACCGTTGAAACCCTCACGCCCGACTGGCGGAACCGGTTGCTGGCGGTGGTCGCCCATCCGATGGTGGCCTACGTGCTGCTGTTGATAGGGGTCTATGGAATCTTCTTCGAACTGGCCAATCCCGGCACGGCGCTGCCCGGAGTGCTGGGCGGCATTTGCCTGCTGCTGGCGCTGTTCGCGTTTCAGGTGCTGCCGGTCAACTACGCCGGGTTGGCGCTGCTGCTACTCGGTCTGGCCTTCATGATCGCCGAGGCGTTCGTGCCCAGCTTCGGCGTGCTGGGGCTGGGCGGGATCGCTGCTTTCGTCGCCGGCTCGCTGTTGCTGTGGGACGAAACCGGCCCGGGTTACGAGATTCCCATCGGCCTGATCGCGGGGTTCGCCCTGGCCAGCGCGGTGGTGCTGATCGGCTTGGCGACGCTGTTCGCCCGGCAGCGCCACCGGCCAGCGGTCAGCGGCGCGGAAGAGTTGCTGGGCATGGTCGGCACGGTGATGGCGGACGCCGCCGGCCGGGCCTGGGTTCACGGCGAATCCTGGATCGTCCGCGCCGACCGGCCGTTGCGGGGGGGCGACCGGGTCCGGGTCATCGGCCGCGAGGGATTGATACTGTTAGTGCAACCGCTGGATTCCGACAAAGGGGAACCGTCATGATCTTCAATCCGATCTTTATCGCGCTGCTGGTGCTGCTGGTGCTGGTCGCCGCCTCGATCAAGGTGCTGTACGAATACGAACGCGGCGTGGTGTTTTTCCTGGGGCGCTTTCAGGCGGTCAAGGGACCGGGGCTGGTCATCGTGGTGCCGGTCATCCAACAGATGAGACGGGTGGACCTGCGCACCATCGTCATGGACGTGCCCAGCCAGGACGTGATTTCCCGCGACAACGTCTCGGTCAAGGTCAACGCGGTCATCTATTTCCGGGTAGTTGACCCGGAACGCGCCATTATCCATGTCGAGGATTATTTGTCCGCCACCAGCCAGTTGGCGCAAACCACGTTGCGCTCCGTGCTCGGTCAGCACGAACTGGACGAGATGTTGGCCGAACGGGAGAAGCTGAACCGGGACATTCAGAATATTTTGGACAGCGAGACCGACATCTGGGGCATCAAGGTCGCCAATGTGGAGATCAAACATGTGGATATCGACGAGAGCATGATCCGCGTCATCGCCCGTCAGGCCGAGGCCGAACGCGAGCGGCGGGCCAAGATCATTAATGCCGAGGGCGAATTTCAGGCCGCCGAACATCTTCGTCAGGCCGCCGAGATAATCTCCACCCAACCGCAGGCCCTGCAATTGCGTTACCTGCAAACCCTCAAAGACATTGGTGGTCAGAACAACACCACCGTGGTGTTTCCGGTGCCGCTGGATCTGATCAGGCCGCTGCTGGATGCGGAGTGGCGGTCGGCCGGAAGCGCCGACCACCGCTGATCCAGCGCGCGCTCGCGGCGCGTCGGGCCGCGCTTGCGGGATCGGTCGGGCGGGTGGCGGGTCCGGCGCCGTCGCTCGAAACCGGCGCTCGTGGCCGCGTTTCGCCATCCGTGACGATGGCCGCTAAAAATGTAGCGGATCCATGCGAGATTTATGATAAAAACATTCCGCAATCCGTCTCCCCTAGGTACAGTTCATTTCCTCCAGCCAATCCATTACATTCCTATTAGATAAGCACATGACAATCGATATTAAATCTCATGCCAAGGTTGGCGTTTACGTGGATGCCGCCAATATTTCACGCAACGGCGGGCAACGCATGCAATACGACCTCCTGCGCGAATTCGCCTGCCGCGATCACGCCGAACCGTTGCGCCTGAACGTTTACCTGTCCTACGACGAGGAACGCGCCGAAACCAACACGGTCTATCGTGACAAGGCCCGCGCCTATCAATCCGCTCTGCGCGAGTTGGGGTACAAGGTCATCGAAAAGCGGGTCAAATGGTTTCAGGACGAGGCCGGTAACCGCTACGGCAAGGCCAACGCCGATCTCGACATGGCCGTGGACGTGCTGCTGCAATCGGAAAATCTCGATCGGGTGCTGCTGGCAACCGGCGACGGCGATTTCGTGCAAGTAGTCCGCGCCCTGCAAAACAAGGGTTGCCGGGTCGAGGTGCTGGCGTTCGACAACGTGTCGGAGGAACTGCGCCGGGAAGCCGACATGTACGTGTCCGGCTATCTGGTGCCGGGGTTGCTGCCGACTCGCGGCGACGATTACGCTGCTCCCATGTGGGGCGCGATGGGTTCGCGGGTTCGCGGCTACTGCTACCACCACGACGACAACAAGAGTTTTGGCTTCATGCGGTTTCTGGTCAAACTGTCGCAGTATTTATGGAAAACCGATTCCCGTGACCCCGACTCACCCTACCGGACGGCGTTTTTTCATGACTCCAGCTTGCCGGATGGCTTCAACGTCATGAAACTGCCGTCCCGCAACCACCTCTTCGAGTTCACCCTGGCCGAACCGAACGGCAAGCAACCGGTTGCCACCGACATCATTCTGGTCCATCCCATCATCTCGTCCTGATGAGGGAGCGTGGCGTTCGAGGGCCGTTTTCGTCGAGAGATAGCATGCACAACATTCGCGCTCTGAAGTTTCTGATTCTGCTGCCGCTGGTTCTGGTTCTAGGCTCTCCGGGGGCTTTCGCCAAATCGACCGCTCCAAGCACGGACATCGCCGGCGGCGACCTGATGCCGGCGTCCCGGCATGCCTCGCTGGACCGGGCCATCGCCGAACTGCTGTCCCAGCACCATTACCGGCAGAGCGGCCTGGACAACCGGTTGTCCGCGCTCATCCTGACCACGTATCTCGATGACCTCGACTTCAGTCGCTCCTATTTCCTGGCCAGCGACATTGCCGGCTTCGAGCGGTATCGCAATACCCTGGACGATGCCCTGAAGAAAGGCGACCTGCGCCCGGCCTACGACATTTTCAACGTCTACCTGCGCCGGTTGACGGAGCGGACCGCCCGCATTCAGTCCCTGCTCAAGCAGGGGTTTCGTTTCGATGTGGACGAATCCCTGAACGTGGATCGCAAGGATGCGCCCTGGGCCACGAGCCCGGCCGAGCTGGATGAAATCTGGCGCAAGCGACTGAAGCACGAGATGCTGACCCTGATTCTGTCCGGCAAGGATCAGGGCGCCGCCCGCGAACTGCTGAGCAAGCGCTACGACAACCGCCTGCGCCAGGCGCGGCAGTCCAGCAGCGACGACGTGTTTCAGTTGTACATGAACGCGGTCGCGCAGTCGTTCGACCCGCACACCGCCTATTTCTCGCCGCGCAACACCGAGAACTTCAACATTCAGATGCGCCTGTCGCTGGAGGGCATCGGCTGCGTGCTGCGGATGGAGGACGAGCAGGTGACGGTGGTCGAACTGGTGGCCGGCGGCCCGGCCGATCTCAGCCAGCAAATCAAGGCGGCCGATAAAATCGTCGGGGTGGCGCAGGGCGAGAACGGCCCCTGGGTGGACGTGGTCGGCTGGCGACTGGACGATGTGGTCGAGCGTATCCGCGGTCAGCGCGGTACGGTGGTGCGCCTGAAGGTGCTGCCCGGCAAGGCCGGCGTGGCCGCGGCCGAGAAGACCGTGCGCCTGGTCCGCGATACCATCAAGCTGGAGAAGCAGGCCGCCAAGAGCGAAATCAAGATGGTGCCGGGTCCCAACGGCCGCGAGTTGCGGATCGGCGTCATCACCGTTCCGGCGTTCTACAGCGATTTCGAAGCCGCCCGGCGTGGGGTCGAGAATTACCGCAGCACCACCCGCGACGTCCGGCAGTTGCTGAAGGATCTGGACGGCAAGATCGACGGACTGGTGCTGGATCTGCGCGAGAACGGCGGCGGTTCCCTGCAGGAAGCGGTGGACTTGACCGGCCTGTTCATCGACAACGGGCCGGTGGTGCAGGTCAGGAACGCCAGCGGTCGGGTGGAAGTCGAGCAGGACAGCGAAGGCGGTCGGCTTTATGGCGGACCGCTGGCGGTGCTGGTGGATCACGCCAGCGCTTCGGCCTCGGAAATCTTCGCCGGCGCCATTCAGGACTACGGCCGCGGCGTCGTCATCGGCGATCCAACCTTCGGCAAGGGCACGGTGCAGACCTTGGTGGATCTGAACCGGCTCACCCGGGCCAAGGACCCGCAGGGCCAGTTGAAGCTGACCATCGCCAAGTTCTATCGCATCAACGGCAGCAGCACCCAGCATCGCGGGGTCCGGCCGGATATCGCCATTCCCTCGGTGGTGGACAGCGAGGAAATCGGCGAGAGCGCCCAGAAGAACGCTCTGCCTTGGGACGAAATCGCCGCTACCCGCTACCGTGGCGACCGGAATCTGGCGGCGCTGGTGCCGGAACTGGGGCGGCGGCACCAGCAACGCGCTACCAGCGACCCGGATTATCAGGCGTTTCTGCGCGACCTCGATTTTACCAGGCAACAGCGGGACAGAACCACGGTTTCGCTACAGGAGCGGCAGCGCCGGGCCGAGCACGAGCGCATCGAGAGCTGGCAGCGCGACCGGGAGAACCGTTACCGCGCCGCCAAGGACTTGCCGCCGCTCAAGGCGGACGACGAGATCCCGGCCGGCAAGGACAGCGCGATCCCGGACGCGGCCCTGGACGAAAGCGCCCGCATCGTCGCCGATCTGGTCGTGCTGGCCGGCGCGCCGGACGCAAAGAGCACCGTGGTCATGGGCCGCTAGCGCCCCCATGCCGCCGGTGACGCTGTCGCTCGAACGGGCGCTGGCCGAACGGCTGGCGTCCGCGCTCGAACGGCTGGAGCAGGGCTTGCCGGCGGTGGTGGAGCCGCCAGACTGGAAATATGATCGAGCGTTCCGTTGGCGGCGGCTCGGCCAGCGCGGCGCCCTCCGGCCGGTGCGGCATCCCCACCGTCTGCGGTTGGCCGATTTGCAGCGGATCGATCGGCAGAAAGCGGCCCTGGATCTGAATGTGCGCCAGTTTCTGGCCGGACGGCCCTGCAACAACGCGCTGCTGTGGGGCGCGCGCGGCACCGGTAAATCCTCGCTGGTCAAGGCGCTGCTCAACGAGTACGCCGACCGTGGCCTGCGCCTGATCGAAGTGGACAAGCAGGATCTCATCGACCTGCCCGACATCGTCGATCCCCTGTTCGAGCGGCCGGAGCGATTCCTGCTTTACTGCGACGATCTGTCGTTCGAAGCCGACGACCCCAGCTACAAGGCCCTCAAGGCGATGCTGGACGGTTCGATCAGCGCCGCGCCCGACAACGTGCTGCTGTGCGCCACCTCCAATCGCCGCCACTTGCTGCCTGAGTACATGCGGGAAAATCAGGATACCCGGATCGTCGAGGGCGAATTACACCACGGCGAGGCGGTGGAGGAAAAAATCTCGCTGTCGGAGCGGTTCGGGCTGTGGCTGTCGTTTTATCCGTTCAGCCAGGACGACTATCTGGCGATAGCCGCTTACTGGCTGGGACAATTGGGATGGTCGGCGGGGCTGGACGATGCCGCCCGCCGACAGGCGCTGCAATGGGCGTTGCAGCGCGGCTCGCGCAGCGGCCGGGTGGCCTGGCAGTTCGCCCGCGACTGGGTCGGCCGGCACAGCCTCTAAGCCGTTCAGTGGCTACGGTGCGGGGCGAAGGCGATGCGGTCGATCACCGCCATCAGCAGCGCCGACAGCACGAAAGTCATGTGGATGACCACCAGCCAGAATAATTGATTGTTCCATAAAGGCTGATCTCCATTCTGGGGTGGGGCGGTCATGAACGCCTTGAGCAGATGGATGGCCGAAATGGCGACGATGGCAACCGCCAGCTTGACCTTGATGGTCGCCGCGTCGATTCTGCCCAGCCAGGATGGTTTTTCCTGCCCTTCGCGCACGTCGAGACTGGATACGAAGGTCTCGTAGCTGCTGAGCACCACCATCACCAGCAGATTGGCGACCAGGATCAAATCGACCAGACCCAGCGCCGCCAGCACCAGATCGGTCTCGGTGATCGTGGTAATGACGGCGAACAGGTGGATCACCTCCTGGTAGGCCTTGACCGCGAACAGAATCACGATGGCGATCAGCGCCAGATACAGCGGCGCCAGCAGCCAGCGGCTGAGCAGGATGGATCGTTCGAGAAAGGCTTCAAGCGTTTTCATCGCGTGGCATCGGTATGGTGGGTAGAGAATGGGCCGCCGCCGGGTGACGGGCTGGAATTGCGCAAGGTTGGCGTCAAGCCGGCCGGGCTGGCCACTGGCCACTCCTTGAGATAGAGGTCGCGCTGCGGGTAGGGGATGCGGATTCCGGCTTCCTTGAAGCGGTCCCAAACCGCGAACAGGATTTCGTTTTGGGTTTTCAGCAGGTGATCCCGGCCCAGATCGATGAAATACTGAACGCGGAATTTCACCGAGGAATCAGCGAAATCCCAGAGCAATGCCAGCGGTTCCGGCTCCGCCAGCACCGCCGGATGTTCCCGCAGGATCCGTTCGATGATTTTTTGGGCCTGATGGGGATCGGCGTCGTAGCTGATGCCAACCCACAGAACGGTGCGGAGCACCCGGTCGCCGTGCGTCCAGTTGGTAAAGGCATTACTGATCACGTCGGCGTTGGGGATGATCACCGACTCGTTGTCGAAAGTCTGCACGGTCAGCGAGCGCATGCCGATGCTGGTAACCTCGCCCAGATGGGTGCCGACCTGGACGATATCGCCGCTGCGCAGCGGTCGCTCGATCAGCAGCAGCAGGCCGCTGACGAAGTTGTTAGCCAGATTTTGCATGCCCAGCCCGATGCCGACGCCCACCGCGCCGGCGAACACCGCCAAAGTGGTGAGATCGATGCCGACCACCCGCAGGAGGAACAGCAGCCCAATCAGCACCACGGCATACTGGGCAAAAACCGACAGGCTGTGGCGCACGCCCAGATCGCTGATGTGCGACAGCACCCAGCGGTAGCTGATCGCCCGGCTCCATTGCCCCAGCCAGATCACCACCAGCAGAATGGTGACGGTGATCAGAATGCGCCAGGCGGTGATCTCCGCCGCGCCCACGGTAAACAACGGTCGTTCCAGAAAGGCCCAGATGGAGGCGACCACCGCGGATTCGCCGGTCCAGCCGTAAGCGCGGAACAGCACGACCCACGCACCTAAGAACAGCAGCAGATTTAGAATCCGGTGCAGGGGGGTGATGATGTCCTGAGTCCACAGCAAACCGTAGCCGGAATGGGTCACGGCAAAGTTTTTCAGCGCCACCGCCAGATCGTTCAACAGGCTGCGCGCCAGCAGCCAACCGACCTGTACGGCGATAAAGATCAATAGACAGGCGGCGACCAGCCACGCCAGTTGCAGGTAGCCGAGTAGCCCCAGCACGGCCGCGCCCAGCAGGGACAACGGCAGCAGCAGGCTGCCGAAACGCAGCACCACGAACCAGAGCCGTTCCCCGTGCGGGGCGCTGAGCAGGTCCACAACCAGCCGGCGGATGCGCAGCACGGGCAGGAAGGCCCAAAACCAGTACAGCATGAACAGGCGATCGAAGGCGTTGACCACAATGGCGGACAAGTCGCTGAGATGCGTCAACACCACCAGGGCGACCAGCACACCGCCGCCGATCAGGGTCCAGAACAGTTGGCGGTACAGCGCCGGTTGCCGCTGTTCGGCCGACAGGCGCGGCGAAACCAGCAGCAGCCAGGCCAGACTGACCGGCAGCTTGATCGCCAGCCACGACAGAGCCAGCGTCATCAGGATGCCGAACCCCGGCTGGGGGACCTCGACCAGCCACAGCAGTAGCAGCAGGGCGGCCGCGAAGCCGGCGCCCCCCAGGTTGGCTCGGGCCAGCAGCAGCGTGCTTGCGACCAACTGGCGCAGAAAGCTGTCGCCCCGGACCCGCTGCTCGCCGAGGCGGCGCGAGGCTTGCCGCAGGCTGCGTCCGGCCGCCGTCAGCCCCCAGATCAGCATACCTTCCAGCACCGCCAGCATGGCCCAGCGCAACACGGTCGCATCCAGCAAGGCCCGAATGGTCGATTCCAGGCTGAGCCGGATCTGGTAGAACAGGACCTGGGGCACGGTGGCCATGGCTGCCAGCAGTTGTCCCCAGGCCGCAGCCGTCTCCGGGTAGGGTTTGCGGGTGAACAAATCCCGCCGCAGGCGCTCCCGGTAGTTCTGGTCGAGCTGCGCCGCGATCCCGTTGAGTTGCAGCAATTGGTCCTGCGCCTGGCCGGCGCGCTGGCTCAGATCGGCCAGTAACTGGTCGGTCAGTTGCAGTTCCTCGCCGCGCAGCCGCCGGTCGTTCACCGTCGTCGCCTCGCGCCGCTCGATCACCTGGCGCTGTTGCTCGTAGACGGTGCTTTTCTGTTGTAGCAGCTCTTCGGTGTGGCGCAGGTCGTCGCGCATCGCGGCGAGCTGTTCGAGTGCGTCCCCCAAGTCGTCCGGGTCGACGCTGGCGTTGTTCGGCAGATCCTTCAGACGGGCCAACACATTGGCGGTCTCCGCCAGATGACGGTCCAGGCTCAACAGATTGGTTCGCTCCTCGACCGTTTGCAGCTCGGTGACCAGGCGTTGCCAGAGCGCCAGCGGCAGCGAGCCC
>CAVOGC010000002.1:0-39208 GCA_963695105.1 uncultured Gammaproteobacteria bacterium | reverse complement strand
CGCCGAGGATGACCTTGCCCTGATATTCGAGCCAGGCATGGGCGGCGAGCCGGTCGCCACGGTTCTTCAGCACGCCAATTTTCAGTCGCACGTCGAAACCCTTGCCACTTAGCAGTCTTTGACCCACTAACGCTTGGGGGAGACAGTTGATCTGAAGAGGGGTCAGAAACCGGCTTAGCCGTTCAATGGCTTCGGTGATCTCATGCATGTCCTCAATAGCTGCTGGCTCACTGGAAGGCTTGTTGGAACGGACTACCCAACCGCGCAACTGGTCAAACGGCAGTAGGCACAGCCCTGCTCTCACCGCAATCAGCCAGAGCGCTGTGTTGCAGTGCAGCCATTTCCCACGCCATGGTAGCGTTATGAACTTATGGCACGTATTCGCTTTCAACTCGATCACTTGGGTGACACTATGATGTGACAACCCGTAAGAAGCTCAAATCGCAAACAAACCAATATATCGCTATTGTAATGTATAGATGAAAAAACCATAACAAACAAGATAAATTTTGTTTTAAAGGATTGACATGTCTTTTTATTGATGGTCGAACGCCGCGCGCGGGACCAAGAGGGGGTTTGTATTCCGCTCGGTTGGCTTTGGGGTGGAAGCAGAATGCCTGCGCTACCAGCACAATGATGCGGGTTTCGGTCGGTTCCACGCTTCACAACGGGCGCCTCATTTTGCCGTCGACAGAAGGAATGAACCCGGTGGAACTCTTACAGGATTAGTTTCAGAATCCTGTGCATGGCTGAACCTTTACGGATACAAAGTGAAACTTACTGAAAATTCAAGCCAACAAGACTAAATATTAAGCAAATTACGTGCCAAAATAAGAAAATTTACTTCACAAGAACTATATTTATTAGATTATGGTAATTTTTAACTATATAAATTAATTAGTTATATGACAATACCGCAAGTATCCGAATAGAATTCAGAAAAGTATCATGTTGGGTAACTATGAACATCGAACCGCCAAGGACGGTATAAGGCGGTCTCACAAATTCAAAATGGGCCGCCTGTCGATCCCTGGCTGCCCAAAATTGTTCGTAAATGACGAGGTCATGCGTCAGGCAGGCCAATTTGGCCCGATGAAGAGTGAGGTATTCTCCACCGCAGCGGACATGAGGAATCACGCAAATCCGTTCCGGGTTCAGTGCGCCGTATCCGCGTGCGGGGGCACGGCGGAACCCGGCCTTTCAGCGCCTCAGCCGGCTGTGGCGGGAGTGCGTTTCAGGAACGCCTGACGGTCGGCGGCGATGGGGATGTGCGTGGCCAGTAACTGGTAGAGTTCCTGCGGGCCATGAGCCTTGCCGGCGGCCTGCTTGACCAGCACCTTGGCGATGGGACCCAAATAAACCGCCAAGTCCCGGCGGGCGATTTCCAGCAACGCCTGATCGAACGATCCCAGCGATCCGCTGACCTGACTGCCGATTCCTGACGGCGCGCCGTGGGTCGCCATGCCGGTGATGGTGCCGCCGATCACTGCCCGCATCCGCCTTTGGAACAGCAGGCGACCCTGTTCGTTGGGGATGGATTCCGCCAGTTGTTGCGCCAGTTCCGCCGGACTGCCGACCTGCTGTGCGGCTTTGCGCACCAGCACCCGAGCCATCGGACCGAGGGTTTCAACCAGGAGCCGCTCGGTTTGGGCCAACAGCGCCGGGTCCCAGCCCTGCGGGGTGTTGGCGCCGACCGGCGTTTGCGGCGCTTGAACCGGCGCGACTCGGAGCACGGTGGAGCCATCGGCCGCGATCTCGCGTTCCACCAGTCGGGTGTTTTCCAAAGCGGCGATAAATTCGTCGGCGCTCTGAAAGCGGGCATCCGGCGCCTTGGCCAGCGCCTTGTTCAGTACACCGTCGAGTTCGACTGGCAGAAGCGGGTTTAGCCGGGTTGCCTGCAGCGGGGGCTCGTTCAGAACCTGATACATCAATTCGCTGGCGCTGCGTCCCGGAAACGGCCGGGCGCCGGTCAATAACTCGAACAGCACCACGCCGGTGGCGTACAGATCGGCGCGCCGGTCGGCCTCGAAGCCCTTAAACTGTTCCGGCGCCATGTAGCCAGGCGTGCCGACCGTCATCCCCTGCTGGGTCATGTTGCCGCCAGCCTCCAGTCGGGCGATACCGAAGTCGGTAACCTTGACCTGGCCGTCGGCCAGCAAAATGATGTTGGCGGGTTTGATGTCGCGATGCACCACGCCAGCGGCGTGCGCCTGGCCGAGCGCCTGTAGCACTTGAATGATGATCGTTACCGCATTGGCCAGCGGCAGCGGTTTGCGGTCCTTGAGGTAGCTGCGCAGTTCCCGGCCCTGCACGTACTCCATGACGATGTAGGGCGCGCCCGCTTCCTCGCCGTACTCGAACACAGTGACGATGTTAGGGTGCACGCAGCGGCCGGCGGCGCGCACTTCGCGGCGAAAGCGTTCCAGCCACTCGACGCCTTCCTCGCCGCGCAACAGCCGGTGGTGAATGGTTTTGATGGCAACTTCGCGGTCGATCGCCGCGTCGTGAGCGCGGTAAACCACGCCCATGGCGCCGCGGCCCAGCATCCCAGTCACGCGATAGCGGCCAATGCGCGGTGGCAGGGTGGCGCTGGTGTCGCCGCCGTCGTTCATCTCATTCGCCCAGCATCTTCATGGCGTTTTCCAGGCTGAGCCGCATTCGGTTGAACGACTGCGACAGGGACGCGATTTCATCGGAGCCCTGACGGACGTATTCCGGTACGTCCGGCTTGCCCATGCTGACCTCGCCGGCAATCTCCGACATCCGCTTCACCGGCCGGATCACCACGAAATGCAGCAGGATGTTGAGCAACAGCAGCAGCAGCACGAACACGCCGCCCAGCAGGATCATGAAGGTAGTGAAGGTCTGGCGGGCCCGTTCCAGCGGCAGCGACATCGGCACGGTCACCACCTGCGCCCCGATGATCTCGCCCATCTTCCAGCCGAAACCGTTGTTGACACCGTAGATGTCGGTCATGGTTTTGGGCGCGTCTTCAATCCGGCCGTGGCAGACCAGGCAGCCTTCATCGTAAACACCGAGTGGCCGCGCCAGATTGAGCATCCGCCCGGTCGGCGTGTCGCGCTCGACGATCAGCTCTTTTTTGTCGGGGTTGTTGCGGAATTCGTTGATGATGTCCGTTTCCCAGTCGCTGGCCCGGTCGGTGGGGTTGGTCGGATTGAGCGCCGCCTCCTTGTAGGTGTAATCGGGATGTTGTTCGCGCAGGGCTTTGAAGATTTGCGCGGCGGCGTAGGCCGACACCGATTCCGGCCGGAACTGCCGCTTCATCTGCAAGGTCAGCAGCGGCCGGATGTGTTGGGCGGTGTAGCCGCGGGCGCCGAGCGCGCTTTCGATCATGATGCGGGCGTGCTGGACTACTTCCTCGCGGGCATTGTCCTTGAGGATGCGTTCGGACAGATAGGCCGCCAGCGCCAGCCCGATGGCGAACGCCAGCAGCAAGACCAGATTGAACTTCATGCGCAAACCCATGTGACAGGCTCCTTGGTGCAAAAGACGTGATGAGGGGAGTGACGCCGCCGCTATCAACCCGCCCGGGTGGGCGTGGCGCTGGCCGGCGGCTGACAGTTGTTGTTCATGCCGTCGTGGGCTTTGCTGAAGCCGATGAGGCTGAACTTGACCGGAAACAGTTCGGTAACCGGCCAGGTCGGCCAGAACCGCAAATACACGGTGGCCTCGCCTCCCTCGCGGAACTGCTGGATGAGTTCGGGCACTTCCCGGTCAAACACCAGGGTCATGTTGCGGTCCAGCTTGTCGGTGCGGAATGGCGCCTTCTCATCCACCGCCAGCCGCAGGTCGCCGAAGGAGAGGTCGATTTCCGATTCGGTGATCACCAGCAGGGAATTGCCGTTGAATACCAGCGTCACCGGTGTGGTGTCGTAGCCGTCCGAGGTGATTTGCGGCGTGCTGCTGAGCAGGCAGCGGGTCTGGCGGGTGAGGGGATCGCGCTGCATGGCCACCGTCCAGGCTGCTTCGGCCTGACTAGCCAGCAGCGCCAATCCCAGCAGCAGTCTTGCGGCCTGGCGCCGGTTTATCGTCGGATTGTGGGTCAGCATGATTAGAGAGTCCTCTTGACGGCATGGGGTTTTCAGTTGGCCCTTTCGTGCCCGCCGGCGGCGGCCGGGTCCGACCGTCGTAGTCTGTCCGCCGGCGGATTTACTGTATAGTGGTGAGCTTAGACAATCACTTGGAAGCGCGCCATGACTGATGATCCTCGCGCGGGTTCGGACAGCATTCTCGCCAGCGATGGCGGCACGCTCCAGCGCCTGACCTTGACGCCGACAATGGCGGGAAACGGGGCGGCGCCGGCGGATGCCGCCGGCATCCCCGTCAACTCCTGGGAGGTGGAATCATGGCGCTGGCCGCCCGAGGTTGAACCCGCCTTGCGGCGGGGCGGCTATTTGCCCGACCCGGAGCTGTGGTGCAACTGCGCCGATTGAGCCAAATTTTGAATTCCCATCAGCACCCCTCTTGGTTTGGCAACGGGGTTCCCGATTTTTTTCAAACCCTTTCAAAATTTCATCACTTTTCCGGCAACCAGGTTCACGCATGGATTTCCTGACCGACCTGCTCTCGTTCTTCCTCCACATCGACCAACATCTCAGGGAACTGGCGGGTCAGTACGGCGGCTGGCTGTACGCCATTCTGTTCCTGATCGTGTTCTGCGAAACCGGTTTGGTGGTTACGCCGTTCCTGCCCGGCGATTCGCTGCTGTTCGCGGCCGGTTCGCTGGCCGCCATCGGGGCGATGAACATCCACACCTTGTTTCTATTGCTGACGGCGGCCGCCATCCTGGGCGACACGGTCAACTACGCGGTTGGCCATTACCTGGGGGAAAAAGTGTTCAGCCCCGACGCCCGGGTTCTCAAGCAGGCGTATCTGGACCGCACCCACCAGTTCTTCGAGCGGCACGGCGGCAAGACCATCGTCATCGCCCGCTTCGTGCCGATCGTGCGCACTTTCGCTCCCTTTGTGGCCGGCGCCGGCAGCATGAGCTACCGCCATTTTCTGTTTTACAACGTGACCGGCGCTATCGCTTGGACCGCTTCCTTCCTGTACGGCGGTTATTTCTTCGGCAACCTGCCGTTCGTCAAGCAGAACTTCACCCTGGTGATCCTGGCCATCATCATCCTGTCGATCATGCCGGGCGTGTTCGAGTACTGGCGCCATCGCCGCGCCGGGGTCGAGGTCCGGGCCGAATGACGCCGGAAGTTCGCAATCCAACCGACCGCTGTATAATTCGGCTGCATTCGGTCTCATGACGCGCCCAGCGGGCAGTGGGGCGCCAGACCCGGCTGGTAATTTTTGTAAATCGGTAAATTAGAATGCTGTTTCTAAACCAATAGTTCGCGAAGGCAACCCACTTCACCCTTAATACCAACGGAGCCCAAGCCATGAGTCATACGTGTCGCATCGAATTGGATGGCAAGTCCTACGACTTCCCCACCATTGAGGGAACCGAAAACGAGCTGGCGGTCGACATTTCCACGCTGCGCGACAGCACGGGTTTCATTACGCTGGACGAGGGTTATGGCAACACCGGTTCCTGCACCTCGTCGGTGACTTACATCGACGGCGACAAGGGCATCCTGCGCTATCGCGGTATCCCGATCGAAGAGTTGGCCGAACACAGCAACTTCGTGGAGACCGCTTGGCTGGTCATCTGGGGGCGCCTGCCCACCCAGGAGGAGCTGGATCGCTTCAGCGTCCGACTGACCGCGAACGAAATGCTGCATGAAAGCCTGCGCAGTCATTTCGAGGGGTTCCCGCCCAACGCTCATCCCATGGCGATCCTCTCGGCGATGATCAACGCCATGAGTTGCTACGAGCCGGAAATGATGGAGATCGAGGACGAGACGACCCTGGAGCGGGCGGCGGCGCGGATTATTTCCAAGGTGCGCACCATCGCGGCGGCCAGCTACAAGATGTCCATCGGCCAGCCGCTGATGTACCCAAAGCCCGAATATCACTATGGCCGAAATTTCCTGCACATGATGTTCTCGCTGCCCTACCGCGAATACATCGCCGATCCGGAAGTGGTGCGCGCGCTGAACCTGTTCCTGATCCTGCACGCCGACCACGAGCAGAACTGTTCGACCAGCACGGTACGGATGGTCGCCTCCAGCGGCGCCAACATGTTCGCCAGTTGCGCGGCCGGGGTGTGCGCGCTGTGGGGGCCGTTGCACGGCGGCGCCAATGTGGCGGTGGTGGAGATGCTGGAGTTCATCAACCAGTCCGGCATGAGCGTGTCCGAGTACGTCCAGAAGGTCAAGGCGAAGGATGCCAAGCTGCGGCTGATGGGCTTCGGCCACCGGGTTTACAAGAATTTCGACCCGCGTTCCAAGATCCTCAAGGCGGCGGCCGACAAGATGCTGGCCAAGCTGAACATCAGCGACCCGCTGCTGGAGATCGCCGGCGAACTGGAAAACGTGGCGTTGAACGACCCGTACTTTGTCGAGCGCAAGCTGTATCCGAACGTGGATTTCTACAGCGGCATTATCCTGCGCGCCATGGGTATCCCGCTGAGCATGTTCACCGTGATGTTCGCCATCGGCCGCATGCCGGGCTGGATCGCCAACTGGAAGGAAATCCACGACAACCCCAAATCCCGCCTGCACCGGCCGCGGCAGATCTATGTCGGCAACAGCATCCAGAATTACACGCCGATCGTTCAGCGATAACGCAATTCCAGCCCTGCCCAACCCGGTTCCTCGCCGAGCGCTCCCCCGGAAGGGCGCGGAGGAACCGGGCGTCCGTCGCCCCGTTCCCTCCCGACCGCGCCACGTCTCCGGCCGCGCGCCGCGCATCATGCGCGAGGAACCAAGGCCCCACCGCGATCATCGAAATACCCGGTAAACCCGACGATTGGATGGCGATGGCGCCCAACACCTTAAGGTTGGATTTTATCGGCCTCGATACCCGTTACCGCCTCGCCGACGGGCGGGTAACGCGCCGCCATTACCTCGACTCCGCCGCCTCGACGCTGGCGCTGCGCGGCGCGCGCCAAGTTGCCGACGAGTTGCTGCGCCATTACGCCAACACCCATAGCGAACTGCATTTTTCCGCCCGCATCGTCAATCGCGCCTACGACTGGGCGCACGCGCAGGCGCTGAAGTTCGTGCGAGCCGATCCTGGGCGTCATGTCGCCTTCTTCGCCGGCAGTGGTTGCACCGCGCTCCTGAACCGGCTGGCGCGAACGTTGGCGGCGCGGCGACCGGAACGCGATATGGTGCTGGTGTCGCTGATGGAGCATCACGCCAACGACCTGCCGCATCGCCGGCACGCCGGGCAGGTGGCGCACCTCCCGCTGACCGGCGTGGCCCCGGCGCTGGGCGCGGTCGATCTGGCGGCGCTGGAACAAGGGCTGGAGCGGTATCGCGGCCGAGTCAATTACGTCGCCGTGTCGGCGGCCAGCAACGTCACCGGCATCGTCAATCCAGTCCACGACATCGCCGCGCTGGCCCATGCCTTCGGCGCCTGGGTGGTGGTGGACGCTTCCCAAGCGCTCGCGCACGCGCCGCTGGCGCTCAGCGATACCGGTTCCCCGGATCGGGAGTTGGACGCGGTGGTGTTCTCGGGCCACAAGCTGTACGCGCCAGGGTCGCCGGGCGCGGCGGTGGTTCGCCGGGCGCTGCTGGAAGACACCGAGCCGGACGAAGTCGGCGGCGGCATGGTGGACGACGTGCGGCAGTCCGACTATCAGATTACCGCGCGGTTTCCCGACCGCGAAGAGGCCGGCACGCCCAACCTTCTCGGCGCGGTGCAACTGGGCGCGGCGCTGAACCTCCTGCAACGGATGGACATGACGCGGATTCACGCCGCCGAACAGCAACAATTGCGGCGGCTGCTTGCCGGACTGTCGGCCCTGCCGGGCGCGCGGGTCTACGGCGATCTCGATCTCCAGCGCACGCCGCGCCTCGGCACGGTGGCCTTTAATCTGGACGGGCTGGAACACGGGCTGGTCGCCGCCGCGTTGAACGATTACTTCAACGTCGCGGTGCGCAATGGCTGTTTCTGCGCTCATCCCTATGTCCGCGAGTTGTTGAAACCGGAGCTGTGGACGCTCGATATCGACCCCGACGCCGGAGACGCGGCGGCCGTGCTCGAACCCTGGCAGGGCATGGTGCGCGCCAGTCTCGGCCTGTATACCCGTGACGACGATATCGAGGCATTGCTGGCCGGCGTCCGCGAATTGCTGGCTCGACCGGACGATTACCGGTCGCTGTATCGGGCGGACGCCGACGGCCATTTCCAGCATCGCACCTTCACCGCGCCGGCCGAAACCCTGTTCGATCCCGAAGCGGCGCTCGACCGAGTGCTGGCGCGGCTGAACGCCAGCGACGACATGCTATAGTGAACAAATCTGTGCCAGCCACCGGACGATTTCGCCGTCATGCCTGATTTCCTGCGCAAGTTCATCGGTCTGCTGCTGATTTTCGCCGCCGTCGGCGTCGCCTCCTGCCAGGCGCTGGTGGCGTCCTGCTCCAGCTCGGCCCACGCGCCGCCCGCCGTGTCCACGCCGCGCCGTTAAGCCCGGAATCCGCCGTCATGGGCCGCTTTCTGCTGCTGGCCGGCGCCGTTCTGGCCTCTCTCACCGCCCTGATTTTGTTCCTGAAATGGAAGATCCAGACCATGGCTGAACGCTACCGTCTGCCCTCCGGCCAGCTCCCGTCCGCCAAGGGTGTGCTGATGTTTCTGCTGCCGCTGCCGGTATTGGCCGCCGCCGCCGTCTCACTGGCGAGCGGCCAGCTCGGCCCGCTGGTCGGCGATGCCGCCGGTTACGGCCTGTTTTTGAGCGGCGCGCTGCTGCTGCGGCGCGGCCTGCTGTCGGAAGGCGAATACGACCGCCGCCGCATCGCCAGGGCGCCCTGGCCGTTCAAGACCCTGGGCGGAGGGCTGATCGGCTTGGCCACCGCCGTCACCGCCTGGCTGGGGGTTGGCCACCACCCGGCCATCGCCGCCGCCTTCGGTCTGGCGGCCCTGCTCGGCTGCTATCTGAACTACGGCTTCGATCCGCGCGCCGCCAAGCGGGTCACCGACGGCTACGGCGTGGACACCACCGATCAGGTGCTGGAAGCGCTGGCGCAGGCCGAGCGTTCCATCATCGCCATTGAGCAGGCCGGCCGCGACATTCGCAACGCCGAACTCAACGACCGGTTGCGGCGCATCGCCAAGCTGGCCCGGGACATTCTGAAGCTGCTGGAGGAAGACCCGCGCGATTTGCGTCGGGCTCGCAAGTTCCTCAACGTTTATCTGGACGGCGCCCAAAAGGTCACCGAAGGGTACGCCAGAACTCACACGCGGGTGGCGGCGCCGGAGCTGGATGACAACTTCCGCCGGGTGCTGGCCACCATCGAGGATGTGTTTCAGGAGCAGCAGCAAAAGCTGCTGGAAACCGACATCACCGACCTCGACGTGCAAATCGAAGTGCTCACCACTCAACTGAAGCGGGAAGGCGTCATCTGAGGCGAACGACCGCACCCCGCCCGACCAAGGAGCCCAAATCTCATGACCACCATCCCTCCGCCTGTTCCAACCGCCCCCCCTGCTTTGCCGGCCCTGCCCGAGGTGTTCGCCGCCGCCCTGCCGCAGGTCCAGCAGGACTTGGCCGCCCGCGCCCCGGCGCCGGCTCAGGACCAGCGGCAAGTGACCGCGCTGGTGGCGGAGATCGACCTGCGCGACAGCAACTCGATCATTTTCTTCGGCAGCAAGGCCCAGGAGCAGTTGACCACCGTCTCCGACAGCATGCTGGAAGGGGTGCGCAACAAGGACAGCGGTCCGGCCGGCTCGGCGCTGAACGACATGGTCAGCGTGTTGCGTGGCTTCGATCTCGACGAACTGGACCCGAACAAGAAACCCGGCTTTTTCGCCCGGTTGTTCGGCAAGGCCAAGCCCTTGGCGAAAATCGTCCAGCAATACGAACTGGTGCGCAATCAGATCGACCAGATCAGCAACGCCCTGGAGCGGCACAAGACCCAACTGCTGACCGACATCACCGCGCTGGATCGGCTGTACGACGCCAACCTCGATTACTTCCATACCCTGGAGCTGTACATTCAGGCTGGCGAGGATAAATTGGGTCAGGTCGATGCCGAGGAATTGCCGGCGCTGGAGCAGGAGGTGAAAACCAGCGAGGACATGGTCCAGGCCCAGCGCTTGCGCGACCTGCGCGCCGCCCGCGACGATTTGGAACGCCGGGTCCACGACCTGAAGCTGACCCGGCAGGTCACCATGCAGAGTCTGCCCAGCATCCGCTTGGTGCAGGAGAACGACAAGAGCCTGATCGGCAAGATCAATTCGACTCTGGTCAACACCGTGCCGCTGTGGCGGCAGCAACTGGCCCAGGCCATCACCATTTACCGTTCCGGTCAGGCCGCCGAAACCGTCAAGGCCGCCTCCGATCTGACCAACCAGTTGCTGGAGGCCAACGCCGAAAACCTGCGGCAGGCCAACGTGCAGGCCCGCACCGAGATCGAGCGCGGCGTATTCGATATCGAGACGGTGAAGAAAGCCAACCAGACCCTGATCGCCACCATCGAGGACAGCCTGCGTATCGCCGACGAGGGCCGCCGTCGCCGCCAGGAAGCTTCCGCGCAACTGGAAGCCTGCGAAACCGAGTTGCGCCAGGCGCTAGCCTCTGCTCAGGCGCGACCCCGCCAACCCGCACAACCCCCCGTATCACCCGCCAAAGGAGGCCGCTGACATGGGACTCTGGGATAAATTGATGGGCGAATTCATCGATGTCATCCAGTGGACCGATGATTCCAACGATACTTTGGTGTACCGCTTCGAACGGCAAGGCAACGAAATCAAGTTCGGCGCCAAGCTGACGGTGCGCGAGGGGCAAGTGGCGGTATTCGTCAACGAGGGCCAGCTCGCCGACACCTTCCAGCCCGGCATGTACGAGCTGAAAACCAGCAACCTGCCCATTCTTTCGACTTTGCAAGCGTGGCGACACGGTTTTGAAAGCCCTTTCAAGGCCGAGGTGTATTTTTTCAGCACCCGTCGCTTCACCGATCTCAAATGGGGCACGCAGAACCCGGTGATGCTGCGCGACCCCGAATTCGGGCCGATCCGGCTGCGGGCCTTCGGCAGTTACGCGATTCGCATCAAGGACGCGCCGACCTTCCTGCGCGAGATCGTCGGCACCGACGGCCGCTTCACCACCGATGAAATCACCAACCAGTTGCGCAATATGGTGGTGTCGCGCTTCGCCAACATTCTCGGTCAGGCCAAGATTCCGGCGCTGGATCTGGCCGGCAACTACGACCAGCTCGGCCAGTTTCTGCTCCAGCGCATCGCCCCGGAGTTCGAGGCGGTCGGGCTGGAACTGACCAACCTGCTGGTGGAGAACATCTCGCTGCCCAAGGAAGTCGAGGCGGCGCTGGACAAGCGCACCAGCATGGGCATCGTCGGCAACCTCGACCAGTACACCCAGTTTCAGGCGGCGGAGGCCATGCGCGACGCCGCCGCCAACCCCGGCGGCGGTTCCGAGGCCATGAATATGGGGTTGGGGCTGGCGATGGCCCAGCGGATGAGCGAAACCCTGTCCCGACCCGCGCAACCGGCGGCTCCCGCGCCGCAACCGGCGCCCGCCGCCCCACCACCGTTGCCCGTCGCCAACCCCTATTATGTAGCGATGAACAACCAGCAGGCCGGGCCGTTTCCCATGGACGAACTGCAACGGCGGGCACAGGCCGGTGAATTGACCCGCGCCACCCTGGTGTGGGCGCAGGGCATGGCCAAATGGACCGCGGCCGGCGACGTGGCGGAATTGGCGTCACTGTTCACGCATCTGCCGCCGCCGTTGCCGGGAGCTTAAAATCTCGACCCGCGCCCTCTGGGCAAGAAGTATTCAGCGCAAATGCAGTAGTTATGGGAGGTCATCATGGGACTGTTCGATTTCGTCGTTGGTCAGGGCAAAAAGCTGTTCGGCGTGGGAGATGATCCCGCCACCAAAATCAAGGAGGCCGTCGAGGCCGCGAATCCTGGCCTTAAGAATCTGAACGTCGAATTCAAGGATGGCCAGGTCAGTCTTTCCGGGGAAGCCGCAAGCGCGGAAGCCTTGGAGAAGGCCGTCCTGATCGCGGGCAACGTTCAAGGCGTTGCCGGGGTTTCCGCCGACCAGGTGCAAGCGCCGCCGCAAACCGGCCAAGTCGAGTACTACGTTATCCAAAGAGGGGACACTCTCTCGGCCATTGCCAAGAAATTCCTCGGCAACGCCTCTGCTTATCCCAAAATCTTCGAGGCCAATCGGGAGGTTATCAAGGACCCGGATTTGATTTACCCCGGCCAGAAAATCCGCATTCCGTTGAGCTGAACATCAGGATGATTTCTCCTTGGGAAGGCTGGCCTTCGCGGTCAACCCCTTAACACAACGAACGGGGATGAAAAAGTGGATGCATTTCAGTTGCTAGGTAGTTTGTTGGGCAATAACGCCACATCTTCGGGACAAGGTGGACAGATTCTCGGTCAATTGATCAGTGGCCTGACCGGAGGCGGCGCGCGCGGCGGTGGGGCCGGTGGCGGCTTGGCCGATATGCTCGGTGGCCTGACCGGAGGTGGCGCGCGCGGCGGCGGGGCCGGTGGCGGCTTGGCCGATATGCTCGGTGGTCTGACCGGAGGTGGCGCGCGCGGCGGCGGGGCCGGTGGCGGCTTGGCCGATATGCTCGGTGGCCTGACCGGAGGTGGCGCGCGCGGCGGTGGGGCCGGTGGCGGCTTGGCCGATATGCTCGGTGGCCTGACCGGAGGCGCGGGGTTCCAAGGCGGAACCACCCATGGTGGCTCCAGTTCGAGCCTGCTCGGTGGTCTGGTCATGGCCGCTCTGCAGATGCTTGGCCAGCAAGGCGCATCGACGGGCCAATCGTCACGCTCCGGATTGGCTGGAATGTTGGCGCCTGGACAGGCATCCCCGGTGGCGGTGGATACCAGCCGGGCTAACCAGCAAGCCTTGGCCTTTGTCAAAGCCATGATCAACGCCGCCAAGGCCGACGGCCGGATCGATGCCGAGGAACAGCAGAAAATCGTCTCCAGGCTGGGCGATGTCGGTCCGGAAGAAGCGGCGTTTATCCGCGAAGAAATGACCAAGCCTCTAAATTTCGATTTCTTCGCCGACGTTACCTCGGATATGGCGCGGCAGGTGTATGCCGTGTCGCTGATGGCCATCAATCTCGATACGCCCGCTGAAAGCAGCTACATGCGGCAACTCGCGCAAGGTCTGGGATTGGACGCCCAGACCGTCAACGGCATCCACGCGCAACTGGGTTTGGCGCCGCTGTACGGCTAGACAGCGGAGCGGACGCCGTTTCGCGGCGTGCCGCCAGGAACATAAAACTCCTCTCGCCCGTTTGCGGGCGAGAAAACGAGAATTTGGGGGCAGCAAGAGGAAAGCCAATATGGGCGCCACCGCTGAGAAACCGCGCATGAGCGAGGCCGATTACCTGGAATGGGAAAGTCGCGCCAAGGAAAAGCACGAGTACATCGCGGGTGAAATCTTCGCGATGGCCGGCGCCAGCGAGCGCCATAACCGAATTACCTTGAATATTGCCTTCCACCTGCGACTGGCCACCCGGGGTCATTCCTGTCGCGCCTTCATGGCCGACATGAAGCTGCGGATCGCCAGTCACCGGATCTATTACTACCCGGATGCGATGCTGGTTTGCGAAGATCGTGACGACCATCCGATCTACAAGACCGCGCCCTGTTTCATCGCCGAGGTGCTCTCGCCTTCGACCGCGGCCATCGACCAGCGCGAGAAGTGGCTGCACTACCAGGATATTCCCAGCTTGCGCTACTACCTGCTGGTGGACACCGAGCGCCCGAGCGCCCGGCTGCTGACGCGGGTGGAGGAAGATCGCTGGACCGAGCAGGCGCTCGACCATGAAGACATTGTCGTCATCGCTTGCGGCGATGTTGAAATCGCGCTGTCGCTGGACGACTTGTACGAGGATACCGGGCTACTGGCGTGATACCCCGCCGGGGTCAGGTCTTGTTTTTTGCCTATCCGATGTTGTCAGAGTCTGACCCAAGAGGCTGTCGCCATGGAAACAGAGGTCGCAAAAGACAAGACCTGACCCCATCCTTTCTACTGCGTCGCTTCCCGCCATTCCCGTTCGTAGTAGTGCACCAGAATCTGGTTGTTGAGCCGGTTGATCTCGGTGGCGACCGGCCCCATGTCGGGCGGGAATTGCAGCAGGGTGGCGACGATGTCGGGCGTCAGGAAGCGCAGGCCGGGCGGATAGCGGTCGGGCGCTTGCCAGGGTCGGCGCGTCGCCAGCACGAACCCCCATTCGCCGAACGCCGGCACGTAGGCGTGATAAGGCGTGACGTGTAAGCCCACGCTTTCGATGGTGTGGGCGATGCACCAGAACGACTGGCGGGCGTACAGCGGCGAAGTGGTCTGCACCGC
This sequence comes from uncultured Gammaproteobacteria bacterium, assembly GCA_963695105.1. GTDB lineage: Bacteria > Pseudomonadota > Gammaproteobacteria > Competibacterales > Competibacteraceae > Competibacter. The sequence goes on along the minus strand of CAVOGC010000002.1, from coordinate 24,786 downwards.
CGCCGCGCCGCGCGCCGCCAGATGCTTCTCCAGCAGTCGATAGAACACGTTGGTGTACAGCTTGCCCAGCGAGTAATTGGTGGGGTCGGGAAAATCCACCACGATGAAATCGAACACCTCCGGGTTTTCCTCCAGCCACTTGAAGGCGTCGGCGTTGACGATCCTGACCTTGGGCGAATTCAGAGCGTTGGCATTCAGTGGCGTCAGCAGCGGATGGGTGGCGAACAGCCGGGTCATTTCCGGGTCGAGGTCCACCAGGGTTACGGTCTCCACCGAGTCGTAACGCAGAATTTCCCGCACCGCCAGCCCGTCGCCGCCACCCAGCACCAGCACTCGCCGCGCCCCCGGCGTCGCGCTCAGACCCGGATGCACCAGCGCTTCGTGATAGCGATATTCGTCGCGGGCGCTGAATTGCAGGTTGCCGTTGAGAAACAGCCGCAGATCGTCTTTCCAGCGGGTCAGCACGATGCGCTGATAGGGCGAGGTGTGGGTGAAGACGATTTCGTCGGCGTAGAGCTGCTCCTCGGCCAGCGCGGTGATTCGGTCGGCGGCGATGAAGCCGACGGCCAGCGCCAGGGTCGCGACGGCGCACTGGCCGCGTAGCCAGCGCAATTGCGGCAGTTGCGCGCGAAACAGCCACAGCGCCCAGGCCGCCACCAGCACGTTGAGCAGCCCGAACAGCAGGCTGGTGCGGTTCAGGCCCAAATGCGGCGCCAGCAGGATCGGGAACAGCAGCGACACCGCCAGCGCGCCCAGATAATCCAGCGTCAGCACCTGCGACACCAGATCCTTGAAGGCGAACTGCTGCTTGAGAATCCGCATGATCAGCGGAATTTCCAACCCGACCAGAATGCCGATGAGCAGCACCAGCGCGTACAACGCCAGTTGGAACGCGCCCAGCCAGGCGAAGATCAGGAACAGGGCCGGCGCGGAAAAGCCGCCCAACAGCCCCACCGCCAGTTCGATCTGAATGAAGCGGGCGATCAGGCCCCGGACCACGTAGCGCGACAGCCAGGAGCCGATCCCCATGGCGAACAGATAGGCGCCGATGACGGTGGAGAACTGAGTGACCGAGTCGCCGAGCAGATAGCTGGCCAGCGTGCCGGCGATCAGTTCGTACACCAGCCCGCAGGAGGCGATGACGAAAACCGAGACGAGGAGGGCGTGGGTGGTCAATGGAGCCGCGCCTCGATCCAGTCCCAGCGCTTTTCCTTCACCATCACGAAGCGACAGCGCCCCCCGGAAAGCTCGGCCCACAGCTCGCCGATCAGACGGTCGTTTTCGGCGGCCGTCCAGCGGTCCGCACCCTTGTACTCGACGGCAAGGATGGCGCCCGGCTCGCCTGAATCGGGCAACTGGCACAGGAAGTCGGGATAGAACCGACCGTCCGCCTTTTGCAGGAAGAAGGAACTGCCTTCGCGGCGAACGAGGTTACGCACCCAGAACCGGATGCGTCCTTTCTGTGCCTGGGTATCGAGCCAGCAGGCGCATTCAAACTCTTCCTTGCTGTCGAAATCGCCGATGCGCCCGTAATAGTGCTTGCGGAAATCGAAGTGGCCGAAGCGACCGTCGTAGTCACGGCTGGGCGCGTAAGCCTGCGGATGAAAGTTGAAGGCGTACAAGTCGCTTACGGCCACGCGGGTTGCCGCATCGTCGCCGAACAGCGTTTGTTGGAAGGCTTTACCGACGGCTTGTTTGCGCAAGTCGCGGATGCGCGCTTCGAGCAGGTCGCGGATCAGGAACTTTTGCAGATTGGCGCGGGCCAGCGTGAAACTCTCGCGGCGCAACAACTCGGTCAGCCAGGCCGCCACGAAAGCTTGTTTGCTGGCGTGGGTGAGCGAGGGCTCCGGCAGGTTGCGACAGAGCCAGGCGGCCAGGCGCGGCTCGTTCCAGTTCTCGGGCTGGTAGGCCAGACCCAGATCGCGTTGCAGTTCCGGCAGGAAGCGGGACACGATCTTGCCGCTGTTGTCGTCCACGTCGATCTCGCCGCCTTCCGAAACCTTGAGGCCCGCCCCCAGCGCGGTCAGATCGTCGGCGGTCGGCGCGGCATCGTAGAGCGAGAGATCCCAAGGATATTCCAGTGCCTCCGGGTCGTCGAACAGGACCCATTGGTTTGGGGATGAGGGCGAGCGCAGGGCGAGTTGCGGCACCCGAAAGCGCTCGCCCTGTTCCGCCGGTGTTTGAAAGAACTCGATGGCGGTGGTGCGGCTGACTGCGGCCGCTTCGGCGATGGCGGCGGCGGCGGTTGCGGATGTCACCGATGCCTTGAGCGCCGCCGTCTCGTCTTCGCTCAGCGGGGTACTGATGGTCAGGGTGTTGAGCTTGCCGTCCCACTCGACCTTGTCGCGAAGGGGTTTTGGCACGCTTTTGAGATTCGGCTTCTCCGACAGCGTAATGGCCACCGGCCGGACCACCACGCGCCCGGCATGTCCTTCCAGATCGAGCCGAGCCTGTTCGGCTCTGGCGGCGGTGACGAATTCGCTCACCTCGCGCCGCTCGAAGCCGGCGCCCGCCACCAGCCGATCCCGCAAGGCGCTCGCGGTTTCCGCGAAGTTGCGCGACACCACGAAGGCGTAGGATCGATTCAGCGCTGGGGCCTCCCGATGACGGGCGTTCGGCTGCCGCAGTACCCGCCCCAGCAATTGTTCCACCGCCGTGGCCGAATGCAGCGAGGCCATGCTGACCAGGATGTAGGCAAAGGGGCAATCCCAGCCCTCGGCCAGCGCCTTTTGGGTGATGACGAATTTCACCGGGCAGCGTGGATCGGCGATGCCCAGGGGGTAATCCGCCTCGATCTTTTCCAGCCCCCTTTCCTCGCCGGTGGCGACCACGATTTCGTCGGCGGGGATGCGGTGATTGGCGAGGAGTTCGTCGCGCACGCGCTCGAAGTCCAGGGTTTCGATGCCGGCCCGACGCGGCTCGGCCTGTATCAGCACGATCGGCCGCAGGTAGGCCGCGCCCGCGCGGCGCTCCTCGTCGGCCAGTTTATGCAGGGCGTCGCGGCGGCCGATGGCGTCCGCCAGGCACTGTTGCCAGTTCGGTTCGGTTTCCAGCACCACCGGCAGCTTGATCATTTCTTCCGCCTTCAATTCGGCGGCGGAGACGCTGTGCAGGACATTGGACGGGGTGCGTTCCAGGTCGGGCGTGGCGGTGAGTTCCAGCACGCCGCTGGGACGAAAGCGCGCCAGCATGTCGAAAGCCAGTTCGGTGCGGCTGTTATGGGCTTCATCGACGATGACGAAGGGCCGACGCAGGCGCAACACGTTGGCGAGTGAATAGGGCGTGGTCTGCTCCACGCCCTGGCCGTCCTTGAGCAGTTCGTCGCGCTGGATCGGCGCGAGGTGCTCGAAGTGATGCATCAGCGCGCCGCTGGACTGGTAGACCTTGCGGCATTCTTCGTCTTCGACCTGGAAGGCTTGCCGGGTGGCGACGATGATCGTGGTCGAAGTGTCCAGCGTGGCGCGGGTCACGCTCTTGGCGTCGTCCAGGTCCATGACCGTGATCGGACCGGCTTCGCGCAAGGCGGCGTGATAGGGGTGCCGGCGGTCCCGCAAGGCCCGCAGCGTCTGTTCGCGGATGGGCTTGCTCGGCACCAACCAGAGAATGACGCTGTGCTCGCAACGCAATAGGTGGGTGTTGACGAGTTGAACGCTTTTGGCCGCCAGCCAGGTCTTGCCGCCGCCGGTGGGCACGCGCAGGCAGAAGTACGGCATGTCGGCCGGGAAACCCGGCAGCGGGTGGTACGGCAGGCCGCGCGTCCAGAGCCGTTCGGTGGTGGCGGTGTAGGCAATCGAGGGCGAGGGCAGTTCGTGGCAGGCTTGGAAATACGCCTCAACGCTGTCCAGCACTTGCGACTGGTAGGTTTTTGCCGCGAATGTGGTCATGTCGCATCCTGCCAGTTCTCCACGGCAAGACCGGGAACCCGAGAAAACTCCGACAGATTGCGCGTGACCACGCACAGGTCGGCCGCGCGCGCGATGGCGGCGATTTGCAGGTCGTAAGGTCCGATCGGTTGACCCGAACGGGCGAGCAAGGCGCGGATTTCGCCGCAGTGCTCAGCGGCGCGATCATCGAAGGGCAGGCTGTGGATCTGTGCCGCCAAGTCGCGCAACCGTGCTTGATTCTTGGCCACGCGCTGGCTGTTGCAGGCTCCAAACCAGAGTTCCGCCCAAACCGGCGCGCACAAGTACAATCGTTCCACGCCATGGCGGCGGACTGCCGCCACCAGCCTGTCGTTGTTCTTTAGCAAGGCGATCCAGGCATTGGTGTCCAGCAGGAAATCCTTCATTCGAGTGGGTCTCGTACTGCATCCGACCCAAGGTCGGCACCATCGATGTCGTCCGGGAAATCCTCGCCCAGGCTTCCCGCGGCGCGGGCGATGAATGCCTCGGTATCAGACAATTTGGTGGCGGGGGGGGCTACCCCGTACCGGCGCTCCAGGTACTCGATGAAGTCCAGGGTCTCGCGTTGCAAGTCAGCGGGCAATGCACGGGCGTGTGCGTAGATCGTTTCGGGCAGGGTCATGTTCTCGCTCCTGTCGGCAACACGGACAATAATGGGATCATGGCGCGGCGCGTTTCGGCGCCTGCCGCGCGTTTCGCCGCGCCATTGGGATCGTGGGCTCATTGCGCTCAAGAGAGTGAGGCATCTTTAGACCTCCAGCGCGTAAGGAGTCTGCTTGAAGGTGATCCCTTCCCGCGCGGCGCGGACGCCCATGCGATTGGCGGCGGCGTAGATGACCTTGGGGCCGGCGAACTTCGGCAAGACATCGAGCACCGGCCCGGTCAGTACGTTGCCGCCGGCGATGGACTGGTCCTTGAGGATGCCGTTGTAGAGCAGGTACACGGCGCGGCCTTCGTGCACGCCCAGCAGCGGCGAATCGGCCTTGTTCACGAAGCCGGTGCCGGTTTCCACGAACCAGACGAACTCGGCCAACTGGGCAAACGTCACGTCCTCGCGGATTTGCCCGTCGGCGGTGAATAGCGGCTCGGCGGACAGGCGGCAGAACTGGAAGCCGCCGCCCAAGCCTTCGATGGCTTGTCCCTTGGCGTTGGTGTAGCCGTTGGCCACGCGCTTGACCCGTGCGGCGGTGACGTTACGGGCGATGTTCTCGTCCATCTCCACCAGGATGAAACGGCGGTTGCCGCCGTCCTCGGCGTTCTGCTTCAGCACGGCATGGCCGGTGGTGCCGGAGCCGGCGAAGCTGTCGAGAATCAGCGAATCTGGGTCGGTGGCGATTTGCAGGATGCGTTGGATGAGCTGCGTAGGTTTGGGCGTTGCGAAATCTGAAACCGAGGGGACATCATGCAGGACTTCCCGTAAATCCTTGCGCGCACCATCGGTGTGCCCGGCAAATTCGTGCGTCCACAAGGTTTGCGGCACGACGCCATCGGCGTTACGGAGCAAGTGCTTATAACGCTTGTAGGCCGGCACTTTCCCCTTGCCGTCCTTGCCCCAGTAAATCAACTCTTGAGCAACGTGCCGGGCGTATTCCTCCGGGGAATAGGCCCAAACTCTTGTGCGCTTGGGCCAGATTTCTTCATCGGTATTGGGATTGCGGACGGGGTAGTAAAGATTGGGGCGTTCTTCGGCAGTCTTGTTGCAAGTGTAATCACTGAAACGGAAAACTCCTTTTTCATCCTCAAATTTGTATTGACTATCCTTATCATTTCCACGAGGCAGCAAGTTGCGTTGCCAGCTTGGTGAGCGTTGATACACCAGCAGGAAGTCATGCATCGGCGCGATGGTTTTGTGATCGTTGGCCACCGCATATTTTTTCTGCCACAGCACGGTGGCAACGAAATTCCCCGCCCCGAAAACCTCGTCCATCAACAAGCGCAGCGTCGCCACCTCGTTGTCGTCGATGGAAACGAAGATTGCGCCATCCTCCCGCAGAAACTGCCTCAGCAGCACCAGGCGCGGATACATCATGCACAGCCAGCGGTCGTGCCGGTCCAGCGTCTCGCCTTCCTTGCCGACCACCTCGCCCAGCCAGCGGCGAATCTCCGGGCTGTTGACGTTGTCGTTGTAGACCCAGCCCTCGTTGCCGGTGTTGTACGGCGGGTCGATGTAGATGCATTTCACCTGCCCGGCATAACGCGGCAGCAGAGCTTTCAGCGCGTGCAGATTGTCGCCCTGCACGATCAGGTTGCCGCTTTCCATTACCCCCGGCTCTCCCGAGGGGAGAGGAGGGCACGAGAATTCCGGCACCGGCTCCAGCAGGCGGAACGGTACGTCTTTATGGTGTTTGACGACGGCGTCTTTGCCGATCCAGTTCAGGGTGGGCATTTTCGGTCCTGTTTTCGATGGCTCATCCCATCATCTTTACCGGCGGGAACAGCGGTAGCGGTTGATCTCCCGACATGTTTTCTCCAAAGCGCCTCGCCTTCAATGGAAGCGGAAGCAGCGAGGGTGGCGGTCGCGCGCAACGGCAGGACGGATTGTAGGGTGCCGGATCTTATAGCGGTTTGCCTTGCTTCAAATCGCGTTGCACTTCCTGAAGGATCTCAGCAATATCCTCAATCGCTTGCAGGACTTCCGCCGGCGCGTCCCCTTGCACCGCCAGGTTGCGGATCAACAGCAGCAGCGGCTCCATCCGTTCCAAACGGCGCACGGTCTCCCAGCTCATGGCCTCGTCGGTGTGAAACAGCACTCGCTCCCAGTTCGGAAAACCGGCATGGTCGACCACCTCGGCGCGCAGGACCTGCCACGCTCCTTGCAGGTCGGACAGGATCGTTTTTTCGTAGTGATCGGGTTCGGTGAAAAAGGGCATCCAGTTCACTCCTGATTGAACATGCAAGCACGCATTCATCAGCATTTTGTTGAAACCGCCCGGGGTCTGGCCCGGACTCGAAACAGGAGAATGCTCCCATGATCGGCGCCATTGCCGGCGACATCATCGGATCGGTGTACGAACACCATCCGATCAAGACCAAGGACTTTCCGCTGTTCCAGCCGCGCAGCCGGTTCACCGACGACAGCGTGCTAACGGTGGCTATCGCCGATGCCCTCCTCGGCGGCAGGCCCTACCGGGACGCCGTCCGGGCCTGGGGCCGTCGCTATCCCCACGCCGGCTACGGCGGGTCGTTCGTCCGGTGGCTGTTCGCCGACGATCCCCGCCCCTATCACAGTTGGGGCAACGGTTCGGCGATGCGGGTCAGCCCGGTCGGCTGGGCGTTCGGGTCGGAGGACGAGGTGTTGCGACAAGCGCGTTTGTCCGCTGAAATCACCCACGACCACCCCGAAGGGATCAAAGGCGCGCAAGCCACCGCGCTGGCGGTCTATCTGGCCCGGACCGGGGCGGACAAGGAAACCCTTCGCGCCCGCATCCAGACCGAGTTCGGCTACGACCTGGGGCGGACGGTCGAGGACATTCGGCCCGGCTATGCGTTCGACGTCTCCTGCCAGGGCACGGTCCCGGAAGCGCTGATCGCTTTCCTCGACGCCGGATCCTACGAAGAGGCGACGCGCAATGCCGTCTCGCTGGGCGGCGACAGCGATACCTTGGCCTGCATCGCCGGCGGCGTCGCCGCGGCGTTTTACAGCGGCGTCCCCGACCCGGTCCGAGCGGAAGTCCGGGCGCGTCTGACCCCCGACCTGTGGCGGGTGGTCGAGGCGTTCGAGCGACGCTACCGCTAGCAGGCTTTCGACGGGATGAAGATCCTCGGCGGCGGTCCAGCCCATGCCGGCCAGCCGGGCGCGGGACACGGGTTGCTCCTCTCTCCGTCAGGAGCGGGTTTTGCCCGTCCATCGCTTGCCCCCACCGGACCTCCACCAAACCACTACTCCGACCGGGAGCTGGAGCTGTCTCGCCCGACCTGAGCGGCGCCCGACCTGCGGTTCGGGGGAGTAGCCCATGGCTTTCACCCCTGCCGCCTTGCGATCTTTACCCGACGCGGTCGTTTATCGCGGGGTGGTGTTTCGACGCCGCCGACTCAGCGAAACAGGCTCATCCGCGCCATCACCCCGTCGCGCTTGACCAGCCAGTGTCGCAGCGCGCCGCCGATATGCAGGACGATGAGGCCCAGAAGGACCCAGCCGACCAGACCATGGAGCGAGAACAGCGTCTCGCTGAGTGCCTTATCCTTGCCGATCAACCCCGGCAGGGTCCAGCCGAAGAACGACACGGGGTAGCCGCCCGCCGCCGTGGCGAGCCAGCCCAGGATCGGCATGGCCAGGAGCGCGACATAGAAGAGGCCGTGCACCGTATGGCTGGCCACGCGCTCGAATCCATCGAGGGGTGACCGATACGGCGGGATGCCCAAGACCAGCCTGAAACCCAGACGCATGAGCATCAGAGCCAGGATCATGACGCCAACGGTCTTGTGAGAGGTGTAGAGGGCATTGGTCACCGCGCCCCCAAAGGTCTCCTTGGCGCCGTCGAAACCCAGGAATCCCAAGGTCATGCCGACCCCCAGCGCCAGCAGCACCAGGAGGGCGATCAGCCAGTGCAGCAGGCGTTGTACCAGGGCGTAACGGTGGGTCTCGGTCATGGGTTCTCCCTGCCGGTGGTTTCGAGAAGAGCCAGGCGATTTAAACGCTGTCCAGAAGATGGGTTTCCCTGCCCGGGAAAACGCACGGTTTCACTATGGGGGAACACACACGCCGCCATGAGCTGGGCTTGGCCCCGCAAAAGTCGAATTGGAGAAAGGCTTGCCGAGGTCGACAGCCCATTTGTCATCGCGCCAGTGGCTTGGGATGACACTACCCGAGCAGTGGTCGTTGCTCGTCGTGTAACCGGGGCCGCCATCGTTTAATCCTAGTTGGTCGACTCCCCATTTAACAATATTGTACCAAAGATGGGGGCCTGGACAGACCTTGCCGCAAGATTGACGGTGTCCATAAATATTTTTAATCCGATGTCGATCTCGAAAATATTTAACCAACGCTCGGCCCGCAATGATCTGATCGACCGTGGGACCGTCCTGTTTGGAGCGAGGGGAAGGGTACGTATCGCTCCACCATTGGTGTTTGCCGTTTTTATCTTGTTTATAAGGATAGTTGCCTTCGAATTCCACCGCTATGGAACGACAGTTAAAGTCGTGGGAGGCAAATAAATATTCGCTCTCATCGTGAAGGTGTAGAACAGTGCCGTTGCGAAGCACCGCAAAGTGAGCGTTGACCCCGTCAAACCGGGTTTCATCGCTACCCCGGGCAAGTTCCATGATATGTATGGTTACGGTATCAATTTTAGATCGATCACAGCCTCGACCGGCGCTGGTGTTGCTCTTGTCTTGGTGCTTTCCGGTGGGATTGGATTTCACTGGATCGCGGCGGTCCACGTAGCGCGTGCGGGAATTACCGTACCGTGCGAGTACAATTTTTGGATGATAGAGCACCAAATTGCTTAAAAAATACGCTGGGATTATAGGAGTCATAACTGCCTCTCACTGGGTTAAGGATAACCGAGATCGATTTTCACAAGCCTGACTTACCGCGTTCATCAACTATAGCGCTCCTATCTGACAGGTGGAATCACCGTTTCGAACCACCTCGGCGCTGCGCGCCATCCCTCCTTGTCCAAGGAGGAGAGATTCCACAACCGCTCTGGGAGCGCTATATAACATAACTCTTTCTATCGCATGGATTAATTGCAATCGGCGGGACTATCCAGCATTTTGATTTTATTAATCTTATGTAGCGTAGCGTGGAGGGAATCGGTGTTCAACTCAGACTGCTCAAATTCCGCAATCAAATTTTCCAAGTGTTTCTTAGCGTTATCATATTCAATATATCGGTAGTCCAGTTTCTTTTGCTGATCGACCGGATATTGGGCCTTGATATCATCCAGGGCTTCGTCCCAGTAAACGATTACCCGGATATCTGGCTTTGACGTAGGATCCGGATCGCCTTGTGACTCCCATTGCCACCATTGAAATCCAATCAGTTCATAGACCGCAACCTGTGGTCCGAAATCGTCATAATGAAAAACTGCTGATCCAGCCATCAAAAAGGTGGGGGAAAGCAAAAAAATGACTAGCCAGGTAGCGATAAATTTTTTCATTGACTTATCGAATGATCAGGTGTGGTGATGTACAAAGTGGTTTTAGGATAGCCATTGGGTCAAGCTGGAAAATGAAAACATGACTCTTTATCAACTTCCTCCTCTGGATTCCGAGGTAAAAACGGCATCCGGCGGAGTCAGCAATAATCCCGACAGCCATTCATATTTATAAAAAGGAGATCTTTCATAAAGATCGACGCCGATTTTATCCCAGTGGACTTCGAAAACCATTCCCATGGAGTACAAAAAAGTGTGCATTCCACCACGGGTGAGGCCATAGGCGAAACGAACTCGACTGATCTTGTTCCAGATTGCATCGTTATTCCGGGCTCCTCCTGGAGTGCAGCCGGCAAAAAACCCTCCTTTCGGGTGTTTCTTAAAGTCCAGGTTGTAGTCCACCACGAAACCATCTACTTTGACCTTGTAATAAGTCCCGTGCTTAACCGCCTGCTGATAGCTGAACGGATGTTCGGATTGGCCATCTCGTGGAAAGCGCACATCGGGGTTCCAATAGTGAGCTTTCCAATTTAGTCGCTTGAGGAACAAAGCAAGATCTATGCCCTCCGTGTACTTCCACACGTCTGAAGCGAGGCTTGCTTGCCCCATGCTTTCATACGCATGACTAATCACGTTCCTGACATAGGTGATGCAGTCAGTCGTTTTCTTACCGGTCTTGTCCCCTGGATATTTCGACCCCACCTCATCGGTATGATCCTTGTACAGATCCCACATCTTGGCTTCGGCATAGTCAGTTAAAGTGCCGCTCATCATCTGCCTCCTCGTTGGAATCACTTTGCATGCAGGCTAATAAGAAAAATATAAATTATAATGGTATTCGAACCTTAAACAGCCAAATAAGTTGATGCTCTGCATGGATAGAACCGCATGATGACACATAGACAAGCGATGCAGAGGAAAGTGTTCGGTGTGGAGTTTAAAGCGAAAGTGGCGCTGGAAGTGCTGGCCGGCCGCAAGACGGTCAACGAAATCGCCGGGGTCAACGAGGTGCATCCGCATCAGGTAGCCACTTGGAAGCGCCCAGGAGGGGGCTCAAGATGCTGTTCGAGCGGGAGCGAGACCGGCGGCGGGTGGAGGACGGGACCGACATATGAGGAAAGATGTCAACAGTCCAACCGAATGCTTCGATCAAAGTTCTCCACGACTATACAAATGAATGATGAGTATCAATAAACGTAGCGCATGGGAGCACTCTGGTCGAGATCGTGCCGGGAAACGCGATTTATCCAATCAACCCGGACCTTGGAGCGTCCGCAACCCTCGCTTTTCCCCGTATCCTCCTTCAGCGGGAAAAAGGAAGTGCTTTTTGATCGGACACCGGCGGCGGTCCCCTCAGGGACCGCCGCCGGTGTTGTGGCTTCGGACGCCACGGAAAGGCATTCTCCGTGGACAGAAGGCATGGCCACGGGGCGGTTGATGGAGGACGGTTGGGTTTGAGTTAATGGCCTCGGAGTCGCCGATAAACTAACCCCACCCGCCGTCACGCTCGCGCTCCCGGCCCTTGCGGTCGCGTTCGAACAGATCGGTCAGTTCGTCCCGCGCGGTCTGGGCCAGCGAGATGATCTGGATTTCGTCCTGGTAGTGCGGATACATGGCGTCGAGCGCGGCCAGATCGTGACGGCGGAAAGTATCGGCGGCCAGTCGCGCCTCGTGCGCTCCGAAGCCCAGTTCCCGCAGCACCCGCCGACCCGCCCGCAGCGCCGAGTCGAAGGTTTCCCGCTCGATGTGCTCGACCTTGCGGGCTTTCAGACCAAACAGGTGGGAGACGTTGCGAGCCCGCGCCACCACGGTCAGATGGGGATAATGCTCGCGCGCCACGTCCACCAGCCGCAGATTGGCGTCCACCTCGTCCAGCGCCACCACCAGCAAACGGGCCTTGGCGATGCCGGCCGCTTCCAGCAGATCGAGGCGGGTGGCGTCGCCGTAGAACACCTGAAAGCCGAAGCGGCGCAGCAGGGCGATCTGGTCGGGGTCGTGATCGAGCACGGTGGCGGTGATGCCGTTGGCGAACAGCAGACGGCCGACGATCTGCCCGAAGCGGCCGAAGCCGGCGATGATCACCGGCGATTGCGAGTTGGGGATGGCGTCGGGTTCGGGACGGGTTTGCGCGTGGCGCGGGACCACCCAGCGTTCGTGAGCCAGCAGCAGGAACGGCGTGGCGACCATCGACAGCGCCACGCTCAGGGTCAGCAGCGCCGCCTGCTCGCGCGGGATCATGCCGGCCTGCGCCGTCAGGCCCAGCACGACGAAGGCGAATTCGCCGCCGGGCGCCAGCAGCGCCGCCAGCAGCCAGCGTTGCGCCGCCGGTGCGCCCAGCGGTCCGGCCAGCGCCCGCAGAGCCAGCAGCTTCAGCAGCAGCAGGCCGCCGGTCAACGTCAGCACCGCGACCGGCCGCGCCGCCAGCAGCGACAAATCGATCGACATGCCGATGGCGATGAAAAACAGGCCCAGCAGCAGGCCCTTGAACGGCTCCAGATCGGCTTCCAGGGCGTGCCGGTATTCCGACTTGGCCAGCACTACCCCGGCGATGAAGGCGCCCAGCGCCATCGACAGCCCAGCGCGCTGCATCAGCACCGCGATGGCTACCACGATCAGCAGCGCGACCGCCGTGAACAATTCGCGAATGCCGGTGCGGGCGATCAGCCGCAGGGCCGGGCTGGCGACATATTGTCCCGCCGCCAGGATGCCGGCGATGACCGCCAGACCCAGGCCCACCGACACCTGACCGCCCTCGCCACCGCTCTGGCCGAACAGAGAGGGCAGGGCGATCAGCGGAATGGCGGCGATGTCTTGAAACAGCAGGATTCCGAAGGTCAGTTGGCCGACCGGGGACGGCAGCAGGTTGCGTTCGTTCAGGGTCCGCACCGTGATCGCGGTCGACGACAGCGCGAGAGTCAGACCCAGCAGCAGCGCGGTGCCGGCCGGCAGACCCAGCAGCAGCCCCGCGCCGGCCAGCAGTCCGCCGCAGGCCAGCAGTTGGGCGCCGCCGCCGCCGAACACATCCCGGCGCATCGCCCACAGCCGATGCGGTTCGAGTTCCAGACCGATTAGAAACAGCATCAGCACCACGCCGAATTCGGCGAAGTGCAGGATGGTCTCGACATCGCTGATCAGGCCCAGTCCGGCCGGGCCGATGGCGACGCCGGCCGCCAGATAGCCGAGGATCGCGCCCAGTCCCAGCCGCACCGCCAGCGGCACGCACAGCAGCGCGGCGGTGAGATAGATCAGCATGTTGCCCAGCCAGGCGGGTTCGTGCATGAGTGATCTCAATCGGTGTCAGCGACCCAGGCCGGATAGTCCGCCAGTCGGTCGCGGTAGCGAGTGGCCCAGGCGCGCAAGGCATCGTCGTCGAGCCGCGGGACGCCGTGCAGCACCCAGGGCGGCAGCCAGTTCATGCCGCACAGGCGGGCGGTCTGGATCAGCGGCGGCAGGAAGGTTTCGTAGGGATGGCCGTGCAGGCTATCGGTGGCGTAGCTGCTCTGTTCGCCGCCGGTGGTGGTCACGCACCACAGGTGTTTTCCGGCCAGCGCCGTGCCGCCGGGTCCATACGCCCAGCCGAGCTCCAGCACGGTGTCGATCCACAGCTTGAGCAGGGGCGGCGGGCTGTACCAGTAAGTCGGGTACTGAAAAACGAGGAGTTCGGCGGCTTCGATGGCGTCCTGTTCGGCTCGCGCGTCGATGTCGAAGTCGGGATAGCGCTCGTACAGATCGTGCACCGCGACGCCGGGAACGGTGGCGGCGGCTTCGCGCAGACGCCGGTTGGCGCTCGAACGCCGGCCGTGTGGATGGGCGTAGAGCAGGACGATCCTATTTATGGTAAATCCCCCGCGCCGCTCCCGGCGGGCTTTTCGCCTCGCTGGCGCTGAACACGCTCCAACCCCGATGTTGCGCGGTGGCGAACAGCGCCAGGACCAGCAGGCCGCTGATGAGATAGCTTCGGAACATGTGGTCTCCTTATTTCGCCGGCCGGGTTGATACCATCATCTCAATTACAAACCAACCGGCCGGACTACCCATAATCGCTTTCCGCCCAGCGCGCCTGCTCGAAGGCCCGCGCCCGCCAGCGAAACAGGATCGGCACGACCAGCAATCCCAGCAGCGCCAGGAAAAAATTGCTCCAGCTTGGCACGTCGCGGAACACCGTCAAGGTACAAGTCACCACCGGCGAAGATCGAGGCAATTCGCCCTCGATGCTCAAGTAATAAAGACCCGCCGGAATACCCGACAGCACCGCGTCGTCGCCGGCGTCGCCCTCCGACCAGCGCTCCCCGTCGTCGATGCCGTGGTAGTAGCTGATTTCGCGGCCGATCGCGGTGCTGGCGCCGGTTTGCCGCTCGATCAGCGTGAGATCCAGATAGAGCCAGTTGTTGTTGAGGTTGGTCTCGGCGCGGATGACCAGATTCGACTCGCGCCCGCTCACCGCGAACGGTTCGGTGTTCAGGGTCTTGTTGCGCGTGGTCTCGTCGAACACAAACGTCTGTTGATGCACGCGCTGATCGGCGGACAAGACGAGCGTGACGATTTGACCGATGACCAGCAGCGCCAGAAACAAGCCGAGCAGCCGGCGGAATTTCGGCCGCTGCGCCTCGTAGGGCGAAGGCTGGTTGGGCGCGATGCCCGTGCGCAACGGCGGCGGCGTTTCCAGTTGAAAGGCGGCCCTGATGGTGTCCGGCTCAACGTATTCGGCCCGCGACCAGACGATTTCCCGGTCGGTTCGCTCCTGGCTGAGCTGGAACGGCGGGGCGATATAGTCGCTGATCTCGCAGCGTTCGCCGACCCGAACCCGCCAGTAGAACTCGCCCAGCACGTAGCTGACCCTGGCCTTGGCGGTCTGGAAGTGCCGGTAGCTTTGGTGCTGATAAACCGCCCGGGCTTTCGCCCCGTAACCGGTCACCAGCGGCGGTTCGGTCAGCGTGTGGACCAGGCTCCAATGACCGTTGTACTCCACCAGCCAGCGAAAGCCCTGCTCGCGGTGAAACAGGAGATACTCGCTCCATTCGTAATCGACCTCTTCCACCGTGATGCACCGCCGCAAATAGCCGATCGCCTGATAGGAGGTCCCTTCCAACGTGCCGCTCGTTCCCAGTGGGATCAGCGGTTCGTGGGTGACCTTGGCCTTGAATTTGGACAGGATGCGAAAATTTTCGTCCGTGAGGTCGATGATCGAACCGCAGACGCCGCAGGCCAGGGTTTCGCTGTGACCCTTGGCGCGGATGGTCAGGGAACTGCCGCAGCCGGGACATTGAAAGGATTGCGCCTGAATGCCGGCATCCGGTTCCCAGCCGACCGGCATGACCGCGCGCAGACGAGTCAATTTCAAGTCGTCGAAGCGCACCTGCTCGCCGACGAACACCAGCGGCGGCGTTTCGCTGTAATCGAGGGTGGCGAACACCTGACCGGGAGCCTGCAAGTCCACCACCGGGGCGTCGTATCCCGGCCCGACTCGAATCGGCAGCTCGCCTTCGCCGGCGATGCAACGGGCGGTTTCGATATTGGTGACCTGAAAGGCGCGA
Organism: uncultured Gammaproteobacteria bacterium; assembly: GCA_963695105.1. GTDB lineage: Bacteria > Pseudomonadota > Gammaproteobacteria > Competibacterales > Competibacteraceae > Competibacter. The sequence continues at coordinate 9,252 of CAVOGC010000002.1, read as the reverse complement.
CCCTTGAGGGTCACGCTTTGACCGGCGCGCAGGTCGGAAAACGCCGGCAGCGGTTCGGGTGGCTGGATCAGGAAGGTCACCGCGTGATTGCCCAGCGTTTCGCCCAGCCAGCCGCCGCGCTGGTTGTCGAACAGCAGATACCATTCGTTCCAGATACCCTGGCCGTAGCGCAATTGAATACGCCCGACCACGACGAAGCGGCTCTTGCGGTAGATGCCCTCGGCGCCGATCTGGATCGGCGAAGGGTCGGGCAGCAGTTCCGCCATTTTCCCGATATTTTCCAGTTCCAGGTCGTGGCGGATCAGCGTGCTCTTGCAATGGGCGCAGACCGTCAGGATCGATACCGCCGACTGGAAGGTGATCGTGGCGCCGCAGGAAGGGCAGTTCGCGGTTTTCATGGCTTATTTATATCATCTTCTAAAATTAAGAACAAAACACAGCGGAAACCCCACCTTCCCTCAATCCTCCCCATCTTAAGAGATACAATCTCCAGTCTGAAACGGCCTTCTCCAATCATTCGCCGCCACAAAAAAAGACAGGTCCCATGCTGCTCAATATTCTCATCGCTGCCCTCATGATGGTGATAACCACTGCAATCCATGCCGGAGGGATGATCCTGACTTTCCACGCGATCCGTTTGCAAATCGCGTCCGGGAAACGCCACACCCGTATTTATTGGGTGAGTGGCGTGATCCTGATCATGTTCCTGGCCTCACTGCTGGAGGTTATGATCTGGGCAGCGGCCTATCTGGCGTTGAATGCGCTTCAAGACTTCGAGACGGCACTCTACTTTTCGACGGTCACCTTCACCACCCTGGGGTACGGCGATATCGTCCTCGACGAACAATGGCGCCTCTTGGCATCCTTTGAGGCGGTCAACGGAATCATCCTGTTCGGCTGGACAACGGCTATTGTCATTGCCGTTGTCCATCGCGTCTATCTTGGCGGAGCAGCCGAGCTTCCTGGCCAGTAAACCGCGACCAGGAACAGCCCGCCGGCGCCCCGATCAATCTACCGGCTTTAACCGGCTAGTCCTTGAGCTTCTAGACGATCATCATGAAAAAGCATGTTTTTTTTGCTCTTTTCGCCACCAGCCTCTGCCTATTGATACTCACTCAACCGCTCGCGGCGGCGGAGAAAGACGCCGCCGGCGCCTCACCCTCCATACCGGTAACGTCGGAGATTCTCAAATCCAAAATCGAGGAGATCGAGAGCGCCACCGATCTACAAGCCGAGGTTAAGACCCAGCTCGTCGAACTCTACCGCAAGGCATTGAGCAACCTGGAGGAAATCAACGCCAACATCGCGCGGGCCACCGCGTTCGCGGAGGCAACCCAAACGGCGCCAGTGCAAACCCGGGTGATTCGCGAGCAGATTGAAGCGACCAAGCACATCGACCCAGTGGACGCGCTGAGCGTAAGCATCAAGGTTTCACTTGAGGACATCGAACGGCAACTCCAAAAGGAGCAAGTCGATCTGGCCGCGGTCGACGCCCGTCGCGCCGACTTGGAAAGGCGCTTAACCTACCAACAGAACCGGCCAGCGATAATCAGCCAGCGCCTCGCGGAAGCGAAGCAGCAACAGGAAGAGACCGCGGCAGCCCTTGGACTCCCGCCCGAAGCCGACGCGGGACCGCTCCTGAGCCAGGCCAGGCGCTGGGTTTTGGGAACCCGGTACGTGGCGCTGAGCACCGAAATCAGGATGCTCGATCAGGAACTCCTGAGCCAGCCCATGCGCCTCGACCTGCTCGAAGCCCAGCGGGATCAGGAGACAGCCAGCGTCAATTGGATCGGCGAACGGGTCAAGGTATTAGGCGAGCAGGTCAACCAACGGCGCCAGATCGCGGCGGAACAGGCGAAGATCGAAGCCGAGGAAGCGCAACGCGAGATGGCGGGTGCAGCTCCCCTGCTCATGAGCCTGGCCCAGCGGAACGCCGAACTCACCGATGAGTTGCACGCCATGGCGGCCCAGCTTGAAACACTGGATCGGGAGCAAGCGCGGGCCGAGCAGCTCGCCGCGCGGGTCGCGGTGGATTTCAAGGATGCCACCGACACCCTAAAGACCGGCGGGCTGACCGAGGGACTGGGCCAGATCCTGGTCAAGCAGCGGGAATCCTTACCCGACTTCCATCTGTATACCCTTAAGGCCCTGGCCCGCAAACAGCACATCGCGGAGGTGGGCGTGCGGCGGCTGCGCCATGGGGAAGAGGCAAGACGCATCGCCGATCTGGAAAAAACCGTCGCGGAACTTGAAGCCAGGGTGACCGTTGAGAAAACGCCACTGTTGCGCGCCAAGCTCCGCGAGTGGGTGGAAAAACGGCAGGCATTGCTGGAAAAAGCGCTGGAGAACGACAAGTTCTATCTGCGCCAACTGCTTGAGCTGGATGCCGCCGAGCGTAAGCTGCTCGACGTGACGGGTCCCTACAACGACTTACTGAGCGAACATCTGTTTTGGCTCCGCACCAGCAACCGGACCCATCTGGAAGACTTGGGGAACCTGCCGGACGAGGTCAGAGGCCTGCTCTCCCCGGTGATCTGGTCTCGCTTGGCCCAGGTATTCCGGGACCAGGTCACGCACTCGCCGGTCTTCGGACTTGCGCTGCTGGTGGCCGTTGCGCTGCTGTGGAAACGCCGCGCGCTGATCGTGGCGATCGAGACGACCGCGGAGCGGCTGGGCAAGCCGACCACCGACCGTTTTGCCTACACCTTCCGCGCCTTGGGCCTGACATTGATGGTCGCCGCGCCCCTGCCGCTGCTCTTGGCCACGGCGGGCTGGCAACTTCTGGTGGCCACGCAGGGCAGTAACCTGTCTCATGCCGTGGGGTTCTCTGTACTCCGCGTCGCGGCGCACCTCTACATTCTGCGGGGGTTGCGCATGATGTGCATACCGCGCGGTCTGGCCGTCGCCCACTTCCGTTGGCCGGAATCCAGCGTCGGGCTATTGCGAATCGAGCTCGACCGGCTGACCTGGATCTATGTACCGACGGCGCTGATCGTCCTGCTGGCCCTCGCCGTGAACCCCGTCGAGACTGGCGATACCCTGGCCCGGCTGAGCTTTCTGGTCTTTTCCGCCGCAATCGCCTGGTTCCTCTATCGAGCGTTTCATCTTCAACGCGGCGCGCTGGCGCACCTGCGGCTTCGCCGCGCGGCGGGCGGGTTGCTGTTCCGTGCATACCCGCTCTGGTTCCCGCTGCTGTGGGCCTTTCCCCTGGGGTCCGCGATGCTGGCGCTGGCCGGCTACGTCTATTCCGCCGCCACCCTGTCAAATCTGTTCCTGCACACCCTGTTGATGATCGTCGGTCTGGTGGTGCTCCATGCGCTCGGCCTGCGCTGGCTACTGGTCATCCAACGGCGCCTGGCCCACGAGGCGGCGCTGGAACGCCGGCGGGCGGAGATCGCCGCCAGGCAGGCCGAGGCGTCGGAAGCCGAAGGTGAAGCAAGCGATGTCTTGCAGTTCGAGGAGCCGGAGGTGGACTTGGCGGCGCTGAGCGATGCCAGCCGGGAACTGGTCAAGTTCACGATCATCACCGCCGCCCTGGTCGGCCTGTATCTGATCTGGTCCCCGTTGATGCCGGCGCTGCGCATCTTTGACGACGTTATCCTGTGGCATCAAACCGTCACGGTGGCCGGAGAGGACCAGCAACGGCCGATCACCCTGGTTGATCTCGGTCTGGCCCTGGTCTACGCCATCGGCGTCATGGTGCTGGCCAAGCGGCTGCCCGCGATGCTGGAGATCATACTGTTGCAGCGTTTCGACCTGTCGTCGGGCAGCCGCTACACGGTCACCACGCTCAGCACTTATGCCATCGTCGCCATCGGCTTTTTGCTGGTGCTCAATACCCTGGGCGCGCAGTGGTCACAGTTGCAATGGCTGGTGGCGGCGCTGAGCGTGGGCATCGGCTTTGGCCTTCAGGAGATCGTGGCTAATTTCATCAGCGGCCTGATCATCCTGTTCGAGCGGCCGATCCGGGTCGGCGATATCGTCACCGTCGGCGATACCGATGGGGTCGTGACCAAGATCCGCATCCGCGCCACCACCATCCGCAACTGGGACCGTAAGGAATTGGTGGTGCCGAACAAGGAGTTCATCACCGGCCGGCTGCTCAACTGGTCCCTGTCCGATCCAATCACTCGAGCCGTGATCGGGGTCGGGATAGCCTACGGCGCCGATGTGGACAGGGCCTTTGTCCTGATGAAGGAAGCCGCCGAGGAACAAGAACATGTGCTCGACGATCCGGGGCCGATCCTGACCTTCGAGGGTTTCGGCGACAATGCCCTCACGCTGAGTCTGCGCGTCTACATCGACTCGATCGACTACCGCCTGTCCACCATTACCGCGCTACACAAGGCGATTAATCGCAAGTTCGAACAAGCCGGCATCGTCATCGCTTTCCCGCAGCGGGATCTGCACCTGGATACGAACGGGCCGCTCCGTATCCGTATCGAAGAGCCCTGGCGGGAAAAGCACGATGGGCGCAATGAGGGGTCGGTCGAAAAGTGATCATGCGACGAAAATGACCAAGAGGCTGTAAGAAACGCCCATCTCCCCATGGGAGAGAGGCTGGGGGTGATTTTTACCCCCTCATCCTTAACGGCCATTGGGATGAACCTCTCCGAGGGCGATGGGCAAGGCAGGACGATACACAACAGGATCAATTTCGGTGAACGAAACAACCTTTTTTGCGGCGACCTTCTGGGTACTGAATATTCTGATTCAATTCGCCTTCATCGCGCGGGTGCTACTGAGACCGCATCGGGAGCCCGCCTCGCGCATCGCCTGGATGGTGGTCATTCTGGTCCTGCCGGTGTTGGGTATTCTGGCTTATATCCTGTTTGGCGAAGTCAACATCGGCCGACGGCGCGTCGCGCGAATGCAGGTGGTGCTCGCGCAAATGCCGAAGGTGACCGATGCGGTGGGTCTGGATGCGGCGGTCCAGCGGATCGAAGCGTCGGATCGCTACGCGCACCTGTTTCGCGTCGGACACTCCATCAGCGGTTTCGAACCGATCGGCGGCAACCGCGCCCGCCTGCTGGCGGATTCCAATGCCACCATCGACGCCATGGTGGCCGACATCGATGCCGCCAGCGAGCATGTGCATCTCCTGTTCTACATCTGGCTGCCTGACCATAACGGCGGCAAGATCATCGAGGCGCTAAAGCGCGCCGCCGCGCGCGGTGTCACCTGCCGCGCCATGGCGGATGATCTGGGTTCGCGTCTTCTGATTCATTCCAGGCACTGGTCGGATATGGACCGAGCGGGGGTCCGCCTGGCTCGGGCCTTGCCCGTTGGTAATCCGTTGCTGCGGCCTCTCAAGGGGCGGATCGATCTGCGCAACCATCGCAAAATCGTCGTGATCGACGATCACATCACCTATTGCGGCAGTCAGAATTGCGCCGATCCGGAGTTTCTGGTCAAGGCCAAATACGCCCCCTGGGTGGACGCCGTGATGCGTTTCGAGGGGCCGATCGCCCGTCAGAATCAACATCTGTTCGCCAGTGACTGGATGGCCCATGTGGACGATGACATCGCCGATCTGCTGCGGCGGCCGCTCCCGCCTTTCCCGCCGGGGTGGCCGGCCCAGGTCATCGGCACGGGGCCAACCGTGCGCTATTCCGCCATGCCCGAGATGTTTGAGTCACTCATGTACACCGCTCGCCATGAGTTGGTTATCTCGACCCCTTATTACGTCCCCGATGAGTCCATGCAGGGCGCCTTGTGCGCCAGCGCCCGCCGTGGTGTGGCCACAACCATTATCTTCCCGGCCAGGAACGACTCGTGGATCGTGGGAGCGGCGAGTCACAGCTACTACAGCGACCTGCTGGCCGCTGGAGTGCGGATCTTCGAATACGTGGGTGGGTTGCTGCACACCAAGTCCCTGACCCTGGACGGCGAGGTGACGCTGATCGGTTCCGCCAACATGGACCGCCGCAGCTTCGAATTAAACTACGAGAACAACATCCTGTTTCACGACCCGGTTCTGACCGCCGATATACGGCGGCGCCAGCAGGAATATATCGCCCGGTCGCGCCCGGTCGAGCTGAGCGAAGTGGCCGCTTGGCCGATGACACGTCGCCTCTGGAACAACGCCATCGCCATGCTCGGTCCGGTGCTCTAGCCATTTCCGTCAACCGCCTCGACCGAGCCGTAGATGGACCGAAGCAACAAGGGGACTGAATGATTCATTACCATGGGGTTATCTCTCCAAGCGGCTATTGAGCCTGCGAGCTACGCGCTCTGCGAGCACTCCAATGCGGCATCAACGCCGTGGCGCGTGCGCCGTGTCCGCCAGGCGTGCCTCCATCGCCTCATAGTCCCCCAAATGCGCCCGCATCAGACTCTTCCAGAGCCTGCCGTGATTGGGCGCCGAAAAGTGCAGAAGCTCGTGGACGATCACGTAGTCCCACAGCTCGGCATCCAGTCCGAGCAGCTCGCCGTTGAAGTTCAACCGACCATTGGTGGAGCAGGACGCCCACTTCTTGCGCATGGGGCGAACGCTGAGCTGGACGACTTGCACGTCCAGCCGGTCCGCCCACTGATGGACCCGGTCCTTGAATGCCTGCTTTCGTGTCGCATCGGCCATCCCGCTAGATTCGCTCCGCCTTGTCCAGCAGCGTGAACAGCTCGTTCACCAGCGCCGGGACGCGGCCCAGGTCTTCCGTCTCGGCGTAGATGGCAAAGGTCACCTTCTTGCGCAGCTCGCGCAGGGCGCTCTCGCTCCGCTTCCAGTTGGGGAATTCCGCAAAGGCCTGGCGGATCTTACGGCTGACATCCTCCGCGTTGCCGATCCCGGCGTCCAGCAGGGTGCGGTAGACGAAATAGGTCAGACCGTCGAAGGCCTTCTCGGTCTGTTCCTGCTTTCTGGCCTCGTTCGACTCGACCTCCCGCCGCAGGGCGTCCAAGGCCTCCGCCGTGTCGAGCTGGCGATTTTCGAACGCCTCCTGCACCGCCCGGGCTCGTTCGGCCATGGCGATCAGGCAGGGATCATCGCTGTGCTCGTCAGCCGCTCTCTCGATGCTCTTCACCAGGTTGATCACCTTGGTGGCGTCGCCGCCCTGGCGCTGCTTGATCAGATCGATGGTCTCGGCGTTGATCTCGATGAATCCGTCGACGCGCCGAACCTCGTAGATACCGACCTGTTCCTGCACCAGCAGGTTGGTCTTGTGCTGGAAGTCCCTGTCCACCTGGACGCGCTTGCTGTATGCCTTGCGCACCACGTCATAGATGGCGGACAGGGCGCCGTAGTCGTCGATGAAGGGCCGCAGAAACGCATCGGGCGAGATGATCTCGTAGAGCATCTCGATCTCCTTGTACTCCTTGAAAAACGTCTTGCGCCGCTCGGGGTCGCGGAAGTGTTCGATCAGGGCATCGACGTCCTTGTCATTAAAGTTGCGCTCGATCAGCGCCAAGTAGCCCGGAGCCTGCTGTTCCATCTTGTTTTTGAAGAGCACCTTCAGCAGCTTCAGGTCCTTGACGATGGCGTTGATCTCGTCGCTGTCGAAGGCGAGGGCCTTTTCGAGCTTGTCGAAGATGCCGACGAAATCGAGGACGAAGCCGTGGGGCTTCACCATCTCCTGGGCCTCGTTCTCGTAGGGGCGGTTCACCCGGGCGATGGCCTGCAGCAGGGTGTGGTCGCGCATCGGCTTGTCGAGATACATGGCGTAGAGCACGGGCGCGTCGAAGCCGGTGAGCAGTTTCTCGGTGACGATGAGGATCTTCGGCTGCTGGTCGAGCTTGCCGAAGCTCTTGCGGATCTGCCGCTCCTTCTTCGGGTCGAGGTGGAATTCCTTGAGCAGCGCCGGAGTCGTTGTTGTTGCCGGTGTAAACGACCTCGGAATACTCGGGCGGCAGGAACTGATCGAGGGCGTGCTTGTAGTGGGCGCAGGCTTCGCGGTCCACGCCGACGAGGAAGGCCTTGTAGCCGAGCGGTTCGACGTTCTCCCGGTAGTGTTTGGCGACGAACCGCGCCACCTGCTGGATGCGCTCCTTGCCCTTGAGGAAGTTCTTCAGGTTCACTGCCCGATCGAGGATCTTGTTCAACTCCTCGATGTCGGCCACGCCCTCGGCCTCGACCAGCGACAGGAACTCCTTGTCCAGCGTCTCGTGCGGGACGAGCATTTCGTTGGGGGCGAGCTGGTAGTAGAGCGGCAGGGTGGTGCCGTCCTCGATGCTGTCGGCGATGGAATACTTGTGCAGGTAGCCCTGGTCGTCCTCGCAGCCGAAGGTCTTGAAGGTGCCCTTGCCGTAGACGGTCTTGTCCACCGGGGTGCCGGTGAAACCGAGGTAGGTCGCGTTCGGCAGGCCGGCCATGAGGAAGTTGCCGAGGTCGCCGCCGGTGGTGCGGTGGGCTTCGTCGATGAGGACGTAGATGTTCGAGCGTGGGTTGAGGTCCGCCGGCATGTCGCGGAACTTGTGGATCATCGTCACGATGATGCCCCGGTAGTCGTCCTTCAGCAGTTGGTTGAGCCGGGCGATGCTGCTGGCGTGCTCCAGGTTGCCCAGGCCGAGCGCGGCGAGGTTCTTGAGCATCTGGTCTTCCAGCTCGTTGCGGTCGATCATCAGCAGGACGGTCGGCTTGTCCGCCTCGGGCGCGCGGAAGAGCCGCTCCGCCGTCTTGATCATGGTGAAGGTCTTGCCGCTGCCCTGGGTGTGCCAGACGAGGCCGCGAGTGCGTCCGGGATCGAGGGCGCGGCTGACGGTGGCGTCCACCGCGCCGGTCTGGTGCTGGCGCAGGATGTATTTGTTCAGCTCCTCGTCCTTCTCGGCAAAGACGATGTAGTCCTTCAGGAAGGCGAGCACCCGCGGGATGGCGCAGAAGCTTTTCACCTTGGCCTCCAGCTTGCCGACCTCCTCATCCTTCCAGTTGAAAATGTTCCGCCGCACCGTGTTCCAGCTCACCCCGTAGGAGAAGCCGATGGCGTCGGTGGCGGTGAAAAGCTGCTGCGACACGAACAGCTCGGGCGTCTCGCGGTGGTAACGGCGGATCTGGTCCACCCCCAGGGCAATCGCTTCGTCCTTGTTGGCGTTCTTGCACTCGATCACCAGCACCGGGATGCCGTTGATGAGAAAGACGACATCCTCCCGCGTGCCGTGGTGGCCGTTGTGAAAGGCCCACTCCTCGGTGACTTCGTAAACGTTCCGCGCCGGGTCGTCGTAATCGATCAGGATCAGGTCGCGCTCGCGCTTCTCCTCGTGGTCGAAGAACTTGCCCCGGTTGCGCAGGTGCTCGACGAATTCCCGGTTGCCGTGGATGTC
>CAVOGC010000001.1:0-132265 GCA_963695105.1 uncultured Gammaproteobacteria bacterium | reverse complement strand
TTACCATCGGTAATGGTGGTTATGACCAATTGGTCTGCAAAGATGTACCGATCCCTGAAATCGGGCAAGGTGAAGTGCTGGTCAAAGTGTTGGCCGCTGGCATTAATAACACAGAGATCAATACGAGACTTGGATGGTATTCCTCTTCAGTCAATGGTTCCACTAATGAAACATCGGCATCGAAGGTAGAGCCGACCACTCCAAGGGTCGACGGTGGATGGAATCATCAGACGCCTTTTCCACTTATTCAAGGAATAGATTGCTGTGGATTGGTCGTGAATGTGGCCAATGATGTCGATAGCAACCTTATGGACAAGCGTGTACTTATCCGCCCGTGTATTCGCGAACACAGTTTTGGCTCCTTGGATAACATCTGGATGGGATCTGATTTTGATGGGGCATTTGCTCAATATGTAAAAATCCGAGCGAGCGAAGTGTTTCCAGTAACATGTGACTGGACGGACGCAGAACTTGGCACTATTCCTTGTGCTTACGGCACGTCTGAGAACATGCTTCACAGGGCCAAGTTGAGGTCAGATGAAACAGTTGTGGTAGTGGGTGCATCTGGGGGAGTGGGTTCTGCCACAGTACAACTTGCAAAACGCAGGGGAGCAAAGATTATCGCTATTGCGGGTGCAAGCAAGCATGGAAAGGTGAGGCAGATTGGCGCGGACATACTGTTAGCCCGGATATTTCATAAACTGATGACGACCATCTTTAACATATTGAATTTTATATTTTATTTGAAAATAATTTTCGGAAAAACCAAGCAGATCATTGTGTTATAAAATCAGCAAGTTAGCCTAATTCACGAAATATCCGGGTTAGGAAGATCCGCAAATTTATTAGAAGAGCCAGGAGAACAATCCGTGGATGTCATCATAGACAATGTAGCAGGGAGTGGATTTTCTACCATGCTTAAGCTATTGAAACGTGGTGGGAGACTTGTTTCGTCAGGAGCTATTGCCGGGTCTATTGTTCACTTTGATATGCGTGATATGTACTTAAAAGACATTACTTTAATTGGAACCACCGCTTGGGATGAACCGGTTTTTCCAAATCTTGTGAGGTATTATAGAGCAGGGAGAAATTCAGCCGGTTTTAGCAAAAACCTTTCCATTATCTTCAATCGTGAAAGCACAAAAAGCGTTTCTTACGAAAAAGCATGTGGGCAAATTTGTGCTAATGCCTTGGATAGAGAAATCACTTAACAAGAAAAGCCAGTCGGATGCTTCGCACCACTGCTTTCGACATTAGCCGTCATGCTGATCCGCCCCGCCACTACCATCGACGCTGAGGCAATCGCGCAGGTTCACGTCGCTTCATGGCAGCATGCGTATCGCGACATCCTTACACCGGAGTTTCTGGCCAGTCTTTCCGTTTCGCGGCGCCAGACAATGTGGACAGAATCAATCGCCACAGATCTGACGCATGTTCTGGTGGCTGAAGTCAATGGTCAAGTGGTCGGCTTTTCGGCCACTGGTCCATGCCACGACGAAGGCTCCTCTTCCACCGCTTTTAAAGTTTTGGCCATTTATCTCTCACCTCCCCACTGGTCCATGGGTATTGGTCGCGAGCTTTGGCTTGCTTTGCGCGAGGTCATGATTGCTCGCGGGGCGCGAAGCGTCAGTCTGTGGGTCATCGCGAACAACGAACGCGCCATCAAGTTTTATACCGCGGCTGGCTTTGTGCCGGAGCCCAATTCAATCACGCCATTTGAGCTAGGCGGGGTGCAAATTGAAGAAGTGCGCTATGTACAGCAACTTGACGACTAACCACTCGCTCAACGGACGCTCCGCCGTGCGCCGATTAGCATGACATTGATGGCGTAGCAGGGCACGTTCCGCGCTACTACCACCAGACAACCCCGCGTCCTTGCAAGAAATGCCTAAACCTTCCATCGCGCGAACAGCCACCAGCAAGCCGGCGTCTGCCGCTCATGTCAACTGTTAACCCCATGTCGCGCACTCTGCTCACGTTCGCTGTCGTGGCAGCCCTCGCCTATCTCGGGTGCTGCGCTCTGCTCTTTGCGTTCCAGCGCTCCCTGATCTACTTTCCGCAACCGCCCTCGGCCGTGGATGGCGCATCGAAGTTCACGTTGCCAACCGATGGCGCTCAAGTGTTAGTCACCGCGCGGCAAAGGAACGGGCCGGACGCCGTGATCTATTTTGGCGGCAACGCGGAAGACGTAAATTTCAGTTTGCCAAGCCTCTCAAGTGCTTTCCCAGCGCACGCCATCTACTTGCCGCACTACCGAGGCTACGGCGGCAGTCCCGGCAAGCCTTCGGAAACCGCGCTCGTTACCGATGCGCTTGCGCTATTCGATAAGGTTCGAACAGAACATCCAAACATCGTGATTATTGGCCGTAGCCTGGGCAGCGGGGTCGCGGTTCAGGTGGCAAGCTTGCGCCGTGCCGAGAAACTTGTCCTTGTTACTCCCTACAACAGCCTTCAAGAGTTGGCGGCCAGTCAATTTCCATTCTTCCCTGTCCGCTGGCTGCTGCTGGACAAGTTCGAATCATGGAGATATGCGGCTCAGGTGACTTCGCCTACGCTCATCATCGCGGCGGAACATGATGAAGTCATCCCACGTACCAGCACAGAGACGCTCCACGCACACTTTCGTATCGGAGTTTCAACACTCAGAATTGTCGCTGGCGCGGGTCATAACACAGTCTCCGAGAGCAAAGAGTATGTTTCGTTGCTCAGGGGCATGCCATGAATGGGGCCAACCCTTTGCTCAAGAGGAAAGCCACCGGCAAGCCGCTATCTCCCTCTTAGAGGCGTTTTCGCACAGCCTCTGGGAACTTAAAGTGTTGAAAAACAACCCTCACCCCCAACCCATCTCTCATGGAGAGAGGGGGTTTTACACAGCCTCTTAGTCCAAACGTTGCCGTGGATGCCTCAGAAAAGAGGCCGAAATCATGACTATTCTCAATGCAACCGAAGCCGAGGAAAGCGCTTGCGCGTCATCGACAACGTCATGATTCGGGGAGATATCGCCTCCCGCAGCCGTCGGCTTTTCTCTGTGATCATGGAGGCATGATGAGTTCCGAAGCACAACCGCAACCCGCGCCCAACGTGATGCGCACCGAACTCGCGCTCTGGGCGGGAGCAGCCACCACCCTGCTTTTCCTGGTGTTTGGGGACCGCTGGGTGGCCGACCTGTCGAGCGTACTCTGGTACAGCCTGCTCTTCGCCTGGCTCTTCGTGGTGATCGCATGGCTGGCGTTTAGCGTCGTTCGGCATGCCGACGCGCTGGCCATCCTGCTTGGCGAACCCTACGGCACGATCATCCTCACGCTCTCGGTGATCGTTATCGAGGTGGTCATGATCTCCGCCGTGATGCTGACCGGTGCGGATAACCCCACCCTCGCGCGGGACACCCTTTTCTCGGTCCTGATGATCGTGCTGAACGGCATGCTGGGCGTCACGCTGCTCGTGGGGGGGCTCCGGCACCGCGAGCAGAGCTACAACCTTCAGGGCGCCACCACCTACCTGGGCGTCCTCATCCCCCTGGCGGGCTTGAGCTTGATCCTGCCGCGCTACATGGAAGGGGCGCCGGGAGGCGAGGTGACGCCGCTGGTGGGGGGATGGCTGGTCGTGGTTTCGGCTGGACTGTATGGGGCCTTTCTCTGGATTCAGACCTTGCGCCACAGCGGCTACTTCACCCAACCCCAACCCCGCGACGGCGCCGAAGAGGTCTGCACCGATCACCACGGGAATCTGCTGGTGCGTTCCATCGGGCATCACGCCCTCTTTCTGCCACTCACCATGCTCCCGATCGTGCTGCTCTCGAAGAAGATGGCGCTGCTGGTCGAGCACGGTCTCACCACCCTGAGTGGACCCCAAGCCCTGGGGGGGCTCTTCATCGCGGTGCTCGTGCTGGCGCCGGAGGGCGTCGCGGCCATCAAGTCCGCCCTGGAAAATCGCCTCCAGCGCACCGTCAACATCGCCATGGGCTCGGCGCTCTCGACCATCGGGTTGACCATCCCGGCCGTGCTGGTCATCGGCATGGTCACGGGCAAGACGGTGGAACTCGGACTCGACCCCGCCAACCTCTACCTGTTGCTCCTGACCCTGCTGGTTACCGTCGTGAACTTCAGCGCCGCGCGCACCAACGTCCTGCATGGCATCGTTCATCTCGTGCTCTTTATCACCTATCTGGTATTGATATTTGATTGAGTCGCACGCGCCTCGCAAGGAAAGGGCGGGCGGATGAAGCGAAAGTCCTGACAGCGTCTCAGCCCTTTCCCCAGGTCTCGATCCGATAGCTGTAGCCCTGCTCGGTCAGAAACAGTTGCCGGTGGCGGGCGAAATCCTCCTCGCAGGTGCGCAGGCTGACCAGCGTATAGAACCGCGCCCGTCGGCCGTCCTTCTTCGGTCGTAGTACCCGGCCCAGCCGCTGTGCCTCTTCCTGGCGCGAACCGTACCTGCCGGACACTTGCACCAGCACGTCCGCGTCCGGCAGGTCCACCGCGAAATTGCCTACCCGCGACAGCACCAGCCCCGGCACCGTCCGCTCGCGAAAGCCCTGATACAGCCGCTCCCGTTCCAATTGCGGAGTCTTGCCGGTCAGCAGCGGAAAACCGGTGTCCGACGCCAGATCCTCCAACTGGCTGATGTACTCGCCGATCACCAAAATCCGATGCCCGGCCTCCTGCTTCAACAGCTCCGCCACCACCGCCCGCTTGCGAGGATTCTCCGCCGCGATCCGGAACTGGTTGCGACGCGGCGCCAGCGCGTATTCCATATCCCGGTCCGGAGTCTGGGCGACGCGGATTTCGGTACAGTCGGCGGCGGCGATCCAGCCCTGCCCTTCCAGTTCGCGCCACGGCACGTCGTAGCGCTTGGGACCGATCAGCGCAAACACATCCTTTTCCAGGCCGTCCTCGCGGATCAGGGTCGCGGTCAGCCCCAGCCGGCGGCGCGATTGCAGCTCGGCGGTAATGCGGAACACCGGCGCCGGCAGCAGATGCACCTCGTCGTAGATGATCAACCCCCAGGACCGGGCGTGAAACAGACCGAAATGGACAAATTCGGCATCCTGACTCGGCCGGTAGGTCAGCATCTGATACGTCGCCAGCGTCACCGGCCCGGTGTCCTTGCGCTGGCTGCTGTACTCGGCGACGGCGTCCGCCGGCAGGTCGGTCTTGTCCAGCAACTCCCGCCGCCACTGTTCCATCGAAGTCTGGCTGGTGGTCAGGATCAGGGTGTTTTCCTGGACCAGCGCCATCACCGCCATGCCCACAATCGTCTTGCCGGCGCCGCAGGGCAGCACGATCACCCCGCTGCCGCCCTGCGTCCGCCCGTCCTGATGGAAAGCCGCCGCCGCCGCCCGCTGGTAGTCGCGGACCGTGAACGGCTCGCCACCGCCGCTCGACTCGCGCAACCGCAGCGGCAATTCCTGCCCCTCGCGGTAACCGGCCAGATCGTCGGCCGGATAGCCGATGGCGACCAGCGCCTGCTTGAGCAGGCCGCGAACCCCCAGGCGGACGCGGAACACCCGCTCCGCCAGTCGCTCGCCCAACAACGGCGCTACCTTGCGGTCGCGGGCCAGCAGTTCCGCCAGCGGCGCGTCGGCGACCCGCAGCACCAGTCCCGCCTCGTCGCGTTCGATCACCGCCAGCCCGTAGCGCCGGCCCAGCGCCTCGATCTCCTGGGCCACGCCCTCGGGCACCGGATATTTGGCGTACTCGCGCAAGGTGGCGACCATCGCCCCGGTGTCCAGCCCCGCCGCCCGAGCATTCCAGATGCTCAGCGGGGTGATGCGGTAGGTATGGACGTGCTCCGGACTCTTGATCAGTTCGGCAAAGGGCGCGATGGCGTCGCGGGCCGCCTCGGCGCGGGGCGAATGCACTTCCAGCAGCACGGTCTGATCGCTCTGCACGATCAGCGGATTATCGGGGAGGTAATCGCTCATTTGGGCAGGCTGTAGCCGAGCTTGCGCAGCGCACCGCGAAAACGGGCTTCGGATTCGGCGGGCACCGCGAGATGCCGCTCGCCGGCCAGCAGACAAAACGGCTTGGTGCGGCTGTCGTTGGCGATCAGCGTCGCCAGTACCGCGTCGGCGCATTCGATCAGCCGGGCGGTTCCGGTGGTTTTCAAACTCCGGGCGCGACGGTCCATGTCTTCCAGGAACCGCTCCACCGTCTCCGGCAAGGGCTGGCCGCCGAGCGAGACCAGCAATTCCGCCAGCACCGCGATGTCGTGCCCCTCCTCCAAGGCCTCCAGCAACCGGGCCTGATCCAGCTTCCATACGGCGTCCGAGGTCTTGGTCGCATAGCTGTCCAACAACATGGCGTCGGCCGGCTCCAGCGGCGCGCCGATGGCGGCGATCTCCAGGTTGGGCAGCACCCGCAATACCGGCGCGGCGGGCGCCTCCAGCGCGGCCGGCTGGTAGTGGTCCGCCAACCCCAGGCAATAGGCGCCCAGCGGATTGACACGGAAATACAGCAGCCCGTCGTAGCGGCTGAGGAACGGCAGATCGTCGGTGCCCCAGTTGTCGCGATAGTCGGGCCGGGCGTCGTGCGGCGGGATGTAGGCCACGTCCAGCAGCCCCAAGGTGGCGGCGTACTCGAACAGCAGGCACAACGCATAGCGGGCCTGCAAAATCTTCCAGTCGTGAAAACCCTCGTAACCGAGGCTGCCGTAACCGGATTCGGCGATGTAGAGATTCCAGGGATCGCGGGTGACCTCGAAATCCTGCCCGCTGGCCCGCATCTGGCGGAACAGGTCGTTCACCGCGATCCACCGCCCGGCCGGACAGTGTTGCAACGCCTGGTGGATGGCGGCGCGGCGACCGGCGACGGCGGTCAGCCCCCGCTTGCCCTTGCCGGTCTGGCCCTTGATGCAGTCGATGCGCCGCAACTCGTCGATCAAGGTGGTTTTCTGCCAGCGCCGCCATATCTGCGCGATGCTCTTCTCCACCGGTTCGCCGAGCGCCTTTTGTCCGGTTTTACTCAGTTGCAGCGTTTTGCCGCTCAGCGAAGCCAGCCCACCGGCCTGAACCAGCAGCGGCCAGGCGAATGGCTTGATCGGACCGATTTTCTCGTACTCGCCGTACTCGCTGTCGTCGTAGAAATCGCCGCCGAGCAGCAGTCCGCCCAGGACTCGGATTGCGGCGGCGCCGGGCTGGTGAGTCTTATCGCTGACCGCCAGCTTGCCGGCGTCGATCAGACGCAGGACCGCCTTGAGGTCGTGGATGGCTGCCCGCTCGGTCAGACAGCGGACGATCGGAACCCTATTCTGATAAACCTTCTCCTTACGGGCCTCCCGGTCCCATTCCTTGTAAGTCAGTGCCCACTCATCAGGGATCTCCTCCTGCGGCGACAGCCGCGCCGGTTCGGGTTTCGGCACGAAGGACCTGCAGCGCCGGCGCAGATCGTCCGGCATGATGCCGCCGTGGAAAAATACGCCCAACAACGAGGGGTTGCTGTTATAGGACCGGTTCTCGCCCCAGTTCGGCGACTGGCCGTACTTGGCCTCGAAGCGCCCGGCATTGAAACGCGCATCCGGCCCGTGAACGACCTCGGCCACCGCCGCCTGCTGCACGGGATCGAGCTGGCTCCAAAGCGTCTGAAGCCGCTCGCCCTCGGTCCGTTTGCGGATGTATTCGATCAAATCCGCTTTGCGGGTAGGCAGGTTCCGGCCGTCTCCCACCAGCGCGGCGAGTTTTTTCAGGGCTTCGACCGTCAAACTCAGCAGCGCATCGGCCAGCGTGGGAATGGATTGGGATTCGTTTTGAACGTAGTAGGCCATGATCAAGGCTCGCAAAAGATGAACCAGGCACCCCCGGAAGAAGGACAAGCGGCCGCGCGGGATTCCAAGGAAACTGTCAGGTCGAGGGGATTTTGCCGCATTCGGGCAGTGTGGTTACAGTTTTCCTACAATTTCTCATGAACTGCTTCTGGCTTGACCGCCACGCCCGGCATGATCATGTTGAGGACCACCGTATGGAAGAACCCAATCTTTTGCTGATTTGCCTGAACGCCTTTGTGGCGGTTATCGGTTTGCTCACGATACTGGCCGGCGCTCTGCGAGGTCTGATCGAACTGCTTCCGGAGCGACCCGAAACCAACGCATGGCCGCCTCAACCCGACCCACGACAGTCTCAAATCGACGCCCGGCAACCTCAAGCCGACGCCCGGCAACCTCAAACCGACACAGCGATTGCCGTCGCCATCGCCACCGCCGCACATGCCATCGCCCCCGGCACGCGCGTTACCCGCATCGAAGAGATCCGTTAAGTACGGAGAAATCACCATGATCTTTGCACCCACTCCAAAAAAAATCCACGTCATGCTGACCGCCTTCCGCGACGGCTTGCAAAGCGTGTTCGGCGGCATCGTGCGCGTCAAGGACGTGCTGCCCGCCATGCAGGCCGCCGCCGGGATGGGCGTGCGTCATTTCGAGTTCGGCGGCGGCGCCCGCTACCAGGCGCCCTATTTTTATGCCGGCGAGGACCCGTTCACCTGCATGGACCAGATGCGCGAGGCGGTTGGCCCGGACGCCAACCTGCAAATCCTCACCCGCTCGGTATCCGGCGTCACCCTGACCACCCAGCGGCTCAAGGCGCTGGAGATGCAGGCACGGCTGATGAAGAAGCACGGCACCACCATCGACCGTAACTTCGATTTCATGAACGACGTGGACAATCTGATCAAGACCGGCCAGCCGATCGTCGACGCCGGGATGCATCATCAGGTCTGCGTGGCGATGATGGGCCTGCCGTATCGATCCGATAAGGTCCACACGCCGGAATTTTATGTCCGGATAATCAAGCGGCTGCTGGCGGCGGGGCTCCATTTCGACTCGGTGTGCATGAAGGACGCCTCCGGCACCACCGACCCGCATACCTGCTATGAAACCGCCAAGGGCCTGAAGAAAATCCTGCCGCCCGAAGTGCCGCTGTCCATGCACACCCACGACACCGCGTCGATGGCGGTGGCCTGCTACATGGCCGGCATCGCCGGCGGCGTGGATCGCATCGATCTGTCGGTGCGACCCCTGGCCTCCGGCACCGCGCAACCGGACGTGCGTTCGATGTGGCACGCCCTCAAGGGCACCGGCTACTCGCTCGACATCGACGCCAGCAGGATGGACGAACTGGAAAAGCTGCTCGACGAAGGGCTCAAGGACTATGCGTTCAATCCGGTCACCACCTCGGCCGATGCCCGGGTGGTCAATTTCCCGATGCCGGGCGGCGCCATCGGCCCCAACGTCCACATGATGGCGGAAGCCGGCATTCTGCATCGCTACGGCGAGGTGCTGGCCGAGTTCCCCGAAGTGGTGCGGGCCGGCGGCGCCTGGACCAGCGTGACGCCCGGCAGCCAGCAGTACTGGCTGCAAGCCTTCAACAACGTGCTACACGGCCGCTGGCGGAAAATCGACGCCGGCTACGGGCGCTCGGTGCTCGGCTACTTTGGCCGCACGCCGGAACCGCCGGACCCAGCGGTGATCAAGATCGCCGTCGAGCAACTCAAGCTGGAGCCGTTCGCCGGCGACCCGCTGGAAGAAGCCCCGGACAGCATCGCCGCCGCCGAGGAAGCGCTGCGCGAACGCAAGCTGCCGCTGACCGAAGAGAACATCTTCCTGGTCGCTTCCGCCATTGTGCCGGGCAAGAACATGGAGTTGAACGAAGGCATTCGGCTGTTGACCGGCAAGGCCAAGATCAATCTGCCGCTGAAAGCCAAGGAAAAGCCGGCCACCGCAACCGTCCCGGCCACAGCCCCGGCGGTTCCCGCCGCCGTCCAGGCGACAGCCCCGGCCACGGTGGTCCCCGCAACCGTCCCGGCCCCCGTCCAAGCCCCGGCGGTCCCCGCTCCCGCCTCGACTTTCATCGCCCCCGCCTTCACCACACCGGTCACCACTCAATGCACGGTGGTCGAAGGCGCCGTGACCCGCACCTTCCGCGTCACCATCGAACCCCCGACTGGAACGAGTCCGGCGGGCGTGACTCCCACACCCACCGCGACGCCCGTCGTCGCCGCGACAACCTCGCCGCCAGCCAGCACCGGGGAGCGCACGCCGGTGTTCTCGCCGTTCGAAGGCAAGGTCGAACTGGTGGATATCAACGTGAAAGTGGGCGACGCGGTGCGCAAAGGCCAGGTGGTGGCCGCCGTCGAAGCCATGAAAGCCAAGCACGACGTGCGCGCGCCCCGCGACGGCACGGTGGTGGCAATCAATGCCGAACTCGGCGGCGAGGTCTTCGCCGGCAAGCCCATCCTGACCCTCGGCGGCTGACATGGATACCTTGCTGGAACTGATCGCCCAAAGCGGTTTCCGCGGCCTGGCCTGGCAAAACCTGGTCATGTTCGGAGTGGCCGGACTGTTGATCTATCTGGCGGTGAAGAAGAACTACGAGCCACTGCTGCTGATCCCCATCGGCTTTGGCGCGATGCTCGCCAACCTGCCGGCGGCCATGCTCGGCGCCTCTAGCGGCTACCACGCGGAACCCGGTCAAACCGTGCCTTTGCTGCAACTGATCTACGGCATGGGCATCAAGACCCAGTTGTTGCCGCCGGTGATTTTCATGGGGGTGGGCGCGCTGACCGACTTCCGGCCGCTGCTGAGCCGGCCCATCACCCTGCTGCTCGGCGCGGCGGCCCAGTTGGGCATCTTCACCGCCGCGCTGGGCGCTTTCTACATGTTCGGCTTCAAGGCCGAGGAAGCGGCATCGATCGGCATCATCGGCGGAGCGGACGGACCCACCTCCATTTACCTCACCGCCATTCTCGCCCCGCACCTGTTGGGCGCGGTGGCGGTGGCGGCCTACAGCTACATGGCGCTGGTGCCGGTGATTCAGCCGCCGATCCTGCGCCTGCTGACCACCCCCGAGGAGCGCGCCATCAACATGCCCCAGGCCCGGCCGGTATCGCGGACGGTGGTTATCGTTTTTCCGATCTTCCTCACCATGCTGACCGCCCTGGCCATCCCCTCCAGCGCGCCGCTGATCGGCATGTTGATGTTCGGCAACCTGCTGCGGGAATCCGGCGTCACCGACCGGCTGAGCAAAGCGGCCGGCGGATCGTTGATCAACATCGTGACCATCTTCCTCGGTCTGGCGGTCGGCGCCACCATGCAGGGCGACACCTTCCTCAGCCCGCAAACCCTGTTTATCCTGGTGTTGGGGGCGGTAGCCTTCGCTTTCAGCACGGCGGGCGGCATTCTGTTCGCCAAGCTGCTCAATCTGTTCCTGCCGGAAGGCCAGCGCATCAACCCCTGTATCGGCGCGGCCGGCGTATCGGCGGTGCCGATGTCGGCCCGGGTGGTGCAGCAATTTGTTTCCGAGCAAACCGATGGAGAGGTGAACCCGCTGATGGCCGCCATGGGACCCAACGTGGCCGGCGTGATCGGGTCGGCGGTGGCGGCCGGGATGTTCCTGGCGCTGCTGCGGTAATCCGCCGGTGATGAAGCGGCGTTAAACTCTTTTTTTATCCCTTTTCAACAGCCGAAGGAAAATCGACTCCATGGCCAGCAATTCCCCCATCAGCATCGGCGTCCTGACCAGCGGCGGCGATGCCCAAGGCATGAACGCCGCGGTGCGCGCGGTAGTCCGCTCGGCGCTGCACCAGGGTGCCACCGTCCACGCCATTTTCGAAGGCTACCAGGGTATGGTGGACGGCGACGACCGCATCCGCCCGCTGTCGTGGGACGATGTCGGCAGCATTCTGCACCGGGGCGGTACAGTCATCGGCACGGCCCGCTGCCCGGCCTTCCGCGAGCGGGAGGGTCGCCGACGCGCCGCTCGCAATCTGCTCCAGCGTGGTATCGACCGGTTGGTGATCATCGGCGGCGACGGCAGCCTGACCGGCGCCAATTTGTTTCGTCAGGAATGGCCGGAACTGCTGACGGAGCTGGTTCAAGCCGGGGAAATCGATGAAGCAGCCGCCCGAGCTCACCCGGCGTTGATGATCGTGGGTCTCGTGGGCTCCATCGATAACGACATGGTCGGCACCGACATGACCATCGGCGCCGATTCGGCCCTGCACCGGATCACCGAAGCCATTGACGCCCTGACCAGCACGGCTTCCAGCCATCAGCGTAGTTTCGTGGTCGAGGTCATGGGTCGGCACTGTGGCTACTTGGCGCTGACCAGCGCCATCGCCGGCGGCACCGACTACGTTCTTATCCCCGAATATCCCCCGGCGGAAGGCTGGGAAAACCGCATGTGCGAGATGTTGCGCAATGGCCGGGCGGCAGGTCGCCGCGACAGTATCGTGGTGGTAGCCGAAGGTGCGACCGATCGGGCCGGCAATCGCATCAGTGGTGACTATGTCCGCCAGGTCCTGGAAGAAAGACTTGGCGAAGATACCCGGGTGACTATTCTTGGCCATGTCCAGCGCGGCGGTACGCCCAGCGCATATGACCGCTGGATGAGCACCCTGGTCGGCCATGCCGCTGTCCAAGAGTTGCTGGCGGCCACGTCGGACAGTGAGCCGCAACTGATCGGCGTTCGTTATAACCGGGTCCGGCGGTTACCCTTGATGCAGTGCGTCGAGCAGACCCGAGCAGTGGCCCAAACCATTGCCGAAAAGGATTACGTCAAGGCCACGGAACTGCGCGGCAGCAGCTTTACCGAGATGACCAAAACCTTCAGGGCCATGGCCGAAGCGCTGCCCAGCGTGACGCCTCCGGTTCGTCCGCGCCGGATCGCGGTGTTGCATGGCGGCGGCCTGGCGCCGGGAATGAATACGGCCGCTCGGGCCGCCGTGCGTCTGGGTCGCGATCGCGGACATGTAATGTTGGGGGTGCGTGGCAGCTTTGCCGGACTGGTCGATGGGCGAATCAATGAACTCACCTGGGGTGATGTCGAAGGCTGGACCGCGCTGGGCGGCGCCGAGTTGGGCGCCAGCCGGCAAATGCCGACCACCGAACAACTCTACGCCGTGGCCCGTTCGCTGGAAACACACGGCATCGACGCTTTGCTGGTCATCGGTGGTTGGAAAGCCTATCAGGCATTACACCGGCTGAATAGCGAGCGGGAGCGCTATCCAGCTTTCAAGATCCCGATGGTTTGCTTGCCCGCCACCATCGACAACAACCTGCCCGGCTCGGATTTGAGTATTGGTGCTGACACCGCGCTTAACGTCATCGTCGAAGCACTTGACCGCATCAAGCAATCAGCGATGGCGGCGCGTCGCTGTTTCGTGGTCGAGGTGATGGGTCGACATTGCGGTTATCTGGCGATGATGAGCGGCTTGGCGAGTGGTGCCGAACGGATTTACCTGCCTGAGGAGGGCATCACCCTCAAGGATTTACAGGCCGATGTGGAGCGCATGGTCGAGAGCTTTCGCGGCGGGCGGCGGCTGTATCTGACCATTCGCAATGAACAGGCCAACGCGCAATACACCACCGATTTTCTGGCGCGGCTGTTTGAAGAAGAAGGTGATCATCTGTTCGATGTGCGCCAGGCGGTGCTAGGCCATATTCAGCAGGGAGGCAACCCCTCGCCATTTGACCGCATCCTAGCCACCCGGCTGGCGGCCCATGGCATTGATTTTCTCACTACGGAGTTGGAGCGCGGTACGGCGACAGGCGTGTTTATGGGGTTGACCGAAGGCAAGCTGACCACCTTCCCAATCAAGCGGATGCCGGATATGGTCGATATCGCCAACCGGCGGCCATTGGAACAGTGGTGGCTGGATTTGCGCTCGGTCATGCAGGCCATGGCACAACCGACGGCTTAGCGGGAAAGCGGCGGGGGTCAGAACTCGCCCGATGGGTTTCGGGGTTCGGCGCCCGCCGCCGCCATGAAATTATTGGACCCGTCGTGAGCCAAGGCGGTGGGCAAGCCCGATGCGCGGGCTGACTTGCAGTCACCCCGCGCATCGAAAGTACGCCACGCTATCGATTTGATGTTCCAAGATTCGACAAGGGACGTGGCCTTATTTCTTTCCCTTGCCCGGCGCCTTATTGGATGCGGGCGACGCAAATAGGTAGACCTGTCCACCCTCGACCAGTTCGCCCGGGATGTCATAGTGGGCCTGCATGTTGGCGAGGTAGTAGCGACGACCCTCTTCATACCAGCGGGCGTTGCGCACGATCCCGGTGACCTCGATCACGCCCGAGCTCTCCTCGTTCGTGGTCAGGAAGTCGTCCGGCGAGACGCCGTTCTCGAAACGGGCGCGGTCCGATTCGGCGATCTGTACGGCCGCCAGCGGATTGGCCGGGTCGATCTTCCAGGTCTTCGCGATGTAGTTGCTGCCGCCCGGGTCTTCCTGGACGATGACGTGACCTTCGGCATCCACGGTGAGGTTGTCGAACGAGCGCGCCGTCTCGCTGTCGGTCCCGGTCAGGTCCGCGCTGTCGACCACCAGCTCGATGGTGCCCCCAGTCGGCTCATCGAGTGAGTCGAAGGTGAATTTGTACAGCCTTGCGGTCTGACCACTGCGGCCGGTGGTCGCCCAGTAGAATACGTTCGGGTCCTGGGTGTCCCAGTGGCCGTCCTCGGGGCGGGCGAACTCGGTGACGCCTCGGGATTCCGACACGTTCTGCAGCTCGGCGCCGCTGCCAAGTGCATACGCGGAGAGATCGACCAGATCAAAAGTGCCTTCGATCGCGCCGGCGTTCTCCTCCGCAACGGCGGCGTTGCCGTAATTCGACCCTCCGTTGACGACGCTGATGCCGTACAGCTTGCCGTACTGCAGACCGGCCTTCTCGACCGGGTTGCCGGTATACTGCTTGTCGCCGACATACAGGTAGACCTGGCCGGGGGAGGAGTCGTCCAGGCCGACCACCAGGGTCCTGTCGCCGGCGTTCGGGTGGGCGACGGAGTTCTCCCAGGAGAACTTGCCCAGGTAGGGCAGCTCGTAGCTGGTGCCCTTCTCGTCGCCGCTGACGACGTGGCCGAAGGCGCGCCCCTCGGCGCCGGCCTCTTCGCCGTTCATGTAGATCAGGCCGTTGAAGCCCTTGCCCGTCGCGGGATTGTAGAAGCCGGTCAGCGGCGGCAGGTCGCCGGAGCAGAAACGGTTGAACTGGGTGCCACCGGTGGTGTCGACGTAGGTGCCGGTGAGGCCATCCCAGGTCAACACACGTTCGATCAGATCCTGACCCCACTTCACCTGGAGGGTGTTCAGATGGACGGTCCACTGCGAGACGAAGGCACCGTCTTGCCCGTGGGCGCGTTCGATACCCAGGCCGGGGCGCAGTTCATGGTTCAGGAACACGGTCATGTAGGCTTTGTCCGCGACATAGTCGCCGTTGCCGCCAAACTTGCCTGCGACGGCACCCATGCCGTCCGGAATGCCGACCATCACGTAAGGGGTTTCCTTGGCAGAGTCGCCCACCGTGATCAGCGAAGTGACATCCCAGCCAGGCGCTGTCGGGGTAACGTAGGGGGTCTGCGAACTCTGCGGGCCGGTGAAAGAACCAGCCTGAGCCACCGTACCGGCAAGCGCGAAGCTTACGGCAAGGGCAATCGTGCTTGACTTATGCATGCTGATCTCCGCATCTGTGCTCTATGACTTTGGGGTCCGCCCAGCCGACTCATGAGGAAACAGCAGGCGGACGCCCCTTAAGATTGCAAAATACGATGACAGCAGGGTGATAGAAAAACGATGATCTCGTGACATTGTCGAAAGAGGGCGTGGGCGCCGATTCCTACATGCGCGGCATAACGCGCGGTCATCCCCTTCATCAGCAGCGCCGCATTCTTCCGGTCAGCCAGTCCATCGGGCAAATGGAGCAGCTTGAGGACTGTGGGATGATCGAGCGTAAGGCGCTAAATATCCTGCTGGCGGCCATCTAATACCGAATGACGGCGTTCGGCGCGACCGCGCTGGATTGGCCGGACGAACTGTGGCACCGGTCGGAGAATCTGCTGGTGCCCGACCGATGAAAAGCGGAGGACGGGACTGATCCCGCGCCCTGCCTCCCGTCGCCGACCGTCTACCCGGAAACCCGCTACCGCCGCCCCTCGCCGCCGGCCCGCCGCAGAATCGCATCCAGCGCGCGGGTCGGCAGCAAGCACCGCAGCGCGGCGAACAGATAGGTCGGGACGGTCACCGGGTAGCGCGTCTTCGGCCGGGGGCTTTCCAGCGCGTGGATCACCCGCTTCAGCACCGCTTCCGGCGGCAGGGTGAACGGCGCCGCCGGCCCTTCCTTGGTCAACCGTGCTTCCATTGCCGCGTATTTCTCCCGGTGCGGGCCGGCCCCGGCGCGGATGTGCCGCCGATAGGCCGCATGGGCGTTGTCGCGGAACCGGCTGAGAATCGGCCCCGGCTCGATCAGACCGACATGAATGCCGGTGCCGACCAGCTCCAATCGCAGGGTGTCGGCCAAGCCTTCCAGCGCAAACTTGCTGGCGACATAAGCGCCCCGGTAGGGAAACGCCACCAGCCCGAGCACCGAACTGTTGAATAGAATCCGTCCTCCGCCTCGCCGACGCATCACCGGGATGATCTGGTTGGTGAGTTCCAAGGCGCCGAACAGATTAGTTTCGAACTGCTCCCGCAGCGCTTCGCGGCTCAAATCCTCGACCGCGCCCGGCTGACCGTAGGCGCCGTTGTTGAACAGTGCGTCCAAGCGGCCGCCGGTACGCTCCAGCACCGCCGCCACCGCCGCCTGGATGGACGCGGAATCGCGTAAATCCAATAGCAAACTCTCCAATCCCCCGGCTTGCAGCCGGGCCACGTCAGCCGGCTGGCGCGCCGTGGCGAACACCCGCCAGCCACGCGCTTGCAAGCCCCGGGCACAGCACAACCCGATGCCGGAAGAACAACCCGTGATCAGAACGCTTCCGCTACCCATCGCCCCCTCGCTTGATGAAATCGCGAGCCAACGTCTCCCGTCGTTGGCTCCTTGCCGCCGTCCGCGCCGCGCATCATGACCAGCCGATTCCGCGCTGCAATAAAACTGACATGGAAATGAAATATAAAGGCCATCGTGCGGTAGTAATGTTGCTTTAGGGTTTCCAGCCGATCCTCAGGATGAGGTTGCCCCTGACACTTTACCCATCCTAATCAGATACCCGGAGGTTATTCGTGCGCAAACAGAAGATTATCCTCGCCATGGCGGCGACTTGCGCGCTGGCCGGCGCGGCCCACGCTCAGTCCGCCCGCGACTATATCAGCATCGTCGGTTCGTCCACGGTCTATCCGTTCTCGACCACGGTCGCCGAGCAGTTTGGCAAGGCCAACGCCAAATTCAAGACGCCCAAGGTCGAAAGCACCGGCACCGGTGGTGGATTCAAGCTGTTCTGCGGCGGCGTCGGCGTGCAATACCCCGACATCAGCAACGCTTCCCGCAAGATCAAATCATCCGAAGTGGAGAACTGCGCCAAAAACGGCGTCATGGAAATCGTCGAGGTGAAGATCGGCTACGATGGCATCGTGGTCGCATCCTCCAAAAAGACCAAACCGATGGCGCTGACTCGCAAGGATCTCTGGCTGGCGCTGGCCAAGGATGTCCCGGAGCCCGGCACCGGCAAGCTGACCGCCAATCCCTTCAAGACCTGGAAGGACGTCAACCCGGAACTGCCGGCTCAAAAGATCGAAGTGCTGGGTCCACCGCCGACTTCCGGCACCCGTGATGCCTTCGTCGAATTGGTGATGGACGAAGGCTGCAAGGACTTCCCCGCCATCAAGGAGCTGGAAAAGAGCGACGGCAAGCAGGCCAAGGCGGCTTGCGGCGCCATCCGCGAGGACGGCGCCTACATCGAGGCCGGCGAAAACGACAACCTGATCGTCAACAAGCTGGTGTCCAACCCCAACGCCCTGGGCATCTTCGGCTTCAGCTTCCTGGAAGAGAATCTGGACAAGATTCAGGGTGAAACCATCGACGGCGTCGCTCCGACCTTCGAGAACATCGCCTCCGGCCAGTACCCGGTCTCGCGGCCGCTGTTCTTCTACGCCAAGAAGGCTCATGCCGAGGTCATTCCCGGCATGAAGGAATTCCTGGTCGAATTCACCAGCGAGAAAGCCGCCGGCAACGAAGGCTATCTGGCCAACAAGGGCCTGATTCCCCTGCCGCCGGCCGAGCGCAAGCAGGTTGCCGCCGACGCCAATAGCCTCAAGACCATGACCCCGTAACGGTCCTTTCCGCAACGCCGCCGTCGCCGAACCCTCTCTCGGCGACGGCGGCGCTTTCGCATCCCGGTGACCGCCCCATGTTGTTCTATCTCCTGCTTACCCTGTTGCTGCTCAGCAGCGCCGGCTACTACCTGGGGCGCAACCGCGCCTTCAGGGTCGCCGGCGACCATGTTCGCAACCTGCATTCCCTGCCCAGCTTCCATGGCTCCTACACGGCCCTGTGGTGCGGCCTGCCGGCGTTGATCGTGGTCGCGGTCTGGGCGGTGCTGCAACCGGGCGTCATCATCGAACTGGTCGTGGCCGGGCTGCCGGCGGAATTGCGCGAATTGCCACCGAACCGGCTCGGCCTAGTTCTCAACGACATCAAGAATCTGGTAAGCGGCAACATCGTGTCGGGTACGCCCGACCCGGTCATCCTGGCCGCCGCCGAGCATTACCGAAACCTGCAACTGACCGGCCATGTTTGCCTGTGGATCGTCGCCCTGCTCGTCGCCACCGCCGGCGTCGCCCATGGCTGGCGCGCCATCTCGCCGAAGCTGCGCGCCCGCAACCGGGTCGAACGGGTAGTCACGCTGCTGCTCATCGCCAGTTCGACCGTCGCCATCTTCACCACGCTCGGCATCGTGCTGTCGGTGCTGTTCGAGTCGATCCTGTTTTTCCGCAAGATCCCCTTCACCGAATTCCTGTTCGGTTTGCAGTGGAGCCCGCAGACCGCCATCCGCGCCGATCAAATTGGCTCTTCCGGCGCCTTCGGCATGGTGCCGCTGTTCGCCGGCACGCTGTTGATTTCCGGCATCGCCATGCTGGTCGCCGTACCGATCGGGCTGATGTCGGCGCTGTACCTGTCCGAATACGCCGGTCCGAAATTTCGCGCCACCGCCAAGCCGGCGCTGGAAATCCTGGCCGGCATCCCCACCGTGGTCTACGGCTTCTTCGCCGCCCTGACCGTGGCGCCGCTGATCCGCGATGCCGGCACGGCGCTGGGCCTGCAGGTCGCCTCGGAAAGCGCTCTGGCCGCCGGGCTGGTGATGGGCATCATGATCATCCCCTTCGTGTCCTCGCTGTCGGACGACGTGATCAACGCCGTGCCGCAATCGATGCGCGACGGTTCCTACGCGCTGGGCGCGACCAAGTCGGAGACCATCAAGCGGGTGCTGCTGCCGGCCGCCCTGCCCGGCATTGTCGGCAGCGTCCTGCTGGCGGTCTCGCGCGCCATCGGCGAAACCATGATCGTGGTCATGGCCGCCGGGCTGTCGGCCAATCTGACCGCCAACCCGCTGCAAGCGGTCACCACCGTCACCGTGCAGATCGTCACTCTGCTGACCGGCGATCAGGAATTCGACAGCGCCAAGACCCTGGCGGCCTTCGCCCTGGGGCTGATGCTGTTCATCGTCACGCTGATCCTCAACATCCTCGCCCTGTACGTGGTGCGCAAATACCGGGAACAATATGAGTAAGTTAGACGATTCCGCCGCCATGCCGCCGGCCGCGTCCCGCGACATCAAAACCATCGTCAACGCCGGCCTCAAGCGCCGGCACGCCGCCGAACGGCGCTTCCGCTGGTACGGGCTGACCGCCATCAGCCTGGGGCTGGCCTTCGTGGTGCTGATGTTCGCCAACATCATCGGCAAGGGCTACCCGGCGTTCTGGCAGACCTACATCGAGCTGCCGATCACCTTCGACGCGGCGGTGATCGATCCGGACGGCCAACGCGACCCGAAGGCGCTGGAAAACGCCGACTACGCCGCGCTGACGCGCGCCAGCCTGCGCGGGCTGTTCCCGCGGGCCGAGGGCCGGCGCGACCTGCGGGCGCTGTATGGACTGATCAGCACCAATGCCCCGCTGCGACTGCGCGGCGAGGTGCTCGCCGATCCGGCCCTGATCGACACCACGCAGCCGGTTTGGGTGCTGGCCAGCGCCGAGGTCGATACCCTGGTCAAGGGCAACATCGACCGCACCCTCGATGAATCGCTGCGGCCGATCACGGATCAGGAGATCGCCTGGATCGACCGGCTCAGGGCCGACGGCCGGTTGGAAAAGCGGTTCAACACCATCCTGTTCAGCAACGGCGATTCGCGCGAGCCGGAACAGGCCGGCATCCGCGGCGCGCTGATGGGCTCCTTCTACACCCTGGTGATCACCTTCCTGCTGTCTTTTCCCATCGGGGTGGCGACGGCGGTCTACCTGGAGGAGTTCGCCCCCAAAAACCGCTGGACCGATTTGATCGAGGTCAACATCAACAACCTGGCGGCGGTGCCGTCGATCGTGTTCGGCCTGCTGGGGTTGGCGGTGTTCATCAACTTCTTCGGCCTGCCGCGCTCCGCGCCGCTGGTCGGCGGTCTGGTGCTGAGTCTGATGACGCTGCCGGTCATCATCATCGCCGGCCGCGCCGCCCTGACCTCGGTGCCGCCTTCCATCCGCGAGGCGGCGCTGGGCATGGGCGCATCCAAATTGCAGATGGTGGGACATCATGTGCTGCCCCTGGCCATGCCGGGCATGTTGACCGGCTCCATCATCGGCATGGCCCGCGCCCTGGGCGAATCGGCGCCGCTGCTGATGATCGGCATGGTCGCCTTCATCGTTGACGTGCCGCGCGGCTTCACCGATCCCGCGACCGTGCTGCCGGTACAGATCTACCTTTGGGCCGACCTGCCGGAACGCGCCTTCGTGGAACGCACCTCGGCCGCCATCATGGTCTTGCTGGGGTTTATGATTCTGATGAACGGCCTGGCCATCGTCCTGCGCAAGCGCTTCGAGCGGCGCTGGTAAAACGCCTCTCATCCCCGAGGATTACTTCCCATGAGTACAACAATGATCGAAGCCAAGGCCGCCCCGGACAGCGCGCTGGACTACCAGACTCGGGAGGCTCCGCTGTCGAGCGCCCAGATCACCGACTACGACCACCGGCAGACCGTCGGCAAGATCACGGTGGACAACCCGAAAATGCTCTGCCGCGAGGTCAACGTTTATTACAGCGAGAAACACGCGCTGAGGCAGGTCAGCCTCGACATTGGCGCCAACGAAGTCATCGCGTTCATCGGCCCGTCCGGCTGCGGCAAATCCACCTTTCTGCGCTGTCTGAACCGGATGAACGACACCATTGCCTCCTGCCGGATCACCGGGCAAATCCAGCTCGACGAGGACAACATCTACGACAAGAGCATCGATGTGGTGCAACTGCGGGCCCGGGTCGGCATGGTGTTTCAAAAACCCAACCCCTTTCCCAAATCGATTTACGAGAACGTCGCCTACGGGCCGCGCATCCACGGCATGGTCAACGGTAAGGCGGAACTCGACGAACTGGTCCATGCCAGCCTGGAACGGGCCGGCCTGATCAAGGAAGTCGAGAAGCGAATGGACGAGCCGGGCACCAGCCTGTCCGGCGGCCAGCAGCAACGGCTCTGCATCGCCCGCGCCATCGCCGTCAACCCCGAGGTGATCCTGATGGACGAGCCCTGCTCGGCGCTCGACCCCATCGCCACCGCCAAGATCGAGGAATTGATCGACGAACTGCGGGAGAACTACACCATCGTCATCGTGACCCACTCGATGCAGCAGGCGGCCCGCGTCTCCCAGCGCACCGCCTATTTCCATCTGGGCGATCTGATCGAGATCGGTGAAACCGACCAGATTTTCACCAATCCCAAGCACAAACTGACCGAAGACTACATCACCGGCCGCTTCGGTTGACGCTCACTCTCCATCGGGAGTACCCAAGATGCCCATCAGTCACGATGCCCATACCGTCAAGCAGTTCGACATACAGCTCGCCAACCTGCGCAACCTGGTGCTGGAAATGGGCGGGCTGGTCGAGGACCAGATCAAGAACGCCATCAGGTCGCTGGACGACGAGGACCTCGCCCTGGCCCGCGAGGTGATCGCCCGCGACCAGATCATCAACGGTCTGCAAGTCAAAATCGACGAGGACAGCAACAGTCTGATCGCCCTGCGCCAACCGGTCGGCAGCGACTTGCGGCTGATCATGTCGCTGTCCAAGGCCGTCACCGACCTGGAGCGAATCGGCGACGAGGTGGAAAAAATCGCCCGGATGACCATCAAGACCTACGACGCCGTCAGCAGCCCGCCCAGCGCCAAGCTGCTGCGCGACGTCAAGCCGATGGCCAAGCTGGCGGCCGACATGCTGCACGGCTGCCTCGACGCCCTGGCCCGGCTGGATGTGGAAATGGCGGTGGACGTCGCCCGGGGCGACGATAACCTGGATCAGGAGTTCCAGTCGGCGCTGCGGCGGTTGATCACCTATATGATGGAAGACCCGCGCACCATCGGCCACGCCATCAACGTGCTGTTCATCATCAAGGCGCTGGAACGGATCGGCGATCATGCCAAGAACATCGCCGAGTACATCATCTATCTGGTCAAGGGCAAGGACGTGCGCCACGTCAGCATGGATGTGCTGGAAAAGGACGCCATGGCGGCGGAGTAACGACAGTCCGACCCGCCGGGGCGGTCAGCGGGCGTGGCCGTGCCGTTCGAGCCAGAGCGCGTGTTTCCGGCGCATGTCCTCCAACACTTCCAGATCGATCCGGTCATCGTCGCGGATGCGCTCGTCGTAGTTCTCCCAGCCCATGAAATCGCGCAGAATTCGGAGCATTTCCTCGTCGTGGACACCGGTCGCCGCGCCCTTGTAGAAGCCCCGGGCGTGCAGGATCTGTTGCAATTCGTTGGCGATGGCGGTGTCGATCCTGACCAGTTGGTCCGGATCGCTGCGCAGGTAGGTCAGCCGGTGGATGGCGTACAGCCGTTCGAGTTCGGCGATCGGAGTGGGATGATCGCAGACCGAGATTTCCACATATCGATCATCGAAGCCACCGTAGCCGCCGCCGGCCCGCTTCACCAGCAAGGCCGCCGATTGCTGGCCGCGCCGGTCGCCGCCGGCGGCCTGGCCGGCATGCAGCGCCGCCAGCAACCGCTCGGCCAGTGGCCCGCGCGTGTCCTCGAACGCCCGCACCATGCCTTCCACCACCCCTATTCCGGCCAAGGTGTTGCCCTGCGCCGAGCAGTGTTCGCCACGGTAATCGCCGGCCCAGTCGAAACAGCGCGCGCCGGTGAAACTGGCGCTGCGCCCTTGCGCGTCGATGATTCCCACCTGCCGATAATCACGCTGAGGGTCGCCACCGATCAGAATTTCCAGCGCCTGTTCGGGTGAAGCCCCGTTTTCCAACAACGCGAACCCGCGTGGGCCGAAACTGGTATTGCAATAAGATTGGGTCGCCACCGCGCCCACGCCGGCCTTGGCGAACGGGATGGAGATGCCGACATTGGGGAACTTGGACTGCACGGCCACGCCCAGATCGCCGTTGGCGGGGTCGAAGGCGACAATGGAAAAGGTCATGGAAATCTCCTTTGAAGTTCAGGTGAGCCGTTCGATCAGTGCAACATGTTGGGGATACTGGTGGAGGAGCGCGGCACGGTCGGCCAGCTCGAAATCGGCGCAATCGAAACCGGGGGCAACGGTACAGCCCAGCAGACTGAAACCGGCGGGATCGTCCATGGTCGCCCCAAACCAGCAGCCGGCGCGGACGACAATTTGCAGGTGCTGGCCGGCGGCGGGATCGGCGCCCAGCTTCGCCGCGACGTAGCCTTCCCGCAAGTCCAGGCGATGGAGGGTCAGCACCGAACCGAGGTGGAAATGCCAGAGTTCGTCCGATTTCAGTCGGTGCAGGCGGGAATGCTGGCCGCCCTTCAGCAGGTAGAAAATCGCGGTCGCCACCGGGCGCGGCCCGTTCCGATCCGGTAAATCCAGCGTGAGTTCGGCGGTGTAATTGCGGCGGAAATAACCGCCTTCGGGATGCGGCCCGAGTTGCAGATGGGCGATCCAGTCGTCAGCGGTCATGGCACGCCGCCGCAGACCGGGCAAGCCGGGTCGCGGCGCACCTTCAGTGTCCGCCATTCCATCCGCTTGGCATCCAGCAGTAATAGCCGGCCGGCGAGCGTTTCCCCGAAACCGGCCAACACCTTGATCGCCTCCAGCGCTTGAATACTGCCGACGATCCCGACCACCGGCGCCAGCACGCCGGTCTGGGCGCAGGTTTCGGGGGACATGTCGGCGTCGCGGTACAGGCAACGATAACAGGCGCCCTCCCCACCCGGCCGCCAGACCAGCACCTGTCCTTCCAGCCGGATCGCCGCGCCGGTGACCAGCGGCACACCGGCGCGCACGCAGGCGGCATTGATCGCCAGTCGGGCCGGCAGGTTGTCGCAGGCATCCACCACCACATTGGCCTGGCGGACCTGTTCCCGCCACTCCGCTTCGTCCAGGGCTTTCGGAACCGTTGCCACTTCGATCAGGGGATTGAGCGCCAACAGGGTATCGCGAGCCGATTCGACCTTGAGCCGGCCAACGTCGATGGTACGATGGACAATCTGTCGTTGCAGGTTGGACAGGTCCACGCGGTCGAAATCGACCAGCGTCAACCGTCCCACTCCAGCGGCGGCCAGGTACATCGCCACCGGCGAACCCAGCCCGCCCAGACCGACAAGCAGCACGCGGGACCGGCGCAGCCGCTCCTGCCCGTCGATGTCGAAGTCCGGCAACAGGATTTGCCGGCTGTAGCGCAACAGTTCGTCGTCGGTCATATTGCCCCCCAGGCCAGCGAATTAAGGAGGATCTTAAGACGATACCGCCGCTTTGATGGTTTCTTTCGCCCACTCGTTCAGGCTCTTACCCTCGGCCTGCGCCCGCGCGACCGCCCTAGCGTGCAGTTCGGGGTCGAGCCGCAATATAAAGCGCCCTGAATAAGTCTTGCGCGGTTCGACTCCATCCTCGGCGCACATCTCCAGAAACACCTTGAGAGAGGTGGCGCCTTCCTTGCGCAAATCCGCCACGTTGTCAGCATAGAAATCCGCCCCACCACTGAGGCCGACGAACTCGCCACGAAACAGGCCGAGTTCCGGGTCGAAACTGACGACGGCCTGGTAGCCATCGATGTCCATCAAGTTGATCATGGCGCTACCCCGTGCTGTTCCAACCACTTGCGAATGCTCTCCACCGCCCCCTCATCGGCATGAGGGGATGGGTGCGGCCGGTGAAACACCCGCCGTTCGCCAAACAGTCGCACGCCAATACGAGACCCTTCTCGTTCGCTGATCTCCGCCCCCAACTCGCGGAATAACGCCTCAATGTCGCGCCACGCGATGTTGGCGCTGATCGGACGTGCAAACAACAACTCAAGTGTACGTTGGTATTGGCGTTTCATGCTCGGAATGATACCAAATTATGGTATCTTCCCTCGTCTCTTTTCCATCGACATCCAGGATCATCCCGGTCTTGATCACCCTACGCCAACTCTCCCTGCAACGCGGCGGCAAGCCGCTGTTCGATAACGTGTCGCTGACCGTGCATCCCGGCTGGAAGGTCGGGCTGACCGGCGCCAACGGCAGCGGCAAATCCACCCTGTTCGCCCTGCTGCGCGACGAACTGCACCCCGACACCGGCGATCTCGATGTGCCGCCGCGCTGGACGCTGGCCCACGTCGCCCAGGAAACCCCGGCTCTGCCGACGCCGGCGCTGGAGTTCGTGCTGGACGGCGACGCCGAGCTGCGCCGGATCGAACGCGACCTGCACGCCGCCGAAGCTGCTCACGACGGCACGCGGCAGGCGGAGTTACATGCTCATTTCGACACCATCGGCGGCTACAGCGCCCGCGCCCGCGCCGGCAAGCTGATGGCCGGGCTGGGCTTTGCCGCCGATCAACTGGAACGACCGGTCGCCGAATTCTCCGGCGGCTGGCGGGTGCGGCTGAACCTGGCCCAGGCGCTGATGTGCCGCTCCGACCTGCTGCTGCTGGACGAGCCGACCAACCATCTCGATCTCGACGCCGTGCTGTGGCTGGAACAATGGCTGCGCGCCTATCCGGGCACGCTGTTGCTGATCTCCCACGACCGCGACGTACTGGACAACGTCGCCGATCACATCGTCCACATCGACCAGCGGCGCATCACGCTTTACACCGGCAACTACGCCGCCTTCGAGGACCAGCGCGCGGCGCGGCTGGCCTTGCAGCAGGCGGCCTACGAGAAGCAACAACGGGAAATCGCGCATCTGGAAAGCTTCATTACCCGCTTCCGCGCCAAGGCCACCAAAGCCAGACAAGCCCAGAGTCGCATCAAAGCGCTGGAGCGGATGGAGCGGATCGCCGCCGCCCATGTGGACTCTCCGTTCTCATTCGGTTTCGCCGAACCGGAGCGCTTGCCCAACCCGCTGCTGGCGGTCGAGAAAGTCGCCGTCGGCTATGGCGAGCGCAAGGTGCTGGACAATGTGAATCTGGTCATCGGTTCCGGGGCGCGGCTGGGCTTGCTCGGCCCGAACGGCGCCGGCAAATCGACGCTTATCAAGCTGCTGGCCGGCCTGCTGCCGCCGTTGACCGGGCGGATCGAAACCGGGCAAGGTCTGGCCGTCGGCTATTTCGCCCAGCATCAGTTGGAGCAACTGCGACCGGATTGGAGCGCGCTGCAGCACCTGCAAAAGCTGGACGAACGCGCCAGCGAGCAGGCATTGCGCAATTTTATCGGTGGCTTCGCCTTTAACGGCGACCGGGCGCTGGAGCCGGTGGCGCCTTTCTCCGGCGGGGAAAAGGCGCGGCTGGCGCTGGCTTTGCTGATCTGGCAGCGACCCAATCTACTGCTGCTGGATGAGCCGACCAACCATCTCGATCTCGACATGCGCCATGCCCTGACCCTGGCCTTGCAGGATTATCAGGGCGCGCTGATCGTGGTTTCGCACGACCGGCATCTGCTGCGCACCGTCACCGACGAGTTTCTGCTGGTGGCGGAAGGCCGGGCGCAGCCGTTCGACGGCGATCTGGACGACTACCGCGACTGGCTGAACGAACAGCAGCGGGCCGCCAACCGGGACGCCACGCCGCGCGCCATCGGCAACGGCGGCAGCGCCGTCGAACGCCGCGAACAGAAGCGACAGGACGCGGAACGCCGCCAGCAGTCGGCGGCCAAGCGCAAACCGCTGGAACAGCGCGTCAAGAAGTTGGAACAGCGGATGGAGCAGTTGCACGCCGAGCAAACTCGCTTGCACGATGAGTTGTTGGAGTCGGCGCTGTACGAAGATGCCAACAAAAACCGGCTGAAGGAATTGCTGTTGCGCAAGGCGCAGGTGGATAAGGAACTGGAGGAAATCGAGGGCGAATGGCTGGAGGCGCAGGAGGCGTTGGAGGTGTTGGCGCGTGAGGAGTGATGCTTGTTCTCATCCATTCAGGCATTTAATATATACACATCAGGAGGTGTATATGCGCACCAATATCGTACTCAATGACGACCTCGTCAACGAAGCCATGCGGCTGGCCAAGGTCAAAACCAAACGGGAAGCGGTAGACATCGCGCTGCGGCGGTTCGTGGCGAATCAGAAACAGCGCCGAATTCTCGAACTGGTCGGTCAGGAACTCATCGATCCCGATTATGACTACAAGGCGGCCCGTGTCGGCGATGATTCTGGTTGATACCTCGGCGTGGATCGGTCTGCTACGGAATGTTGACCGGCCAATGGTCCATCACTTGAAACGGATACTGGATTCGGAAACAACCGTTGCCCTGACGCCGCTGATTCTTCAGGAAATCCTGCAAGGCGCCAGTTCCGATATCCATTTCGTTACACTGCAACGGTATTTCGCCGACCTTCCTTTGCTCGTATCCAGCAACTTGACCGCAACGCATATCGCCGCCGCCCATCTGTATGGTCGTTGCCGCTGGGCGGGCGTGACTCCACGCAGTTCAAACGATTGCCTGATCGCGCGCCAAGCCGTCGAGCATGACGTGGCGTTGCTGCACGATGACCGCGACTTCGAAGCGATCGCGCGAGTGGAACCGCAACTTCAACTATTCACCGGGTGAAAATCCGTTTCCCAGAAAACGAGCCATGAACCCCGAACTGACCGAACGGCTGTTCGCCGAATTCCCCGAACTATTCCGGGGCCGCCACCTCCCGGTCACCCAGAACCTGATGGGCTTCGGTTTCGAATGCGAGGACGGCTGGTACGCCCTGATCCGCCAACTCGCCGCCGACATCACCACCCACGCCGCGCAAGTCGGGCTAAACCCACTGGCGGTGCAGGTCAAACAGGAACTGGGTGCACTGCGCTTCCGGCTGGATCAGGCGGACGAGCAGCTTTACGCCCTGTGCGCGGCGGCGGAACGCCAATCCTGCGCCGTCTGCGAACGCTGTGGCGCACCGGGACAATTGCGTTATCACCGGCGCCAACTGCTCGCCTGCTGCGAAGAACACGCCCCACCCGGCAGTTGGATCGCCGTCCAGCAACCGCCGGCTGTCGATTCAAGCAATCCCGGTAGCGTTTGACCGATTTGGCACGGCCAAGGCGAGGATCGGCTATGCTTGTCGCATCCAGCACTCACCGACCGCACCGCGCATGGACTGGAACCGCCTGCTCTCCCGCGCCCGCCTTGGGGTCTCCCGCCAGCATCCCGACAGCGAAGCGCGCACCGACTTTCAACGCGACTTTGACCGTCTGGTCTTTTCCTCGGCTTTTCGCCGGCTGCAAGACAAAACCCAGGTCTTCCCGCTCTCCCAAAGCGACTACGTTCGCACCCGCCTGACCCACAGTCTGGAAGTCTCCAGCGTCGGCCGCTCGCTGGGCACCATGGTCGGCGACAGCGTGATTCGCCGCCATGGCTTGCAACGGGTCTATCCGCAGGATTTCGGCGCGGTGGTCGCCGCCGCCTGCCTGGCGCACGATATCGGCAACCCACCCTTTGGCCATGCCGGCGAAGACGCCATCCGGTTATGGTTCATCACCTCCGCCACCGGCCGGACGGTGCTGCAACAATTGAACGAAGCGCAACAGCAGGATTTCCTGCGCTTCGAGGGTAACGCCCAAGGCTTTCGCATCATCACCCGGCTGCAAAGCCCCGACAATCCAGGCGGCATGCAATTGACCTGCGCCACCCTGGGCACCTTCACCAAATACCCATGCGCCTCGTCACTGCCGACCGCCCCCCCACCCGGCATCGCCTTCAAGAAATTCGGTTTTTACCAGGACGACGCGGATCTGTTCGCGGAAATCGCCGGAGAACTGGGATTGGAATCGGTGCTGCCGGGGGCCTGGAGCCGCCATCCGCTCGCCTATCTGGTCGAGGCGGCCGACGACATCTGCTACCGGATCATCGACGTGGAGGATGCCTTCCGGCTGCAACAACTGCGCTTCGAGGAGGTACGCGACCTGCTGCTGCCGCTGACCGGCGAGCCGGACCGCGCCCAGCGCAAAATGCGCCATATCACCCGTTCCAAGGAGAAAATCGAATACCTGCGAGCCAAGGCTATCGGCGCCATCATCGATCAGGTCCATCAGTGCTTCATGGACAACGAGGCGGTGATTCTGGCCGGTGGTTTCACCGCGGAACTGCTGGACGCGATCCCCGCCGCCGGCGCGATGCGCGCGCTCAAGGAGTGCGGCGAAACCCAGGTGTATGTCTCCAAACCGGTGGTGGAGGTGGAAGCCGCCGGCTTTGAAGTGATGGGCGGCTTGCTGGAAGCCTTCGTCACCACCGTCAACGACCTGGCCGCCCGCGGTCCGGCCGCCTCGCCCAAGAGCCGGATGCTGATCCATCTGATCCCGGAATCCTTCGCCGGACCCGGACGCAACCCCGATCCCGACCTCTACCGCCGCGTGCTGGCCATCACCGACTTTGTCTCCGGGATGACCGATTCCTACGCGGTGGCGCTGTTCAAGAAGCTCACCGGGATTTCCCTGCCGACCGGTTGAGCCGATCGGCGCTCAACATCCATGCCGTGGCCATGGCCGATCTTCCCCGCTGGCCGGGCCAAATTACCCGGCGTTGACCTCAGTCCTCACGGTTCCGCACCAGCGGCACGAACACCACCGGCAACACGCTGCGGCTATGCGGCAACCCCGATTCGTCCTTGTAAATCACGCGCAGGTCCTGACTCCGGTGCTGTGGCCCCACCGGAACCACCAATCGGCCGCCCGGCTTGAGCTGCCGCACCAGCGCCGGCGGCACTTCGGCCGCCGCCGCCGTGACCATGATGCCGTCAAAGGGCGCCTTCTCTTCCCATCCCCGATAACCGTCGGCGGTGCGAATTTCCACATTGGCGATTCCAAGCTCGCGCAAGCGTTTCTCGGCGGCTTCGGCCAGCGCGGGAATCCGCTCCACCGAGTAAACCCGCTGCGCCAAACCGGCCAGCATCGCCGTCTGATAGCCCGAACCGGTGCCGACTTCCAACACCACGGATCGGGAATCAAGCGCCAGCAACTCGGTCATCAAAGCGACAATGAAGGGTTGGGAAATCGTTTGACCGCAGCCGATCGGCAGCGGGGTGTCGGCGTAGGCCCATGCGAGCTGGGCCGGCGGCACGAACCGGTGTCGGGGCACCGCCGCCAGCGCGCGCAGCACCGGCTCGCTCAGTTTGGAACAACCGGTCAGACCGGCCGTTCCCTGGGTTTCCGCGATTACCTGCTCCAGCAAACGCCGGTGCTCGCTTTCATAATCCTCGACGAGCCTGTCGTTCATGCCGCTCTCCCAGCCGTCGCACCAAGCCACGCTGGACCGTGCTGTCCGGCGTCAGCACCTGGGCCACCAGGCCTCCCGCGCACAGCAGCGGCTGCCGGCGCAAACTCGCCAGCAGGCCAGCCACCGGCGCCGCCACCGGCGCCCGTATATCTCCAAAGCCGTCGTGGATATGGCCCAGAGCCTCACCCGCGCGAATCCAGCGGCCGACATTCAGATTGGAGGAAAAAATTCCGGATTGCTCGGCCAGCACGACGAAGATCTGTTCCAGGCCGAAATAATGCAGGTCTTCATCCTCATTGGAGGGCCGCAGGCCACCGACAATCCCGGTACGGTCGAGAAAAGCCACCAAAGCCCGAAACAAGGTCTCGCAATGCCCGGTCTGCAAGGCGCCGGCTTGCCCGGCGTGAATCACGAAATTCTCGCCGCCGCAAGGCCGCCAGGCGCGCATCAGATCGGAAGGGTCGGTATCCTCGACCGGCCGTTCGATGACCGCCGGCAACCCGAACAGGCAGGCGCTGGCGCGCTCGTCGTCGTTGGGCGCGTAAAGGCGCACCTGCGGCATATCCTCGACCTCGGGACTGGCCGGGCGGATGTTCACCCGATAGTAAGCGGTCCGGGTCAGCTCCACCATTGCCTCGGCCGCGGCCGGCGGCAAACGCGGGCGGGGTCGCCCGTGACCACCGCTGGACCCTGTCGAACCCTCGACCGCGGGGACGATCACCACCCGTTCGCGCAAGCGCAGACCACGCCGCTCGCCCGCCTCGATGCCGCGCAGAAACGCCGCCAGCCGCGACAGCACAAATAGGCCGTTCAATTCGGCTTCCCGGAGATCGGCCACCAGCGCCAGCTTCGGCGCACGCTTGCGTGGGCCGATGTCGTGATGAGGTAGCAAACCTTTCCGCCACAGCCGTGCGGATAAACTGGAAACCGTGTTATCGCTCAAGGTCTTGTCTCACTCTCGCGCTGTCACTCCAACCGAAAAACAGCTTTACATCTCCATTATTAAGCATAGTTCAGCTTGCCGATTTCGCATGATGAATTCGGTAAACCGCGGCTCTCCGCCCGTCGGCGGGGCTTGACCGGAAAAAGCTCATCCGCTCATGTTGCAACGCAGCATATATTCCGTTATATTGCACTGCAACAAACTTACCCACGCTTGACGAGGAGCACACCATGGTCATCGATCTGTTCAGCAAGGCACTGGAGAACCCGCAATCCCTGCCAGAGCCCCTAGTCAAAATCAACAAGCTTATGGTTGAGAACATCGAGAAGATGATGGTGTTCCAGATGAATTCGGTTAAAGCCTACATGGACATCGGCATCAATCAGATGAGAGCCGCCGCCGAGATCAACGACGTTAAAAGCTGGCAGGATTTCTACAAGCGCCAGAGCGAGATCGCGCAAACGGTCCAGCAGAAAATGATGCACGACGCCAAGACGATGACCGACCTGGCCACGCGCTTCAAGACCGAGATGGATGGCTTGACCAAAACAGCCCTGGAAGATGTGCTGCTCAAGGCAGCCTGAACCCCGGACCAGTTTTGATAGGCAACTACCGCGCCCAGCGCGGCGGTTGCGCTTCCCGCTCCGACGACCGTGGATTTCATCACCAGTCCCAAGTTGGCGATTGCCGCGGAATGCCCCGCGGATCTGGCCGTGGCGACCGAGCTGGCGGCCGAGCTGCATCTCCCCCTGACCACCATCGCACCCGCCAGTGCTTTCACTCATCTGCTGGTGGTAACCGCGGCGCGACTGGAACTGCGAACCCTGGATTCCGATGCCCCCGGACCGGTCTATGTCGATTTCACCACGGGAGCGGCGGCTCACCGGCGGCGGTTCGGCGGCGGCCGTGGCCAAGCGCTGGCCCGGGCGGTCGGACTGAAGGGCGGCGTCGCGCCGACCGTGGCGGACGTCACCGCCGGGCTGGGCCGCGATGCTTTCGTGCTGGCCTGCCTGGGCTGCACCGTCTGGCTGATCGAGCGCTCGCCGGTCATCGCCGTTCTGCTGCGGGACGGCTTGCGGCGAGCCGCCCGCGATGCGGAAATCGGTCCAATGGTGAGCGAACGGCTGTGCCTTCACGGCGGCGACGGGCGCGAATGTCTGCCCCGGCTGACAGCCAACCGACGGCCAGACGTGGTTTATCTGGACCCGATGTACCCGCACCGACAAAAATCGGCGTGGGCGGGGAAGGAAATGCGCCTGCTGCGGCAACTGGCCGGCGACGATGAGGACGCGCCGACCCTGCTGGCCGTGGCGTTGGCCTGCGCCGGCAAGCGGGTGGTGGTGAAGCGGCCACGACTGGCGCCGGCCCTGAGCGGCCCTCCGCCCACGGCGCGAATCGTTACGCCCAATA
The DNA here is from genome assembly GCA_963695105.1 of uncultured Gammaproteobacteria bacterium. GTDB lineage: Bacteria > Pseudomonadota > Gammaproteobacteria > Competibacterales > Competibacteraceae > Competibacter. The sequence goes on along the minus strand of CAVOGC010000001.1, from coordinate 99,367 downwards.
CCCGTTTCGACCTCTACCGGGTCAACCTTGACCCGTCGGCGCGCTAGCCGGCGACCGCACGGTTCCGGCTCCGGATAATTACCCCGTCAATCTGTGCCCGGGCATGCTCGGCCAACTCGTTTCGGGTCCACCCGAACGCCGGCAGCGGTTCGCGGAATCCCAATTCGACCTCGATGCGGCGTTCGCCCAGCAACCGCCACAGATGCGGCAGCAGGGACGCATCGCCGATGAAGGGCACGGCCGGGACGGCCTCCGGAGACAAGCGGCATAGAGCAAGTTCGAGCGACGATAGGTCAGTCGAATTGCAACCGCGTTAAAGCCGCTTGACAGTCAAGTGACCATCGCGCACTCGACCGTTCAAGCCGGAGGCTCGCAGCGTTCGGATGAGGTTGGCGACGCCCTACGGCTGTGGGCGGGCCACAACCAGCAGCATCGCCGCTGGGGCCGAGGCGGAATCGGCCGGAGGACGTTTCAGGGTGGCGGGCTGGGTCACCGGCGCCACCGGAGGATGCCTCAGTTGGCCGTAGGCGCGGGTGATCCGGTCGACGTAGGCCCGCGTCTCCGCGTAGGGAGGCACGTCGCCGTAACGCACCACCGCGCCCTCGCCGGCGTTGTAACCCGCCAGAGTCAGGCGGACATCACCCTGGAAATAGGCCAGCAACCAGCGCAGGTAGGCCATGCCGCCGCGCAGATTCTGCACCGGGTCGTAGGGGTCCCGCACCCCGAAGCGCTCGGCGGTCTCGGGAATCAGTTGCATCAATCCCTGGGCGTTTTTCGGCGACAGGGCTTGGCTGTTGAAATTCGATTCCGCCTCGATCACCGCCAGCACCAGCGCGGGCTGCAGGCCGAAGTCCGGCGCCATCCGCCGCACCAGCGCCTCGATCTTGGCCTGCTCCGGCGCGGGTGGTCCCGATCGGACCCAGCGGGCCGGCGTCGATTGGCGAGTCGGTTCCACCGGCTCCTGGCAGCGCGCGCGCGCGGCCTTGGCCGGATCGCCCACCAGTTCCAGCATCCGCCGGGCCGGTACGTCGCCTCGCGCCGCCGCCAAGCGGAACCAGGCCGTGGCCTGGGCATCATCCCGCGCCACACCGCGGCCGTTGGCATACATCCAGCCCAATTGATACTGGGCCGCGACATGACCGCGACGGGCAGCCGCGCAGTACAACTGCATCGCCCGCGCAAAACTTTGGGTTACGCCTTCCCCGTGTTCGTAGCGCGCCGCCCATTCCATCTGCACAGCCGGGGTTTCCCGAGCGAGTTTGATCCAATCCGGGCTCCCCCCGGCTCCGCTCGCGCTGGCGGCGCAGAGTCCGAGAATCCAGAACCCCAGATGTTGTCGTAACTTCATCGTAACTTCATCCAGTCCCCGCCAGAGGGAGAGGGTTAGGGTGAAGGGGAGCCTTTGAACCCATGGCCCTCACCCTCAACTCCTCTCCCACAAGCGGACGAGGGAAGTAAACCGTTACCTCTGAGTCCTTCCTGTATGGGGACATGATTTTCCACTGTTCGATTATGTTAAGCAGTTTTGCTTTTGCCCGCCAGAAAACCGGCTCGCTGCTCCGCGCCGGGTACGCGGGAAGCGGGTTTGCAACCTCGGCGTCCCGGCGATCATGACAAAATAATGACGAGGTCGGCTGAGAAACCCCAACTGTTCCTGTAGACTTTTTATTTTTATCCCGGTCGCTCTATCCATTGAGAATCGCTTCGTCACAACAAGCGCTTGGTTGTCCAAACCGAATCCAACAGGAGGCCATGATGGTCAGTTATACCACCGAATCCATCCGCAACATCGCCCTGGTCGGGCATGCCGCGGCTGGAAAAACCACGCTGGTGGAATCCATTTTGCACCACGCCGGCAAGCTTTCCGCTCCGGGCGCCGTGGAAAAAGGCAATACGGTTTGCGATTTCGACCCGCAAGAAAAAGTTCACCAGCACTCGCTGGACGCCGCGCTGGCGAATCTCGATTACCAGGATGTCCACGTCAATCTGATCGATACGCCCGGCTTCCCGGATTTTATCGGCCAAGCCATCGCCGTGTTGCCGGCGGTGGAAACGGCGGCGGTGGTCATTAACGCCCAAACCGGCATCGAGGCGGTCACCCAGCGGATGATGGAACGCGCCGCCGAGCGGCGACAGTGCCGGATGATCATCGTCAACAAGATCGACGCCGAAAACGTCGACCTGCCGGGCCTGCTCGGTCAGATTCAAGAGACTTTCGGCAAGGAATGCCTGCCGGTTAACCTGCCGGCCAACCAGGGCGCCACGGTGGTGGACTGTTTCTTCAACCCGAGCGGAGACAGCGACTTCTCCAGCGTCGCCGCCGTCCATTCCGCCCTGATCGACCAGGTGGTCGAAGTGGATGAGGAACTGATGGCGCTGTACCTGGAACAGGGCGAAGACCTCCAGCCGGAACAGTTGCACGAACCGTTCGAGAAGGCGCTGCGCGAAGGCCATCTGATTCCGATCTGCTTCGTTTCGGCCCGCACCGGCGCTGGCCTGAAGGAACTGCTGGACGTGTTCGCGCGACTGCTGCCCAACCCCACCGAAGGCAACCCCGAACCGTTCCTCAAGGGCGACGGCGACTCGGTCGAGGAACTCCACGCCATCCCCGACCCCCAGCAACACGTCGTGGCGCATGTGTTCAAAGTGCTGATCGATCCCTTCATCGGCAAGCTCGGCATCTTTCGCATCCACCAGGGCGCCATCACCAAGGACAGCCAGCTCTTCATCGGCGACGGTCGCAAACCCTTCAAGGTCAGCCACCTGTTCCAGATCCACGGCAAGGAGCACCCCGAGATCGCCACCGGCATTCCCGGCGATATTTGCGCGGTGGCCAAGATCGACGACATCCACCGCGACGTGGTGCTGCACGACTCCCACGACGAGGACCAAATCCACCTGCGACCGCTGCGTTTTCCCACACCGCTGTTTGGGCTGGCCATCCGCGCCGCCACCCGCGGCGACGAGCAAAAGCTGTCCGACACCCTGCATAAGCTGCTGGAGGAAGATCCCTGCCTGACGCTGGAACACAACACCCATACCAAGGAAACCGTGCTGCGCGGCCTGAGCGATCTGCATCTGCGCATCACCCTGGAAAAGATGCAGCAGCGCTACAACCTGCAAGTCGAAACCAAGCCTCCCAAGATTGCCTACAAGGAAACCATCGGCCAGAACGCCGAGGGCCATCATCGTCACAAGAAACAGACCGGCGGCGCCGGCCAGTTCGGCGAGGTGTTCATGCGCATCGAACCGCTGCCCCGCGACGCCGGCTTCGAATTCGTCAGCGCGGTAGTGGGCGGCACCATCCCGACTTCCTTTCTGCCGGCGGTGGAAAAGGGCGTGCGCGAGGCGCTTCAGGAAGGCGCGGTCGCCGGTTACCCGATGCAGGACGTGCGCGCCATCGCCTACGACGGCAAGTATCACCCGGTCGATTCCAAGGAAATCGCCTTCGTCACCGCCGGCCGCGAAGCCTTTCTCGATGCGGTCGGCAAGGCCAGACCGATCGTGCTGGAGCCCATCGTCAACCTGGAAGTGCGAGCGCCGGCCGAATGCGTCGGCGCCATCACCGGCGATCTGTCCAGCCGGCGCGGGCGCATCGCCGGCACCGATGCCGGGCCACGCGGCATGAGCATCATTAACTCGCAAGTGCCGTTGGCGGAACTGGACGGTTACGAATCGCAGTTGAAGTCCATGACTGGCGGCCACGGTTCGTACAACATCGAACTGAGCCATTACGACCCCGTTCCAGCCGATATCCAGCATAAGTTGCAAGCCCTCCATCAGAAGCAGAAGCAGGAAGGCTGAACCGCGCGGCGCCAGTCGGAGGCGGAGGACTTCCGGCTTGCGCCGCAAATAACCTTCTGCTATGCTAGGTTATAAAATTTGTATAAGAATATCTGGCTCATACTTGACTATTCCCAAAATCTTGTACAAAATCTAAATCGTGGTTATACAAACCTTTTCATAAACCGGCTTCGCCAGAGGTGAAACATGCGCCATCTATTCCGCGGTATCTGGAGCCTCAACATTTACCTGGTGCCCGCCTCCCTGCTCGCGACCGCCGGCGCCCTGCTGTTGGCCCTGTTGTACTACCCCACATCCCCCGTTGTTCCCACCGTCCAGCCCGACAGCCCGGCGGCGGCGGAAGCGCGCTGGCGCGCCCACTCCGACGCCATGTTCGCGGCCATGCTGCTCGACGCCCTGCGCCAGATCCAAACCGAACGGCAAAGCCAGGGACAAACCCTGATGTATCGCTTCGAACTGGACCCATTTTCCCGCGAACAGCCGGTCACTCGTCTGACGCCAGCCGACGGCGGCGCGCTGATCAGGCTGTAAACAATCTCCACGAGACCGGTGGGCGGCATCCTCCGCCCGCTCCACCGGTCAAATCCCTTGCAGCGCCTGTTGGCAGGCTTGCCGTACCTCCTCGCCGAAGCAAACCAGGTAGACCGTTTCGATCCGGTCGTCGCCCGCCAGAAAATTCCCGACCTCGCGTACCGCGACCCGCGCGGCTGCCTCCAGCGGATAACCGTACACCCCACAACTGATCGCGGGAAAAGCGATAGTGCGGACACCGTGCTCCGCCGCCAGCCTCAGGCTGTTGCGGTAGCAGTCCGCCAGCAAGTCCGGCTCGCCCTGGTCGCCGTCCTGCCAGACCGGCCCCACCGTATGGATCACATAACGGGCCGGCAAGCGATAACCGCGCGTCAGCTTGGCCTGACCCGTTTCGCAACCACCCAGCGCCCGGCATTCCGCCAATAGTTCCGGTCCGGCGGCACGATGGATGGCGCCGTCCACTCCGCCGCCACCCAGCAGCGAACGATTGGCGGCATTGACGATGGCATCGACTGCCAAGCGGGTAATATCATCCGAGACAAGCTCGATTCGGCTGGGATTCGCACTCATGTCGATCACTCCAGTGTTGGACCCTATCTTACCGGGCATCCGTGTAGCAGATTTCGTAGTTATAGCCTCGTCTGGCCTCCATCGCTGTATACTTCCCACCGAACACGCACCGGCGACTCACACCCAATATGGCCGCCTCGTCTCAGACCGATCAGGAAGCGCCCCCGCTCTGGCGGTATGTTCCCATCGCGGATTACCGAGCCCCCGCCGCGACCGTCGAACACACGGTCAAGACGGGACTAAGTTCTCTGTGGCGACATTTCCAACCCAAACCGGCCCAACCTCAGTCCCCTCCTCTCAAAACCGAGGACGAGTTGCGGGCTGTGCCCGAGGCGCAAATCGAGCGGATCGTACCGGCGCCCGACTGGCAACCGGCGGCGGCGGCGCTGGATGAGGCGCTGGCCGGATGGCTGGATACCGAGCGGCCCGCCCGTGCCTGCGTGTTCGTCATCTCTCCCCCGCACGGCGGTAACGGCGACATTCTGAATGCCTGGGCGGGAAACCGCAGATGGCGAGTGGTCAGCCCGCCCAGCCCCGAACAAATCCTGTCCGGGGATTCAGCCTGGCTGGCCGATTGGACGCGGGATCAATCCCCCTGGGTGCTGCCCAACCTGGAACGCTGCTACCTGCGGCACGCCCGCGGACTCGAACTGGCGCGGCGTCTGCTCGACCACACAGGCACGGGTTCCCTCGGGCGCGGCGTCATCGGCTGCGACAGTTGGGCGTGGGCGTTTCTGCGAAAAGCCTGGCACGGCCCGGAACCGCCGCTGCTGACCCTGCAGGGTTTCGACTCGCAGGGACTGGCGCGCTGGTTCCAGAGTTTCGTCGCCGGATCGGGCATGGATCAACTGATCTTTCGCCAGGCGGATAACGGGAAATACGTGCTCACGCCACCGGAGAACGCGGCGGGAGACGAGTCGATCGAAACCAGCGATTTCCTGCGGATTCTGGCCGAACGCAGCCGGGGCATTCCCGGCATCGCTCATGCGATCTGGCGCGCCAACCTGCGGACCGCGCCGGATGAAACGCTTTCCGAGGTAGCTGAAAACGAGGATCCAACCGACGGGCGCAGCACCATCTGGGTGACGCCGTGGCGCCAGATCAGGCAAACCCTGCCTGCGCCCGGCCTGCTGCGCGAGCATGCCGCTCCGCTACACGCCCTGCTCCTGCATGCCGGTCTGACGACCGGGCTGCTAGCCCAATTGCTGCCGCTGGCGACCCCATCGGTCGAGGCGACGCTGGCCTGTCTGGAAACCGCCGGGCTGGTCGTGCAGCGCGAAAACGAGTGGCGGATATCGCCCGCGGGCTATCCCACCGTCCGGCAGTTCCTCCGTGATGACGGCTACCTGACCGACGGATTTTAGGAGCAGCGCATCATGAATGACGACGCCAGCCGCCTGGGGGCGGCGCTGAGCAGCATCAGCGAAACCGCCATCGTGCAAATCCTGCTGATCGCGGCCGGGGCATGGCTACTGATCACCTTGGCCCAGCGCCTGATTCCGGCGCTGGCTGGCCGCCTTTCCGGCCGCCAGCGCCTGCAAGCGCTGGCCCTGGTGCCGGCCCTGCGGCTGCTGGTGATCGTTGCCGCCCTCCTGCTGGTTTTGCAGCGCGTCATCGAACCCACCTTCGAGAATCTGGTGGGCTTGCTCGGCGCGCTGGGCCTGGCGCTGGGCTTCGCCGCCAAGGATTACGCCAGCAGCCTGATTGCCGGCATCGTGGCCCTGTACGAACTCCCCTACCGGCCCGGCGACTGGATTGAAGTGGACGGAGCCTACGGCGAGGTGCGCGCCATCGGCATGCGCACGGTCGAAATCGTCACCCCGGACGACACCGTCGTGCATATCCCGCATCTCAAGCTGTGGAATCATGCCATCTTCAACGCCAACGACGGCAGCCAGCACCTGCAATGCGTGGCGGATTTCTACCTCCATCCCCGTCACGACGCCGCCCAGGTCCACCAGATCTTGTACGATGTCGCCCTGACCAGCTCGCTGCTGCAAATCGACCAGCCGATCGGCGTGATCGTGCGGGAAAAGCCGTTCGGCACCCATTACCGCCTCAAGGCTTACCCGCTCGACCCGCGCCAGCAGTTCGCCTTCGTCACCGACCTGACCGTGCGCGGCAAGGCGGCACTGCTCGGCTCGGGTGTGGAGCTGGCGTCCTTTCCCACCATCGCCGAACAGCCGTCCTAAGCTCCGCTTCTCCGAGCCCCTAAATCTCCACCATCTCGAAATCGTCCTTGACGGCGCCGCACTCGGGGCAAGTCCAGGTTAACGGTACGTCTTCCCAGCAGGTGCCCGGCGGGATGCCGTCGTCGGGCCAGCCCTTTTCCTCGTCATAGATCCATCCACAAATCAGACACATGTATTTCTTCATCGGGTTTTATTTTCCTTGATGCCATGGTTTCGAGGTCGCTATTCTCCCACGCTGGTGCATCCCGAAAAACCCGCGGCGTTTGTTAGAATTTCCAGGGTTCCCATCTGTCGCGCGCCGGCCGAACCCACATCCCGATCCATCATCCGCCAGGAGTACCGACTTGAGCGATCTCGCCCCCTCACCTCCTCCCGTGGTTATGACCCTGGCCGGCAACGACCCCAGCGGCGGGGCCGGACTGGCGGCCGATATCACGGCGATCGTCAGCCTGGGCTGCCACCCCGCACCTGTCGTCACCGCTCTGACCGTGCAGGACACCCACAACGTCCACATGCTGCTGCCGGTCGAACCGGTTCAATTACTGGCCCAGGCACGGGCCGTACTGGACGATATGCCAGTAGCGGCCATCAAGATCGGCCTCATCGGCAGCGTCGAAAACGCCGGCGCGCTGCACGCGCTGCTGGCCGCCTATCCCGGCATCCCGGTGGTGCTTGATCCGATCCTGACGGCGGGCGGCGGCGCCGAACTGGCCAACCCCAAGCTGCTCGATATCGTGCGAACCCTGCTGCTGCCGCTGGTCACGGTCCTGACGCCCAACAGTGTCGAAGCACGCCGGTTGGCGCCGGAAGCCGATACGCTGGATGCCTGCGCCATGGCGCTGCTGGGGCACGGCTGCCGCTACGTGCTGATCACCGGCGGGCACGAACCGACCGGGGAAGTGGTCAATACTTGTTACGGCAACAATCGCTTATTGGAGAGCTACCGCTGGCCGCGGCTGCCCGGTCGCCATCACGGCTCAGGCTGCACCCTGGCCGCCGCCATCGCCGCCCTGCTCGCCCAAGGACGGGAACTGGAATGGGAAACACTCAGTTCCGTCGTGCGCCGGGCTCAGGACTACACTTGGCATGCGCTGCAAGCCGGTTACCAGGCGGGCGGCGGCCAGCTTCTGCCCAACCGGCTGTTCTGGGCCAGCGCTCATCGAGGTCCGGCATGAAAACCCCCAATCGTTGTCGCGGCCTGTACGCGATCACCGATGCCCTGCTGATCCCCGACGACCGGCTGGCCCTCACGGTCGAACAGGCGATTCTCGGCGGCGCCCGGCTGATTCAGTACCGGGATAAAAGCACCGACCCGATCCGGCGACTGGCCCAGGCCCGGGCTTTGAACGCGGTGTGCCGCCGCCACGAAGTACCGTTGATCGTCAACGATGACGTGGAACTGGCGGCGCGGGCGGGCGCGGCGGGCGTCCATGTCGGCCAGGGCGATCCCGCCTTCGCCCACGCTCGCGCCCGTCTGGGTAAAGACGCCCTCATTGGCGTATCCTGTTACGACCGGCTGGATTTGGCGCTGGCCGCCGCCGATGAGGGCGCCGATTACGTGGCTTTCGGCGCTTTCTTTCCATCCCCGACCAAGCCCACCGAGATCCGCGCGCCCGTCGAATTGTTGCGGGCGGCACGGGCAACGTTGCGCGTGCCGGTCGTCGCCATCGGCGGCATCACGCCGGACAACGCACCCCTGCTGCTGGAAGCCGGCGCCGATGCGCTGGCGGTGATCAGCGGCGTGTTTGGCCAACCCGACACCCAGGCCGCCGCCCGCCGCTACGCCGCCCTGTTCGCCCGAGGAGATCGACCATGACCACCCGTTCCGAAAAGCTGTTCGCCGAAGCGCAAAATTACATTCCCGGCGGCGTCAACTCGCCGGTCCGCGCCTTTCGCGGCGTCGGTGGCACGCCGATCTTCTTCAAGCGCGGCGAGGGCGCCTATCTGTACGACGAGGATGGTCGTCGCTACATCGATTACGTCGGGTCCTGGGGGCCGATGATCGTCGGCCATGCCCACCCGGCCGTGGTCCGCGCCGTGCAGGACGCCGCCACCCACGGCCTGAGCTTCGGCGCGCCCACCGAAATGGAAACGGTCATGGCCCGGCGGATTCGGGAACTGATCCCGTCGATGGAGTTGGTGCGCATGTGCAACTCCGGCACCGAGGCGACCATGAGCGCCATCCGCCTGGCGCGCGGTTTTACCGGCCGCAACACCATCATCAAATTCGAAGGCTGCTACCACGGTCATTCCGACTCGCTGCTGGTCAAGGCTGGCTCCGGGGCGCTCACGCTGGGCGTGCCGACCTCGCCCGGCGTACCTGCGGCGCTGGCGGCGTACACAGTGACGCTGACCTACAACGATCTTTTCGAAGTCCGGCAAGCGTTCGCCAAGCTGGGCGAGGAAATCGCCGGGGTCATCGTCGAACCGGTCGCCGGCAACATGAACTGCGTCCCGCCCGCGCCCGGCTTCCTGGCGGGACTGCGCGAACTGTGCACCCGCTACGGTAGCGTGCTGATCTTCGACGAGGTGATGACCGGTTTCCGGGTGGCGCTGGGCGGGGCGCAGACACTCTACGGCGTCACTCCGGACCTCACGACGCTGGGTAAAATCATCGGTGGCGGGATGCCGGTCGGCGCCTTCGGCGGCAAGCGGGCGATCATGGAAAAGCTGGCGCCGCTGGGGCCGGTCTACCAGGCCGGCACGCTGTCGGGCAACCCGGTGGCGCTGGCGGCCGGGCTGGCGACGCTGGACCTGATCGCCAACCCCCGCTTCCATGCCGACCTCGCCGCCAAAACCCAGCAATTGTGCGACGAACTGGTGAACGCCGCCTGCGAGGCCGGCGTACTACTGACGACGAACTATGTCGGTGGGATGTTCGGGCTTTTTTTTACGGAGGAAAATGTCACTAACTACGCTCAAGCCACCGCCTGCGATGTCGAGCGGTTCAAGACATTTTTCCACGGGATGCTGGCCGAGGGAGTTTATTTGGCGCCGTCCGCGTTCGAGGCGGGGTTCATGTCCTCGGCGCATGCCGAGGCGGATATCGACGCCACCGCCACCGCCGCCCGGCGGGTGTTCGCCCGCATTTGATCTGGAGGGTCCGCCATGCCCCGACCTGCCGAGCTGTTCATCACCGCCGCCGACTATCTGGCTCTGGAACGTCAAGTCGAAACCAGGAACGAGTATCTGAACGGCCGTATTTACGCCATGGGCGGCGCCAGCCTCAAACATAATCGGATCGTTGCCGGCTTGGCCGTCGCCCTAGGCGCTCAACTCAAGCGTAAGCCTTGTGAACCGTTCTTCGGCGACATGCGGGTCAAGGTCAATCACACGGGCCTTTATACCTATCCCGATGTTGTGGTCGTCTGCGGCGAGCCACGGTTGGAGGACCAGCATTTCGACACCCTGCTGAATCCCACGGTGGTTATTGAAGTTTTGTCGGCCAGCACCGAAGCCTACGACCGGGGCGACAAATTCGCTCATTACCGCACGCTGGAATCATTGAGTGACTACCTGCTGGTCACCCAGGACAAACCGCGCATCGAGCATTACCGCCGGCAGGCGGACGGGCAGTGGCTCTATTCCGCCGCCGACGGGCTAGAGGCCCAGATCGAAATCCCGACCATCGCGTGCACCCTACCCCTGGCCGAAATCTATGACCGGGTGGCGTTTCCCGATCCCGGCGAGCTTCCCCATCCGAGCTGACGTCCCCCTGTCGGAGCAGATCGCTCTCGACGCCGACGATCTGTCGTACCGTGCCCGACGAGCTGGCCCAGCGGTGGTCAGGCACCCGGCTCAGTTTCGCAACCGCCAGTTGCCGACCACACCCGCCACGCCCAGCAAGACAAACAGCAGCAAGGTCCACTCCGGCATACTGAAGCCGAGTAAAGTCCAGTCCACTTTGGCGCACTCGCCGGAGCCGGTCAGCACCTCGCGGATGGCCTCGTTCAACGGAAACGCTTGCAGCATGTACTCCAGACTCGGCCCGCAGCGCGGCGTTTCCTCCGGCGGCAGATGCTGCAACCAGACGTGCCGGGCGGCGATCCCGGCACCGATGCCGGCGGTAAGCCCTACCAGCACGCCATATACTTTTGCGCCCCAATCGCGTGGCCCGTGCAGAGTCGCCACCAGAAACACCAGCCCAACCGCCAGCAGGGCCAGACGCTGGAAAATACACAGCGGACACGGTTCGAACCCCAGATAGCGCTGGACGTAATAAGCAAAACCCAGGCAACCGGCGCAAAGCAAAAAACCCAGCCCATTCAACATCCGGCGGGATAGCCATCCGCGCTGGTCCGACGCCGGGGCGCTGATTATTTGTAAATCCTGCATGACAGGTCCAATGTACTTCGTTGTTGAAGACGGATCGGACCGGTTCACCGATCCGAATGACCCAGATTCCGCTCCGGCGCAATCCGGTCGCGCACTCTCTGTTTGACCTCCTTGGCCTCCGGAAACCGTCCTTCCTGCTGGCGCGACCAGATCAGTTCATCGCCGACCCGGATTTCGAACACCCCGCCGGTACCGGGCCGCAGCGCCACTTCGCCCAATTCCTGCTCGAACGTGGTCAGCAACTCCTGCGCCAGCCAAGCGGCCCGCAGCAACCAGCGGCATTGCGTGCAATAGGTGATGCTTACCCGTGATTTTCGTTCCATGTCCGTCCACTCACAAGCGGTCGAGATAAGCGATGCCGCCCAATTGCCGCATTTGCCGTTCGATCCAGCGCTGGCGCTTGAGCACGTAGGCCGAGGGCTGATCCACCCGGTAGCGCAGTGGATTGGGCAGCACCGCCGCCAGCCGCGCGGCTTCCCCGGCGGTCAGCCGGACGGCGGGCTTGTTGAAAAATTGCCGGCTGGCGGCCTCCGCCCCGAACGTATATTCGCCGAATTCGGCGATGTTCAGATACACCTCCAGAATCCGTTGCTTGGGCCAGAGCAATTCCAGCAACACCGTAAACCACGCTTCCAACCCCTTGCGGACCCAGTCGCGCCCCGACCACAGGAACAAATTCTTCGCGACTTGCTGGCTAAGGGTGCTGGCCCCGCGCACTGGTCTACCCGCTCCCAGCTTGTTTAATACCTGCCGGATCTCGACCAAATCGAAGCCGTAATGCTCGGGAAAGCGTTGGTCTTCTCCGGCGATCACCGCCAGCGCCGCATAGGGCGAGATTTTCTCATACGGCATCCACTGATGGTGAATCGCCGCGCCATCGTTCCATGCCGCTCGCAACCAATTCTGCGCCATGACGCTGGAAACCGGGGGCGGCATCCAGCGCAGGACCAGCACCAGCACCAGCGAGGCCAGGACGAAAACCCACGCCGTTGTCCAGAGTCCCCTTCCGATTCGAGCCAACAGGCCGCGTTTCGGCGGCGGTCGGGCAGTCGGTTTGAAGCGGGCGGCCCAGCCATGCAACCATCCCTTCAGAAAATCCCCCACGCCACCCCCGAAGCCATGGTTTCGCCCAATTCCTCACATTGCCGCAACACTTCGACGGTCAGTTCGCCGCGAGCGATGATCGGGTCGCAAACCGGCTTGAGCGGATAGCCGCGAGCGATGCGCTCGATGCTGGTCAGCGCCCCGGTCCCATCGTTGCCAGCGCTAATGAAGACCGCGTAAGGCAGGCCGCTGATCTTGCCTTGAGCGGGATAATAGGTGCGGTCCAGGAAGTTTTTCATCGCGCCGGACATGTAGCCGAAATTTTCCGGCGTGCCCAGCAGTAAGCCGTGCGCCCACAGCAAATCATCCAGGTCGGCGCGCAGCGCCATTTTCAACCGGGTTTCCACTTCCGCCACCCGTCGCGCGCCGCGCACCACCGCCCGCGCCATCGCTCGGGTGTGGCCGGTTTGCGAGTGATAGACGATCAGCAGATGGCGGACAGCGGCATTCATGGCAGGGTTTCCGGTCTTCTACTTGCCGCGCCATGGGATTTTCGCTATGGTTGCGCGTCTTTTTCAGAGCAGATACGGTAGCAGCGAGAGGAATTATGTCGAAAGAAGACCACATCGAAATGGAAGGCACCGTGATCGACACCCTGCCCAACACCATGTTCAGGGTGCAACTGGAAAACGGTCACGTCGTCACGGCGCATATCTCCGGCCGGATGCGCAAGCACTACATCCGCATCCTGACCGGCGACAAGGTGAAAGTGGAGTTGACCCCCTACGACTTGAGCAAGGGACGCATCGTTTACCGCGGGCGCTGAACGGCGCACGACACCGCATCGTCACTTCGGAACCCAACAAACCGCGCGTGCCGCCCGCCGCATCCTTGCTAGGGCACCGCCTCCTCCTCGGCGATCTCCACCTGTAGATCGTTATCGCGAACGGTGACCATCACATGCCCGCCGTTGACCAGCCGGCCGAACAGTAACTCCTCGGCCAGGCGGCGCTTGATGTTCTCCTGGATGATCCGCGCCATGGGCCGCGCGCCCATCTTGGGATCGTAGCCGCGTTCGGCCAGCCAAGCCCGTCCCGCCCGATCCACTTCCACCGTAACCTTCTTCGACTCCAACTGAGCTTCCAGCTCGATCAGGAACTTGTCCACCACTTGAGCGATGGTGATCGGCGTCAACCCCTTAAACTGGACAATGGCGTCCAGCCGGTTGCGGAACTCCGGCGAAAACAGCCGCTTGATGGCTTCCATGCCGTCGCTGCTGTGATCCTGCATCGTAAAGCCAATCGAGGGCCGGTCCATCATTTCAGCGCCGGCATTGGTGGTCATCACAATGATCACATTGCGGAAATCGGCTTTGCGGCCGTTGTTGTCGGTCAGCGTGCCGTGATCCATCACCTGCAACAGCAGGTTAAACACGTCCGGGTGGGCCTTCTCGATCTCGTCCAGCAAAAGCACCGCGTGCGGGTGCTTGAGGATGGCGTCGGTCAGCAAGCCACCCTGATCGAAGCCGACGTAGCCCGGGGGCGCACCGATCAACCGTGACACCGTATGCCGCTCCATGTACTCGGTCATATCGAAGCGGATCAGTTCGATGCCCATGACCCGGGCGAGCTGTCGGGTGACTTCGGTCTTGCCGACGCCGGTCGGGCCGGCGAACAGGAAGTTGCCGATCGGCTTTTGTTCGTTGCCCAACCCGGCGCGCGCCATCTTGATGGCGTTGGCCAGCATATCGATGGCCTCGTCCTGGCCGAACACCACCAGCTTCAGATCCCGCTCCAGGTTGCGCAATACGTCCTTGTCCGAGGAAGACACGGTCTTGGGCGGGATGCGGGCGATCTTGGCGATGATCGTTTCGATATCGCCGACGTTGATCACCTTCCTGCGCTTGGCGACCGGCAGCAGCCGCTGGCTGGCGCCGGCCTCGTCGATCACGTCGATGGCCTTGTCCGGCAGGTGGCGGTCGTTGATGTAACGCGCCGACAGATCCACCGCCGCGCGCAACGCCTTGTCCGCATACTTGACGTCGTGGTGCTCTTCGAAACGGGTCTTCAGCCCGCGCAGGATCTGGTAGGTCTCCTCGACCGACGGCTCGGTGACGTCGATCTTCTGGAAGCGTCGCGCCAGCGCCCGATCCTTCTCGAAAATGCCGCGGTACTCCTGATAAGTGGTCGAACCGATGCACTTCATCTCCCCTGAAGCCAGCATCGGCTTGATCAGGTTCGAGGCGTCCATCACTCCGCCCGAGGCCGCGCCGGCGCCGATGATAGTGTGAATCTCGTCGATGAACAGCACGGCGTGCCGCTCCTTGCGCAGCTGCGCCAGCACCGACTTCAGTCGTTTCTCGAAATCGCCGCGATACTTGGTGCCGGCCACCAGCGAGCCCAAGTCCAGCGCGTAGATCGTGGCGTTACGCAACACGTCCGGCACCTCGCCGTCGACGATCATTTTCGCCAGACCCTTCGGCAATGGCGGTCTTGCCGACCCCGGCCTCACCAACGAACAGCGGGTTGTTCTTGCGCCGCCGGCACAGAATCTGAATGGTGCGCTCGACCTCATCGCGCCGCCCGATCAGCGGATCGATGCGCCCCTGCCGCGCCAGTTCGTTGAGGTTGGTGGCAAAGTTTTCCAGCGGCTTGGCATTCTGGTTTTCGGGGCCTTCCTCGCCCTGCGGAGGGGCGGCGTCCTGCTCGTCGGACACTTTGGAAATACCGTGCGAGATGAAATTCACCACATCCAGCCGGCTGATTTCCTGCTGCTTGAGGAAATAGACCGCCTGCGATTCCTGCTCGCCGAAAATAGCCACCAGCACGTTGGCGCCGGTGACTTCCTTGTTGCCGGAGGACTGGACGTGCAACACCGCCCGCTGCAGCACCCGCTGGAAACCGAGGGTCGGCTGCGTCTCGCGCGGGTCGTCGGACCCCAGCAACGGGGTATGGTCGCGAATGAAAACTTGCAAGTCCCGCTTCAGCTTGTCCACATGGGCCCCGCAGGCCCGCAACACTTCCGCCGCCGCGGGATTGTCCAGCAGCGCCAGCAGCAGGTGCTCCACGGTCATGAACTCATGGCGTCGGTCCCGTGCCTCGCGGAAAGCGAGATTGATGGAGAACTCCAGATCCTTGCTCAACATAACTCACACCTCGAATCGCGCTGGGTGGTTTCGAACTTAGGCTTCTTCCATGGTGCACAACAACGGATGCTGGTGTCGGCGGGAAAATTCGTTCACCTGCGCCACCTTGGTTTCCGCAATATCGTGAGTGAAGACGCCGCATACCCCCTGGCCCCGGGTGTGAACATGCAGCATCACCTGGGTTGCCTTCTCCTGGTTCATCCCGAAAAAGTGTTCCAGAATCCGCACCACGAACTCCATGGGAGTATAGTCATCGTTGAGCAGAATCACCTTATAGAACGGTGGCTGCTTGAGTTCGGGCTTTGCCGGCTCCACCACCAGGCCGCGGTCTTGATCGGGAGTCGATGAATATTCCTTGCTCATGGCATGCGTGTTGGGTCTGAGGTAAAGAAGCATCTTATATCCGACAACACCGCAACCGGCTTGTCGTTCCGCTCGTTGGCGTTGGCTGACATTTAGATAATACGCGGAACACAAGTTTCCTCAAGCGCCTTTCGCATGCAAAAAAACCAGACGGCTCCCGGCGCCGCGGAGAGAGTGCGGTGATCCGTCGGGCCAGGCCGACCGTCGCCCGCGACCCGGATCATGAAAACGGGGCAGGCGGCCTCGACCAGGAGGGTTGACCGTGATATTGCCGCATCGGACGAGCTACGGATACGAGAGAATGCCGAAAGCGCCCCGGCGCGCTCGCATCTTCGCAACCGCATCAAGCCAGCAGCGCGTGACCGAGGGTACGCACCACGATGCCCATCGCCGCGCCGAGCACCACCGGGCGCCAGACGCCGGCAGCGCGACGGCCCGCCGAAACGAGCACCGCGACACCGGCAAGATCGAGCGGATGGATCAAGAAACCGGCTCCGTGGTTGAGGGTTGCCACCGTCACGGCGCCGCTGCAACGCCCTCCTCGGTGAATAATCTCCGGACGAAAAGATAGTAAGTCGCGGCAGCCGCCAGCAAACCACCGCTCAACCGGGATATCCAAGGAATACGCATTGTTGATCGATTTGTTGGGCAAACCGATCTCGCCGATCGGAATCGATGCGACCCGCCACCGCCGGCCGGTGTATCGAATTGAATTGAACGCTGTCGGATAGTAGCGGTGGCTGTCCCCCGGTCGGTCATACCAGCCGCGAGCTTTCACCCAGTGTCAGGTGGGTCGGCGAAGCGGCCGGAGCCTTGTCCTGAGCCATTGCGGTCGTCGCCAGCAAACAGGCGGCGGCCAAAACAGTCAACGTCATTGCTTTCTTCATGCTGCTCTCCTCAGTGTGGGCCGGGTTACGCTTCGCAAACCCGGCCTGCAAACTTCAGATCAATTGTTGGGCGCCGGGAGACTTTCCAACTCCTTCAGGCGTTTCATGGCCTGCATCGCCTGGATGGAGTTATAGTTGATGCCGGCGGCGTTCAGACTGCTGCCCCGCTGGAACGGATAGTCCGGCAGCGTGGTGAGAAACGCCTTGAGTTGCTGCTGCACCGGTACAAACAGCCAGATGTTGTCGCCATACCAACGGATGTACATCCCCGACTGGCTCGATGCCCGCTCATAGGGATCGGCCCGGAGGTTGGTGATCACCGGCCAGCCGGGCACGTTGCGGACAGCGGTGGCGATGTTGCCGTCCTCGACGGCGAAGGAGACCTTCCAGTCGTTCCAGCGCACGGCGTTGAGGTCGCCACCCTGACCGAAGTAGAAGATTTCCTCGCGCGGACCTTTCTTGACCTCGCCCTTGAAGAACGGCAGGAAGTTGTACCCGTCAAGATGGACTTTCCAGGTCTTGCCGTTGGCCTCATAGCCCTGCTTCATCTTCTCGACGATGTTCGGCTCGCCCGCCGCTGCCAACAGCGTCGGCAGCCAGTCCTCTTGCGAAAAAATCTCGTTGACGATCGTGCCCGGTTTGATCAAGCCCGGCCAGCGGACGAGCATCGGCACGCGGAAGCCGCCTTCCCACGTCGTGCCTTTCTCGCCGCGGAACGGCATCGTGCCGCCGTCCGGCCAGGTCACTTCCTCCGCCCCGTTGTCGGTGCCGTACACCACGATGGTGTTGTCGGCGATGCCGAGTTCGTCGAGCCGTTTGAGCAGCGCGCCCACCATGTCATCGTGTTCCACCATGCCGTCGGGGTAAAGGCCGATGCCGGTCCGTCCCTGCGCCGAGGGCTTGAGATGGGTCCAGACGTGCATCCGGGTGGTGTTGAACCAGACGAAGAACGGCTTCTTCTCTTTCACCTGGGTGCTCATGAACGTGTTCGCGGCGGCGTAGATCTCGTTGTCCACGGTCTGCATCCGCTCGCGGGTGAGCGGGCCGGTATCCTCGATCCGCTGTCCGCCCTTGCCGTCCGACCAGGTATGGAGCACGCCACGCGGACCGTACTGCTTCTTGAACTCAGGGTCCTTCGGATAGTAGTACGTCTCCGGCTCTTCCTCGGCGTTCAGGTGGTAGAGGTTGCCGAGGAATTCGTCGAAGCCATGCACGGTCGGCAGGTGCGAGTCGCGGTCGCCCAGGTGGTTCTTGCCGAACTGGCCGGCGGCGTAGCCTTGATTCTTTAGCAGGTCCGCGATGGTGGGCGCCCACTCGGGAATGCCTT
The DNA here is from genome assembly GCA_963695105.1 of uncultured Gammaproteobacteria bacterium. Taxonomy (GTDB): domain Bacteria; phylum Pseudomonadota; class Gammaproteobacteria; order Competibacterales; family Competibacteraceae; genus Competibacter. The sequence continues at coordinate 81,169 of CAVOGC010000001.1, read as the reverse complement.
GCGGTGAACCCGGCATGCCGATCGTCAGCAACCCGGTGCGGAACGGATGCTGGCCGAGAATGAAGGATGCACGGCCTGCCGTACAACTTTGCTGTGCGTAGGCGTCGGTGAACAACGCCCCCTCTTTCGCCAGGCGGTCAATATTCGGTGTCTTGTAGCCCATGATGCCCAGGCTGTAGGCGCTGATGTTGTCCCGGCCAATGTCATCGCCCCAGATCACGAGGATGTTGGGCTTCTGGTCCGCCGCCCGCGCCGGAACGATGGCGCCGATGAGCGCCGCTGAAACGGTGATCACGGCCAGGCCGTAACTGAGCAATTGGTTTCGTATCATGGTCTTTCGCCTTTCTTGTTCAAGAAGCGGGGTGAGTCTGTCGAACCCTGTTTTTCAGCGATGAATGGCCATTCGACAGGCCCAGGGCCAGTGGATGCAATGAAAATCTTGTTGGTTTAATTCTCCTCTCCGGCGCTATTCCTCGAACGCAAAGATCTTCCTCCAGTCATTCTTCATGCTGATCACCGTCCAGCCCTGCTTCTTCGCCTCGTCATACAGTTTCTGGGTGAAGGCGCCGACCTTGGTATCGGGTAGCCCCTGGGCTGGCCCATAGGCGTACTCGCGCGTCGCATCGTCGTGCAGCAGAATCATCGACAACCTCGCCCCATCGCCGGCCTTCGTGTATTCCAACATCTGCCGGTCGCCGGTGGAGTTGCCGAATGCGGCGTATGGACGGCGGCCGATCATCAGGTGGATGCCCTCGGGTTTGCCAGCGTTGTTGTCGTTCAGCAGCAGCTTCGGCTCCTTGAACAGGAAGGGCTTGCCGTCCTTGTGGTACTTGTACCTGGTCACACCGGCGGTACCGACCACCTGTTCGGGTGGGATGCCATAGGTCTGTTCCGAGTAGACACGTACGAAGTCCTGGCCGCCGCCGGTGACAATGTAGGTCTTGTAGCCGTTGGCGCGCAGGTACTTGAGCACTTCCTGCATGGGCAGGTAGGTGAGTTCGGTATACGGCCGCTTCCAGCGTGGGTCTTTGGCTTCCGCGATCCACTTCGTTACTTGGGCGTTGAACTCATCCACCGACCTGCCGGTGTACGTAACGGCGAGAATCTTCTCAAGGTCGCGCAGGGTCAGCTTGGCGACGGCCGCATGATCGCCTTTCAGTATCTCCAGCACCGTTGAGAACGGAGCAACCTTGGCCAGTTTGGGCTGGGCTTTGACCAGCGCCGGCACGCTCTCCAGCGCGTACATCACAAACGAGTACAACGGATGCTCGACCCACAGCGTGCCGTCTTGGTCAAAAGTGGCGATACGCTCGGCGGGCGGCACAAATTTCGGGCTGCCCTGCGTGGTGGTCTCCTTCACGAAGTCCACGATGGCTTGCTTGGCCGAGCCATCGTTCCACGAGGGCAGTGGATCGGTCTGGGCATGGGCGCGTGCGCCCAGGGCGAACAGGACGCCCAGTACAAAGAGGCGGGCGAACGTGAAAAAAGGGGGAATGGATTTCATGGTTGATTCTCCACTCATCGAATTCCAAAGAAACGGGCGGCCCTTGCGAGCCGCCCGGTCTATCGCATCACCGGCGCTTCGCGCCGTTAGTGACCCTGGTGGCTGATGTGTTTCGCATCCTGCATCGCCTTGATGATGTTATCCAGGTTGTAGCTCGCCGGAGTCTGCAGCGACGGGAAGGTCCTGTACGTCTCGAGTTCCTTCAGCCACAGCAGCTGCCCGATGGGCAGCAGGTTCCAGTCATAGATGAACGCCGTGCTTGGAGCAGCCAGGGCGCCGCCGTAGCCCATGAGGGTACCGTCAGCCGACGCGACCGACCGCTCGAAGGGATCACGCTTGAGGTTGTTGACCTGGGTCCAGTGATAGGTGCTTGCGTCCATGAAGATATCCTGCGCATTGGAAGACACCATCGTGTAGTAGAACTTCCAGTTCTTGTACCGCACCGCCGAAGGCTGTGCACCGGTGTAGTAGAAGAAGTGGTCGCGTGCCGAATCCGCCTTGCCCTCGAGATAGTCCCGCTGGTCGAAGCCGTCCAGCGTGGTCTTGACGATGCCGGGGTACTTGCCGGCCTCGATCTGCTTCTTCAGACCATCACCCGAAGGCCCGCCGGCGATATTGACGAAGGTGGGCACCCAGTCCAGTGACGAGAAGATCTGGTCCGGATTCGTGCCAGCCTTGACGTGCCCCGGCCAGCGAATGACCATCGGCGCCCGCATACCGCCTTCCCAGGTGGTGAGCTTGCCGCCCCTGAAGGGCGTGATCCCGCCGTCCGGGTAGGTGATTGCCTCGGCGCCGTTGTCGGTGGTAAAGACGATGATGGTGTTGTCGAGCTCGCCCATTTCCTCGAGCTTTTTAAACACGTAGCCGATGTTGTCGTCCATCTGCTTCATGCCGGCTTCGTTGATACCCCAGTCCTTACCGCCCTTCTCGCCCAGCATGTCCGCGTACTTGTCCGAGAGCATGGTGGTGACGTGCATGCGCGCCGGGTTATACCAGACGAAGAACGGCTTTTTGGTCTTCTCGGGGTCGTTGCGCTCGAGGAAGTCGATGACCTGGGCGGAGATTTCCTCGTCCACGGTCTTGGAACGTTCCAGCGTCAGCGGCCCCATGTCCTTGCAGCTCTGGTTCGCTTCCGTGCCGTCCGATGAAGTACAGTGGATGACCGGCCGTGGCGGGGTCATACAGAGCGCGGTCTTCGGATCCACGGCGCCGGGGACCTCCGCGAGCCCCTTGACCGGGGTGTTCTTACAGGGCGGAACAACGGCCTGATCGGTCGGCGTCTTATTGATATCCGGGAAGCTCACCCCCTGCATGGCGTCGAGGTGATACAGGTAGCCCCAGAACTCCTGGAAGCCGTGGGCCGTGGGCAGCGACGCCGATTTATCGCCGAGGTGGTTCTTGCCGAACTCGCCGGTGTTGTAGCCGAGATCCAGCAGGAATTTCGCCAGCGCGGGCGTGCCCGGCAACAGCGAACTGGTGGCGCCCGGAAGCTGCGGCATGACCATGCCCGCCCGCAAGGGATGCATGCCGGTGAAGAAGGCGGTGCGACCGGCCGTGCAGCTCTGCTCGGCATAATAGGTCATGAACTTCGCGCCTTCTTGGCCGATGCGGTCGATGTTCGGGGTCTCGCCGACCATCAGGCCCTGATGGTAAGCACCCACGTTCATGATGCCAATGTCATCGCCCATGATGAACAGGATGTTGGGCTTGCCACCGGTCGCGCCGGCAGGGCTTCCGATGGTCAGCTTCTGACCGGGCTTGATCACGTCCGAGGTCAGTTTATTCTGCGCCTTCAGGGCGTCCAGCGGAATCTGGAAGCGTTCGCTGATCACGATCAGCTCATCACCCTCGACCACCCCATAGGTGGCGGTCACGGTATCGTATTCGCCCTTGGCGTGGTGGCGAGATCCCTGGTCGGCGGCCTGGGCGCTGCCGATGGCCAGACAGGCGGTCAGCGCCAGTACCGAGCAGACGGTTTTGAGCCCCGCCATGGGGGACGATTTCGGGAGCGTTCGTTTGTTGAGTCGCATGAGCACTATCCTCCGGTTAAAAAGTGGTATTCAGAATCCCGCGCCCACATGCGGGCCTGGGGTAAGGGTTGGAGACGAGGGCACTGAAAGAATAGCAGACTTCTCATTGTAGCTTCGCGGCCGTGATCGCGGCGTCGATGGCTTCCAGCAATGCGGTGCCGCGAAACGGTTTGGCCAAATAGGCGGCCACGCCGCGCCGCGCCGCCGCCTCCCTGAGGCCCGGCGTGTCATACGCCGTAATCAAAATCACCGGCGCCTTCCCGCCGAGTGCGCGCCATTCGGGCAACATATCTAAACCGGACATCGCCGGCAATTTCAGGTCGCAGACCACGCACGCGGCATCCCCGGCGGCGGGGTCCGCCAGCAGCGCCTCCGCCGAGGCGTGGATCACTGCCCGCCAACCGGCGGCGTTCAGCAGGCGTTCGAGCGCCGGCCGCAGGCTGTCGTCATCCTCGACGATGAGGATCTTCTGGCCGACCATCACCATCGCGGACCTCCTCGCCGACGAATCGGCCAATCAAAACGAGGGCAAACCCCGGTCCGGTCGGGGAGGCGACCGGGGGGTTACCCGCCCGGGGGTTCGCTTACTTACCGGTCATGCCTTCCCATTCTTCCTGGGTCATGGGCGAGTCATAGGGCTTGTTTTTGTCCTGTTGATGGGCTTCGCTAAAGAAGCTTTTCAGGGCTGCCTCAGCAGTGTTCCCCGGTTTTGCTTTCGTCGCCGCCGCGGTGACGCCTGGGTGGGCTTGCGCTTCCTGCATGGTGACCTTGCCGTCCTTATTGGCATCCACTTCCGAGAACGGGGGAAAACTCTCCTGGTCCCAACCGACCGCCAGCGCGACGCCCGCGCCCATCAACAAAGCCAGACCGCTCGTCACAATCATGGATTTCTTCATGGCATCTCTCCGAATTGAACATCGTTACCATACCATCGGGCCAAACCGCCGGCAGCCCGTCGAACAGGTGATCGGCTCTTCACCAATAAATGGAATACCCGACTAATCCGCATGTTCTATTGCTTATCATCCCACCGGAACGGCAACGAGACTATTGGACGAAGGGGCAAGGGGATTTGCCCGAAAGGGCAAAGGTGGGCGTGATCGCGAACGCGGACGGGATCAGTCGGGCAGGTGTTGCAGCCGCTCGGCCAACCGGCCGAGTTCGGCCGCCGAACTCACGCCCAGCTTTGTCATCAGTTGCGCGCGCTGCATCTTGACGGTGCGTTCCGCGATTCCCAGCGCATCGGCGATCTGTTTGTTGAGCTGACCGGCGACAACGCGGTCGAAAACCGCTTGCTCGCGGGGGGTCAGCGCGGCAAAGGCCGCGCGCAATTGCTCCGCTTCCGCGCAGGCCGCGCGCTCGGCCGCGTCGCTGGCGAGCGCGCGCTGGAGCGCCTCGAACAGGGCCTCGCGTTGGACCGGCTTGGTCAAAAAATCCACCGCCCCCGCCTTCATCGCCTGCACGCTGGCAGCCACGTCGGCGTAGCCGGTGAGAAAAACCACCGGCAGCGCATTGCCCTGGCGCAGCAGAGCGGCTTGCAGGTCGAGACCCGACGGCCCCGGCATCCGCACATCCAGCAGCACGCAACCGGGACCATCCGGCGGCGGCTGCAACAGGAAATCGCCCACCGAGGCGTAGCCGCGCGCGTTGAAGCCGGCCGCGTCGAGCAACCGCAGCAGCGCCGTGCGCAGTGACTCGTCGTCATCGACGACGTGGATCAGGGGTGTAGGGGTGGTCATGCCGGCTCCGCTGTACCCGCGCCGCCGGCCACTGGCCATTCGACCCGGAACACCGCGCCCGCGCCGGGACCGGATTCGGCCCAGATGCGGCCGCCGTGGGCATCGACGAGGGTACGGGTGATCGACAGCCCCAGTCCCATGCCCCGGGGCTTGGTGCTGAAGAACGAATCGAACAACTTCGGCAGATGCTCGGGGGCGATGCCGTGTCCGCGATCGCGGACCACCAAAGCCAGGCGATCCGCGTCGCGTTCGACGGACACGGCGACCGCGCGTCGGGCCTCGGGCAGGCCGTTCGCCGCATCCATGGCGTTGAGCGCCAGATTGAGGAGCACCTGCTGGATCTGGACTCGATCGCCGACCAGGATGGCGGCGGTCGCGGCAAGTCGCAGGTCGAGCGTCACCCCGCGCCGCCGCGCTTCGGCGCGGAGCACGGGTTCCAGCTCGCGGACAGCATCGTTGAGATCGAAGGAGTGCCAGTCGACCGGCTGCTTGGCGAGCATCGCCCGCAGCCGGCGGATGACCTCGCTGGCCCGCACGTTGTCCTGACGAATGTCGGCCAAAATCGCGCGTAGTTCGTCACGCCGATCCGCACCGGACGCGAGCAGGAGGTCGGCGGCATCGGCATTGCTCAGAATAGCGCCGAGGGGCTGGTTAATCTCGTGGGCGATCGCGCCCGTCAACTCCCCGGCGACCGCCAGCCGCGAGGCATGGGCGAGTTCGAAGCGCTGTTGCTGTACGGCCAGTTCCATCCGGCGACGGCGACGGCGTTCGAACAGGAGTCCGGCGATCAGTCCAGCCTGCAGCAGGAATATGACAGTGGCGACGACCATTGCGGTTGCATGTTCCTCCAGGAGCGTCGGGGGTTTGAACCGCACGATGGCGTCGTCCGGAATGGCACTCGGGTCGATGTCCCACCGCCGGATCTGTCGCCAGTCGACGTTCACAGCCTTGGGCATAGTCTCCGGCAAGCGCGGCGCGGCGGGCGCGCCGCCGGCAAGCCGATCGTTCACGAGGCGTCCCGCCTGCCGCCCCATGGCCGCGAAATTCGGCATGGAGCCACCGACGATGCCGGTGCCGATGAAGGTATCGAAGGGTCCGTACACCGGCGCGGCGGCGGCGGCGGCCATGAGCCGGGCGGCTTCGCGCGGGGAAAACAGGTGACCGACGCCGTCCTCGAAGTAGCCCGGCGTAAACACCACGGTGTCGCTGCCCAACTCACTCAGCCGTTGCAACAGCGCATCGGTCGGCAGGCCGGCGAGAAACTCGGTGGTTACCCGGTCCTGGAATCGCGACGCGTCGCCGCGCAAATCCGCTTCCCAGATGCGATCCTGCGCGGAGGCGCCCGTCACCACCAGCAGCCGGCGGGCGCGCGGATGCCAGCGCAGCGCCAGCTCAATGGTGCCCGGAAAATCGTATTCGATCGGAACGCCGACCACGTCGGCCGGCAGTGGCGGGCGCGATTGCAGGAACGACCGGGGAACGGCCGCATGGATGATCGGGACCCGCGGAAACAGCTCGTCGCGATGGCGGAGCGCGAAATCGAGCGCCCCCTCGGCCGCGACGACCAGCACGGCCGGCGGTCGCAACGCGTACTTCTCGCGCAGGAACGTGGTCAGGGCGCGCGTGTAGGGCCCTCCTTCAAAACGGGGATAGTCGAGAAACTCGGCGTTCAGCTCCGTCGAATTGGCGAGCGTCTCGCGCAGGGCGGCTTCGAACTCGAGATTCGCCGGCAGTAAGCGATGGTTGGAATACAGCACGAGGACGTTCCGGTTCTCCGCGGCCGGAGCGGCCGGCGCAAACAACAGCCAGCACGCGACCCAAAGTCGTAGAATCGATCCGTGCTTTGCACGACGCATCATTAGAAGCGACCTCGAAACCGCGGCAAGCGCGACAGGACTTGGAGGAATTAGCCGTGCTTTTTCATAACATTGAAAGGCTATCAACAGAAATCAGACGGCAAAAACGGCGCCCGGTTTCCCGAACGCCGTTTTCATGTCAAACGCTGACCAGATCAGATCAATCCATCGCCTCGTACAGCGGCAGGGTCAGGAACTCGGGGTAGTCCGGCGACAGGCTCATTTTCTCGAAAATGCCGGCCGCCTGTTCGTAGGTCGCCGTATCTTCGCCCTGGGCGGTGACGGTGGCTTTCACCTTGGCCAACTCCTCGGGGATCAGCGCGCGCACCATGTCGGCGGTGACCTTGCGGCCATCGTCCAGGACGCCTTTCGGGCTGACCACCCACTGCCACACCTGCGAGCGGGAAATCTCGGCGGTGGCGGCGTCCTCCATTAAATTATGGATCGGCACGCAACCATTACCGGCCAGCCAGGACCCCAGGTAGTGAATGCCGACGTTGATGTTGTTGCGCAGGCCGACCTCGGTGATCGGCTGCTCGGGTTGGAAATCCAGGAAATTCTTGGCCGTGAACACGTCATCGCGCTGCTTGTCCCACTGGTTCGGCCTGTCGCCCAGCACCTTGACGAATTCCTCGTGGGCGATGGGCACCAGACCGGGATGCGCCACCCAACCGCCATCAAAGCCGTCGTTGGCGTCGCGGGTCTTGTCGTGACGGATACCGGCCAGCGCTTTCTCGTTGGCGACCGGATCGTCCTTGATCGGAATCAGCGCCGACATGCCGCCCATCGCCGGCGCGCCACGCTTGTGGCAAATCTTGACCAGTTGCAGGGCATAGGAGCGCATGAACGGCACTTCCATGGTGATAGCGCCGCGGTTGGCCAGGCAAAAGTTCTTGTTCTTCTTGAATTTCTTAATGCAACTGAAAATGTAATCCCAGCGACCGGCGTTCAAGCCAGCGGAATGTTCGCGCAGTTCGTAAAGAATCTCCTCCATCTCGAAAGTCGCGAGAATGGTCTCGATCAGCACGGTCGCTTTAATCGTTCCCCGCGGAATGCCCAGCTCATTTTGCGCCATGACAAAGATGTCGTTCCACAACCGGGCTTCCAGGTGTGATTCCATCTTTGGCAGGTAATAAAACGGGCCAGCGCCCCGAGCGATCTGTTCCTTGGCATTGTGGAAGAACACCAGGCCAAAATCGAAAATGCCGCCGGAGACACGCTGGCCGTCCACGGTGACATGCTTCTCGTCCAGATGCCAACCGCGCGGACGGATTTGCAGAGTAGCGATCTGATCATTGAGTTGGTATTTCTTGCCGGCCTCGTTGACGTAGCTGATCTGATGACGGATGGCGTCAAATAGATTCACCTGACCTTGAATCTGGTTGTACCAGTTGGGGCTGTTGGAATCCTCAAAGTCGGTCATGTAGGAATCCGCGCCAGAGTTATAGGCGTTAATGATCATCTTGCTTTCAACCGGACCGGTGATTTCGGTGCGGCGGCGCTCCAGCGCCTTGGGCAACGACGCGACCTTCCAGTCACCCTCGCGGATGTGCTTGGTTTCCGCCAGGAAGTCGGGCATTTCGCCGGCGTCGATCCGAGTCTGGCGCTCAACGCGGGCTTTCAATAACTCTTGGCGGCGCGACTCAAAGGCGCGATGCAGCTTGGCCACCAGCGCCAGGGCGTCGTGAGTGAGAACCTCGTCGAAACGGGGATGAAGTGGGGCGTTCACTTGTACGCCAGCAGGTAGGTTCAGCTTCATGGCTACTCCTTGAAGGGATGTTCGTTAAAATTGGCGTGCATCATTTTATCGCGGTTTCCAAGACAAAAACCCGGAGGGTTCGCCTCCGGGTTTTTGTCCATTACTGGGTTCCGTCAGCGCTCACTGGCGACTGGCGGAAACAGACCGGCTCAGTGGAATTGCTCTTCTTCGGTGGACCCGGTCAGCGCGGTGACCGAAGACACACCGCCCTGAATCACGGTGGTCATGTCGTCGAAGTAGCCGGTGCCCACTTCCTGCTGGTGGGACACGAAGGTGTAGCCGCGGTCGCGGGCGGCGAATTCGGGCTCCTGCACCTTCTCGACATAGGCGGACATGCCGCGCTTCACATAGTCTTGCGCCAAGTCGAACATGTGGTACCACATATTGTGAATACCGGCCAGAGTGATGAACTGATACTTGTAACCCATCGCGCCCAGTTCGCGCTGGAACTTGGCGATGGTGGCGTCATCCAGGTTCTTCTTCCAGTTGAACGAGGGCGAGCAGTTGTAGGCCAGCATCTTGCCAGGGAACTGGTTCTGGATGGCATCAGCAAACTTCTTGGCGAAGCTAAGATCCGGGGTGCCGGTTTCGCACCACACCATATCGGCGTAGGGCGCATAGGCCAGACCGCGCGAAATCGCCTGCTCCAGACCCTTCTTGGTCTTGTAGAAGCCCTCAACGGTGCGCTCGCCGGTGCAGAACGGCTTGTCATTTTCATCGCAGTCGCTGGTCAGCAGGTCAGCCGCTTCGGCATCGGTGCGAGCCAGAATGATGGTCGGCACTCCATACACATCGGCCGCCAGGCGGGCAGCGATCAATTTCTGCACCGCTTCCTGACTCGGCACCAGCACCTTGCCGCCCATGTGGCCGCACTTCTTGACCGAGGCCAGTTGATCCTCGAAATGAACGCCGCCCGCGCCAGCGCGGATCATCGATTTCATCAACTCGTGGGCGTTGAGCACGCCGCCGAAGCCGGCTTCGGCGTCGCCGACGATGGGCAGGAAGTAATCCACGAAATCCTTGTGGCCTGGATGGATGCCCCGAGCACACTGGATTTCATCGGCGCGCTTGAAGGTGTTGTTGATACGCTCGACCACCGCCGGCACCGAGTTGACCGGATACAATGACTGGTCGGGATACATCGACATATAGGTGTTGTTGTCGGCGGCGACCTGCCAGCCGGACAGGTAGATGGCCTTGATGCCAGCCTTGGCCTGCTGCATCGCCTGTCCGCCGGTCAGCGCGCCCAGGCAGTTGACGTAGGGTGTGGTGGTGATCAGCTTCCACAAATTCTCGGCGCCCCGTTGCGCCAGGCTGTATTCGATGGGTACGTTGCCGCGTAGACGCACAACTTCTTCAGCGGTGTAGCCGCGCGTGATGCCCTTCCAGCGGGGATTTTCGGCCCAGTCTTTTTTCAGTTGCTCAACGCTGAGGTACGCCATGTGCAGATCCTCTTTGAGGGTTACGGGTTTGGTTTGGTGTCGGGCGAAGCGGTCGCAAAAACGCCTCGGGCTTGCCGCAAGACGCGGCGAAATCACAATAATCTCGTGTAATTTTCGTATTGCAAAAGCAATCGCACAACAAGTAATTTCAATTATTCTAATGTGGCTATGCAGCATTTTACAAGCAGATTGCAACAATCCGGCAACCCATCCCTCGCAAGCCGCAACAGCGCGAGTTGCCGTCGGCTTGCTAGAATCTAACAATCACCGATGCTCAATTCTCCCCGACCGCCCGGAACGACCGCGATGCAAGAACCCTCGACTGGACCTCATGACCTGATCGCCGACATCGGCGGGACCAACGCCCGTTTTGCCCGGGTCGACGCCCATCGCCGACTTTACGCCGAACAGACCCTGACCTGCGCCGATTTTGCCGGCCTGACCGCCGCCGCCACCGCCTACCTGCAGGCGACCGGGGGGCCACGCCCGACCCGGGCGGCCATCGCGGTCGCCACGCCGATCGCCGGCGACTGGATTCAATTCACCAACAGCCATTGGTCGTTCTCGACGGAAGCCGCGCGGCGGGATCTGGGTTTGGAGCAATTATTGATTTTGAATGACTTTACGGCCATGGCGCTGTCGCTGCCACTGCTCACACTGGACGAACGGCGCGCCGTTGGTGGCGGCCAAGCCGTGGCTCATGCGCCGATTGCCCTGATCGGTCCTGGCACCGGCCTGGGCGTGTCGGGCTTGGTGTGGTCCGGGGAGCACTGGATTCCCTTGCAGACCGAAGGTGGCCATGTCACCTTCTCCCCGGTCGACGAACGGGAATGGGCAATCAGTCGAATCTTGCAGCGACGATTCGGTCACGTCTCACCCGAACGACTGCTGGCCGGGCCGGGCTGGGTCGATGTCTACATCGCGCTGGCCGAACTGGAAGGCTGGCCAGCAGAAGATTTAACCCCTGCCGAGATAACCCGACGGGCGTTGGCCGGAACCTGCCTACACTGCCGGGATGTACAGGAACTCTTCTGCGCGGCGTTGGGCACGGCGGCGGGGAATCTGGCGATCACCCTGGGCGCGCGGGGCGGGGTTTATATCGGCGGCGGCATCGTGCCGCGCCTGGGCGATTTTTTCGACCGATCGACGTTTCGGAGCCGGTTCGAGGCCAAGGGCCGGTTCAGCACGTATCTGGCGGCGATCCCAACCTGGGTGATCACCGCCGCCAATCCGGCGCTGCGCGGCGTGGCGGCGGCCCTGACCTGAGAAAACCTCAAGCCGCCGAGTACTCGTCCGTGTACAACTCGTTGACCTTGGCGGCCATGATGAAGTCATTTTCGTGCAGACCGCCGATCTTGTGGGTGTAAAACAGCACACTGGCGTACCCCCAGCCGAAGCTGATATCCGGATGATGCCCCTCGCTCTCGGCCAAATCGCCGACCCGGTTGACGAAGGCCAGGGCGGCGGCAAAGGTCTTGAATTCGAAGCGCCGCTCCAGCCGGGCGCCATTCTCCAACAGCCGCCAGCCGGACGCTTGCGGCAACAGAATTTCGGCTTCGCCGCATGTAAGAGGGGAAACTCCGCCTTGACAGGGCGTGCAGGTCTTCTGGGACAGGTCCATCGTGCACCTCGCTTGCTGGTTCGTCGACAATCCGCATCTGGCGCTTTAGAGCGGCGAAACCTGGAAAAGTCCGCCAGAACGGGGCATTTCACTTTATAACGGGGTATTTCACTTTATACTGATCGTGAAGTATTGACCGAAATGGGGGAATCCGCATGCGCTACTCGTCAACTCTGGTCCTTGGCGCAATGCTGGCGGCCGGCGTTGTCTTCGCCCGACCGCAGCCCGCCGCCGACGCGCAGCCGGATGTCAGCGCCGAGGTGAAAACCAGCCGCGCCGCCGCGCAGCAACTCGGCGGCGCGTTGAAGGAAGCGCTGCGGCAGGCCATCAAGACCGGCGGTCCGGCCAACGGCATCGCGGTCTGCCACGACCAGGCTGGCCAGATCGCCGCCGATCTTGGTTCGAAACTGGACATGATCGTCGGCCGGACCAGCCTCAAGACCCGCAACCCCGGCAATGCGCCCGACAACTGGGAACTGGCCGTGCTCAAGCAGTTCGAGGCCCGCAAGGCTCAGGGCGAACCGGCCGACAAACTGGAATTCTTCGCGGTCATCGAGGACGACCAGGGCCAGAAAACCTTCCGTTACATGAAGGCGATACCCACCGCCTCGCTGTGCCTGGCCTGTCACGGCGAGCGGATCGATCCCGAGGTGGACGCCAAGCTCAAAACGCTGTACCCGAACGACACCGCCCGCGGCTTCAAGGAAGGCGACTTGCGCGGGGCGTTCACCATCGCCAAGCCGCTGCCGTAAGAGAGGCCACATGAACCCGGAGTGGACCCCACGTTTAACCGTTGCCACCGTCATCGAGCGCGACGGGCGCTTTCTGTTGGTGGAGGAATACGCCGACGGCGAGGAACTGGTCTACAACCAGCCCGCCGGCCATTTGGACGAGCACGAAACGCTGGCGGCGGCGGCCATCCGGGAGGCCCTGGAGGAAACCGCCTGGGAAGTCCGGGTGGACGCCATCGTCGGCCTGTATTATTGGACTCACCCCAAGGGCCATACCTTCGTCCGCGCCTGTTTTGCCGGCGCCGCCCTGCACCACCATCCCGGTCAACCGCTGGATCAGGGCATCCAACGGGCAGTCTGGTTAACCCGGGATGAAATCGTGGCGCTGGGACCGAAGTTGCGCAGTCCGATGGTGCTGCGCTGCATCGACGATTATCTGGCCGGCAGGCGCTATCCGCTGGACTTGTTCCGCTACCTCTGAAGCACCCGTTCGTCGTCCCGACGCACCGGCTTCGCGGCGGGCGAAGACAACGCCAGCGTCCGGCGCCCCACTTCCCCTCAAGCGATGACAGCCCGAACCGATCAGAATTTTTCCCAACCTGGCGGCAATCTGCTCCGCGCCAAACGGCGCATGGAGAAACTGAACCGCCAGCGGCTGCGCCTGCTGCCACGCGCCCTCTTGCTCGGCGTGCTCTCGGGCCTGATGGCGGTGGCCTTCGCGAAAGCCATGGATGCCGGCGACACGTTGCGTCTGGCCCTCCTCGACTTTGCCAACCGCTTCGATCAGTGGGGGGTCGTCCTGTCCGTTGCGTTTTCGGTCGTCACCATCAGCTTGGCGGTTTGGCTGGTCCGGTACTTCGCTCCAGCCGCCGCCGGCAGCGGCATTCCTCACCTCAAGGGGGTTTTACTCGGCTACCGCTCGATGGTCTGGCACCGGGTGCTCTGGGTGAAATTCGTCGGGGGGGTGATCGGCGTCACCGGCGGCCTGACCCTGGGGCGGGAAGGCCCCACCGTGCAAATGGGCGGCGCGCTGGGCCAGATGCTGGGCAGCCGCTCCCACAGCGATACGCTGGAACAACGCTCGCTGATCGCCGCCGGCGCCGGCGCCGGGCTGTCCGCCATTTTCAACGCGCCGCTGGCGGGCGTGGTCTTCGTTCTGGAGGAACTGCAAGGAAACTTCACCTCACTGGTGTTCTTCGCCGCGCTCATCGCCTCCATGACCGCCGACGTGCTGTCTCGCGGGCTTATGGGCCAGCACCCGGTATTCCATGTGACGGTCACCGCCATTCCCGATTTGGCCAGCCTGCCCTTGTTCCTGGCCCTGGGTATCCTGGCCGGCGTCCTCGGCGTTCTGTTCAACCGGGCGCTGCTGGCCACGCAGCGCTTGACCGATGTCCAAAGCCCGCGGCTGCTGGCGAGTAAATGGATCGCCTGGGGCGTGATTATCGGCCTGACCGGCTGGTGGATGCCGGAGATTTGCGGGGGCGGCCAGCCGCTGGTGGAACGGATTCTGAGCGGGCGCGAGTACATCGATCTTTGGACGCTGGCCCTGCTGTTCGGCCTGCGCTTCCTGCTGACGATGGGCAGCTACGGCACCGGCGCGGCCGGCGGCATTTTCGCGCCGCTGCTGGTGCTGGGCGCGTTGCTGGGATTGGGGATCGGCGAACTGGGGCGCGAGTGGTTTCCATTGGTCGCGCCGGAACCGTTGACGGTCGCGGTCGCCGGCATGGCCGCCTACTTCACCGCTATCGTCCGCGCGCCGCTCACCGGTATCGTGCTGATCGTCGAAATGACCGGCAACTATTCCCTGATCCTGCCACTGTTCACCGCCTGCTTCTCGGCCTATGTCATCGCCGAATGGTGGCCGGACGTACCGATCTACGAAGCGCTGCTGGAGCGCGATCTCGAAAAGGATTCAGCGTCAAACTGAGCGGTGGTTGCAGGGCAAAAGTGCTCATGCCTGTTTTTCGGACCGGCGTCAGGCCCCGGGCCGGCTTCCTTGGCCGAGGGTCACCGAGCAGTTCCCGGTCGGCGCCGGCTGGAATGACTGTCCCGGTTTCCAGCAGGTAGGCACGGGTGGCGATCCACGCTGGCGCGGCAATCTTTGCAAAAATTGGCAAGATCGGGCAATGTCAATAAATAATGAAGAAGGGCTTGGCAAAGTCGGCCCCTTTGGCGCTGGTCACTTCGAATTGGCTGCTCCAATTCAAATAAGATCTGTTCTCGTTTTCAACCCACCCCCAAGGAGTGCATTCATGGATCATCCATCCTTCCCGCGTTGCCTGTTGGCCGTGGTTCTGGCCGGCGGACTGAGCCTGAGCGGCCTGGCTGGCGCCGCCGATACCATCAAGATCGGCGTTGCCGGTCCGATGACCGGTGGCTACGCAGCGTTCGGCGAGCAATTCTGGCGCGGCGCCAGCCAAGCGGCCGAGGACATCAACGCCGCCGGCGGCATCAATGGCAAGCAGATCGAACTGGTCAAGGGCGATGACGCCTGCGAACCCAAACAAGCAACGGCGGTCGCCAACCGCTTACTGGACCAGGACAAAGTGGCGGCGGTGGTCGGCCACTTCTGCTCGTCCTCGACCATCCCGGCTTCCGAAGTCTACGCCGACGCCGGCGTCCTGGTCATCACCCCCGGCTCCACCAATCCCAAAGTCACCGAGCGCGGCCTGCCGACCGTGTTCCGCATGTGCGGACGCGACGACCAGCAAGGACCGCTGGCCGCCGACTTCATCGTCAAGGAACTCAAGGCCAAGAAAATCGCCGTGGTGCATGATAAGGACACCTACGGCCAAGGTATCGCTGACGCCATGCGCGACCGGCTGAAAGCCTTGAAGGCCGACGACCGGGTGGTGCTGTACGAGGGGCTGACGCGCGGCGAGAAGGACTTCAACGCCCTGGTGACCAAGATCAAGGCGGCGGATGCCGATACTGTGTATTTTGGCGGCCTGTACAACGAAGCCGGCCCGTTGCTGCGGCAATTGCGCGAGCAGGGCTTGAAAGTCAACTTCCTCTCCGGTGACGGCAGTCTGGATCCGGCCATCGTCACCACCGCCGGCGGCCCGCAGTTCGTCGAGGGCGCCTATATGACCTCGGTCCGCGAGGCGCGCAACATCCCCACCAGCCAGGCAGTCGTCAAAAAGATGAAGGACGCCGGTTTTGACCCGTCCGGCTTCACGCTGTACGCCTATGCTTCGCTGCAAGCCATTGCCGAGAGTATGAACGGCGCCAAGACCAGCGACGGCGCGAAGCTCGCCAAGTGGCTCAAATCCCACACCGTGCCGACCGTACTCGGCCCGAAGAGCTGGGACAGCAAGGGCGATCTCAAGGAAACCAGCTTCTCGCTGTTCATCTGGGGACCGGACGGAAACTATAAGGAAATGCGGCAGTAGTCCTGACGTCCCTGCTCGCCCCCTCCCCCTGACCCTCTCCTGGCCCTCCCCCTTGTGGGGAAGGCATTTTTTTAGCATCGTCCATGACGGGTTTTCCCTCCCCTCGGTGGGAGGGGGTTGGGGGAGAGGGTCGCCGCTTGCTCTCGTCACTCACCCGGCAACCCGATCCCATGGAATGGCATATTCTCGCCCAACAACTGGTCAACGGCCTAACGCTCGGCTCAATCTACGGCCTGATCGCCATCGGCTACACCATGGTGTACGGCATCGTGGGCATGATCAATTTCGCCCACGGCGATGTGTACATGATCTCGGCGTATCTGACCGCAATCTGCCTGGCCGTCTTGTTCTCCTTCGGCATCGACTCGCTGCCCTTCGCCCTGCTGGCGACTTTAGCGACCACCATCCTGATCACCGCCGCTTACGGCTGGACCATCGAGCGCATCGCCTACCGCCCACTGCGCGGCGCGCCTCGGCTGGCGCCGTTGATTTCCGCGATCGGCATGTCGCTGGTGCTGCAAAACGGGGTGCAATTGAGCCAAGGGGCCCGCACCCAAGGCGTGCCCAGCCTGATCCCGACCACGCTGCGCTTTGGCGAAGGCAATGACTTCGTGCAGATCACCTTGGTGCAATTGATGATCATCGTGGTCTCGCTGAGCAGCATGGCGGCATTGACCTGGCTGATCCAGCGCACTTCACTGGGCCGGCAGTGTCGCGCCACTCAGCAGGACCGGCGCATGGCGGCGATTCTCGGCATCAACACCGACCGGATCATCTCCACCGTATTCGTTATCGGCGCGGCCATGGCCGCCATCGCCGGGGTGCTGGTTACCCTGAACTATGGCTCTTTTGATTTCTACATTGGCTTCGTCACCGGCATTAAGGCCTTCACCGCCGCAGTGCTGGGCGGTATCGGCTCGCTGCCAGGAGCGATGCTGGGCGGCCTGATTCTCGGCTTGTCGGAGGCGCTGTTCTCCGGCATGGTCAACACGGATTACAAGGACGTGTTCGCCTTCTCGCTGTTGGTGCTGGTGCTCATCTTCCGCCCCACGGGCCTGCTCGGTAAGCCGGAAGTGGAGAAAGTGTAAGCCATGCCGCCCGTTGCCACTTCACCCTCTACCACCGGGGTTCGCTGGAACCTCGTTTTCCGCCAGGCTGTGCTGGAAGCCACCGCGGCTTTCGCTCTGGCGCTCTTGCTGCTGGGTCCCATCGTCGGTCTGGTGCTGGACGGCTACCAGGTTAAAAATGAATTGCAACGCCCGTTGCTGATTGCCGCGATCATCGCCGCGGGCCGGTTCCTGGTGACCTTAGCGATCCATACCCCGACCGGACAAGCGGCGCTCGAACGATTCAATGCCCGCCGCCGCCAACCTGGGGTGCTGGTGATCAGCGTTTCGGAAAGCGACCGGCAGCGCTGGTGGCTGCTGGTCATCGTTGCCATCAGCCTGACCCTGCCGTTTCTGGCCAGCAAATACTGGCTGACCGTACTGATCCAGGCGATGATTTACGTGCTGCTGGGTCTGGGCCTGAACATCGTGGTTGGGCTGGCTGGTCTACTCGATCTCGGCTACGTCGCCTTCTATGCCGTCGGCGCTTACGGGCTGGCCCTGGGCGCACAGTATCTCGACCTGGGCTTTTGGAGCGCGTTGCCGCTGGCGGCGATGCTGGCGGCGCTGTTCGGCGGCCTGCTTGGCTTCCCGGTACTCCGAATGCACGGCGATTACCTGGCCATCGTGACCCTGGGTTTTGGCGAGATCATCCGCCTGGTGCTCAATAACTGGCTGGAATTTACCGGTGGTCCCAACGGCGTCCCCGCCCCGGCTCCCCAATTGTTCGGCCTGGAATTCACCCGCACCGCCAGAGACGGTGGGGTGCCCTTTCACGAATATTTCCAGATCGGCTACGATCCACTGCACCGCTTCATCTTCATCTACCTGGTGCTGTTCCTGATCGTCTGCCTGATGGTGGTCGTAGTCACCCGCCTGCGCAATATGCCGGTGGGCCGGGCCTGGGAGGCATTGCGCGAGGACGATATCGCCTGCCGTGCCTTGGGCATCAACCATGTTCTGGTCAAACTGTCGGCTTTCATGATGGGCGCCACGGTTGGCGGCATCGCCGGGGTGTTCTTCGCCACCTATCAGGGCTTCATCAACCCCACATCGTTCAACTTCTTCGAATCGGCATTGATCGTCGCCATCGTAGTGCTGGGCGGGCTGGGTTCGACGACCGGGGTGATTGTGGCGGCGCTGGTGCTGACCATTCTGCCCGAGTTGCTGCGCGCCTTCGCCGACTACCGGGTGTTTGCCTTCGGGGTGCTGATGGTGCTGATGATGATCTGGCGACCACGCGGCCTGATTCGACCCCGGCGGCGCGCTTTCGAGGTCAAGGGATTGTGCCAATGACCAGCGACCCGATTCATCCGCCGATTCTGGAAGTGACGGGGTTGACCATGCGCTTCGGCGGCATCCTGGCGCTCAATGACGTCAGTTTCGAAGTCAGGCGCAGTTCGATCTCCGCCCTGATCGGCCCCAATGGCGCCGGCAAAACCACTGTATTCAATTGCCTGACCGGTTTCTACAAAGCGACGGAAGGCCGAATCGCGCTGCACACCCCGCGCACCGCCATCGACCTGATTCATATTCTTGGCCAGCCATTCCAGGCCAGTGACTGGGTCAACCCGGCCGCCTTTGCCAGCCGGCTGTATTACAAAATGTTCGGCGGCACCCATCGGGTGACCCGGGCCGGGGTGGCGCGTACCTTCCAGAATGTGCGGCTGTTCAAGGAAATGACCGCGATTGAGAATTTGCTGGTCGCCCAGCACCTGCAACTCAACCGCAACCTGGTGGCGGGCCTGTTGCAAACCGCGGCCTACCGCCAGTCCGAACGCGACGCCCTGGAGCGCGCTTACGCCTGGCTCAAGGTTTTTGGACTGGCCGAGGATGCCAACCGTCTGGCTGGAGAATTGCCCTATGGTCGCCAGCGACGCCTGGAAATCGCCCGCGCCATGTGCACCGGTCCCCGGTTGCTGTGTCTGGACGAACCCGCGGCCGGATTAAATCCCCGCGAGACCGAGCAATTGAGCGAACTGCTGCGCCAGTTGCGCGACGAGCATGGGGTCACGATCCTGCTGATTGAACACGACATGGGCTTGGTGATGGGGCTGTCGGAGCATATCGTGGTGCTGGATTATGGCGAAGTCATCGCCGATGGCGATCCGCAAACCGTCGCGCGGCATCCGGCCGTGTTGACGGCCTATCTTGGAACCGACGCGGTAAACGACGATGAGTCACAGTGAACCGCTGTTGCAAATCCACGAACTGGACGCCCGTTACGGCCCGATCCAGGCCTTGCACCAAGTCTCCCTGCACATTGATTCCGGCGAGATCGTGACCCTGATCGGCGCCAACGGGGCGGGCAAATCGACCTTGCTGATGAGCCTGTTTGGCGATCCGCCGCCTTCCGGGGGCTGGATCCACTACCAGGGTTACGACATCACCGGCCTGCCGACCCACGAGATCGCCAAGCTCGGCATCGCCCAAGCTCCGGAAGGACGACGGATCTTTTCGGCGATGAGCGTGGAGGAGAATCTGCTGATGGGAGCGATTCCAATCGGGATGGATCACATGGACGCCGACCTGATCAAGGTGTTCGAACTGTTCCCTCGACTCAAGGAGCGGCGCAATCAACGGGCCGGCACGCTCTCCGGCGGTGAGCAACAAATGCTGGCGATTGGCCGGGCGTTGATGAGCCGGCCCCGCCTGCTGTTGCTGGATGAACCGAGTCTGGGACTGGCGCCGCTGATGGTGCAGCGTATTTTTGCCACGATCCGGGAAATTCGCGACAGCGGCGCAACGATCTTTCTTGTGGAGCAGAACGCCCACCACGCGCTGAAGCTCGCCCAGCGCGGCTATGTGCTGGTCAACGGTGAAATCCGCCTGTCGGGAACCGGCGAGGAACTGCTCGCCGACCCCGAGGTGCGGCGGGCGTATTTGGGTGGACGGGACTGAAAGACGAACTTACCTACAGCGACCCCTTCGCCTCCCAGGATGGGGTAATGATCTGTTCGGAACGCTTGCGACAGACCATTTCGAGTTCCTTAAGGATGGTCTCCATGCCGATCAGCCGATCCAGAATGGTGCGAACCTCGCGCAGGGTAAAGATCACATCGACATCCATTTCCAGGTATTTCTGCCGCTCGGCGCGCTCCGCCCGTTCGATCGCCGCCTGAATGCTCTCTCCCTTGTCCACCTCGGTGCCCAGCAACCGGATAAACACCCGGAGTTTCTCGCGCTGCTGACCCATCCACTCGTTGTACTGATACAGCAGTTCGTAGCCGTCCTCGACCGAGTAGGCCTTGTAGCGGAATTTAAGCTTGAGATCTTCGAAGGTGCTGTGGCGGAAGACTCGCCCTTCCTTCCAGTCATCAATGGTTTGCTTGAATTCGATCGGTAGAAAATCCACCCCGGCCTGGATGCGGTTCTTGATGAACTCCAGTTCCTGCGCCTCTCTTTCCACTTTCTCGGCGGTGATGCGCACCTGCTGACGAATCGCTTCCGTCCGGGTGTAGGTCTTTTGCGACGCCTTGCCCGGTTTGGCGGCGGTGGTGGCGGCCACCCGGTTGCCTTCGCGCTCCACATCCAGCCATTCGGCGATGGCGTCCTCGACAGCGCGCATCCGCGCCTCGATTTCCTCGGATTCCCGCCGTTCCACCGTGGTCCGCTTGAGTTGGACGCGCTCGGCCTCGGCCTGCTCGGCCGCCGCCCACTCGGCGATGGCCTGTTCCACGGCCGCCTTTTCCGCCACCGCCTTCTCCGCCGCCGTTTTCTCCGCAAACGCGCGCTTGGCCGCCAGTCGATCCGCCGCCGCCCGCGCGATCGCCGCGCTGTGCGCCGCCGCCTTCTCCGCCGCCGCCTTCTCCGCCGCCGCCTTCTCCGCCGCCGCCTTCCTCAGTGCCTGCAAATGATCCTCCAATCGCTGCTTGCGCTGTTGGATAAAACGCACAACCAGCCAGCCGGCAACGACCATACTCGCCAGTGCCCCCAGCAATCCAATCACGCCCGTCAGTTGCCAACCGCTCATGTGCCGCCTTTTCGGGCCGGCGAAGATGTGCGGCCCGTTTTGTTATCCAACTCTAGCGCCCGTCCCGGCTCAACACCGATTATCCACGTCTCTACGCCTCGCCCCCGAACACATCCAGCAACCGCGGCGCCAGCAGCGCCAGCTCGCCGGCCATCAGCGCGAACTCGGCATCGAATATCGCCTCCGGGGAATCCGCGATATCCCGCAGCGACTCCCGGACCACATCGAGGAACTGGAGTCGGCGGATTACCAGCGCCTCATCAAGCACCAAGGCGATCCGCTCGTTCCAGTACAGGCCCAACCGGGTCACCTCCTTCCCAGCGGCCAGATGGCCGCGGATCTCGGCGCCGGTCAAATCCTGCCCGCGACAACGCACGACTCCGCCGGTTTCTCCCGTCTCCCGCAGCTCACAAGTATCTCCCAGAGCGAATTCCGCCGGCGCCTGGCCCTCGGCCAGCCACGCCGTCATGACCGCGCTCACCGACTGCCGCACCCGTGGCGGAGCAATCGGCAAGGTGTCCAGTGTCTTGCGCAGCATCCCGGTCAGTTCTTCCACCCCGCGCGGGCTGGCGCTGCCCACCACCAACCAGCCGGCCAAGGGGTCGAGATAGGCGTAGCCATGCCGGCTCCGGCACAGGGCGCGAGGCAGCAGTTCGCCCACAATCTGCTCGCGCAGTTCCTGCTTTTCACGGCGCCGCACTGGCTGCCGCCGTCGGTCTTCCAGTTCGGCGCTGCGTTCGTCCACCATCTGGTTCAGCACGGCCGCCGGCAAGACTTTCTCCTCGGTCCGCAGACACAACAGCAGCCGGCCCGCCGCGGCATGCACCAGATCGCGCCCTTTGCGACCCAGCGGCGGCGCCCAGCCGGCGCTGCTCGGTTGATGGCTGGGGCAGGGCTGGAAAGCGTATTGCGCCAGCCGCGCCGCCAGTGTCTCGGCCGAAAGCGACAATGGCTCAACCAAGCGAAATAGCGTCATATTCTTGAACCACATGGGAATTATCCATCGCCGCAAAGGTCAGCATTATCCGCCAATGCCCGCCGGACGCCAAGCCGACCAGACGTTTCCGCTCTATTGCACTGCAACAAAAATCCGGATTTATATTGCACTGCAACAAAAGTTGCCTTATGCTATTTTCCATCAACCAACCACTTATGGAGAGACCACCACCATGACCAACGATGCCCTAGCCAAAATGTCCGAGCAGTACCAGAGTTTCCTGGCTCCGGTAATCAAGGCCAACAAGCTGTCCGCCACCAATCTGGAAGCCTTGGTCAATTTTCAGATGAGCGCCCTGCAATCCTATGTCGACATGGCGATGAACCGGATGAAAACCGCCGCCGACATCAGCGACCCCGCCAGTTTGCAGGCGTTCCTGACCTCGCAGTCCGCGTCGATCTCCAGCCTGCATCAGAAGTTCATGGACGACGCCAAGACCCTGGCCGATCTGACCTCGCGCTTCAAGGCCGAATTCGACAAGCTGGTGCAGGACAGTCTGGCCGGCGTCGGCAAATAAGCCACGCCCTTCCCCGCAAGGCCGAACCCCCGGTTCGGCCTTTTTCTTTGGTCGGTGGTTGGACAGACGCTGTCCCGGCGGGATCCGTTTGGTATTCTATATTGCTCCATTCGCATCCTTCACCTCAGTTTCCCGATGATCTCCCGATGGCAAAAAACCGGATCGTGGTGGGCCTGTCCGGCGGTGTGGATTCCTCGGTGGCTGCTCTGCTGCTGGTCGAACAGGGCCACGACGTACATGGCGTGTTCATGAAGAATTGGGAGGATTCCCACGAGGCCGGTTACTGTTCCGCCGCCGAGGATCTGGAGGACGCGCGCTCGGTTTGCGACACGCTGGGCATTCCGCTGCACCAGGTCAGCTTCACCGCCGAATATCAGGAGCGGGTGTTCCGCTATTTTCTGGACGAATACCGTCGTGGCCGGACTCCCAACCCGGATATCCTGTGCAACACCGAAATCAAGTTCAGGGCTTTCCTCGACCACGCCCGTCGGCTGGGCGCCGGGCGTATCGCCACCGGCCACTATGCCCGGCGCGAGGAGCGCGACGGCCGCCAGCACCTGCTCAAGGGCCACGACCCGAATAAGGATCAGAGCTATTTTCTGTACGGACTCGACCAGTCCCAACTGGCCAACGCGCTGTTTCCGGTCGGCGGCCTCCACAAGCAGGCGGTGCGGGACATGGCCGCCCGCGCCGGTCTGGTCACCCACGCCAAAAAGGACAGCACCGGCATCTGTTTTATCGGCGAACGCCCGTTCCGGGAATTCCTGAACCGCTTTCTGCCGGCCCGACCGGGGCCGATCCGGACCCCGAACGGAGAGCTGCTGGGCGAGCACGCCGGCCTGATGTTCCACACCATCGGCCAGCGGCAGGGGCTGGGCATCGGCGGCCGACGCGACGGCGGCGGCGCGCCCTGGTACGTCGCCAGCAAAGAGCTGGAAAACAACACGCTGATCGTGGTGCAGGGTCACGACCACCCTGCTCTATTCCACCGGCGCTTGCGGGCTTCGCAACTGCACTGGGTCGCCGGACAGCCGCCCAAGGCGCCGATGCGCTATCAGGCCAAGATTCGCTACCGTCAGCGCGATCAGGCTTGCGAGCTGGAGACATTGGACGCACGGGGCGCCACGATCCAGTTTCTCGAACCGCAGCGCGCCATCACCCCCGGACAGTCCATCGTCTTCTACCTCGCCGACGATTGCCTGGGCGGCGGGGTGATCGACACCGCCTGGGATTGAATCCAACTCTCGCCACCCCGATCTCCATCCCATGCCCCAAACCGACCGTGATCGCGCCATCGCTCTCGCCGGCGTGCTGCAAGCCGCCGACCTCGTGCGCGGCATTGCCCGCCGCGGCCAAGCCAACCCGGAGGATGTCGAAACCTGCCTGAACAGCCTGATCAAGATCGACGCCGCCAGCAGCGACGACGTGTACGGCGGCGTTCCCCGGCTACGCACCGGACTGCAACTGCTTGAGCAGCAACTCGGCAACCCGCGAGACATGGAATTGACCCGTTACGCGGTAACGCTGCTGAGCCTGGAGCGCAAGCTATCGCAACGCTCCGACCTGTTGCGGGCCGTCCGCGCCGGCATCGAGGACATTATCCCGAATCTGGTCCATTTTCCGGTTGGGCACAGCAACTCCGTCGCCCGTTTCGCCGAGATCTACCTCAACAGCCTAAGCACTCTGTCGCCGCGCATCATGGTCAGCGGCGCACCGGTCCACCTGAACAACCCGGAGAACAGCAACCGGATTCGGGCGCTGCTACTGGCCGGCATCCGCGCGGCGGCCTTGTGGCGGCAAAGCGGCGGCAGCCGGCTAACGCTGCTGCTGCGCCGCAACCCCTTGCTGCGAGAAACCCGGCGGCTGTTGGCGAGCCTGGCGTAAACCGCTGGCTTCAGCTTTTTCGATACGCCTCCACCACATTGTGCAACTGCCCGATCTGGTCCAGCACCCGACTCAGTTGCACCACATCGGTGATTTCCAGAGTCAGCCCCATGCGGGCGATCGAGGTTTCCCGGTCGGTTAGCGTGTTAGCGCCCAGCACGTTGACCTGCTCGTTGGCCAGAATCGAGGTGATATCGCGCAACAGGCCGGAGCGATCATGGGCGACGACCATGATGTCCACCGGATAAGTGGCCGGCGTTTCGCCCCAACCGACCTCGATGACGCGCTCGTGGTGCTGGCTGGCCAGACTCAGCCAGTTGGCGCAATCCTGGCGGTGGATGGTCACGCCGCGCCCCTGGGTGATGTAGCCGACGATCGGCTCGAACGGCGCCGGCTGGCAGCACTGCGCCATTTGCGTCAACAATCGGCCCACTCCGCGGATTCGCACGTCGTCCTTGCCGGACCCGACGCTCCTGGGCTTGCGCGCGATGGGTGGGTGATTCGCGGCGGCGGGCGGCGCCGGTAGCAGATCCTGAATTTTGGCCACCACCTGCGCGGTGGTCAGCGCACCGTGGCCGATGGCGGCGAACAACTCTTCCGGTTTGGCAACGTTGAATTTTTCCGCCACTTTCTCCAGCTTGATCTGCCGGATTCCCAGCCGCTGGAACTCCCGCTCCAGCAGCGCGCGACCGGCGGCAATGCTTTTATCCTGATCCTGCTGGACAAACCACTGGCGGATCTTGGCCCGTGCCCGATTGGTCTTGACGTAGCCCAGATGCGGACTGAGCCAGTCGCGGCTGGGAGCGCCGGTCTTGGTGGTCAGCACGTCCACCTGCTCGCCGTTCCTGAGTTCGTAGGTCAGCGGCACAATGCGACCGTTGACCTTGGCGCCCCGACAGCGATGGCCGACCTCGGTATGGATGTGGTAGGCGAAATCCAGCGGCGTCGCCCCCCGCGCCAGTTCGACGATGGCGCCCTTGGGCGTGATGGCGTACACCCGATCCTGGAACGCCTCGGCCTTGAACTGCTCCAGCAGATCGCCGTCGCCGGTTTCTTCCTCCCTGTACTCCAGAATCTGCCGCAGCCAGGCGATCTGCTGTTCGGCCGTTTCGCCCGGACTCTCGCCGCCCTCCTTGTAGCGCCAGTGGGCGGCAACGCCCAATTCGGCGTTCTGATGCATGGCGAAGGTGCGGATCTGCACTTCCAGGGCTCGGCCCTCCGGCCCCACCACCGCCGTATGCAGCGATTGATAGCCGTTGGGCTTGGGATGGGCGATGTAGTCGTCGAACTCCTGATGGATGTGGTTCCAGCAGGCATGCACCACGCCGAGCGCGGCGTAGCAGTCGTTCACCGTATCGACCATGACCCGCACCGCGCGCACATCGAAAATCTGCTCGAAGGACAGCTTCTTGTGCTGCATCTTCCGCCAGATACTGTAGATGTGCTTGACTCGGCCGCTGACCTCGGCGTGGATGCCGACCTGGCGCAGGCGGCCGCGCAACTCTTCCACAACCCGGTCGATATACGTTTCCCGGTCGGCGCGGCGCTGGTCGAGGGCGGTGGCGATTTGCTTGTAAGCCGGCGGTTCCAGGTAACGCAGCGCCAGATCTTCCATCTCCCACTTGATGCGTCCGATGCCAAGCCGGTTGGCCAGCGGGGTGAAAATATCCAGGGTCTCCCGGGCGATGCGGCGCTGTCCGGCGGCGGCCCGCCGCCCGAACTGACGCAGTTCGTGTAGTCGTATCGCCAGCTTGATCAGCACCACCCGGACATCCTGCGCCATCGCCAGCAACATCTTGCGCAGGCTTTCCAACTGATGGCCGGCATGCTGGCCGCTCTGGTGCAACTCGCCGATGGCATCGAGCTTGGCGATGCCATCGACCAGGCGCGCGACAGCCGGCCCGAATTCCTCCTCGACCAGAGCCAGCTTGATTCGCCCGTCCGCAACCGGCTCGTGTAGCAGCGCGGCGGCGACCACTTCGTGATCCACGCGCAGATCGGCCAGTAGGTCGGCCACCGCCAGTTCCGGCTCGCCGCCGAGTGCGTAGGCGTGCCGGACGATCTCGATCTGAGCCGGCGACCAGCGGACTTGCAGGGTACTCAACCAGGTATCGAAATCCGCGCCGGCCAGCGCGGTCTGCCGGGAGCTAACCATGATGCCTCCCCAAAACGATCCAATGGAATGTGCCCGTTCCGACGTCGGATATGCGGCGGAACGGAAGATGGGGGTCGGGCGGACAAACCGGATTATTTTGGCGGGTGAGATCGACCGGCGCCGCGCCCTCCCCCTGGCGTCGGAGGGAGGGCTGGAATGCGGGCGGGAAAAACAGCGCGGGCCGTTTAGTTGTTCTTGGCGCCCTGATCAACCCACTTACGGATGATGGCCAGTTGTTCTTCCGGCAGTTTTACCTTGCCGTGCGGCATTTGAATGGAAGGATCCACGCCGGGGCGGCCTTCGATCAGACGGTTGAAACTACTGTTGAGACTCTGCCCGGGGATGATGACGGGACCCATCTTGGTGCCCTTCATTAACTCCTCATGGGTGCCCAGCGCCAAACCGCTCTTGGTATAGCCCTCGCCATTGGGCACGGTATGGCACTCCAAACAGCTCGCTTTCAGAATCGGATACACGTCCTTCTGGAAGCTCACCGGCTTGTCCGGCCGTTCGCCGGAACAACCCGCCAGCATGCCCAACCCCAAAACCAACGCGAATGCAAGCAGTTTACGAGAGTTCATGGATCGTCCTTTGGATATGTTTTGACCTGCTCGGGTTATCGGATACATCTGGATGATACCGCCATAATCTTATCAGACTGCGGCGGCGCGGGGATGCCAAAGCGCCGCGAATCGTCACGGGCCGGTGCCCGGCCAAGCCCACGAGAATGATCTATGCTTGAATTTGAAGACCTTATTCACCTTAACCAACCAC
The DNA here is from genome assembly GCA_963695105.1 of uncultured Gammaproteobacteria bacterium. Lineage (GTDB taxonomy): Bacteria > Pseudomonadota > Gammaproteobacteria > Competibacterales > Competibacteraceae > Competibacter. Next base: position 53,686 of record CAVOGC010000001.1, on the reverse strand, counting down.
ACGCACGACCAGCTCAAGCACCCCGAAGAGGGTTCAGGAGAAATAAACATGGCGCATATCGTTGTGATGGGCGCGGGTATCGGCGGCATCCCCCTTGCCTACGAAGCCCGGGAAAAACTGGGCAAAGCCCACGATATCACCGTTATCAACGCGAGCGAGGAGTTCCAATTCCTCCCTTCCAACCCGTGGCTGCTGGTCGGCTGGCGCCGGCGCGGCGATATCGCCTTCCCGATCGGCCCCTATTTCGCAAAGAAGGATATCCGTTTCATCGGCCGGCCAGTCACCCACATCGATGCCGAGCACAACCGGCTTACGGTGGAGGGTGGACAAACCGTCGATTACGACTATCTCGTCATCACCACCGGCCCCAAACTGGCCTTCGACGAGGTGCCGGGCGCCGGCCCCCACAACGGCCACACCCATTCGGTCTGCGCGGTGGATCACGCCCAGGCCGCCTACGAAGCCTATGCAGCCTTTTGCGAGGACCCCGGTCCGATCGTGGTGGGCGCGATGCCCATGGCCAGTTGTTTCGGGCCGGTCTACGAAAGCGCGTTCATTCTCGACGCCGACCTGCGCAAGCGCAAGCTGCGCAAGCACGTACCCATGACCATGATCACCAGCGAGCCGTACATCGGTCACTTGGGTTTGGGCGGTGTCGGCGACTCCAAGGGTATGCTGGAATCGGATCTGCGCAACCGGCACATCAAGTGGATCACCAACGCCAAGACCACCCGGATCGAAGCTGACCGGGCCATCGTCGAGGAGTACAACGACCGGGGCGAAGCGATCAAGGAACACGAAGTGCCTTTTAAATTCGCCATGACCCTGCCGGCTTTCCGCGGCGTGGACCCGGTCGCCGCCGTGGACGGGCTATGCAACCCGCGTGGGTTCGTGCTGATCGACGCCAACCAGCGCAGCCCCAAGTACCGCAATATCTTCTCGGCCGGGGTGTGCGTGGCGATCCCACCGGTCGAGGCCACGCCAGTGCCCACCGGCGTGCCCAAGACCGGCTATATGATCGAATCGATGGTATCCGCCATCGTCCAGAACATTCAGGCCGACCTGGCTGGCCAGCCGGCCACCGCCAAGGGCACCTGGAACGCCATCTGTCTGGCGGACATGGGCGATACCGGCGCGGCCTTCGTGGCGCTGCCGCAGATCCCGCCGCGCAATGTCAACTGGTTCAAAAAGGGCAAGTGGGTTCACTACGCCAAAATCGCCTTCGAAAAATACTTTATCCACAAAATCAAAACCGGCACGTCGGAGCCGGTGTACGAAAAATACGTGCTGCGGACACTGGGCATCGAACGGCTGGAATAAGGCGGGCGCCGACGGGCAAAACCAGGGCGCGGCCGGCTACTCCACAGGCGGGCCACCCGCCGACATCCTCCACGGAAAGTCATTCCTTGGTGAATTAGGCGTTATACTAGGACCATTAACGCGCATGGCGTTTGACGCCCGACTCCAGACGCTTGCCGTTTCCTGATTCCGCGCAATGCCGCGATTTTCATTCGCGCGTTGCCGTCCGGCTTCGCGGTTGGAACGCCAGCCGCCGTCGGGCATAGCCCCAAAAACCGTCAACACAACAGGATGAACCAAGTGACGAGCCCGAAACTTCAACCCGAACTGCAACGCATTATCGAAGCCCGCCATCACGATCCTTTCTCCGTGTTGGGCCGCCATCCGCAAGACAAGAAAGTCGTGGTGCGCGCCCATTTGCCCTACGCTCAGGAAGTGCATATCGCCGAGGGCAACCTGCCGCTGGAACGAATCCCCAACACCGATCTGTTCGAGTGGCAAGGCAAGCCCGATCAGGTTCCGGAGCGCTACCGGCTGATCTGGCGCGACGCCGACCACCACGAACATATCGCCCACGATCCCTATTGCTTTCCGCCGCAGTTGCCCGATTTCGATCTCTACCTGTTCGGCGAGGGCAAGCACTGGCATTCCTACCGCTTCATGGGCGCGCACCGGCACGAGGCGGACGGTGTTGCCGGCGTGCTGTTCGCGGTGTGGGCGCCCAGCGCCGAACGGGTCAGCGTGGTCGGCAATTTCAACCGCTGGGACGGTCGAGTCCACCCCATGCGGGTGCGCGGCGGCAGCGGTGTATGGGAGCTGTTCATCCCCAACGTGAGCCCGGGCGATCTGTACAAGTTCGAGGTCCGCAACCGCAACAGCGGCGCAATCATGCTGAAGTCCGATCCCTACGGCCAACAGTTCGAGCTGCGTCCCAGCACCGCCACCATCGTCACCAAGCCCGATTCCTATGCCTGGCGCGATGCCGACTGGCTGGAGCGGCGCAAAAAATCCGACTGGCTACATGAGCCGATGTCCATCTACGAGGTCCATATCGGCTCGTGGCGGCGCGGGCCGGAAGGTGAGTTCCTGAACTATCGGGAACTGGCGCACCAGTTGGTGGAGTACGTCAAGGAAACCGGATTCAGCCACATCGAGCTGCTGCCGATCACCGAGCATCCTTACGATGCCTCCTGGGGTTACCAAACCACCGGTTACTACGCGCCGACCAGCCGCTTCGGCACCCCGGACGATTTCCGCTATTTCATGGATTACTGCCACCAGCATGATGTCGGCGTGATCCTCGATTGGGTGCCGGCGCACTTCCCCAAGGACGCTGCCGGCTTGGCCCGCTTCGATGGCGAGGCGCTGTACGAGCACACCGACCCCCGCAAGGGCGAGCATCTCGACTGGGGCACGCTGATCTTCAACTTCGGTCGCTACGAGGTGAAAAACTTCCTGCTGTCCAGCGCCCTGTACTGGATCGAGGAGTTTCATCTCGACGGCCTGCGGGTGGACGCGGTCGCCTCGATGTTGTATCTGGATTATTCGCGCAAGGAAGGCGAGTGGATTCCCAACAAATACGGCGGGCGCGAGAATCTGGAAGCCATCGATTTCATGCGCGAGCTGAATACGGTGGTTCACAGCGAGCACCCCGGCGCGATGGTCATCGCCGAGGAATCCACTTCCTGGCCGCAGGTCACCCGACCGACCTATCTGGGCGGGCTGGGCTTCAGCATGAAATGGAACATGGGCTGGATGAACGATACCCTGCGCTACATGGCGCAGAATCCGATCCATCGCAAATACCATCACGACCTGCTGACCTTCAGCATGCTGTACTGCTTCACCGAGAACTTCATGCTGCCGTTCTCGCACGACGAGGTGGTGCATGGCAAGGGCTCGATGCCGAACAAGATGCCGGGCGACGAATGGCAGCGCTTCGCCAATCTGCGGCTGCTCTATCTCTACATGTTCACCCACCCTGGCAAAAAACTGCTGTTCATGGGTACCGAGTTTGGTCAGGGCAACGAGTGGAACAGCGCCAACTCCATCGACTGGTGGCTACTGCAGTACGATTTCCACCGGGGTTTAAAACAGTTGGTCACCGACCTGAACCGGCTTTATCACAGCGATCCGGTGCTGCATTACTATGAGTTCGAATGGCAAGGTTTCGACTGGATCGACTGCCACGACGCCGAGCAATCCATCCTGAGCTACCTGCGCAAGAAGGACGACGACTTTTTGGTGGTCGTGGTCAATTTTACGCCGGTCCCGCGCCAAGACTACCGCATCGGCGTGCCGCGGGCGGGCCGTTACACGGAAGCTTTTAACTCCGACTCCCACTACTACGCCGGCAGCGGCGTCGGTAACGGCGGGGTCGATCTGATCGCGGAGGAACGGCCGTGGATGGAACACCCCTACTCGATCACCATTACCGTACCGCCGCTGGGTGGCCTTGTGCTCCGCCCGGAACCACTGCCGGAACCCATGCTCACCACAACCGCCCTGGGCGAACTGCTGGCCGATACGGCGATCGGGGAAGAACCGCTGGCGGAGCCAACCGCCAAACGGCCGGCTTCCCCCGCCCCGGACGCGGTCGAGGAAGAGTTGGCGCAACCTGAATGAACCGCCGTTAGGGCGTTTCCATTCTTCGGAGGGCGCGGCGGCGAACAGGCCGCGCGCCCCAGACCGCTTCAGACGTGGCCACCGGCCATCAATTCCGAAACGATCAGCTTCTGAATCATCCTCTCTTTCTGACCGACCGGTCGATCAAGCCCGAGGCGGGCCAAATAGGGCTTGGCCGTCTCGGGTACCGCGCCAGCCGTCATCGCCCTGACGATGGTCTTCATCAGATCGCCCCTGGTCGCCAGCCGCGCCTTTAAGCCCTTGAGCACCCGCCCGAGGATCATTTCCTCTTCGGTAAAGTCCGTTCCCAACGGAAAATCCGGCAGCAAACCCATGTTCTTATAGGGAACGAGTCGCGCCTGAATCCGCGCGGGGGTGTTGTGGCGGTATTGCGGCGGCACCTGGTAATCCAGTGGAATCTTGCCGGCCCGCTTGGCCTTATCCAGCAGATCCGGTTGAAAGCGCGAGTCGGCGATATTGAGTAGCGCGCAAATCACCTCCCTGTCCGACCGACCGCGCAGGTCGGCGATTCCATACTCGGTGATGACGATATCGCGCAGATGTCGCGGGATGGTGGTGTGGCCATAGTTCCACACGATGTTGGAGGTGACGCCCGAGCCGCTCTCGCGGGTACCACGCAGCATCAGGATCGAGCGGGCGCCCGGCAGATCGTGGGCCATGGCCACGAAATTGTACTGGCCGCCCACGCCGCTGATCACCTGGCCGCTTTCCAACCCGTCGGACACCGCCGCGCCAAGCAGCGTGACCATGATGGTGGTGTTGATGAAACGGGCGTCTCGCCGCTGTTGGATCGCCAGTTCCTGATTTCCATAAAGATGATTGACCCGTTGCACCGTGGTCATGCAGATTCGCCGACTCTCCGCCTCGGGCATGGCGCGCAGGGCCTGATAGAAGCTCTGCGGCCCCATGAAAAAACCGCCGTGCATCACGATGCCGCCTTCGAGCTGGCGACCGAGTCCATGAGCGATTAGCGCCCGATAACTCTCGGCATGGTCCAGATCGGCGGGCACCCGCACGGTTTCACCGATCGTCAGATCCCCGTCCTCATACCGAACCCGGTCGTTGAAGATGCCGAATTTGCACAAAAATCCGACATCCGCCTCGGTGAGCCGGGCAGGAATCACGTCCTGCTCCAACAGCACCCGCAAGGTTTGCTCGTCGACGGCCTCGGTGATGGCTCCTTCGTTGAGCAGGCGCTGCAAGGGGATGCTGTCGTACACCCGCCGTTTGAGGATGCCGTCCTGGTACAGGAATAGAAAGCCGTTGACGAACATCTCGCTGGAACCGTACAGGCCCTGCTCGAACGGTCCGGCGCCGCCGATGCGCTGGATTAGGTCGCCATGGCGATCCAGGATTTGCAGGTCGGCCAGCAGTTGGCGGTAGCGGGCATTCTGCCGCTGGCGCAACCGACAGAAATGGACGATGGCGTCGCCGAGACAACCGATGCCGATCTGCAGGGTGCCGCCGTCGCGAATCAGGGCACTGGCTTGCAGGCCCAGCATATAGTCGGCGTTGTCCACCGGCATGTTGGGCGCACCGAACAACCGGAAGTCGTAGCGCGGTTGGTCGATCACCAGATCGAAAGCGGCCGGTTCGAGCATGGCGTCGTGGTACATGAACGGCATCTCGCGGTTAACCTCGGCCACGGTCACCACCGGCCGGCCCTGACGGCGGGCTTCTTCGACCATCGGCAGCAAGTCCAGCGTCACGTCGGGGTTGCTGCCCAGGCTAAACCGCGGCTCGCCCGCCACGTCCCGCGTGGCCACCAGTTGCGCCAGCACGTTGATGCCGTTCTCCATCAAATCCCGGGCGGCGTGGGTGTAGTTGGTGCTGATGTAGTTCTGCTGCTGCATTGGGACGTTCAGGTACCCGCCCGGCTTGAAGAAGAACTCGGCGATCTCGACGTTCGGCGGCAACCGGCCCAGCCGCAGATCGACCGCGTATTCCAGATCGGGGTAATCGCCGAATACTCGCGCGACGAACGGCTCCAGAAACCGTTTTTCCAGATCGCTGGACCCTTTCGGCACTTCGACGGTGATCGCGGTCACAATCTTGAGATGCAGGGCCGGATCGGCTTTGACCCGCCGGTAGAGCGCGTTGACCAGCGGGTTGGGTTTGCCGATCCCCAGTGGAATGCCCAACACGATCCGCTCGCCGACCCGGCTGACGATTTCCTCCACGCAACTTTCCACATCCTCAAAATAAACCGGGCTCTTTGCTGGCATGATCCGAACTCTCTCGGTCGGTTGGTGATTACGCGGACCAGCAACGCCATCGGGCGGCGGTATTAGCCCCATGCTGGGTGCTTACCAAACGCATTCCCTGCTTGCCCGCGAGCCGGATGACCTTGCGTGGATGCTTGGCAATTATAGCAGGCTCACCTATCGGCCCCGTGGCGAGCCAGCCATGAACGGATTACACTAACGGACATTTCGAGCAGGGCGCGGCAGGCCCGCACACCGCAGGAAAACAACCCATGACAGACGACAACACGCTAGAAGCCCACAAGGCGCTGGTCCGGCGCAACTTCGAAGTCATTTGGAGCCAAGGCAATTTGGCGGTCGTGGATGAAATTCTCGCCCACGATTACATCGGTCACATTGCCACTCTGCCGGACGCGGTGCACGGCGCGGAAGCCTTCAAGCAGTTGATCGCGATGTACCATTTTTCTTTTCCGGACACTCGCTTCGAGATCCAGGATCAAATTGCCGAAGCGAACAAAGTCGCCACTCGCTGGATCGCCTCGGGCACCCACCGGGGCGAATTCATGGGCATCGCGCCCAGCGGCGAGGCCATGTCGGTCACCGGCATGAGCTTCCACCGCATCGAAAACGGCCGCATTCAGGAGTCGTGGGACGACTGGGACGCGCTCACCATGCTGCAAGGCATGACCGAAGATGTCTTCCAGTCACTCTCCATGCGCTTCTGAGCAATCCGTGCGCGCCCGACTCCGCCGCCCTCGCCCGGAACCCGGTCGGCCACGCCCGCCACTGGCGTCAAATCCGCTCTGATCCCCCTATCCATCCCGCGATCCGGTCATCGCCATGCAACCCGCTGACTATTACCCGGCATGGTGGTTGCCCGGCCCGCATGCTCAAACGTTGTGGCCGGTGCTGTGTCGGCGGCGGCCCCGCTTGCCCCTGCGGCGCGAACGACTGGAATTGCCCGACGGCGACTTTCTGGATCTGGACTGGCTCCCAAGCGGGCGGGGACCCATCGTGCTGATCCTGCACGGACTGGAAGGCTCCAGCGCTTCTCATTACGCGCTCGGCCTGTTGGTGGCCATCGCCCGGCGCGGCTGGCGGGCGGTGGTGATGCACTTTCGTGGCCGCGGCGGCCAGCCCAATCGGCTGGCGCGCAGCTACTGCGCCGCCGATACCGCCGACATCGGCCATGTGGCGACCTGGCTGCGCCAAAGCGAACCGGCCGCGCCCCTGGCCGCCATCGGCTACTCGCTGGGCGGCAACGCGCTGCTCAAGTGGCTGGGAGAAACCGGAGCCGATAATCCATTACACGCGGCGGCCGCGGTATCGGTTCCATTCATGCTCGACACGACCGCGCGACGGCTGCGCCAGGGTTTTTCGCGGCTTTACCAGGCACACCTGTTGCGCGCGCTGAAAAAAAGCTACCGCGACAAATTCCGGCATCGCCCGGACGCTCCCGTGCCGTTGGACGAACTGGGGACGCTGCGGGATTTCTACGCCTTTGACGACCGGATCACCGCGCCCTTGCACGGTTATGCCGGCGTTCACGATTACTACGCCCGGGCCAGTTGCCGCCCTTATCTACGGCGTGTCCGTGTTCCGACCCTCATCCTGCACGCATTGGATGACCCCTTCATGCGGCGGGACGCGGTGCCGGACGCCAGCGAACTTTCGTCCTGGGTACGGCTGGAATTGAGCACACAAGGCGGCCATGTCGGCTTCGTCGCCGGGCGCTGGCCGTGGCGGGCGGAATATTGGCTGGAACAGAGGATTCCCGAGTTTCTAGCAGCGCGGTGGGGCGAGTCCGGCGTCGGCCCGGCGGACGCGACGGCGCTCAACTTGCCGCCGTAACCTTGTCGCGGACGAATTCATGGACCTTGCCCAAGGTTTCGAAAGTCTCGGCGCTAATCTCGTCGTCGGCGACCTGAATATCGAACTGCTGCTCCAAGGCATGAATCAGGGTCACTACGGCCATCGAGTCGAACTCCGGGATGCTCCCCAGCAGCGGCGTATCCGGGCCGAGCCGCACGACCCGGTCTCCCAACTGCAATATCTCGCCGACCAACTGCCGTATGTCATCGAACTCGACCATCAAGACCGCCTCCTCGGGATCGGAAAAAGGGCAGCGCGCGGCGGCCGGCGGATCGCCGGCCGCCGCGCGCGCCGAGAGCTTGTCAAGATAGCCTTGCCGACGGCAAGAATCCAGCGGTTAGCCGATCGGGGCGACGGGCTGGTGGGCCAGCACCACATAACCCATCATGGGTTGGTCGCATTCCTGCCGCAGCGTAGCCGTCGTCATCAAGCGGATTTCCAGACCCGCTTCCGCCATGGCGTGCCGCAAATACTCAGCCGCATGGCTATAACGGCCACTGTGATTGATGCGAAATCCGCCCGGCGGAGCATCCCCCGTTGCGGCTTCCGCCGTAAACGCCAGCCAGCCACCGGGGCGCAAGGCGGCGGCGGCGGCGGCGAGAACCGTCTCCAGCGCGCCGAAGTACACCAGCGTATCGGCCGAGACAATCAGGTCGTAGGTCTGGGGCCGCGCCGCCAGAAACGCGGTCAGCTCGGCGGCGACCAGTTCGTCGTAACCGCCCCGCTCGCGCGCCTTGTCCAGCATCCGCGGCGACAGATCCACGCCCACCAAATGGCGGGCGTAGGGGCGCAACAACGGCGCGCACAAACCGGTGCCACAGCCGGCGTCCAGAACATCCAGGCGGGCGGCGGGCGCGCCCAGCACTTCGGCGACCCGGTCCGCGATAACCATCGGTCCCTGATAGTTCAATTCCTGCACCAGATGCTGGTCGAACCCTTCCGCATACCGATCGAACAGATAAGTCACGTAGGCGTCGGAAGCGCGTGCCGGCGCCTGATCCTGCCCGAACCAGGCCGCCAGCCGATGTTGGGCGATCGGGTCGTCTGGCATCAACCGTAGCCAGTGCCGCAGCAGATCCAGCGCGGCCTTGCTATCGCCCAATTGGAACACGGCGTTGCCCAGCACCATCCGCGCATCCTCGGTGCGCCCCACGCGATGCAGCAAGCCCCCCAACTGCTTGATCGCCTCCTCGTGGCCAGCGTCGCAGCGCAGCGCGGCTTCCTGGGCGGCAATCGCTTCTTCAAACCGTTCCAATTCGGCCAGCACCAAACCGAGGCGGTGGTGGATTTCAGCGCTTGCGGGGCGCCGCTCGCTGGCTTGGCGGTAAGCCTCCAGTGCCTCCGGCAACCGCCCCAACCCCCTGAGCACCGCGCCCATGTTCACACAGGCTTCCACCTCGTCCGCTCTGTGGATGGTTGCCTGCCGGTAGGCGACGATGGCGTCCTCGTAGCGTTTCTGGACGATCAGTACGTTGCCCAGATTGGTGTACGCCGCCGCATAATCGGGCGCGCTGCGGATGGCCCGGCGAATGAACTGTTCCGCCTGGGTTGACTGGCCCCGTTGCTGCATGAGAATTCCCAGAAAATTCAAGGCTTCCGGGTGATCGGGCTGGGCATCGAGCACCCGCTGGTAAAATACCTGCGCCTGGGTCAGATCGCCCTGCCGATGCCGTGTCATCGCCTGATCAAACCATCCGGCCACCACCGTGGTCCGCAAATCGCCGCCAGGCGTTTGATCCAACTTCTTAGCATTGTCGCTCACTGGCGCCTCCTCAAGCTTGCCTCGACCACGTTTCAACCTCTGTCGCTGGCAAGAGCTTGCGCGCCAGCACCAGGAACCCGGCGACCGGTTGGCCGCCTTCCAGACGTAAATCCACGGTTTCCAGGGTTTCGATCGCCATGCCGGCCCGGACCAGTTCGCGGCGCAGATAGGCTTCGACATGGCGGTAGCGACCGCTGCGATCCAGCAGGAACTCCTCCGCTTCCCCACCCTCGCCTCGCTCCACGGTAAACGCCAGCCAGCCCTTCGGCCGCAGGGCGGCGACGGCGGCGGTCAACACTGGCCGCAGGTCGCCAAAATAAACCAGGGTGTCCGCCGACACGATCAGGTCGTAGGCCGCTGGTCGGGCGACGAGAAAAGCGGTCAGTTCCGCAACCGCCAGCTCGTCGTAATCCCCGCGCGCCCGCGCGCGCTCCACCATGCGCGGCGACAGATCGACTCCGGTCAACCAACGGGCGTAAGGACGCAACAGCGGCCCACAAAGTCCCGTGCCACAGCCGGCGTCCAGCACCGCCAGCGACCGGACCGGCGCACCCAGTCCCGCCGCGACTCCCCGAGCGATCAACTCCGGCGCCCGGTATTCCAGCCGGCGCAGGTGGTCGTCGAAGCTGTCGGCCATGCCATCGAACAGTTCCTGGACATAATCGTCCGCCGCCCGCGCCGGCGCGGCGCGCCCGGAATGCGCCGCCAGCAGATGCCGGGCGACCGGGTTAGCCGGATCTTGTTCCAACCAGCGTCGGAACAAATCGGCGGCTTCCTCGCTGCGATTGAGTCGGTACAACAGCATACCCAAACTCTTGTAGGCGGAAGCATGACCGGGCCGCAGTCGGATCGCCTCGCGGTGCGCGGTCACCGCTTCTTCATAGCGCTCCAGCGCGACCAGCGCCTTGCCCAAGTTGAGATGGACCTCTGGCAACCGCTGATCCAAGGCAAGCGCCTGCCGACAGGCCGCCACCGCCTCCTCGAACTGGCCGGACCGCCGCAGCATCACACCGAGATTGCAGTGGGCGCCGAGATTGTCGGGGGCCAGTTCGATGGCCTGGCGATAGGCCGCCGCCGCCTCATCGAACCGCTCCATGGCGGCCAGCACGTTGCCCAGAGTTGTTGTGCGCGTCCGCATAGCGTGGGTTCTGTTCAAGCGCCTGGCGGATCAGTTTGACGGCGCCGTCGTTATCGTGCCGCTGCGCGGCGAGCACGCCCAAAAAATGCAGGGCGTCGACCTGCCTTGGGTTCCGATGGAGTATCTGACGGTAAAGTGCTTCCGCCGCATCGAGTCGCCCTTGCCGCTGCATGGCAATCGCCTGCCCGATCCGTTGTTCTTCGCTGGCGGGCGCATCCGACCGCGCCACGCCGGCGAGCGCCCTACGTTGCTTGCGATTCATCGGCGGCACTCTGATTGTCCGGTTGTGCTGTCCGACGGCGCAGCCAGAAAGGGAGGCTGCGGCCGGTTTTTCTCATCCAGCGCAGCAGCAGCGAGTCCCCGCTGAATTCGATGACCCAGTAGGCCCGTTCTGGTTCTTCGACGCCTTCCCACCGCAGCGCAGTTCCTGCCCGCGCAACTCCCAGCGACCGACGGCATCCGTCGTTGGTTCCATGGCTATCCACTGAAAGGAACCATCCTCACTTAATCGCAGGCTTTCATCGTCGGAACACCACTCGCCAATCAATTCCTCCGGTGCCGGCACCCGCAGCAGAGCTTCCAGGGGGTCGCAACAGCCCGGTCGCACCGCCCGCGCCACCCGCGACGCGGGCGGCATCGGTGGCAGTGCCGACACCGAGGGTACCTGCGGCGGTCGCCTTTGGGACAACGCTCGCAGGTCGCGCGCCAGGTAATTTTGTTCGACGACTTGACCGAGCCATTCTCCGTCATACTTCCATACGGAATCGTGGGTATCGCGCCAACCCAGATAGCGTCCGGTTCTGTCAAACAGCCGATCATTCTTGAAAAAGCCCGCGTAGACACCGGACCACTTGAAGATGACGATATATGGCTCTCGATCGCTGTTCAAAAGCCCAAAATCATGGGCTTCCATCATGATTTCTCATTTTCCGGCGTCGGTTCGCTGATATGTGGAATTGGATGAAGTGGTTTGCTAGTCATATTTCAATCCATTGATTTTCAAATGAAATTTTTGTCAAAACTAGATTCTTCATCTGTTTGCCCACATGAGCTCGTCGGTTTTATCCAAGGCTTAATCAAGAAAAACTGCCGCTCTATCTGGGCTTTTTTCAGTTCGTGCATAACGTCCGCATCTGCGGCAAAGGCTTGCTCATACCTCTCCTAGAACTGCTGGTAGCCTAGCCAAGCGAACTGACTGGAATCCATATTTAGCCATTATTCAATCTGACCCACACTGCTAAAGCTTGGACGCATCGGCATTGATGACTTGTAAGGCCACATTCTCTGCTACCTTGCCCGTAAGCGGCTTGAGCACACCCGAAATTTCAACATCAGAGCTCATTCTCCCCGCCCAGATTTTCATCATTCCATCAAACTCGAAAAGCACCTTTCCTTTGTTGCCATCTTTCCCCATCTCGGTCACTTTAAACACCGTATTTACACGCTCCCAACTAGCGAACGTTGTACCGCAATCGACCTTGATTTCGATGAACTTACCGACCAAGTTTAGCGGCAGCGATCTTCCTTCTTTATCAAGGGCAAGGTTGACTCCACCCACCTGCGTGTTGCAACTCATCCAGCCGAAGTGGAGGATTTTGTTCTGCAACTTACCGAATCCGGTGTCACCACTCCTCATGACTTCGCCACACGAATTGAAATAGAAGGTGCTGGACTTAAAGGATCCCACTACCACATGTGCGAATGCTGAATCCTCCGTGGCTCCAAGCATGGACGCCGACACGCCACCAATATAAAACCCTAGAACCGCCATAATAGTTCTCCTGTTGCTGTCAAAGATTAGTGGTTAAAGCAGTGCCTTAAAACCAGGTTGACATGCCGTTGAGGCAAACATACCCTGATTTAATTATGTGCACCCTCCATGCCAACTCAAGCAACCCTATTTTACGACGGCAATTTCACTTCGGTTAATACTCCATTACTTGGAGAACCGATCCAAAATAACCCCATCCAGTTCATTCTGGACCGGTTCATTTCAACCCAAAGCTTTTCTCACTCGAACGCGAAACCAAACTCCCCATCCACTACCTTAATCCGCACCCGCGAAACCGGTTTGCCTTCCACCATCCGATTCAGAAACTCCTGACTGATCGCCGGCAACACGGTGTTGGTCAGAATCGCGTCCACCATTCGTCCACCACTCTCCAGTTCCGTGCAGCGGCTGACGATCAGCTTGACCACCTCGTCGTCGTAATCGAACGGAACCTTGTGGTTCTCCAAAACCCGCTTCTGAATCCGTCCCAGTTGCAGGCGCACGATATCGCCGATCATTTCGTCGCTGAGCGGGTAATAGGGGATCGTCACCAGCCGGCCGAGCAGCGCCGGCGGAAAAACCTTGAGCAGCGGCTCCCGCAATGCCTTGCCCAAACCTTCCGGATCGGGCAGCAGGTCCGGGTCTTTGCACATGCCCATGATCAAATCGGTGCCGACGTTGGTGGTCAGCAGAATCAAGGTGTTCTTGAAATCGATGTGCCGCCCTTCACCATCTTCCATCCAACCCTTGTCGAATACCTGGAAGAAGATCTCATGTACGTCGTGATGCGCCTTTTCCACCTCATCCAGCAGCACCACGCTGTAGGGCCGGCGGCGCACCGCCTCGGTCAACACCCCGCCTTCGCCGTAACCGACATAGCCCGGCGGCGCACCCTTGAGGGTGGATACGGTGTGCGCTTCCTGGAACTCGCTCATGTTGATGGTGATGACGTTCTGCTCGCCGCCGTACAGCGCCTCGGCCAAGGCCAACGCGGTTTCGGTCTTGCCCACCCCGGACGGGCCGGCCAGCATGAACACCCCGATCGGCTTGCTGGGGTTGTCCAGCGCGGCGCGCGAGGTCTGAATCCGCCGGGCGATCACATCCAGGGCATGGCGCTGGCCGATGATGCGGCGGTTGATGATGTCGGCCAGCTTGAGCACGGTTTCGATTTCGTTCTTGACCATGCGCCCGACCGGAATGCCGGTCCAGTCGGCGACCACCGAGGCCACCGCCTGAGCATCCACGCTGGGCAGAATCAGCGGCGTCTCCCCCTGCAATTCGTGCAGTCGGGTTTGGAGATCCTTCAGCTCCGCCAGCCAGGTCTGCCGTTGCGGGTCGGGTTCGGCGGGCGGAAGCATCGACCGCGCCGCCGTCGCCACGCAGATTGGCGCGCAATGCCAGAACCTGGTCCACCAAATCTTTCTCTTCTTGCCAGCGGGCATCCAGTTCCGCCAGCCTCGCCTCCTCGACCTGCAATCTTTCGCTGGCGGCGGCATGGCGTTGGGCAGTGTCGATGCCGACCACTGTCTCGCGGCCAATGATCTCCAGCTCAATGTTCAGCCCTTCGATGCGGCGGCGGCAGTCTTCGACCTCGGCCGGCACCGCATGCAGGCTGATCGCCACCCGGGCGCTGGCGGTATCCAGCAGGCTGACCGCCTTGTCCGGCAACTGCCGGGCCGGGATGTAGCGGTGCGACAGCTTGACCGCCGCCTCCAGCGCCTCGTCGAGAATCTGCACCCGGTGATGCTGCTCCATGGTCGAGGCCATGCCGCGCATCATCAGAATGGTTTTTTCCTCGCTGGGCTCGCCGACCTGCACCACCTGAAAACGGCGGGTCAGCGCGGGATCTTTCTCGATGTGCTTTTTGTACTCGGCCCAGGTGGTGGCGGCGATGGTGCGCAATTTACCGCGCGCCAGCGCCGGCTTGAGCAGGTTGGCGGCGTCGCCGGTCCCAGCCGCGCCCCCGGCGCCAATCAGGGTGTGCGCCTCGTCGATGAACAGGATGATCGGCTTGGGCGAGGATTGCACCTCGTCGATCACCTGCCGCAACCGGTTCTCGAACTCGCCTTTCATGCTGGCCCCGGCCTGGAGGAGGCCGACGTCCAACACTCGCAGCGTCACGTCCTTCAACGGCGGCGGCACGTCGCCGGAGGCGATGCGCTGGGCGAAACCTTCCACCACCGCCGTCTTGCCCACGCCGGCCTCGCCGGTCAGGATCGGGTTGTTCTGGCGGCGACGCATCAGAATATCGACGATCTGGCGGATTTCCTCGTCACGGCCGACGATGGGGTCCAGTTCGCCCTTGCGCGCCCGCTCGGTCAGATCCACCGAAAACCGTTGCAGGGCTTCCTGCTTGCCCATCTGCGCCGGCGCCACGGCCTCGCTGGCCTCGCCGGGCGCCGCGCCGCCGCCGACCTGGGAACCGTCCGAGGCGCGCAACCCGGTTTCCGGCGAGGCGGCGACGATATCGCCAAACCGGTCACCCAGTTCGTCGAGCTTGATCTTGTCGAATTCGCGCGAGATAGCCAGCAGCACGTTGCGCAGGTCCGGCGTCCTCAGCATCCCGACCAGCAGGTGGCCGGTGCGTACTTGAGCGTCCTTGAACATCAGGGTCGCGCACACCCAGCCGCTTTCCACCGCCGCATCGACGTGGGAGGACAGGTCGGAAATCGAAGTCGAACCGCGCGGCAACCGATCCAGCGCCTCGGTAAAATCCTTGGCCAGTCGCGACGGATTCAAACTGAAATGCTGGATGATCCGATGCAGATCCGAATCCTGCAATTGCAGGATTTGATGCAGCCAATGCACCAGTTCCACATAAGGATTACCACGCAGCTTGCAGAAAACGGTGGCGCTCTCGATGGCTTTATAGCCCAGACTGTTCAGCTTACCGAATGCGGTGACGCGACTGATTTCGGCCATGAATTTAGACTCCAGTGGCGTTGTAAGGCGTTATTAAATAATGACGAAGTCAGGTGCAGTAGATAACGGCGTCCAGCTTGAGATCGTCGGCGTCGCGATCCGGCGGCTGGCTGGTCAGCCAAGTGGTCCAGCCCAACTGCGATCCCTCGCCCAAACGCAGCGGCGGCACATCTTCCTTGCGGAGGATCAGATTGACATCCCACAGCAATTCGTTGCCGGCGTAGTTGCGCACCCAATCGACCAACCGCCGCAGGCTGGCGCTGCCGGGCAAGAAGCGCTGAAATTCCGCCAAGTCCATCGGCCCCATGACGACCCGGAACTTGTGCTGACAGTCCCACACCCGCTCGCCGATCACCGCCGTCGCTCCCAGCAGGCCGGTGGCCGGCGTTTCCCCCAGCCGGCAGCGGCTGGCTTCGGACAGCGGCAGCCAGTGCCCGACGAAGCTCTCGACCAGCACCGGCAGCTTGAAGAAATCCGCCAGGATCGCCTGCAAGCCCTCGGGGTTGCGGGTCTGGCCGACCAAGCGGCCGGCGTAATGAAACTTGGCCAGATCCGGCACCGCATCCCGATTCCACAGCGACGGCATGCCCAAACCGCACAGGGCGCCGACATAGACATTGAAACGGTCGGTTTCCGGCCGATCGAAGCTGACGGTCGGTTGGGTATCCGCCCAGGCCCGGTAGAACAGGCTCAGCATTCGGTGGTGAAAGACATCGGCGAACCAGGCGAAGGTCCGGTCGTCGAAATTGCGCGACCGGTCACGCGCGTATTCGGTCAGATGCAGCGGCAACGGTCCGTGCGGGCCAAACAGCCCCAGAAAATATTCGGACAAGCGCGGCGGCCGCCCGTCGCCGCCCGGATCGAAGGCCGCCAGCGTGGCCGGCGCAAAAGCCATCGACGGCTCCTGCGCCAGACGCACGGGATCGTCGCTCAGCCGCGTTGCCTTGCCCAACCGGGGCTTGTCGCGATACAGACACTCCAGCCGCCGCAGCGCCTGGAAGAAATGGAAGGTATACGGCTTGTGCTGTAGCGCCTCGAACAGGGCTACAGTGTATGCCTGCGTCCGATCCGGGCTGGCCATCGAATGATCTCGCCCCGCTCGGTCGATCTAACGACCGTTTCGGTGAAGGAATTGATGGAAGCGTACTTGGCGAAAAACTGCTCCAGCACCGCGCCCAACAGCAGGATACCCACCCCTTCGAAGGCGGCCTCGTCCAGCGTCAGGGTTACTTCCAAGCCGCGGGCGAAGGCGATCGGACCGGGAATCGGCGCGCGCCGGGTCACCGGTGTAGCCTGCACCGAGTAGACCCCATCGACCTGCCTGCGAATGGTCATTTCCGCCAGGTTGCCATACAACGCCAGCAACTCCCGCAACGCCACGGCACCCTGACGGGCGTCGGTATCGGCCAGCGACAGATAGTTCAGGGACAGATGGCTAATCAGCCGCCAGGCGGTATCGCCGTGCGCGTGGGAAGGCCACGGCCGGGTGGGTCCGGCCAGACAGCGCACGGCGCCGACCGGCGCCCCGGAAGCCAGCGTGAAGTCGGTTTCACCCCGCCCGATCGGCATGAGCAGGGGCAGGTCGCGATTGGTGCACCAGGTGGTGACCGCCAGTTGCCGCAGGTTGCCGCGATAGGGGGCCTCGTCGGCATCGACCAGCGACAGAAAGATTTCGCTGCCCACGTAACTCGAGCGCGGTCCATCTCGCCGCTGCTGCCTGGACAATAGGCGCGGCAACCGGTGCATGGTGTAGTAGGAGCGCTGCTGGCGCTGGTCGATCCGATCATGGCTGGAGTAGAACGGCAGAAAATCCTGCTCTTCGCCTTCGGAGCCGATTCCGGTAACCCCGGTGATCTGGTAGACCTCGAAATCCATCGGCCGGGTGCGATCCGGCACCAGGTGGTGTTCGGCCACCTGATCGCTCAAGTGAATGCGGTCGGCCCGCTTGGGAAACAGATTGACCGCCGGCG
Organism: uncultured Gammaproteobacteria bacterium; assembly: GCA_963695105.1. Classification (GTDB taxonomy): domain Bacteria; phylum Pseudomonadota; class Gammaproteobacteria; order Competibacterales; family Competibacteraceae; genus Competibacter. Next base: position 36,102 of record CAVOGC010000001.1, on the reverse strand, counting down.
CGCAGAACAGGGCGAAATTTTCCGCCGCCACCACGTTTTCCAGCGCTGGATCGGCGCGATTGAGCAGGATCAATACTTCCAGCTCGCGATCCGTGCAGCGACGCACCGCCGGCCCCAACCCTCCCAAGTCCACGAACAGATAGCGCTGCGGGAAGGAAAAATACTCGTGCAACAGCCGGTAACCCTGAAACGAGGGTGGCGTGCAGGGCAGCAGCGCCTGCTCATCCTCGAAGCCAAGCCGCTGGATCTCGTGCTTGGCCACGACCTCATGCCAGGGCGCCGGGCGCTGACCGGGCCGGGCTACCACCATCACCGCGTTGGCCAGCACTTGTTCGTACAGCCGGGCCGGCACGGCTTCGCTACCGTGCAGATACAGCGGCAACCGGGTCAGCGCCAGCTTGCTGAAAGGCAAACCCGGCAGAGTCGTGCGCAGGCGCAGCCGGATGCCGGCGCGGACCTTGGCCAGATCCGGCAGATCAAGCTGCGCCACCGGTTCCCTGCCGGCGAAATATTGCGCCTCGGCCAGTTCCAGCGGCCACAAGGTCACGTCATGGGCGGTCCGGTACTCGCAGGGCGTCTGATCGCCCTTGCCGAGCTGGCTGCGTAATTGGCTGTCTCGGGGGATCACGAACCCCTGTTCGAGCGCGCCCTCGGTCGGGTCCGGCTGGAACTGGGCCACCAGCATCGACGGCGTCGGCGCCAGATAGTGCGGGTAGACGATCTCCAGCAAATGCTGGGTAAACCGCGGGAACTCGGCGTCCATCTTGAGCTGCACCCGCCCCGCCAGGAAGCTGAAACCCTCCAGCAACCGCTCGACGTAAGGGTCGGCGCACTCGAACCCCTCCAGCCCCAACCGTCCGGCGATCTTCGGGAACTCGCGGGCGAACTCCCCACCCAGCTCGCGCAGGTGCTGGAGTTCCCGGTTGTAGTATTCAAGCAGGCGGGGGTCCATCAGTGTTCCCTCGCCCGGTTGGTTTCCTCGACCCTGACCAGACCGCTTTCCAGATCGATCTCGGTTTTCCAGTACAGTTGCAAGGGCATGGGCTGCCCCCACAATTCCCCCTCGATCTCGAAGGTCAGCGCGTTATGGCTCATGCGCTCCTCGGTAAACGCCGCGCGCACCCGCAAGGAGTTGCGCAGGATGCGCGGTTCGAAATCCATGATCACCTGACGCAGGATGAGCTCCAGTCCATCGACGTCCAGGCTGCGGGCCGTCACCCCGGCCAGCGGCGGCAGGCCAAAATTGATGGTCGACCGGGCGGCGAAGGGATAACGCTCGATTTCGCTGTCGTCCGGCATCCGGCTCGCGTTGAACAGCCAGGCCAGATCGCGCAGCACGCACTCGCGCAGGCGGTTCGTCGATAACACCCGCTTGTCGCGCGACTCCTGCGGCTTTTCCGGCTCGTCGTCGGTCAGGCGATCCAACAGCGACGGTTGCAGCCGCTCTCTGGGCGTAAGTTCAGCCATCGCCGGAACCGGTTGTCGCCTGTGGCGCGGCTTCCGGGATGTTCAGGTCGATCCGCCGAATATCGAGCAGCGGATATTCGTTTTGCTCGGTGGCCAACATGCGCTGTCCGATGCCCAGGTAGATCCCGCTCTCCTGCTCCAGCCATTCGGTCTTGCGGCCCAGTTGCACCTGTGGATCGACGCTGGCCTGCGAGCCGGGATAACGCGACGGAATCAGGCCCACGGTTTCGCCGCCATTGGCCCAGGTAAAGCCGGCGGGCATCCAGACGTAGTCGCGCAGGTCGCTGGGTTGTTCGAGCGCGAGAGTGCGGATCCGCCGCCAGGGGATCCAGTAGTAGCGACCGTTGATCACGGCCTCCAGCATCGGCCCCAGCCGTGGGTCGGCGTCGGCGAGCCACTCGAACGGCTGGTCATCCAGCGTTCCCGAGGTCGCCGCCGCGCCCTCGAACGCCTGGTCGCGCGCCACTTGGGCCTGGGCGTGATGGCCACCGGCGGTCAACTGCAACGCTTCCAGCAACAACGCCATCCAGGGTTCGGGGTCGCCGAAAATCAGCGGCGAGCGGCGGCCGGCGAACACCTCGGCGCGCAACAACTCGCAGCGGATGGCTTCGCGGTAAGTCTGCACCATCGGCAGGGACTCGGGGTCCATCTCTTCCAGCACGTTCAACTGGTTGGACGCCCGTTCCCACTGGCCCAGCACCGCCAGCAACTGAAACAGGAAAATACGGTATTTGGCGTTGGCGGGCTCCTTGCGCACCTGCGCCTGCAATTCGGCCAGGGCGTCCTGCAAACGGCCTTCGCGTACACTTTGCTCGGCTTGCATAAACGGCATGTCCCGCTGGTTGGGAATGAAAAAACACCGCGCACCCGGATCGAACGAGCATCCGAATGCGCGGAATCCGCGTCTGGGCCCCGGACCGAACGCGCCCTGTCGTCAGACCTTCTTGTTGGTCTTGACATCCCAGCCGGACTTGCCGGCCGACTTGGTCGCGCCCTTCTCATCCTGAGTGAAGTATTCCTGGGTCACGTTGGTGAAGTTCAGCGACAGGCTCTCGACCGGCAGGCCGGCACCGTCGCTGCCACCGGTCTGGTAGCTGCTGACCAGCACGTCCTTGAACTTGAACTCCAGGAACTTCTTCTGCCCACCGTCCTTGCCGGTCGGCTTGCGCATCACCAGGGTGGCCTCGGGGTAGTGGTGGCCCGAGCAGCACGACAGCATCAACTCGGGCGAGGCGCCGCAAAAGTGCATGGTGTAGCTGAAGTCCTGCATCTGCACCTTGCTGGCGCCCAGGCCGATGCCGTGCCCGGCGGTGCCCATCTGGCTGGCGCCCCAACTCCAACTCAACACCTCGATCCATTCCTTGTATTCGTGGTCCTTGCACTCGCCCTTCACGTCACCAATTTTCAAAAATGCATCAGCCATGGTCGTATCCTCTCAATGTGGGTATGGAAACTGCCGGCGGGTCGCCCCGCCCCTGCGAGCAACGGCGTCTTTCTCGCCCAACCTTGGGCGCGAAAGACTGGAAGTTCCGTCGTCGATTAGAGTAATGCACCTCGTATGCCAAAATATAGTTCGTTGTTTTAATTAATTATTTTTATCTATTTCGCTACCAGCGGATCAGAACGAACCCCTTGGAGTCCATTCTGACCCGTCCAGACCCTAAACCCCTCGACCTCAACCTCCCTTGATCGAAGGCAACTTGGACACCAGGCGCAGCGACACGGTCAGCCCTTCCAACTGGTAGTGGGGACGCAGAAAGAACTTCGAGGTGTAGTAGCCTGGATTGCCTTCCACCTCCTCCACCACCACCTCGGCGGCGGCCAAGGGTTTCATGGCCTTGGTCTCGTCGCTGGAAATGGCGGGATTGCCGTCCACGTAGTTGTAAATCCATTCCTGCAACCAGAGCTGCAACTGATCGCGCTCCTTAAACGAACCGATCTTGTCGCGGACCATGCATTTCAGGTAGTGGGCGAACCGGCAAACCGCGAACAGGTAGGGCAGGCGGGCCGACAAATTGGCGTTGGCGGTGGCGTCCGGATCGTCGTACTCGGCCGGCTTCTGCAGCGACTGGGCGCCGATGAAGGCCGCGAAGTCGCTGTTCTTCTTGTGGATCAGCGGCATGAAGCCGTTCTTGGCCAACTCCGCCTCGCGCCGGTCGCTGATGGCGATTTCGGTGGGACACTTCATGTCCACGCCACCGTCATCCGTCGGGAAGGTATGGGTCGGCAGATTCTCCACCGCACCGCCGGATTCGATGCCGCGAATCCGGGTACACCAGCCATACATCTTGAACGCCCGGGTGATGTTGGTGGCCATCGCATAGGCCGAATTGGCCCAGGCATATTTGTTGTGGTCGGCGCCTTCCACGTCTTCCTCGAAATCGAACTCCTCGACCGGGTCGGACTTGGCCCCGTAGGGCTGGCGGGCCAGAAACCGCGGCATGGCCAAGCCGATGTAACGGGAATCCTCCGACTCGCGCAGCGACCGCCAGGCGGCGTATTCCGGCGTCTGGAAGATCTTGGTGAGATCGCGCGGATTACTCAATTCCTGCCAGGAATCCATCTGCATGGTGGTGGGCGCGGCGGCGGCGATGAACGGCGTGTGGGAGGCGGCGGCGATTTGCGACATCCCCCGCAGCAATTCCACGTCCGGCGGGCTGTGGTCGAAGTAGTAGTCGCCCACCAGGCAACCGAACGGCTCGCCACCGAACTGACCGTACTCTTCTTCGTAGACTTTCTTGAAGAGCGGACTCTGATCCCAGGCGACTCCCTTGAATTTCTTGAGATTCTTTGCCAGCTCCTTCTTGGAAATGTTCATCACCCGAATTTTCAACATCTCGTCGGTTTCGGTGTTGGAAACCAGGTAGTTCAGTCCGCGCCAGGCACCCTCCAGTTGCTGGAAATCCGGATGATGCATGATCAGATTGATCTGCTCGCTCAGCTTGCGGTCGATGGCGGCGATCATCGACTCGATGGACTTGAGCACATCCCTGGAAATCAGCGTCGTATGCTGCAGGGCCTGTTCGGCCAGCGTGCGGACGGCATCCTCGACCGCTTCCTTGGCCTGATCGGATTTGGGCTTGAATTCCCGCTGCAACAGCGAGCCAAACTCGCTGGCTTCCACCGTTTCGGTTTGGGCTTCGGGCTGGGCCTGGGCGTTCGTGTCGGTTTCGGCCATGGTTCATCACTCCTCGGCGGCGGGCGCTTCGCCCTCGGGTTTGGGCGCGGACGCCAGGGCTTGCAGCAGGGTCGGATCGTTCAGCACCTTGGCGATCAGATCCTCGGCGCCGGTCTTGCCGTCCATGTAGGTCATCAGGTTGGTGAGCTGCTGGCGGGCCTGCAGCAACTGATTCAGGGCATCGACCTTGCGCGCCACGGCGGCCGGGGAGAAATCGTCCATGCTTTCAAAGGTCAGATCCACGCTCAACTCGCCTTCGCCGGTAAGCGAGTTGGGAACCCGAAACGCCGCGCGCGGCTTCATGGCTTTCATGCGGCTGTCGAAATTGTCGATATCGATTTCGAGAAACTTGCGCTCGGCCACCGGCGCCAGCGGATCGACCGGCTTACCGGACAGATCGGCCATCACACCCATCACGAACGGTAGTTGCACCTTTTTCTGCGAACCGTACACCTCGACGTCGTACTCGATCTGTACGCGCGGCGCCCGGTTGCGGGCAATAAATTTCTGACTGCTCATCGCCATCGGAAAATTACCTCTCTGGATTCGAAAGCATGTGATCTATATACCTTGCCCGGCGGCGATCCGACCCATCAGCCGTAGTCGCCGGAACTCTCGCTCTGCAGACCGAAAATCAGATTCGCCTGCTCGGTCCCTCCCGGCGCAAGATCAAGCATAATCTCCATGAAATCCTTCGTGACTAAATTCTTAGCACGTTTTAGCAAAAAGGGTACGGGACTGGACGGTTCGTGGCGGGAGAAGTAGTCACATATCTTATCCAGCATGCGAATCACGTCTTCGCGGCTGGCGATATCGCCCACCACCAGCCGCTGGCCCGCCACCACCGCCACCGTTCCTTCCTCCGTGTCGATCTGCTCGGCGGTTTCGCCGGTCGGACTCGCGCCGCGCCGCTGCAGTTGCTCCGTCAATACCTGCCTGATTTCCTTGAGAACCCCGGTCAGATCGCTCATGTTCGGCGCCTGAGTCACCCCAACCTGATCGGTCAGTAGCGCTTCGATCCGCTCGACCCGGACGAAGGCATCGGCGACCGCCCCGGCGGTGGCCTGCAACGCCTCCAGATCGGCATCCTGGAACGCGGCATCGATCCGGCTCTGGGTCGGCGGTTCCTCGTCGTCACCGGCCACCGGCGTCAGCACGCCCGCCGCGACCTGGACATCGCGCAGGCTGAACCGCCCCAGGTTGCGGGAACTGACCAGCGGCGTTTCCCGCAGGTCGCGCAGGGTGGTTTCCAGATCGCACAGGGCCACGATGGTGTTGATCCGCAGGGTTGGATCGTTGTCGTCGTCCGGATCGAGCAGCGGATAAACGCCATCCCAGTAGCGTTCGATCAGTCCCTCCACCAGAGCCAGACCCTCGGCGAAGCCCGGAAGACCGTCGCTCCGCAACAAAGCTCGGGCAAGGTAAACCGCCACCCGCAAATCCCGGGTACGCTCCAACAGGGTCAAGGCGGCTTTCTTGACGCCGCGCCAATCGGGCGGCTCGGCCGGAATAATGGTGTCGCCGTACTGACGTTCGGGCGTTTCCCGCGCCAGCTTTTCCATCTCGGCGAACAAGGGGTCGTATTCAAGATCCTCGCCGCACGGCGCACCGGCGGCAACCTCGTTCAGCAATGTTTCGATTTCGATCACACTCATCGGTCGTGCGCCCCTTCATCGATTGTCGATTTTCAAGTATAGCCCTGCTTGGCGCGATTACCCGGGCGGTATAGACTGAAATCCAACACACTTAGGCGATTGGTTTGATGAACTCCGCCCGGGCGATCCAAGCGGACCTCCCTGCCAACGGAAATTGCGTTATGCCCTTGCGATTGACCATCACCAGCTTTCAGCGGCTCTCTCCCGGTCAGGAAACCACCAAAACGCTCGACCGCGGGTCGATCAGCATCGGCCGGGCGGCGCAAAACGACTGGATCCTGCAAGATCCGGAACGCATCCTGTCCGGCCGGCATTGCACCCTCCACTATCAGGACGGTGGCTACTTCCTGACCGACACCAGCACCAACGGCGTCTATCTCAACGATTCGGCGGAGCGCGTCGGCCGCAACCAGATGGTCAGGCTCAAGGACGGCGACCATTTCGTGCTGGGCGAATACGAGATCGCGGTCGCCCTGCTATCCGAGGGTCCCGAACCGGCGGAAATTCCACCGGAAGGACCAATCACCGAGGCCGTGCCGGTTCCGGATTTGCTCCCCGCCTCCGGCACCGCGGAATTGGGTGGCGGCCTCGACAGCATGATCAAGCCGTCCTTCAGCGACATCATGACCGGGGACAAAGACGGTCTGGGCCTGCGCCAGGCTCCGGAGAAAGCGGGCAAAGGGGCAGTGGTTACCGAGCCGCCTTCCGATTTAATGGAACCGGAGCGGGCTTCCTTCGAACCACCGGCGCTGATCCCCGAAACGCCGCCGGAACCGATTCCAGAAACGGCGCCGGAACCGATTCCAGAAATGGCGCCTCCACCGTTCGAACCCGAACCGACGCCAACGGACGAACCGTCATCGGCGCGGGCTGACCTGGAACCTCCACCGTCTTCCGATATCCTCGAACCGCCGCCGGCCGCCCCACCGCCGGTGATCCCGGAAGATTGGTGGTCGGCGCCTTCTCCCGCCGCCCAGCCCGCGCCGCAACCACCGAGCGCGCCGCCGGCCGCCGAACCTCGACGACCCGTCCCGGAGACGCCGGCTCCGGCTCCGGCTTCGACTCCGCCCGCCCGCCCAGCGGCGCGGCCCGAACCCAGCCCCGCCGTCCAACCGACCGGAGCGGATACCGACGTCCTGATTCGGGCCTTTCTGGAGGGCGCCGGCCTGCCGCACCTGAAGCTGACGACCGAACAACTGCCCGGGTGCATGCGCGTCCTCGGCGAGATCTTCCGCGAGACCGTGCAGGGCCTGGTGGAGATTCTGCTGGCCCGCGGCGATGTCAAAGGCGAATTTCGCCTGCATCGCACCACCATCGGTCCCGTCGAAAACAACCCGCTCAAGACGTCGCCGGGCCAGCCGCCGCTCAGCCCGGAACAGGTGATGACCCTGTTGCTGATCCGGCAGAAAGATGCCTACATGTCACCCGTGCAGGCGGTGCGCGAGGGCTTCAACGACATCAAGGCCCACCAACTGGCGGTCATGGCCGGGATTCAGGCGGCCCTGACCCGCCTGCTCGAACGGTTCGATCCGGGCAACCTGGAAACCCGGCTCGAACAGAGCGTGCTCGACAACATCTGGCCGGCCAACCGCAAGGCCAAATACTGGGACCTGTTCACCACCGAATACCGGACCATCGCCCGGGAAGCCGAGGACGATTTCAACGAACTGTTTGGCGACGAATTCGCCCGCGCCTACGAAGAGCACTTGCGTGAACACTGATCTTCGCCCCCCGATCCAACAGCCGCTGCCCTTGCGCGGTTTGGATGCTAGGATTTAGAAGCGGCGACCCCCACTCCCAATCAAACGATACAACGAGCGACTCCGCCATGAGCTGGTACAGTAAGGTTGTGTGGTCCGAGGGAATGTTCCTGCGCCCCCAGCACTTCCAACAACAGGACCGCTATTTCGAAGCCCTGGTCCGGCAATCCTGCCGCCATCTGCGCCCCTACGACTGGGGCGTCGCCGAGCTGGCCCTGGACCGGGAGGCGCTGGCCCTGGGCAAAATCGCCATTACCACCGCCTCCGGCCTGCTGCCCGACGGCATGCCGTTCAGCATTCCCGACCACGATCCGCCACCCGCGCCGCTGACCATCGACGCCGACGTGCGCGACACCCGGGTCATGCTGGCCCTGCCGCTGCGGCGGACCGGCATGGCCGACGTGGAACGCGGCGAGCAGCAAGACACCGCCGCCCGCTACCGGGCCGTGGCCCGCGAGGTGCGGGACAACAACGTCGACACCGCCAACAACAGCGCCTTCGTCGAAACCGGCGAACCGCGGTTGCGGCTGTTCCTCGACACCCGCGATTCCAGCGAGCACACCTGCATCGGCATCGCCCGAGTGCTGGAAAAGCGACCCGATCAGACGGTGGTGCTGGACCCCGACTACCTGCCACCCTGTCTGGACTGCCGCGGCGTACCGGCGCTGAACGGCTTCGCCACCGAGGTGCTCGGGCTGCTGCACCAGCGTGGCGACGCCCTGGCCGAACGAGTGACGGGCGCGGGCACCGCGCGTGGCGCGGGCGTGGACATCGCCCAGTTCCTGCGCCTGCAGACCGTCAACCGCTTTGAACCGCTGTTCGCCCACCTGGCGTCCATGCAGGGGCTGCATCCGGAAGCGTTCTACCAGATCGCCCTGCAACTGGCCGGCGAAATGTCCACCTTTACCGGCAAAACCAAGCGCCGGCCACCGCCGTTTCCCGCCTACGACCACGACGACCTGCAAAAAACCTTCGGCGCCCTGATCGGCGAGTTGCGCCGCTCGCTCAGCCTGGTCGAGGAGCAGGCGGCGATCCGAATTCCGATCGAAGAACGCCAGTACGGCATCCGGGTGGCCATCATCACCGACCGCGAACGCCCGCTGCTGACCAAGGCCACCTTTATTCTGGCGGTCCGCGCCGACATGGCGACCGACCTGTTGCGCGCCCGCTTCCCGACCCAGGTCAAAATCGGCCCGGTCGAACGCATCGCGCAGTTCGTCAACCATCACTTGCCCGGCATCGGGGTCAGCGCTCTGCCGGTGGCGCCGCGCGAGATCCCCTATCAGGCCGATTTCATCTACTTCCGGCTCGACCGCAGCAGCGAGTTCTGGAAACAAGTGCTTAACTCGGGCGGTTTCGCCTTCCATGTCGGCGGCGAGTTCCCGGGTCTGGAAATGGCGTTTTGGGCCATCAAAGAGTCAACGAGTAGCGAACCTTGACCATCGACGATCCGTTTGCCGCCGACGGGGACGAAGGCGACCGCACCATCATCCGGCCGGCGCCGGGCGGGCGGCGTGCTGGCCCGTCCGCGCCGCCCCCGCCGCCCCGCCCGGCGCCGGCCGAATCCGCCCCGGTGTCGGCCGGAGTCGGTCTGAACCCGCTGGAAGCGGCCGCCGCGCCGCTGCTCAGCCTGATCATGCGCCTGAAGAACACCCATTCGCATCCCGATCCCGAGCGCTTGCGCACGCGCATGATCGAGGAGATGAAAGCGTTTACCACCAACGCCCGCAACGCCGGCGTCCACGAAAAAACCGTGTTCCGGGCCCGCTATGTGCTGTGCACCACGCTGGACGAGGTGGTGCTGAACACGCCCTGGGGCCGGGCCAGCGAATGGAGCGAGAGCAGCCTGCTGATCACGTTTCACAACGAAACCTGGGGCGGCGAAAAATTCTTCGAGCTGCTGGACGCCATTCTTCCCGACCCGCGCAAGCATCTCCACCTGCTGGAGCTGATGTACCTGTGCCTGGCCTTCGGTTTTCAGGGTCGCTACCGGCTGCTGGATAACGGCCGCAGCCGGCTGGAAGAACAACGGGAGCGCACTTACAACGCCATCCGCACCGCCCGCGGCGAGTTCGAGCGGGAACTGTCCCCACACTGGCGCGGCGTCGTCAATCAGCGCAACCCGCTGATCCGCTACGTGCCGCTATGGGTGGTGGCGGCGGTCGCGGCCGCCCTGCTGCTGATCGCCTACGCGCTGTTCAACTGGCTGCTGAACAGCGCCTCCGATCCGGTGCTGACCGCGCTCGGCGGCATCCGCGGCGACACCGTGGCCATGGTCCGCCGCGGCGGCGCGGTGGCGGCGCCCGCAACGCCCAAACCGCAGGTCCTCAACGATCTCAACCGGGTATCGCGGGATCTGCGCAGCTTTCTCGATCCCCAAATCCGACAGGGTCTGGTCGATGTCATCGAGGACGCCGACAAGACCACGGTCCGCATCCGCGGCGACGGCCTGTTCGCCTCGGGCAGCGCCAACGTCAAGCCGGCTTTTCTGCCGCTGCTGGCGCAGATCGGCAAGGAACTCAACACCGTCCAGGGCCGGGTGCTGGTCACCGGCCATTCGGACAGCGTTCCGATCCATACCCTGCAATTCCCCTCCAACTGGCATCTTTCCAAAGCCCGCGCCGACAGCGTAGTCCAACTGCTGGCCGCCGTCAGCAACAAGCCCGGCCGCTTCATCAGCGAGGGCCGCGCCGACACCGAGCCGGTGGCTCCCAACAACACCCCGCAGAACCGCGCGCTGAACCGGCGCGTCGATATCATCCTGCTGGCGCGGGTCAATTAGGCCGGGGACCATGAACAAGATCCTGAATGTCCTCAAAAGCCGCTGGTTCATCGGCATCACCGGCTTCCTGGCCGTCGCCAGCCTGATCTGGTATCTGGGCCCCCTGATCGCCGTCGCTGGCCAGACGCCGCTGGCCTCGGGCCTGGGTCGCGTCGGCTCCATCATGACCGTCGGCGGCATGTATGGCCTGTACCAGCTTTTGTACTACATCGACACCCTGAAGCGGAACCGCAACATGCTGGCCGATCTGGCCGGTCAAGCCGGGATCGGAACGGGCGGAACGGGCGGAACGAGTGGAGCGGCCGATCAGGGCGCGGCCAGCGACAGCGAGCAGGCCGCCCGCGAGCGTCAGCGGAAAAAGGAGGAGGAAGCCGCCTCGGCCGAGGAAATCTCCACGCTCAAGCAGGGCCTGGACGAGGCGCTATCGGTCCTCAAGCGAGCCAGGCTGGGCGGCAAGACCGGCCGCACCCAATACCTCTACCAGTTGCCCTGGTACATCATCATCGGTCCACCCGGTTCCGGTAAAACCACGGCGCTGATCAACTCCGGCCTGCGTTTCCCGCTGGGCGCCGGCAAGGTGCGCGGGGTGGGCGGCACCCGCAACTGCGACTGGTGGTTTACCGACGAAGCGGTGCTGCTGGACACCGCCGGCCGCTATACCACTCAGGACAGCCACGAGGAAGTGGACCGGGCCGCCTGGCGCGGCTTTCTGGATCTGCTGAAAAAGCATCGCCGCCGCCGACCCATCAACGGCGCCTTCATCGCCATCAGCCTGGCCGACCTGATGCAGCAGAGCGAGGAAGAACGCTCCGCCCAGGCGCTGGCCATCAAGCAGCGGGTGCAGGAGCTGCACGAGCATTTCGGCATCCGCTTCCCCATCTACGTCCAGTTCACCAAGGCCGATCTGATCGCCGGTTTCATCGAATTCTTCGGCGATCTGGGTCTGGAAGAGCGGGCTCAGGCCTGGGGCATGACCTTCCCGCTGGACGACCCCGGTAACCCGGAAGGCGTGGTTGAAAAGTTCACCGCCGAGTTCGAACTGCTGGAGCAGCGCCTGAACGACCGGCTGGTGCAGCGCTTGCAGGAAGAGCGCGATCCTCAGCGGCGCGACCTGATCTACACCCTGCCCCAGCAGTTCGCGTCCCTGAAGCAGGTCGCCGACCGCTTCCTCAAGGAAGCGTTCCGACCCAACCGCTACGAGGAGCGCGTGCTGCTGCGCGGGGTGTATTTCACCAGCGGCACCCAGGAAGGCACGCCGATCGATCGGCTGATGAGTTCGCTGGCCACCACTTTCGGCCTGCACCGCCAGACCTTGAGCACCTTCTCCGGCAAGGGTCGCAGCTACTTCATCACCCGGCTGCTGCGCGAGGTCATCTTCCCGGAAGCGGAGATCGCCGGCGCCAATCTGAAGATCGAACGCTGGCGTGCCTGGATCCAGCGCGGCGCCTACGCCGCCGCCCTGCTGATCACCGTGACCGCCGCCCTGTTGTGGCTGACCAGCTACGCCCGCAATGAAATCTACGTGCGGGCGGTGGAAAAGCAGCGACTGGAAGTAGAGCAGCAAATTCAGGCGCTCTCGCCCGATCAGACCGATCCCGCCGCCGCCCTGCCCCTGCTGACCGCCGCCCGCACCATTCCCGGCGGCTACGACGACCGCAATGCCGGCGCACCCTGGTTGATGGGCTTCGGCCTTTATCAGGGCGACAAGCTCGGCGGCGAAGCACTGGCGATCTACCAGCGGCTGCTGGAGCGCGCTTTTCTGCCCCGCATCGTGCTGCGCATGGAGGAGCGGCTGCGCCAGAACACCGACAACACCGGCGCGCTGTACGACACGCTCAAGGCGTACCTGATGCTGGACGACGCCGAGCGCTTCGACCCCAAGATCGTCAAGGACTGGATGGAGCAGGAGTGGCAGGCCCATCCGCCGCGCGGCTTCACCCGCGAGCAGCGCGAACAACTGTCGGGCCATTTGGACGCCCTGCTGGAACTGGCGCCGCTGCAATCGCCCATCGCGCTGGATAATGCGCTGATCCAGAGCAGCCGGAACCTGCTGAACCAGGTGCCTCTGTCCCAGCGCATCTACGAGCGGCTCAAACAGCGCCAGCGCAGCGCCGGCACACCGCCGGACATCGGCCTGACCCTCGCCGCCGGCCCCGACACACCCCGGGTATTCGAGCGCGGGAGCGGCCAGGCGCTGAACAGCGGGGTTCCCGGTTTATATACCTACAAGGGTTACTACCAGTTTTTTCTGGACGAGAACCCCAAGCTGGTGGCCCACCTGGCCGACGAGAGCTGGATTCTGGGCCAAACCCTGCAAATTTCCAGCGACCCGGCCGACCGCCAGCGCATCGCCGAAGGCGTCTGCCGCCTGTATCTCGGCGATTATCTGAAGCAGTGGCAGGATCTGCTCGGCGACGTGAAGATCAAGGAATTCAACAACCCGCAGGAGGCGCTCGACATCCTGCAAGTGCTGTCGGGGCCGGCCTCGCCGCTGCGGACCCTGATCGAAACCGTGGCTCGCGAAGCCGCGCTGGACCAGCCGCCCGCGCCGCCGGAGGCCGGCAAGCCCGCCGCCGACCGGTCGCTGACCGACAAGATCGCCGGCATCCTGGGCAAGAGCGACGCCGCCGCCGATCCGCTATTGCAACCTTGCGGCCTCGACCCCCGGCTGACCGGCTTCGATGCCCAGTACCGCCGGGAAATCGATGGCGTCGGCGGCGCCATCCCACCCTTCGACAAAACCCTGGCCGCGCTCAACGATCTGTACGGCCACATGAACGCCATCGCCCGCGCCCGGGAGTCCAGCCCGGACGGCGCCGTGTCGCAAAACCTCAAGGACCAGTTCGGCGTCGTGGTCAATCAGTTGCAGGTGGACGCCGCCCGCAAGCCGCCGCCCTTCAATGTGCTGCTGGATAAGCTGGCCCGGGACAGCGCCGATATTGTGCGCAGCCTGCGCGACCGCTTGAATGCTCAATGGAAGGCGGCGCAAGTCGCCCCTTTTTTTCAGGACAACCTGCGCGGCCGCTATCCCCTGGTCCGCAGTTCGATTCAGTGGAGCGGCGCCGGGCCGGGTGGCGCGCAAGGTTCCGCCACCCCGCTTAATTCGATTCAATGGGTCGATCAGGGTCCCGGAACCGGTTCGAGCCGCTCGCTGGCGGGACCGCCCGATGCCGCCCTGGCCGCCTTCGGCCGCTTCTTTGGCCCAAACGGCCTCATGGACCGCTTCTTCAAGCAGTACCTGCAACCGCATGTCGATACCTCGCAGGGCGGCTGGCGCTGGCGCGGCCCCACCGGACCGGAGCAGAGCATCGCCCCGGAAGCGCTGCAAGCCTTCCAGCGCGCCGCCGCGGTGCGCGACGCTCTGTTCGGCGGTGGCCAGAATCCCCTGGTCCGCTTTCAGATGATCCCCCTTCAGCTCGGCCCCGGCGTGAGCCAGGCCGCGATCAGTCTGGACGGCCAAACCTTCAGCTACGGCGCCGGCCAGGCCGGGCGGGTCGCCGAACTGCAATGGGCCGGGACCGCCGGGCAAGCGCGCGTCGAATTGTCGCAGCTCGGCGGCGGCCCGGCGCAATTGAGCGAAACCGGTCCCTGGGCCTGGTTCAAGCTGCTCGACCAGGCCCAGATCCGGCCGCTGGGCGCCGGCCAGTTCCAGGTCACGTTTCAGTTGGGCGGCCTTCAGGCCATCTACCAGATGCGGACCCCCGGCAGCGCCTCCAATCCCTTCAGCCTGCAAGAGATGGTGGGCTTCCAGTGCCCGGAACAACTGTGACCCCCACTCTGGAGCGTCCGGCGGCGGGCTTCTTCGGCAAGCTGCCCAGCCGGGGCGATTTCATCGGCCGCCATCTGCCCAAAAGCTTCGTCGGCCCCTGGGATAATTGGCTGCAGACCGCCATCGCCCACAGCCGCGACCAGTTGGGCGAAGACTGGCAGGAGTATTATTGCACCAGCCCGGTCTGGCGCTTCGCGCTCGGCCCCGGTCTATGCGGGTCCGCCGCCTACGCCGGTATCATGATGCCCAGCATGGACCGGGTGGGACGCTACTACCCGCTGACAATCGCCGCGGGGCTGGCGCCGAATTGGCCGCTGTTCGCGCTGCCGACCGGCGGCGAGGCCTGGTTTCGCCAAGCCGAACGGCTGGCGCTGGTGGCGCTCGAACGCGACGAACTGGATTTGGACCACTTCAACCAGCAGGTGGCGGCACTGGGCGCACCGCTCGCGACCGACTTTCCGACGACGAGTCCGGCGAACGGCGACGCCTGGTACTGCCCCCTGCCGCAAGCGCTGGAACCGGCCGGGATCTCGCCGTTCCTGGCCAGCGATTTGCTGCGGCGGGGTTTTCCCTTGCACAGCCTGTGGTGGACCGACGGTTCCGACTGGATCGCCCGCTGCATGCTGGTCTGTAAGGACCTGCCGCCGGCCGACGGTTTTGCGGCGCTGCTGGCCGGAAACTGGCAACAATGGGGTTGGAACGAAAAAGCGCTCGCCGGTATCGCCCCCCGCCCGGGCGAGCCGCCCGCCGCCGAAGAGGAAAAACCATGAACCAGAAACACGCTTTTAAATGGTCGTCCGCCGGCCGCAGCCATGTCGGCATGGTGCGGGCGATCAACGAGGACGCCTGCCTGGTGATGCCCGAAATGGGCCTCTGGGTGGTCGCCGACGGCATGGGCGGGCACGAAGCCGGCGACATCGCCAGCCAAATGCTGATCGAGAGCCTGCGGCAGATCCCGCCGCCGCTCGACTGGCAGGAGTTTCTGGACGCGGTGAGGCAGCGGTTGCAAGAGGTGAACCAGCACTTGCGGCTGGAGTCGGCCCAGCGTTACCAGAACCGCACCATCGGCAGCACGGTGGTGGTGCTGCTGGCCTACGAGACGCAGTGCGCCTGCCTGTGGGTGGGGGACAGCCGCATCTACCGGCTACGGGACGATCAGCTCCAACAACTCACCCGCGATCACAGCCATGTGCAGGAACTGGTGGATCAGGGGCTGATCGCTCCCGAGGACGCTCACCACCATCCGCTGGCCAACGTGATCACCCGGGCGGTCGGGTCGGCCGAGGAAATGCTCATCGACGAAGCGATCCATCCACTGTGTCCCGGCGACATGTTCCTGCTGTGCAGCGACGGCCTCAACAAGACCGTGAGCGACGAGGAGATCAGTCGCCTGCTGCTCCACAGCGACCACGACTGTCATGAGGCGGTCAAGGCGTTCATCCACCTGGCGCTGATGCGGGACGCCAGCGACAATGTGACCACCGTGGTGGTCAACATCGATGCCGATCCCCTGGAAGCCGCCGAGGAACCGGGCTCGGCAACGGCCGACAATCCGATTCCGCCGGACTGGTATCTGGATTGAGGCAGGCCCCTCACCCCCAACCCCTCTCCCACAGAGAGAAGTTGGGGGTGAGGGGCGGGGGCGGTTTCGCTCAGCGCCCGCGCCGGTACAGGGGTAGCGGCTGGTCGGCGGCCGGCTGATAGCTGGCGCTGAACTCGCCGAACGCCGCCAGCGCATCCTCCAGGCCGCGGTCGGCCCGCGGTTCGAAGGCGTCGAAGCCGCAGCGGGCCATGAAAAACAACTGATCGCGCAGCACGTCGCCCACCGCCCGGATTTCGCCGCGATAGCCGTGACGCTCCCGCAACAGCCGGGCCTGCGAATAGGCGCGACCGTCGCTGAACTTGGGAAACTCCAGCGCCACCACCTCCAGCAACGGCAGATCGGCGACGAGGTCGGTTAGATCGGCGGTATTCGGCAGGCGTACCCCCAGCGGGCCGCCCCGCGCCAGCAACTCGGCCCGCTCCCGCCGCCAGCGGGCCAGCGACACGATCACCGGCCCAGCCGCCAGATCGTCTTCGTCGCCAACCGCTTGCCAGCGGTCCTCGACGATCTGGCGGTTTTTAATAACCGACCGCATAACGCTTTTCCTCCTGTTTGGCCTCTTTGCTGCCCGGCGCGTAGGCCCGGACCCGAAACGGCTCCAGCCCGATCCGCCGGACGGTGTCGAGGAAGCGCTCGCCCTCCGCGCGCTGCTCCACATAGACCCGCAAAATACGCTCCAGGGTATTGGCGACTTCGGTCTTGGGCACGGACGGACCGAGGATGTCACCGAGCGCGGCGTCGTTTTCCGAGGAGCCGCCCAGGGAAATCTGGTACCACTCCTCGCCTTTCTTATCGACGCCGAGAATGCCGATGTGGCCGACGTGATGATGGCCGCAGGCGTTCATGCAGCCGGACATGTTGAGGCGGATCTCGCCCAAATCGTAGAGATAGTCGAGCCGGTCGAATTTCTCGTTGATCTGCTGGGCGATGGCGATCGAACTGGCGTTGGCCAGGCTGCAATAGTCCAGACCGGGGCAGCAGATCATGTCGGCCAGGGTGCCGATCACCGGCGCGGCCAGCTTTTGCGCCTTGAGCGCATGCCACAGCGGGTAGAGGTCGGCCTGACGCACGTCGGCCAGCAACAGGTTCTGGTGGTGGGTGGCGCGGACCTGGCCGAAGCTGTGGCGGTCGGCGAGATCGGCCACCGCTTCCATCTGATCGGCGTCGATGTCGCCCGGCGGCGCGCCCGGTTCCTTCAGGGCCACGAATACGTTGCGATAACCGGCCACCTGGTGCTCGGCGACGTTGTGGCGCACCCAGGTGGCGAAAGCCGGGTCGGCCTTCAGCCACTGCTCGAAGCTGGGATCATGGGCGGCCTCCGCCTCGTAGGGCGGCGGCGCGAAAAAGCGGCGCACCCGCTCGACCTCGGCCGGGTCCAGCACCAGGCCGGAATCCCTGATCTGTTCCCATTCGGCCTCGACCTGCTGGCGGAACGCCGCCGGCCCCAGCGCCTTGACCAGGATCTTGATCCGGGCCTTATAGATATTGTCGCGCCGGCCGTGCTGGTTGTAGACCCGCAGGATCGCCTCCAGGTAGGACAGCAGATCGCGCTGGGGCAGGAACTCGCGGATGACGTGGCCGATCATCGGGGTGCGACCCAGCCCGCCGCCGACCAGCACCCGGAAACCGATCACGCCGCGCTCGTCGCGCGCCAGGTTCAGGCCGATGTCGTGGACCTGGGCGGCGGCGCGGTCGTGGCGGGCGCCGGTGACGGCGATCTTGAACTTGCGCGGCAGGTAGGAGAATTCCGGGTGGAAGGTGGACCACTGGCGGATGATTTCGCAGTAAATGCGCGGGTCCTCGATTTCATCCGGGGCGACCCCGGCCAGATGGTCGGCGGTGACGTTGCGGATGCAGTTGCCGCTGGTCTGGATGGCGTGCATCTGCGCCTTGGCCAGTTCGGCGAGGATATCCGGGGTTTCTTCCAGTTTGGGCCAGTTGTATTGGATGTTCTGGCGGGTGGTGAAATGGCCGAAGCCCTTGTCGTAGCGGCGGGCGATATGGGCCAATACCCGCAACTGATCGGAAGAGAGCAGGCCGTAGGGAATGGCGACCCGCAGCATCGGCGCGTGGCGCTGGAGGTAGAGGCCGTTCATCAGCCGCAGCGGCCGAAACTCGTCGTCGCTCAGTTCGCCGGCCAGATAGCGCTGGACTTGGCCCCGGTACTGGGCGACCCGCTCGTCCACAAGCGTCTGGTCGTACTGGTCGTACTGATACATCGTCGTCGCTCCCCGCTGAGAATCCGCTGATCGCGCCCCGGCAAAATCGACCTTGGGCGACTATGCCAAGACACTACCATCGCCGCCATATGCCCATAAAGCATTTTTTAACCATAAATTTATAACCTTTTTTCACCTAACAGTTCGGGCAGGCCCTCGTAAACCTCCCGCACGGTCAGGTTCAAGCCGATGCTTCGCAGTTCGATCAGGGCTTCGATCACGTCATAAATCTCCAAATCCCAGCCGGTATCGCGCCGATACACCTCGACCCGCGCGGCGTCCTGAGCCACCAACACATAGTCCTGAAGACTGTCGAGGCGACGATAGGCATAGAATTTGTCCGCCCGATCCTTGCGCTCGGTCGATTCCGACAACACCTCGACGATCAGTTTGGGTTTCTCGATCACATACGGGTCGGCGTCGTCGGGTTCGCAGGCCACCACCACGTCCGGGTAGTCATAACGCTCGCGCCAATCCCAGGCGACATGCACCTTGATATCGCTGGTAAATACCTGGCAGGGCGTAGCCCCTGAGATGGGCGTGCAGGGCACGGGCCAGATTGCCCGCCACCAGATTGTGCGTTTTACGGGCGCCCGTCATGGCATACACCGCGCCATCCACGTACTCGTGTCGCAGCTCGGACAGTTGTTCGCCCGCCAGATAGTCCGCTGGCGAAAGCGGGATTTTGCGTGCTGCCTCATTCATGATTGCGGCCTCATCTCTATAATTCCGGATTGGATCATTTTGGAACTCGCCTTGGTATAGCAATCCTGTCTGACCGGTGGAATCACCGTTTCGAACCACCCCGGCGCTGCGCGCCACCCCGCCTTATCCAAGGCGGGGAGATTCCACAACCGGTCTGGGAGCGCCATATAAGACACCACAACGCAATATTAGGCCCATGGAGTGATCGCATCATGTCCGTCGTTCCTAGCTCCGCCCCCCGTCCGCTGGACGGTATCCGCGTGCTCGAACTTGGTCAGTTGCTGGCCGGACCGTTCGCCGGCACCCTGCTGGCCTATTTCGGCGCCGAGGTGATCAAGGTCGAGCCACCGGGCGGCGATCCGATCCGGCAATGGCGCATCGTCCGCGACGGCGCGTCGCTGTGGTGGCGCAGTTTGGGCCGCAATAAGAAGTGCGTGACCCTGAACCTGCGCGATCCCGCCGGCCGCGCGCTGGCCCGGCGGCTGGCGGAGCGCTGCGACGTGCTGATCGAGAATTTCCGTCCCGGCACCCTGGAAGGTTGGGGCTTGGGGCCGGACGATCTCAAGCCGGTCAATCCGGGGCTGATCTTCGCGCGGATTTCCGGCTACGGGCAGGATGGCCCCTATGCCGCCCGGCCCGGCTACGCCTCGGTGTGCGAGGGAATCGGCGGGCTGCGCTACGTCAACGGCGTGCCTGGCGAACCGCCGGTACGGCCCAATCTCAGCTTGGGGGATACTTTCGCCGGGCTGCACGCGGCGTTTGGCGTGCTGCTGGCGCTGCTCGATCGCCAGCGCCGCGCCCCGCACGCCGGCCAGACCGTGGATGTGGCGCTGTACGAGTCGGTGTTCAATCTGCTGGAAGCGGTGGTGCCGGAATACGATGGCGCCGGCGCGATCCGCGAGCCGTCCGGTTCGACCGTGACCGGCATCGTGCCGACCGGCACCTACCGCTGCCGGGACGGCAAGCATGTGATCATCGGCGGCAACGGCGATTCGATCTACAAGCGGCTGATGCACGCGGCCGGGCGGGCGGATCTGGCCGAAGACCCGCGACTGGCCGGCAACGCCGGCCGGGTGGAACATCAAGCAGGAGATCGACGCGGCGATTGCGGCCTGGACGGCGACGCTGGACAGCCGGGAGGCGCTGGCCCGGCTGGAAGCGGCGGAGGTGCCGGCCGGACCGATTTACAGCGTGGCGGACATGGTCGCCGACCCGCATTTTCAGGCGCGCGGCCTGTTCGAGACGGTGGAGATCGACGGCAAGCCGCTGAAAATTCCCGCCATCCTGCCCAAGCTGGCGGCCACGCCGGGCGCGACCGACTGGCCGGGGCCGGCGGTCGGCCACCACAACGCCGAGGTGTTCGGCGAGCTGCTGGGGCTGAGCGCGGCGGAACTGGCGACGCTAAAAAGTCAGGGCATCCTTTGAATCTGACCATTTTTGTCAGCCGGCGTCGGTCAGAGTCACCCTTGAACCTTTTAGACTGACGCGCCACCGGGACCCCACCGATGGCACATCACATGGAAATGTATTTTTTATCCTTTATTTAACAATATCTTAAATAAATATTTCTCATTACTGGGTCTGTTGGCACATCCTCTGCAACAGGGTACGCGACGGGATCGAAAGGTGATCCCCGAAAACTCTCAAGTCCCCCTAAACGGGTTTTCATCCAAGTGCAATGAGGAGCATCACATGAACAAGTTCCAACGCGGCTTTACCCTGATCGAACTCATGATCGTCGTGGCGATCATCGGTATTCTGGCCGCCATCGCGATTCCGGCGTATCAGGATTACACCATTCGCGCGCAGGTGTCGGAAGGCATCAATATGCTCGGCGATATGAAAGTGGCGGCGGGTGACTTCTGGTCTGCCCGCGGGCGCACTCCGGTCGGAACTGCCGCAAACTCCATCGGCGTCTCGGCCACGGCGGCGGATCACCAAGGCTCATACGTGACAGGAATCGTTGTCAATGGGTCGAATGGCGTAAGCGATGCCGGGTTTGGTTTCGATGTCACCTTCGGTAACAAGGCCAACGCCAAAGTCGCCGGCCAGTTGATTTCGGTGCGCGCCACCTCTAATGCGGCGGGTAGCCTCGTGTGGGTGTGTGGAAGCGCGAATCCTCCGGGCACCTTGGTTGCGCCGACAGTGGCCAACGCCACCAACCTTGACCCCAAGTACATGCCGGCCAACTGCCGTCCGTAAGCAGCTAATCGGCTCGACAACGCACGAGTCGGGGCTAGCGCCCCGACTCGTGTATTTCCATATTTAACACGCCCCCCTGCATTTCATGCCGCGACCTCTTTCCGATCTCCTACACCCATCCCTCCCGCTAATAGCGGGAGCGTCGATGCTGGCGCTGCTTGTCGCTTGCACCTGGGCTTACTGGCCCGGTCTTGCCGGACCCTTCCTTTTCGATGACTTCACAAACATCGTTCAAAACGATCGCCTGACCGCGATACAGGATCTCAGCATCGAGTCCGTGCGCTCCGCGATCAGTCAGCTTCAGCCCGGCCCTATCGGAAGACCTGTCAGTTTCATCTCATTTGCCGTCAACATGGCCCTCACCGGACTGGATCCGCTCTTTTTCAAGGTGACCAACCTAGCGATCCACCTGCTGAACGGGGTTCTGCTCTTTCTCTTGGTGCGCGTGATCTTGAATGGCATGGACGACCGCCAGCGCCCACCGCGAATCGCAGCGATCGCGCTTCTGAGCGCGGGTGCGTGGCTGCTCCACCCCTTCAACCTCAGCAGCGTCCTGTATGTCGTGCAGCGCATGACGGAACTGAGCGCGATGTTCGTCTTCCTGTCGTTGCTCCTGTATGGCAGCGCCAGAATCCGCCAGATCGAGGGCAAGCGGGGCGCCGCCTTACTGATGGCCGGCATCGCGCCAGCCGCGTTGCTCGCGCTGTTCAGCAAAGAGAATGGCATTCTGATTGTTGCCTACCTGACTGTTCTCGAACTGTGTGTTTTTCGATTTAGAGCCCACCTATCCTCAACCAGCCGGTTGCTGAAACGCATTTACCTGGTTCTGGCGGCGATTGGCGCACCGATTGGGTTGTACGTTCTATACCGGCACTCCATCGAATACGGATCACGGGACTTCACGCTCGTCGAGCGTCTATTAACCGAAAGCCGTGTCTTGTGGTTCTACGTCCGCTCGATTCTGCTTCCCGACATCCGGGCAATGACGTTGTTCCATGATGATTACGTCATATCGACGTCCTTCTTGTCTCCGCCCTCGACAGGTGTCGCGGTGGTGTCCTTGGTGGCCATTATCGCGACAGCCTTATGGATCCGATGTAAAGCCCCAGTTTTCGCATTCGGAGTCTTGTTCTTTTTTTCCTCCCATCTGTTGGAGTCGACCGTAATACCGCTAGAACTGGTTTACGAGCACCGGAACTACGTCGGCTCTTGGGGTTTGCTGCTCGTCGGGTTTTATTATCTCGTGCAACTGGCGTCTCGCTATCACCGCGAGGCCACAGCCTTGGCGCTCGCCGCCTCCATGCTCGCCGCCCTAACAGTCAGTACCCGCATCAGAGCCAGCTACTGGGGAAACGAACTCTTGTTGGCTCAGTATCACGCTCATCACCACCCCACATCGGTGAGAAGCCTGCAGGGTGCGGGTTCAGCCTTCTTGGCCTACGCAACCGAAGAAAATACGCCGCTCTACCAGAAGAAGGCGTTGGATTATTACATGCGGGCCTATCAGCAGTCGCCCACAGAAAGCCATGCTCTCGTCTCCATAATAGGTGTCCTTTACTTAATGGATGATAAAGAATCCATGGCTCGATATCGCGATGTGCTGCTCAATAACCTAGCGACGCAGCCGATAACGACCCAAACCATTCACAGTTTTGGGACCTTGGCTCGGTGCCTGGCGGGACCCAAGTGCATCTACCCTTTCTGGCTCTACAGGGATATGGCGCTTAGCTTAATACAGAACCCATTCCTCGACACCTATCCTGAGTACGCAGCCAAAGTGTACTCGGCAAACGCGAATTTCGCGTTCCTTGATCGCGACTTCGAGCAGGCACTCGCTTACGAGGAAAAGGCATTGACCTTGTACCCCGCCGAGCCCACTTACTACCTAAATAAAGCCTTAGTTCTCATGTCCATAGGACGCGAGGCTGAGGCCCGAGATTATCTTAATCGGGCACGCCAAGTTGACGGGAGCCGCTTTATGGAGAGTAAGATCGCTTCCCTAGAAGCCCAATTGACAGGTCAAGGAAGGCCGCAAGCAGAACCGCAAGCAAAACCACCCAAGCAGCCGGAAATGAGCGATTAGAGGAGACCCGTAGATTTATGTCACTGCGGTGGTTACTTTCTGCTAAAAAAAGCATAAAAACATGAAACTGGATATAAAAAGACGAGAACATTTAAAAATCATCAGGCAGCATGAATTGCAACAAGCCCTGCGATATTTTCCTGCCTCGGGACGTATTCTGGAAATTGGCGCTGGTGCCGGCTGGCAAGCACAATGGTTAAGCCATCAGGGTTATGAAGTCACCGCTGTTGATATTCCAGAAAGCCAGTATCTTCAAAGTAGGGTTTTTCCGATCATTCTCTACGATGGGATCAATCTGCCTTTTCCTGACAACTCATTTGATATTATTTTTAGTTCCAATGTATTGGAACATATTCCCGATCCAAACAAATTGGACCGGGAATTCAAAAGAGTGCTTCGCCCGAATGGAACCGCAGTCCATATCGTCCCAACGAGCACTTGGCGATTATGGACAATTCTTACTCATCATTTCTATATATGTCGTCTCGTCATTGGCTATATAAAAATTCAAGTTTTAACAGATAGTAGCAAAGCCATCGGTCAGTTTAATCAAAGCTCTCATTTATCACGCGTGGAGATCTTCAGCAGACTTTTGTGGCCACCCCGTCATGGTGAATGCGGAACCGCTATTTATGAGTTATACCTTTTTTCAAAAAAATCTTGGTTACGTCATTTTCGAAGCTGTGGTTGGACTATGAAAGGTTGTTACCCTGCAGGTTTGTTTTATACTGGAAATCAAATTTTTTATTCCAGACTCAACACATCAATACGATCAAAATTATCAAAATTACTGGGGAGTTCCTCTACAATCTTTCTCCTCTCCAATTAACACCTATTAATTTTATACAAGGTAAATTTCATGAGGATGTACTCTTTAAGGAGAATTATAAAAAGCCTGAATTGGTTAGTTTTTGGGAACGCCAGCCAACGCAGACGTGTGAGTCAAGAGTTAGCGCGCATCAGTGCTAACTTGTTCGGCGATTATTACATAGGAGATGATCACAAAATTTGGCGCCAAGATAAAAATTTTATAAATAAATTCAGAAAACTATCGCCACATAATTATTATTCTGAGGAACGCAAATATACTCTGAGGGAGTTTATGCGCTTCACTAATAACGTATCAGGCGACCTTGCTGAATGCGGATGTTATGTGGGTGTATCAGCATGGTTCATGGCAAAAGAAGCTCCCAATAAGAAGTTGTTTCTGTTCGATTCGTTTGAGGGGTTATCGATGCCTGACTCTGAAGATTCCACACGACAAGGAGTTCAAGAATGGCAGAGTGGTGATCTTAAAACTACCGAAGACGTATTAAGGAAAAACATATCCGAATTTTCCCATATTCACATTCTTAAAGGTTGGATTCCAGAACGCTTTCAGGAAGTTGCCGAACGTCAATTCTGTTTAGTTCATATCGACGTGGATCTTTACCAACCCACTTTGGACAGCCTAAAGTTTTTTTACCCCCGCCTTTCACCAGGTGGAGTCATTGTGATGGATGATTATGGTTTCCTGACTTGTCCTGGAGCCACAAAGGCTGCTCATGAATTTATGGCCGACAAACCTGAACATATCCTTCATTTACCGACAGGTCAGGGTATTATCATCCGCCAATCGAACGATAGAAAACTCGTCGCCACTGACTCAAGCCAAACCACAGTAGTACAGCCGCCGCAAGATAGCCAAACCTCATAATGAGGGCCAAGGCTACAGATTCTCCTAAAACCAAACCCTGTCGATTGCCGACCCAAACCCAAAGCGCGTCTAAAACTCCCAAGCCATTAGGAACAAAAACGATCAAACTAGCTAAAATAGTAAGCGTCGCCAGCAAAAAACTTTCATGCCATTCTAAAGGAGCCGACATCAACATAAATACTATCCAGTAATTGACAGCCATGGTAATGACCTGTCCCGATAACCAGAACAATGCCAGCCAAGAAGGTGAATAAGCTATTCTCAACGCGCTTGGAAAATGCAGATTAATATAAGACCCACTGTAGATTAGCAAACATTTTCTAGACAGCCACAAACCAAACCAAATCAATCCCAACCCATAACCTAAATAAGGAATTACTGGCCATGGATAAGCAACTAACACTATAGCGCCCGCGAACAACGCACATTCACAGTTAAACCAGGTTTGTCTGACCGTTGCTATAACATTCGCCTTTAACCCGATTCCCTCGCGTTGAAGTAACACGGTTCGCATCGCCAGACTGGCGATGACAGGCGCTAGTAAACTGGTTATTCCGCTGATGGCCCAGATCTCGATCAACCGAGACAAGGGTAGGTATTTGCTACCTTGAGGTAAACACATCTTGAAAGCGTTGGCTTGGACCAGGATACCCAGCGTAGTAACTACCATCACCCCGATAAAAGCCTGCGGGTTAGCTGCCAAAATCCGCCAAGGCTCAACACCTTGCCGTATCAGGAAAACAATTAAGCCAAGCAAGATAATTAAATAAAAAACACGACGCAACCAATTAAATATGTTTCCCTTCATGCCAATCATTTTAAATCAAGATTCTCGGTCGTGATAAGCAAATTGAGGTAGCGTTGTGAAGCAGTTTCAATTTCAACAGGAAGCATTGAAACTCGACGTTTGGTAGGATAATTGAATATATCAAAAATGGCAGTAGCCATCTTAGCAGGATCGGCAGTTGGAACAACGTTGATATATTCGCTTTCGCTCGCTAATACTTTAACCGACGTATCATAATCGGTCATTACAACCGGCTTTCCAAGCACTAGTGCTTCAAGAACGACATTCGGGTATCCCTCCCATAGCGATGATAGTACCAACACTTTTGCACGATTCAACCAGCGATAGGGATTGTTATCAAAACCAGGTAAAATCACATCCTTATCCAGTTTCAACTCCTTGATCAAAGCCTCCAATTCACTTCTCAACGGCCCTTCACCAAGGATAACCAGATGGGCTTGACATCTAGAGCGCAACTGGGCAAAGGCATGAATCAATGTCCTAAAATCCTTTTGTGGGCTGAACCTGCCGATCCCCATCACAATAGGTGGCCTATTTGGTAAAAACCAGGGATGTTCAAAAAGGACTGATGCTTTATCCTGAATAAAATCCAAATCTATCGGATTAGGGATGCACACAACATTATCAGCATAAAGACGAAAAGTTGCGATCAATTCTCGACGCATAAATTCAGTCAACACCACAATAAAATCTGCCTTTGGGTACAACCAACGCATCAAATAAAATCGGAAGCAGCCCTTGAGATTCTTTAAAGTGACAGCTTCACGTAATACCAACCGAATATTGCGCCTTCCAATTACACAACAAGCCAGCACTGCAACTAGATTAGCCCCCGTTAGCGTACTCAACAATACATTAGGTCGTTCCCGACGAAGATAAGCCGCTAACCTTAGCGTCGCCGACACGGCTAGACCCAGCAGCCCCCAGTTTCGCCATCCACCTCGCAAATCCACCAAGCGAACCGTAGGCGGCAACAGCGGCAACAACGCCCCTTCGGCGCGGGCCAGAACCATATCCACCCGATGCCCACGCCCGACAAAATATTTAGCAAGCGTCAGCATAACCCGCTCCGCGCCACCACCATTCAGATCGGGGAGGAAAAGCGCGATATGCTTCATCCCAGCAGCATCACCAAAGTCACTTTCTAATTAAAGAAATGGATTCATAACGGTTAATTTCCCATCAAAAATTTGCCCCTGCTGTAAGTCTTCGGAAAATAGCGTATCACAGTCCACCGCCAGCGCTGCCGCGACAATCAGTGAGTCCCAATGTGATATTTGATAGCGATTACCAACACGAAAAGCATTTTCAACTATCTGGCGTGTAACCGACATCACTTCACAGCGATTCATCAAAATACGGGCTAATCGAATCACAGTTTCTCGTGGCAAGCGGCCTTGGCGTAGCACGACTGCTATAAATTTATTAACCACCTGAATGCTGATCACCGGTCGGGAGCGCATCACCGCCAGTGCTTTAGTTCGCAGAGTCACATCCGGCATCCAGACAATATACCGCCACGTTCGTATCAGCGAAGGCACGGACGATCATAGCAATCCTCACGATGAAAACGCCCTGTCCAACTTCCAGCATACTGTTCGAACAAATCCCAGTCATCGTCTGCGCTATCAATCCTCTGAATTCGTCCTGCCTGTAGCCTCTCCATATAGCCGATCACCTGTGCCAGCTCAGCTGCCGGCAAAGCTTTTGCCAACTCAGTCAAGCGTTCTATAGAATCCATCTTGCTATCTCCTCTGCGCCAACTTTCAAAAAGCTTAAGCTGTTTATTTCAGCCCCCGCCGCCACAACAAATACACATAAATCAGCCACAGCCGATAACCATGATCCCGCCGCCGCGCGCCATGTTCGGCCAGCAAACCCCGCACGGCCGGAGCCGCCAAGACGCCGGGATCATCGGCCAACCAGCCCCGCAACCGCTCTCCCAATACCCCTCGAAACCAGTCGTGCAAGGGCACGCCAAATCCCTGCTTGCGCCGTCGCCACAATACGGTGGGCAACAAATCCCCAAAGGCTTCCCGCAACATCCGCTTGCCCCGCCAACCTCGCCGATGCCAAGGACGCGGCAAACTGAACGCCAGTTCCACCACGCGCCCGATCCAAAAACGGTGCCCGCACTTCCAACGCCTGCGCCATGCTGGCGCGATCCACCTTGACCAGTATGTCTTGGGGCAGATAAATCAACGCATCGGCCGCCATCATCCGTTGCAAATCGTCCGGCTCAGTGGATTCGGGAACACCGGGCGGCGCATGACCGCGACCCGCCAAATCCGAGGCCAGCAACCGCAACTGCTCTGGACTGAACATCAACGGCGCGAAATAAGGCGTCTCCGCCGCCTGCCGGGCCGCGATATCCAAGAACAGATGGGCTTTCTTAACGAGGCTACGGCTATGGTGCGCCATCGGCTCCGGCAAGCCGCGCACCAGTTTCTCGACACCACCGCGCGCTTTCTCCGGCAGGCGGGTATACCAGCGCAACAGCACTCGCGCCTGATAACGCTGATAGCCGCTGAACAACTCATCGCCACCATCTCCCGACAACGCCACCTTAACCTGCTTAGACGCCACCCGCGAAACCAAAGTGGTCGGCAGCAACGAGGCATCGGCGAACGGCTGGCCCACATGCTGGCCGATCAGCCGTTCCAATTCGGTTTCGTCCCACCCTTGCAATACTTCTTCATAATGCTCCGTCCCGAATGCTTCGGCGGCCACCCGAGCATAGGTCCGCTCATCGAACGCCCGCTCCTGAAACCCGATGGTAAAGGTCTTGAGCGGTCGCCCCAACTCCCGACGCACGATCCCCGCGATCAGCGACGAATCCACGCCGCCCGACAGGAACGCCCCGACTTCGACATCCGCAACCAAACGCCGCTCGACTGCCTTGATCAGGGCTTCCCGCAATTGCGTCCTTGCCTGTGCCGGGCTACCCGAGAATGCCTGCAACCGCAGTTGCCAATATGGTTCCTGCCTGCATTCCCTCACCGGGCTGCCAAGTGCAGCGTATGTCCGGGCAACACTTCCCGCACCTCCCGATACGCCGTAAAGCCAGGCAAGAAATAGCCATAACGCAAATAATCAGCCGTGCTGTCGAAATCCTCCGTCCACGGTTCGGAATCCAGCACCCTCAAGGCCGGCAATTCCGAGGCACCGATGATTCCTTCAGGAACGAAGCGGTAATATAGCGGCTTCTTGCCTAACCGGTCACGGCTCAACAACAAACGTTGCCGTTGTTCATCCCAGAGTACAAAAGCCCACATCCCTTCCAAGTGTTCTAAAAAGCCAAGACCTTCCAAAATCAGACCTGCCAGTAAAACCTCGGTATCTCCCTCAGTCGTGAAAGTCCAACGAGATACCAATGCTTGGCGTAACTCCTGATAATTATAAATCTCACCGTTAAAACAGAGTGTGAAGCGTTTAGTTGAATCTACCATCGGTTGATGGCTGGTCGCTAAGTCAATGATGGATAAACGGCGATGGCCAAAAGTAATATCAGTACCATTAAGGATCCCGGCTTCATCCGGACCACGATGCTGAAGCCGATCAAGCGCGCGGTTCATACGTTCCTGGCGTTCTTCGAGTGTGAAATGTGGAGCAAACAAAAACGCAAGACCACACACGAGCTATCTCCTCGAATTTTCGGCAATAACTTCATCAAAAAGGCGAGCATAAGCTGCCGCCGTATTTTGCCAAAGCAACCCCTGTTCCTTAATCCACTCGCGCCCCTTTTCGCCCAATTGTCGACACAAGGCCGGATCTTGGTAAAGCCTTTCGATGCAGGAACATAAAGCATTTGCGTCGCCTGGAGGAAACAATAATCCAGTTTGGCCTTCTTTAATAAGTTCAGACGTGCCATCAATATTAGTGGCGATTATCGCCAAACCCGCCGCCAACCCTTCGAGAACAACATTAGGTCGGCCTTCGCTGTGGCTGGCCGATACCAGTACATCCGACTCCTGTAAAATCATCGGAATAGTTTCTGGAGGCAAGGCCCCCGTAAACGAAACCCGTGCGTTGATGCCCAATTTCGCGCAAAATGCTTCCAAGGCTTTTGCCTGAACACCCTCGCCCACGACTTTAAGAATGATGTCCGCAGGCAAGCTTGTAAGCGCCCGCAAAATGGTGTCTACCCCTTTCAAGGGAATGAGATTGCCGATAAAAACAAGCCTTAATTTGATCCCAGGCTGCGGCGGGAGCCGGTTCAGTAAAAGCAAATTTTCATCAATCCCGTTAGGAATCATGCGAATGCGCACAGAGAATCGTGGATAGCGATCGGACAACGCCTTCGATAAGGCGGCACTCACCGTTACGGTGCGATGGCTTAATGCAATAGCTATTGCCAGCAGCCAGTCATTAACCAAAGACCGCTTGACCAAATTAACATCCGATCCACGAAGCGTGGTTACCACTGGGATGCCGCGCAACCGTCCGACCAACCCAGAGATGAGACCGCAAATAGACCAATTCCCAAAAAGCAGTTGCTTGCCTTTGGCATTCAAAAAACATGCAAGCAACATGGACAACATCAACATCGGAACCAACAGGAGGCAAAATGGGTTACGCCGGATGGCGGCAACGATACCGCCGGGCGCATGCGCCAGAACTTGCCAAGAACGAGGAGCATAACGAAAACAACTTAACAGATAAGGCGCATCCGAAATTTTAATACTGGCACCATTGGCGCAGGGTGCAACAACCGTTAATCGGTAATATTTGCTTAATGCTCGAACTAAACGCTCGACAAAGATACCACTGACAGGATATTGTCGTAGAGGAAAAGAAGTCGAAAGAACCAGGATGTTACTCTGTTGTTTTATGGGCGACATTTCATTTTAATTGAAAAAATCTATACTTGTTACCAAAACTCGTCTATCTCGATCAATGTGTTGTAAACAGAATCCGATCACGATAATCCAAGTGCGCACCATAAGGAAAATCAACTCTTCGAGAGGTCCTGTAGATCTGGTCTCCCAAAACCGGCTTTGGCTAACTGAACCAGCCGAGCAGTAAGCGTAATTTTTCGTGTGCTTCCAATTTCAGCGTGGTCCGAACCGCTCTGCATCAACCCGATCCATACGGCCTGCTAACGGCAAGCGCTGGATCAGCTTTTCTTCAACCAGCGGAATATTTTCCAACGACCAGCCATTCTGGAGAGCGATATCAGGCGAAGGCAACAACCAGACCTGACTATCTCGAACCAGGAAGAATCGGTAACGAGTCTCATCTTGGAGTACTGCTGCCAAACCTTCCAAGCGTGCTGGTAAAAACGGTTCAATAATAGGAGATAATGTCTGAGCGATTACCCTATAACCGGCTACAACTGGATGGCCGTCGACGTCGTCCGGATATAAAGGAATATTGGTTTTTGCAGCTTCCTGTAAGGGATCAATCAAATCAACCACAGTCACATCGGGAATTTTGCGTAAATCATCCGCCAACTGCCGAGCATTTGTACGTTCTTCATCGATGAGAGATGCATAATCCGTAGGTGATTCAATATCTTCCTGAGCCACTTTAGCTGCATACACTAGTTCCTTGGTTGGAATAATCGTGAAGACCAGCTTGGACTGGTATTTCCGCGCCATATCTCCCATTAAACGGCCGGTCTCGGCCATAATCGCATAGCCAGTTCGAACTGCTGGATGATCCTGATTCGAGGCATATCGCAGCTTGGGGGTAAAGATGGTTGAAATACCATCCTTAAAAGCGACCTTCCACCACTCCGACTCCGGTGCTGGAAACGTCACTTTTGGTGCATCTCCAGCATCCAGCTTTGGGTCCAGCCTCAGAAATGCGTAGTAATCATTGCCATAGGCTTGAATGAAGGTTTCAAGAGCGTCGTTGCCCGTGTAGAAAGCCACCACGATAACCTGTGGTTGAAACAGCAACGCCCTGTTGAACATCGCTAGATATTCAGTGGCACTCCATCCGCCGACTGCCATGGTGTACATCACCGATTGCTTGGACGAGAGCATCGCCTGCAATTGTCTTGGCCAATTTTCAGCCAAGATTGCATTATTGCCGTAGGTCTGACTATCGCCGATGATAACGATATCAGCGATGTTGGGAATCGCCCTATTGCGGAATCCCAGAATGTCATGCGGCCCCATTGGGGGTACTTCGGGGAATAATGGTTTGGCCCGCTTAACATAAGGATCCTGAATAATAAATTCTTGGCTCTCATAATCCTCGCGCCGGAACACGTTTTCGAAGAACGGTGGTATTTCCTTGCTGGCGCGAACCAGTTGCAAGTCCCGCGTACCGCCCAGCAATTGGGGAGCGAACAGCCGAATCAAGCCCAGCGCCAGCGTCACCGTCAACACAGTTATTCCCACAGCCAACCACCAGTCCTTCTTCAAACGGGCATCCCTCAAAACAAGGTATAAATGAATGGCGCCAAGGCTGAAGTCTGCGCAAAGATCAGCAACGCCCCGAGCAGCACCAATACCACGATGATTGGCATCAACCAAAATTTCTTGCGTTCCCGCATGAACGCCCATAAATCCCGCCACAATTCCAGCATCAGAACGGCCTCTCAAAATGCGCCTGGTTCGGTCGGGGCGTCGCCGGCACCCGATAACTGTTTATCTTCGGATCAAAGCGCTTGGCGAGCGGATCTTTGCCCGTCAAGCGCAGCATTAGCCCCATGGGGGTTATGAATCCATAAAACACCAAACCTAGAATGAGTCGGGTATTCAACCAGCCCAGGGCCAGCGCAAACTGCATCCAGCCTCGATACAATTTGCTTAAACAAGCTGGCTTTAATGCACCGGTCAACGCCAACCCCCCCCCGGCCAGCCACGGCCAGAGCGGATAAACGCTACCCCACAACCAAGGCAGCAGCAGGCCGAAGATAAACCCTAGCATCGCGCCAACCGTTAATCCAAAGCGCCGCAAAGTACGTGCATCGACCTCGATCATATTCACCGACTGTGTCATAACTTTTTCAATCCAATTCAAATTCCTGCATCCAGGCCCGATCATTCGGTAGCACAGGTTGCTCGGCCTTGGCCAGTAGATGATTTTCCACAATCAGATAATCCATTTCAGTGCGCATGAAACAGCGGTAAGCATCCTCCGGAGTGCAGACAATCGGTTCGCCGCGCACATTAAAAGAGGTGTTCACCAGCACCGCGCACCCGGTCAACGCCTCAAACGCCAGCAGCAAAGCATGGTAGCGCGGATTGGTGTCAGCGTGGACCGTCTGAACGCGGGCGGAATAGTCTATATGCGTGATGGCTGGCAGATCGGAGCGGGGGATATTCAGCAAGTCCAGCCCAAACAACGCCTGTTGTCCCGAGGTCATCGGAATGCAACGCTCGGGGCGAACCTTCGCCACTAGTAGCATATACGGACTGGGCCGATCCAGTTCGAAGTTCTCGGCAACCTTTTCCAGCAGAACCGAAGGCGCAAACGGACGGAATGACTCTCGATATTTAATCTTCAGGTTCATCACCTTTTGCATGGCAGATGAGCGCGGATCACCCAGGATCGACCGGGCGCCCAAGGCCCGTGGCCCAAACTCCATCGATCCCTGGAACCAGCCGATGACCTTCTCCTCCGCCAGCAGCCGGGCTACCTGGAGGATTAATTCATCGTCCGGTAATACCACCGACTTAGCCCCCAACCGAGCTAACCGGATACCTGCTTCGGCATTCTCGAAGCGCGGTCCCAAGAAGGCACCGCGCATTTGGTCCGTCCGTCCATCCGCCTGGCGGGGCTGACCAGCGTATTGATGCCAAGCCGCCAAAGCCGCGCCGACTGCGCCTCCCGCGTCGCCCGCCGCCGGTTGAATCCACAAGTCTCGGAAGATCCCCTCGCGCAGAATTCGCCCATTCGCTACACAATTCAGTGCCACGCCTCCGGCCAGACACAGGCACTCATTGCCTGTTTCCCTGCGCACCGTCCGTGCCAGCCGCAGCACAATCTCCTCGGTCGCGTCCTGAATCGACCGTGCCAGATCCATGTCCCGCTGGGTCAATCGAGTCTCCGGTTGACGCGGCGGTCCTTCAAATAACTCATGAAAGTGCTCGTTGGTCATGGTCAAGCCGGTGGCGTAGTTGAAATAATCCATGTTCAACCGGAAGGTGCCATCTGGCTTCAAATCCACCAGTTTGTCCAGTATCCGGTCTACATAACGCGGCTGGCCATAGGGTGCCAGCCCCATCACTTTGTACTCGCCGGAATTGACCTTGAAGCCGGTGTAATAAGTAAACGCTGAATACAGCAAACCCAGTGAATGCGGAAAGTCGATCTGCCACAATGATTCCAGCCGATGGCCATCGCCCTGCCAGACCGAGGTAGTCCCCCACTCGCCGACGCCGTCCAGACACAATACTGCCGCCTTGGGAAACGGACTGGCAAAAAACGCCGAAGCCGCATGAGATTGATGATGCTCGGTGAACAACAACGGCGGCAGCGCCTCGAGCGGTATCCCGGAAACCTCGGCCAGTTCCTGACGCAGTAACGATTTCAGATAAAGCTTTTCCTTCAACCAGATCGGCATCGCCTGCAAGAACGAGCGAAACCCTTTGGGCGCATAGGCCAAATAGGTTTCCAAAAGCCGCTCGAACTTGAGCAGCGGCTTATCGTAAAAAACCACGCTGTCGAACGCGCTCAACGGAACACCGGCGGTATCCAGACAGTAACGCACCGCCGCCCTGGGGAAGCGAGCATCATGCTTCTTGCGGGAAAAACGCTCCTCCTGCGCAGCCGCGTTCAGAATCCCGTCCTCCAAAAGGGCGGCGGAGCTATCGTGGTAATACGCGGAGATACCCAGAATGCGTTTCATGGTAGCTTCGAAGATGCCTGCCCTTCATCACGCCGCGTTCTCCGTTGATCGTCTTCGACCCCCTTATAATGCAGGGCGGAGATTTGTTCCGAGACTAGCCCGATCAGAAACAGCGACAGGGAGTAGATCAACAGTACGGCGCTCATGTTGGTAAAACGGTGCATGGTGGCATAAGTGTAGCCGTAGTAACCCACGGCGGTGAGAAAGAAGACCAGGCTCAGCGGGAGAAAAAACCTCATCGGCGAGAACAGGGCGCCGATTTTGAGGATGATCAGGAAAAACCGTGCCCCGTCCCGCAGCAGGCGGATATGGCTTTTGCCACCGCGCTGGCCCGCACGGATCGGGATGTAGGCGACCGGAAACCCCGCGCGGAAAAAGGCCATGGTGCTGGTGGTGGGGTAGGAAAAGCCGTTGGGCAGCAGGTAGAGAAACTTGAGGAAGTGACGAGCGCGGACGGCACGAAATCCGGAGGTAAGATCCTCGATGCGATAGCCGGTCATGACCGAGGCCAGCCGATTGTAAAGATGATTGGCCAGCCGCCGGCCCGGTGAAGCATGAGTATCGGCCTGTCGCGCGCCCACCGTCATTTCATGGCCTTCCTCCAGTTTCGCCAGCAGGCGGGGAATGTCGGTGGGCGAGTGCTGACCGTCGGCGTCCATGAAAACCAGCAGGTCGCCCTTGGCATTCCGCGCGCCGGTCTTGACCGCCGCGCCGTTGCCCAGCGAGTACGGGTGACGGACCACCCGCACACCGTGCGCCCGGCCCACCTCGCCGGTCTGGTCGGTGGAACCGTCGTCGACCACGATGATCTCCGCCGCCGGATACAACGCTTTCAGCTCGGCCAACAACGGCGGTAGATTGGCTGCTTCGTTCTTAGCGGGAAGAATGATGCTCAAGCTCTCGTTCATGATCGGCCCTGTTCCGGGTTGAATACCGCTTCCAGCGTCGTCGCCTCCAACACCCGCTCCGCCCATGCTTCCAACTGCGCCGGCACCCCCCGCCGGCAACGGCCCAAAACGGCGAATTAGCAACTTCCGCAACAGCTTGGCCTCGCCCTTGGTCCGCTCCTCGGTCCGCTCCTTGGTCCGCCCTTGGTGAAAAATATGGAGTCGGGTCTTGCTTTTTGCTATCGAAGTTATTGATGTGGTTACGACGGCCCAAGCCGGTAGTATAGCTGATCAACGTCAGCCCCCGGCTACCCCAGGTTTTTTATGGCCGTTCCCAAGCCAAACAGACATCCGCTATGCCTATTGTGTCGGTATTTTTTGGGATCATCGTCCGCATGTGGCATGACCCACCACCGCATATCCATATGGAGTATCAGGGGTTCGAGGCGCTGGTTCAAATCCAAACCGGTCAAGTGTCCAAG